>NZ_JARGYC010000079.1 GCF_029168335.1 Psychromarinibacter sediminicola
GGCGAACTCATCGACTGCTTCACGCACCAGGAATGCGAAAACTACTTCGCCGCCTGCGGATACGATGCAGATTGATCGGAAAACGCTCTAACGATGCTCGCCCCCATTGCTTTCTTGGCAAGCGTGTCCGCTTTCCTCCCAGTTTGGAGCAATTCGGATCCCCCGAAGCCGTTTCGGAAGCTCACCGAAGTCGAGATGAGATGGTTGGAAGAAAATCTGGGCGACACTGTTTGGGAAGACGATGATGCCTGGGGCAGCATTGAGTTTAACCAGACCGGTCGATACGCTCGATATTCCAATACGCCCGGCCGGGCATCGGGAAGTATTGCGATAGTAGGCGGGGGTCCACCAGGGTCGGGTTTCATCCTGTTTCCGGCAACATGGCAACAAGACGATGGAAAGAGCGGAGACATGGAAATCCTGGTATCTGGATACGGAGATCAGGTCAGTGCTCGGTGGGGGCCAGACATGTCCATTACAAACGTATGGAAGAGGAAACAGGAGGAGCACAGGGCAGAGGCACCTGACATGCTTGAGGGTGAGCAACTTGTTCCCGTTGCCTCGTCGCCACCTTTGGCGGACTGCAATCCCGGAACAGTAGGGCTGAACATTGCCTACCGAGATAACATAGAAAACGAAATTTGCCTCTCAAACGCGCCGCGCAGCGTCGTCAGAGTAGAGGCCGAAACGAGATACACGGGGGCCACGGAGGCGCTAAAATGGCATGTCTTCGATGAGACCGGAACAACAGCAGTCGCCGTTTGCTACTGCCTACGTTGATTTTGATGACCACGGCGGATGCCGCCAGGCAGTGTTTGCCAAAACTCATGCGTTTCCGTCACCGGCGATAACGACCGTTTGTGCCCTGCCCCGGAAGCTGCCGTGCATTGGATGTCTGGTTTGTCCCGCACACCGGACAATACCTCTTGCCACGACCTGCGCGCCAGAAACAGCGGAGTCTGCCCGCTCCGACGCCAGAACCCAAGATCAACGAGTTACCGTGGTCGGACCCCACAGGCAAAACCCTCCATGGTGTCGGCCCGTCCCGCAGACGACACAGGCGCGCTTGGACACCCTTCCCGACCCGGTCTCCGTTAGCGCTATCCACAGTCATTTCAGTCACTTACCCCCCTGTCCAACCTCGGACACCTACCCGCCCAGCGGCCAGAACACCAGGATCGCCGGCACCGAGACGACCACCACGATGATCTCCAGCGGCAGCCCCATCCGCCAGTAATCCCCGAACCGGTAGCCCCCCGGCCCCAGGATCAGGGTGTTGTTCTTGTGCCCGATCGGGGTCAGGAAGGCGCAGGAGGCGGCCACCGCCACGGCCATCAGGAACGGGTCCGGGTCCACCCCCAGCCGCTCGGCCATGGTGATCCCCACCGGCGCCGCCACGATCGCCGTGGCCGTGTTGTTGAGGATGTCCGACAGGGTCATCGTCACCACCATCAAGACCGCCAGGATCGCCCAGGCCGGCAGCCCCTCGGTCAGCCCCACCAGCGCGCCGGCGATCAGCTCGGTGCCGCCCGAGTCCTCCAGCGCCGCGCCCAGCGGGATCATCGAGCCCAGAAGCACCACGACCGGCCACTCGATATGGTCGTAAAGCTCGCTCAGCGGCACGATCCGCGTCAGGGCGTAGCCCACCACCACGATCCCCAGCGCCACGGGCAGATAGATCAGCCCCAGCGAGGCCGCCGCGACCGCCGCGCCGAACAGGCCGATGGCCAGCCACATCTTCGAGGTCTGGGTCACCGCCAGCCCCCGCTCGGCCAGGGGCAGGCAGCCCAGCCAGTCGGTCACCTCCGCCTCGGTCCCCTTCGGCACCAGCAGAAGCAGGATGTCGCCGGCCCGCACCGTCGTCCGCCGCACCTGGCTCTTGATCGCCGCGCCCTTCCGGGAGATGCCCAGAAGAACCGCCCGCCGGCGCCAGTTGAGCCCCACCGACAAAGCCGTCTTGCCGTCGATCCGGGCGTCCTCGGGCACCACGACCTCGATCTTCGACAGCCCCTCCGCCTCGGCCATCAGCTTCTCCTCGCGCGCCGCCTCGGCGAAGTTCAGCGACTTGGCCGCGCGGAACTCGTCCAGCGAATCCGGCTCGGCCTGCAGGACCAGCGCGTCCTCGGCCGCCAGCCGGGTCGAGCGCTGGTCGCCGTAGAGCCGCTTGCCGTTCCGGACCAGGCCGAGGATCGCCACGTCGGCCTTCTCGGCGTCGTCGTAGAGCTCGAACAGGCGGGTGCCGATCAGCTTCGAGTCCTTCGGCACCGTCAGCTCGGCGATATAGACCGCCTCGTTCAGGGCGTCGGCGGTGTCCTCGGCCACCGTCGACGGGATCAGCCGCCAGCCGACCAGCGCCACGAACAGGAGCCCCACGGCCGCGGTCACGGCGCCGACCGGGGCGAAGTCGAACATCGCGAAGGGCTCGCCCAGCCGCTCGCCGCGGATCGAGGCGATGATGATGTTGGGCGGCGTGCCGATCAGCGTGGCCATGCCGCCCAGGATCGTCGCGAAGGACAGGGGCATCAGCGACAGCCCCGGCGGCCGGCCGGCCTTCTTCGAGGTCTGGATGTCCACCGGCATCAGCAGCGCCAGCGCGGCCACGTTGTTCATGAAGGCCGACAGCACGCCCCCCACCGCGCCCATGGTCGCGATATGGCCGCCCAGCGCGCGGGAGCTGTCGACCATGGTCCGGGTGATCAGGTGGACCGCGCCCGAGTTCACCAGCCCGGCCGAGACCACGAGGACCAGCGCCACGATCAGCGTGGCGGGGTGGCCGAAGCCGGAGAAGGCCTCGTCCGACGGGACCACGCCCAGGACGACCCCCGCCATCAGCGCCGCGAAGGCGACGAGGTCGTAGCGGAACCGGCCCCAGAGGAGCAGGCCGAAGACGGTGACGAACAGGGCGAAGAGGATGATCTGGTCGGTGGTCATGGCGCGACGATAGACCGGGGCGCGGCAAAGCTGAACCGGGTTGAGTAGCCCGGCGGGCTGCGGCAGGCTGATGCGATGCCGATGCCCCATGCCTACCGCACCGCGACCAGGGACTGGCAGGCGTTCCTGGCCGATGCCCGGGAGCGGCTGGACCTGGGGTCGGACAACATGGCCTACACCGCCGTCGACGGCGTGCTGCAGACCTTCCGGCGGCGGCTGACCGTGGCGCAGGGGCTGGCCTTTGCCGACGTGCTGCCGGCGGTGCTGCGGGCGATCTTCGTCTACCGGTGGCGGCCCGAGGCGCCGGCGGACTGGGGGAGCCGGGCCGAACAGGTGGCCGACGCGAAGGCGGTCCGCAAGGACCACAACCTGACGCCGGACCATTGCATCGAGGCGGTGGCCTGGGCCCTGCGCCGGCATGTCCGGCAACGGGACCTGGACGACGTGCTGGCGCGGATCGGGCCGGAGGCGGAGGCGTTTTGGGCCGTCGAGGGGGTCGATCCGAAGGAGCTGGAGCGGCGGTTTCCGTGAGCCCCGGCGCGGGGTGTCCGAGGTTGGACGGGGGTGTAAGGCGCTGATTGCATTATAGATAGCGGTAACAGTCCGCGGCCTGTCCGTGCGACACGACACCACCACTTCGGCGTTGCCGGATAGCGGCCCCCTGATCGAACGGACCGCGGTGCAGCGCCGCGCCGCCGGGGCACGGTCGCGCTTTGCGATGCCGGAGACATAAGCATGTATGTCGGACACTTGACGCTGTCCGCGCCAGACGCGCCGCCCCCGGCGTGAGGCCGGGCCGTGGCCCCCGGAGGGACTGCCGAACGGCCGGGGCTGCACGGCGGTGCGCCGCGCGAGGCAGGTGGACATCGCCCACGACCGATCCGGTGCCGCGTCGCGCGATGGCCTGTCCGCACCATGCCGTCTTGCGGGCGCCCCCCGCCCATTTTCCCCGCACCCGGGATGCCTTCCCCGGGCGGCCATGCCATACAAGGGGCGACGACCCCGGCGGGGCGCAGTGAGGGGAGGAGGACCGGATGTGCGGCTTCGTGTGTCTCTGGAAGGTCGGCGACGAGAGCCTCGCCCAGAAGATGATCCGCCAGATCGCCCATCGCGGCCCCGACGCCGTCGCCGTGGCGCGGCTGCCCGATGCGCCGGTCGTCATGGCGCATTGCCGGCTGTCGATCATCGGGACCGAGGACGGCGCGCAGCCGATCCACCAGACCGACGACCTGCTCGTCGTCAACGGCGAGATCTACAACCACGAGGATTTGCGCGCGATCCTCGGCGAAGGCGCGTTCGAGACCGCGACCGACAGCGAGACGATCCTGCACCTGTTCCGCTCCGGCGCCAGCCGCTGGATCAGCAAGCTCGACGGCATGTTCGCCTTCGTGCTGGCCACCCGCGACCGGATCGTCGCCGCCCGCGACCCGCTGGGGATCAAGCCGCTCTACATGGCGCGGCTGGGCGACGGGCTGGCCTTTGCCTCGGAGCTGAAGGCGTTCGACGGGGTGCCGGTCGACGCGGTGGAGCATGTGCCGCCCGGCGGGCTCTACGACAGCCGCGACGGCTGGCGGCAATGGTACCGTACCCCGCACGGCGCGGCGGTGGCGGAGCCGGGGCTGGACGTGGACCACACCGCGCACGAGTTGCGGCTGGTGCTGGAAGAGGCCGTGGCCAAGTGGATGGTGGCCGATGTCGAGGTCGGCTCGTTTTTGTCGGGCGGGCTCGACAGCTCGATCATCGCCGCCATCGCGCAGAAGGTGCGGCAGGAGACGGGGCGGCCGCCGCTCAAGACCTTTTCCGTCGGGATGAAGGGCGCGCCCGACCTGCTGGCCGCCCGCGCCGTGGCCGCGCATATCGGCTCGGACCACCGCGAGCGGGCGTTCACCGCCGCGGACGTGGCCGCGAACCTGGACCACGTGATCTATCACCTGGAATCCTGCGATATCGACCTGGTGCGCAGCGCGGTGCCCACGCTCTTCGCCGCGCGGCTGGCGCGCGAGGCGGTGAAGGCGGTGCTGACCGGCGAAGGCGCGGACGAGCTGTTCGCGGGCTACACCTATCACCATGCCTATGTGGACGAGCCGCGCGCGCTGGCCGACGAGCTTACGCGGTCGCTGGGGACGATGCACAACATCAACCTGCAGCGGGTGGACCGGATCACCATGGCCGAGAGCCTGGAGGGCCGCACGCCGTTCCTCGACCGCGAGCTGATCGACTTCGCGCAGGCGGTGCCGGCGGAACTGAAGCTGTGCCGCACCGACCCGGAGGCCGTAGAGTCGACCGGCGAAACGACGGAGAAGTGGATCCTGCGCAAGGCCTGCGCCGATCTGCTGCCGGCGGAGCTCGTCTGGCGCAAGAAGGCGCAGTTCGACGAGGGGTCCGGCACGGTGGACGCGCTGCAGGCCGCGCTGCGGCAGATGCTGGGCGTGGACCGGCCGGTGAGCCGCGAGGAGGAGGGCGCGCTTTACGAGCGCATCCTGCGCGCGCGTTTCGTCGATGCCGACCGGGTGCTGGCGAACGCGGCGACCTGGACCGAGGCGCGGGTGGCGGTGTGAGGCACGGGCGGCCGCGGGCGTCACCGCCGGGCCGCGAAGAAGTCCCTGAGCAGCGCCTCGCAGTCCGCCGCGGCGATGCCGTCGACCACCTCGGGAGCGTGATGCGCCTGCGGGTGGGCGAAGACGCGGGGGCCGTGGGCGACGCCGCCCGATTTCGGGTCCGCCGCGCCATAGACCAGCCGGGCGATGCGGGCGAAGCCGATGGCGGCGGCGCACATCGGGCAGGGTTCCAGCGTGACATAGAGCGCGTGGCCGGGCAGCCGCTCGGACCCGGCGGCGGCGCAGGCGGCGCGGAGGACGAGGATCTCGGCATGCGCCGTGGGGTCCGACAGCTCGCGGGTGCGGTTGCCGGCGCGGGCGGCGACATGGCCCGCGGGGTCGACCAGCACCGCGCCCACCGGCACCTCGCCGCGGGCGGCGGCGGCGCGGGCTTCGTCCAGGGCGAGCGTCATGTGGCTGGTGAATCGGCTCATACGCCCTCATCGCGCACCGCGGCGGAAAGCGCCAGCGCATCGCTCTCCGGCCGAGGGGCGCGGATCGCCGGTTCCCTCGGCGGTCGCGGCGCGGTAGAGCCCGTGGCATGGAACACTCTTCTCCCCCCGGCGAGCGGATCGCCAAGGTGCTGGCGCGCGCCGGCGTGGCCAGCCGGCGCGAGGCCGAGCGGATGATCGCGGCCGGTCGCGTGGCGGTGAACGGCAAGGTGATCGACAGCCCGGCGCTGAACGTGACGGGCCGCGACAAGGTGGAGGTGGACGGCAAGGCGCTGGCGGCTGCCGAGCCGGCGCGGCTGTGGCTGTATCACAAGCCCGCCGGGCTGGTGACCAGCGCGCGGGACGAGCAGGGGCGCACGACGGTGTTCGACGCGCTGCCCGCGGGGATGCCGCGGGTGATGAGCGTGGGGCGGCTGGACCTGAGTTCCGAGGGGCTGTTGCTTCTGACCAATGACGGCGGGATCAAGCGGCGGCTGGAACTGCCCTCGACCGGGTGGCTGAGGCGCTACCGGGTGCGGGTGAAGGGCACGCCGGACGACGCGGTGCTGGCGCCGTTGCGGGCGGGGATGGAAGTCGAGGGCGAGCGGTTCCAGCCGATGGAAGTGACGCTCGACCGGCAGCAGGGGGCGAATGCCTGGCTGACGGTGGGGATCCGCGAGGGCAAGAACCGCGAGATCCGCCGGGCGATGGAGGCGGTGGGGCTGAGCGTGAACCGGCTGATCCGGGTGAGCTACGGGCCGTTCCAACTGGGCAAGCTGAAGACCGGCGAGGTCAGCGAGGTCAAGGGCCGGGTGCTGCGCGACCAGCTGGGGCTGGGCGCGGGGCCGGAGGCGGCGGAGCAGAAGCCTAAGTCTGGCCCGAAGCGGGGCCCGAAGTCGGGGCCGAAGCGGGGCCCGAAGCCAGGCGCGGGGCGCGGCCGGCCGCGGTAGCCGGAATATTGGGAATATTCCGGTGCGGATCATTGGCAATGATCCGGATCGTTTTCTTGCCAAGAAAACGGCGCCCGGGCGGCGGGGGCCTTGTTCCCCGTGGAGGGGCGCTTAAGGTTCCGGCAGATCACCAATCACGAAAACGGGACGCGACCGATGGCCGACCTTTTCACGCTCACGAACCTGGGCAACCTGCTTATGCTGTGCTTCCTGCAGGCCGTCCTGGGCTTCGACAACCTGCTCTACATCTCGATCCAGTCGAAACGCGCGCCGCTGGCGCAGCAGAAGGCGGTGCGGCTCTGGGGCATCGTGATCGCCGTGGCGCTGCGCGTGGTGCTGCTGTTCGCGATGGTGCACCTGATCGAGGTCCTGGCCGAGCCGTTCTTCGTGATGACCTGGGAGGGCGTGCTGGAGGGCGGCGTGAACTTCGCCACGATCGTTTTCGTCTTCGGCGGCGTGTTCATCATGTACACGGCGGTGAAGGAGATCGCGCACATGCTGTCGCTCGACCATCTCGACGCCGATATCGGCGGCAACGAACGCGGCATGTCGGCGGCGCGGGTGATCGTCCTGATCGTGATGATGAACCTGATCTTCTCGTTCGATTCGATCCTGTCGGCGCTGGCGATCACCGACGTGTTCGCGGTGCTGGCCTTCGCCATCCTGCTGTCGGGGGCGGCGATGCTGGTGCTGGCCGACGGGGTGACGGCGTTTCTGTCGAAGAACCGGATGTTCGAGGTGCTGGGCCTGTTCATCCTGTTGATCGTGGGCGTTGTGCTCTTGGGCGAGGCCGGCCAGGCGGCGGCGCATGCGGCGCACGACCCGGCGCTGGCGCTGCATGTCTTCGGCTTCGAGATCGTGCCGATGTCGAAATCGACCTTCTATTTCTCGGTCGTCGTGCTGTTCGCGGTGGAGGCGGTGCAGGCCGGCTATTCGCGCAAGCTGGCGGCAGAACGGCGCGCGGCGGCGGCCCGGCGCGAGATGCGGTAAGGTCGCCTGCCCGCCGGGCCGGGTGCGCGCCCGGCCCGGCCCCGCCCGCAATGCCCGCTGGCCGCTTGCGCCCAAATGCCCTACCCTTCTGCACGAGCAAAGGAGGGCCCGCTCTTGGCACGACTCGTTCTGGCCGTCGTCTTCGTCGCAATCCTGCTGGGCGGCCTTGCCCTGGTGGCGCTGGTCCTGCGCCGGGCGCTGTCGGCGGCGGACGCGGGAAAGGGGCTCGGCATGGCCGAGGAGTCGATGCTGCCGAAACTGGCCTATGCGCTGCTGATCGGTCTGATCCTCTACGTCTCGATCTGGGGGGGCGCCTGAGCATGGCCGAACGCTACGGCGGCCGATACAGCCCCGGGGACGGCAAGCGCGCCCCCGCCGCGCCGAAGCCCGCCCGCCGCGCGGTCCGGGCCAGCGGCAAGGCCGGGCTGCTGTTCGCGGCGCCGGTGCCCTTGGTGATCTCGGCCTTCTTCCGCGACCCGGTGGGGCTGGCGCAGAACCTCGTCGCCTTCGGCCTGCTGATCGGCGCGGCGTGGCTCACGCGCGAGGGGCTGCGCGCCGAGGCGGAATACGACGCGCGCAAAGTGGCGCGAAAGCCCGGCATCCCGCGCAAAATCTTCGGCGCGGTGCTGATCGGCGCGGGGCTGGCCGTGGCCGGCTATGCGCCCGAGGCGAGCCTTCTGAACCCGGCGATCTTCGCCGGGCTGGGGCTGGTGCTGCATTTTTTGGCCTTCGGGCCGGACCCGTTGCGCGACAAGGGCGCCGAGGGGGTCGACGCCTTCCAGTCGGACCGCGTGGCACGCGCCGTGGACGAGGCGGAGAAGCACCTGAAGGCGATGCAGGACGCGATCCTGCGCGCCAACAACCGCAACCTGGAAAAGCGGGTGCAGCGGTTCCAGGCCACGGTGCGCGAGATGTTCCGCACCATCGAGAACGACCCGCGCGACCTGACCGCGGCGCGCAAGTATCTCAGCGTCTACCTTCTGGGCGCGCGCGACGCGACGGTGAAGTTCGCCGATCTCTACGCCCGCACCGGCGACGACGGCGCGCGGGCCGACTACGAGGCGCTGCTCGACGACCTGGAGGCGAATTTCAGCGCACAGACCGAAAAACTGCTGTCCGACAATCGTACCGATCTGGATATCGAGATAGAGGTTCTGCGCGACAGGCTCGCCCGCGAAGGCGTGCGGCCGGAATAGGATGGGGACCAATCTGGGGGTTTGAACCATGGCCGAAGCCGTACGCCGCAAGGCAGAGGAAGACTTGAAGCAAGTCGAGGACGTCACCGCCGTGCTCCTGCCGGAACCGAAGGCGGAGCTGGTGCCGATGAAGGACGCCGACGCGCCCACCGCGGCCGAGATCAAGAAGCGGATGGACGAGATCGACATCACCGATTCGAACTCGATCATCTCCTTCGGATCGGCGGCGCAGGCCGAGCTGCAGCAGATCAGCCAGTCGATGCTGACCGACGTGCGCAACAAGGATGTGGGCCCGGCGGGCGACAGCCTGCGCGACATCGTCACCACGATCCGCGGCTTTTCGGTCGGCGAGCTGGACGTGCGGCGCAAGCGGACCTGGTGGGAGAAGCTGACCGGCAAGATGGCGCCGATGGCCAAGTTCGTCGCCCGCTACGAGGACGTGCAGGGCCAGATCGACGGGATCACCGACAGCCTTCTGGGCCACGAGCACAAGCTTCTGAAGGACATCAAGTCGCTGGATCTGCTCTACGAGAAGACGCTGGATTTCTACGACGAGCTGGCGCTTTACATCGCCGCCGGCGAGGAGAAGCTGGCCGAGCTGGACGCCACCACGATCCCCGCCAAGGAAAAGGAGGTCGAGGCCGCCCCGGAAGAGGACGGGGTGATGCAGGCGCAGGAGTTGCGCGACCTGCGCGCTGCCCGCGACGACCTGGAGCGGCGGGTGCACGACCTGAAGCTGACCCGCCAGGTGACGATGCAGTCCCTGCCCTCGATCCGGCTTGTGCAGGAGAACGACAAGAGCCTGGTCACCAAGATCAACTCGACGCTGGTCAACACCGTCCCGCTGTGGGAGACGCAACTTGCGCAGGCGGTGACGATTCAGCGCTCGTCCGAGGCGGCCAAGGCGGTGCGCGAGGCGAGCGACCTGACCAACGAGCTTCTGACCGCGAATGCCGAGAACCTGCGCGCGGCCAACAAGACGGTGCGCGAGGAAATGGAGCGCGGCGTGTTCGACATCGAGGCGATCAAGAAGGCCAACGCGGATCTGATCGCGACGATCGAGGAATCGCTGCAGATCGCCGACGAGGGCAAGACCAAGCGCGCCGCCGCCGAAGAGGAGCTTCGCAAGATGGAGACCGAGCTGCGCGAGACGCTGGCCGCCGCCAAGGCGCGCGGCGACGGGGTGGGCGACACCGCCGGCACAGCGGTTCCCAAGGCCTGACGGGTGGCATGGCGGCAGGGCATAGCGGCGGGACTGGCGGGGCTGACCGCCCTGTCGGCCTGTGACGACACGGTCCGCACCTCGCCGCCGCCGGCCGCCCGGCCCGCGGGGCTGGCCGCGCCCGAGATCGTCGAGCCCTCGGCGGAGAGCCGCGAGCTGTCGGCCTATTACGCGCGGGTGCAGTCCGACCTGACCGCGCAGGGGCTGTTGCGGGTCGACGGCGGCGGGCCGGACACGCCGTTCACCGAGCGGCAGCTGGTCGACAACTTCATCCGCATCGCGCTTTACGAGGAATTCACCAATATCGGCGGGGCGCTGGTGGCGCAGCAGACCGAAAGCCGCCTGCACCGCTGGAACGAGCCGATCCGGATGGCGGTGCGCTTCGGCGAGAGCGTGCCGGAAGATCAGCGCGAGGCGGATCGCGCCGAGATCGCCAGCTATGCCGCGCGGCTGGCGCGGCTGACCGGGCTGCGGATCACCCTGACCGAGCGCGGCGGCGCGAATTTCCATGTCTTCGTGGTGAACGAGGACGAGCGCCGCCGGATCGGGCCGCAGCTGCGCGCCATCGTCCCCGACATCAGCCAGGGCGCGATCAACACCGTGCAGAACATGCGGCGGTCGACCTTCTGCCTGGTCTTCGCGCGCGACCCCGACGACAACGGCTCCTACACCCAGGCCGTCGCGGTGATCCGGGGCGAGCATCCCGACCTGCTGCGCCGCTCCTGCATCCACGAGGAGCTGGCCCAGGGGCTGGGGCTGTCCAACGACAGCCCGATGGCGCGGCCGTCGGTGTTCAACGACGACGAGGAGTTCGGCCTGCTGACGACGCATGACGAGCTGCTTCTGAAGATGCTGTACGACCCGCGGATGCGCAGCGGGATGACGATCCGCGAGGCCCGGCCGGTGGCAGAGGAGATCGCGGCCGAGCTTCTGGGCGGCGAAAGCTGAGGCGGACGCCGCCCGACCGGGCGCTGACGGGCCGGTTTCGCTAGTGCGCCACACCGCCATTTGCTACAGCTTGCCGCATACGGCACTGGAGGCTCCGGCATGGGCATTTTCGACTTTCTCAGCGGCGAATTCATCGACGTCATTCACTGGACGGACGACACCCGCGATACCATGGTCTGGCGGTTCGAGCGGCATGGCCACGAGATCAAGTACGGCGCCAAGCTGACGGTGCGCGAGGGCCAGGCGGCGGTCTTCGTCCACGAGGGGCAGCTGGCGGACGTGTTCACCCCCGGTCTCTACATGCTCGAGACCAACAACATGCCGATCATGACGACGCTGCAGCACTGGGACCACGGCTTCCAGAGCCCGTTCAAGTCCGAGATCTACTTCGTCAGCACCACCCGCTTCACCGACCTGAAATGGGGCACCAAGAACCCGATCATGCTGCGCGATCCGGAGTTCGGGCCGACCCGCATCCGCGCCTATGGCACCTATGCCGTCCGCGTGACCGACCCGCGCCGGTTCATGACCGAGATCGTCGGCACCGACGGCGAGTTCACGATGGACGAGATCAGCTTTCAGATCCGCAACATCATCGTGCAGGAGTTCTCCCGCGTGATCGCCGGCTCCGGCATCCCGGTGCTGGACATGGCGGCGAACACGGCCGACCTGGGCAAGATGATCGCCGCCGAGATCTCGCCCATCGTGGCCGATTACGGCCTGTCGATCCCGGAGTTCTATATCGAGAACGTCTCGCTGCCCGCGGCAGTGGAGCAGGTGCTGGACAAGCGCACCTCGATGGGGATCGTGGGCGATCTCGGCCGCTACACGCAGTTCTCGGCGGCCGAGGCGATGACGCAGGCGGCGCAGAACCCGGCGGGCGGTGGCATGGCGGCGGGGCTCGGCGCCGGGATGGGGATGGCGATGGCGCAGGGCATGGGCCCGTGGGGCGCGCGCCCCGGCGGCACGCCGCAGGCCGGCCCCGGCCCGTCGGCCGCGCCGGCCCCGCCCCCGCCGCCGCAGGAAAAGGTCTGGCACATCGCCGAACACGGCGAGACGAAAGGCCCGTTCTCCAAGGCGTCGCTGGGGCGGATGGCCGCGACCGGCGAGTTGACGCGCGAAACCTATGTCTGGACCGCCGGGCAGGACGGCTGGCTGAAGGCCGACGACGTGGCCGAACTGGCGCAGCTCTTCACCGTGATGCCCCCGCCCCCGCCACCCGGGGTCTGACACGGCCCGGCGCGGAAACATCGTGCCCGGCGCGACGGAATGCCCGGGCCGGTGCGTGATACCACCGGAACGCGCGTTTCGGGGTCCACGCAAAGGAGTATGCCATGTCCAGACCCGCTACCTATTCCCGGCTCCAGATCGGCCTGCACTGGGCCATCGCCCTGCTGATCGCCGGCGCCTGGTTCACCCACGAACAGATGGAGCGGGAGCCGGGCCGGAGCGAGCCCGACGGTCTCATGATCGGGCCGATGCCGCTGCATGTGGCGCTGGGACTCGCCGTTTTCGCGTTGCTGCTGGTGCGGATCGTCCACCGCGCCATGCGCGGCGTGCCCGAGCCGGTGGCCGGAACGCCGCCGCTTGCGCGCAGGGCCGCGGAGTGGGGGCACCGGCTGCTCTATGCGCTGATGCTGGCGGCGCCGCTGGCGGGCATGGCGCGCGCCTTCGGCGGGATCGAGCCGGCGGGCGAGCTGCACGAGATGCTGGCCACGGCGCTGGTGCTCGTGGCGCTGGCCCACGCCGCGGTGGCGGTCTTTCACCAGGCGGTGCTGCGCGACGGCACCCTGTCGCGCATGACCCGCGGACGAGCGTAAGCCGTCCCCGGTCGCCCGGGACACAGCCTGCGCGCCGAAACCTTCATGCCTCCGGCGGGAGTATTTCCGGCCAGAAGAAGCATGGGGTCAGCCCCCTGCTCCAGTGTCGAAGCAGGGGGCCTTCTCCTGGCGCGGTCGTCGGCGCGCCCGCCCGTACCGCAAGGCCGATCATGACAGTTCAAGATAAACGGCCCGTTGCTTCTTCTGGCCGAAAATACTCCCGCCGGAGGCGGCCGGCCCGGGCCGACCGTGCGACGCCGGGCAAGTGCGACGCCTCGCCGATTTCAGAAAAAATCTTGCGCGGAAGCGCTCCGCTCGATCGCGGCCGGCTCAGCGCAGGCGGCTCATCAGCATCTCGGCGCGGCAGGCGTCGGCCGGGAACGGGTAGTCGTCGTCGCGCTCGGCCGGAAAGGCGCGCGCCGGGTCGACCTGGCTCTGCTCGATCAGGTCGCCGTTCACGCAGAGATCCTGCGCGGCGTTGCCGATGTTGAAGCCGAAGCCCTCCGGCCCGCAGTCATAGCCGCCGCCGTCCATGTTCCACGCCTGCGGCATCGGCGCCTGCGGGCCCCAGACCACGAATTCCTCCAGCACCGGATCGAAGGTGAGCCGCCAGGTCGTCTCCTCGTCCTTCATCCCCAGCGCCCAGCGTCCGATCCGCTCCTCCTGGTGATAGCCCTCGATCACGAAGCACTGCACGTCGGTCTCCAGCACCCGCTGCGTGCCCATCAGCGCCGCATCGAAAGACAGCGCGCCGCGCATCGCGTAGCCCCCCGCGCCGGGCCATTCGAAGCGGTAGGCCACGCTGTCCGCCGCCGCCGGCAGGGCGGGGGCGGCGAGGCACAGGGCGAGCAGGATACGCAGGGGCATGAGGCTTCTCCGGCAGGTCGCGGTCCGGCGCCAGCATAGAGCCCGGACACCCGGTTTCAACGCCCCGCGGGCCGTCGTGACGAGACCGTGCAATCGCGTGTTCCAGTGCCCGGGCGGGCGTGCTAGGTCTTCCGGCGAGCCCGCGAAGACGTGATATTTCCCCGACGCCATGGACGACGCAGAGACCGGTCCCGCCCGCCCCACCGAAGAGCACCGCTTCCCCTGCGACCAGTGCGGCGCCGACATGCGGTTCGACCCGGCCGCGGGCCGGCTGATCTGCGACCATTGCGGCCACAGCCAGCCGCTGGACGAGCCGTTCACCGGCGGCGCCATCCGCGAGCTGGACTTCCGCGCCGCCATTGAGGCGCATCTGCCCGAGGCGGAGATCGAGGAGACCCGCGTCCTCTCCTGCCCCAACTGCGGCGCGCAGGTCGCGTTCGACGCCGACCTCCACGCCAAGGAATGCCCGTTCTGCGCCACGCCGGTGGTCACCGACACAGGCACCCACCGCCATATCAAGCCGCGGGGCCTTCTGCCCTTCGCGCTGGAGGAGCGCGACGCGCACAAGGCGATGACCGAATGGCTGGGCAAGCTGTGGTTCGCGCCGAACGGCTTGCAGGAGTACGCCCGCAAGGGGCGACGGATGAACGGCATCTACGTGCCGTTCTGGACCTTCGACGCCGACACCGCCTCCAGCTACCGGGGCGAGCGCGGGACGGTCTATTACGTCACCCGCACCGTCACCCGGGACGGCAAGACCCAGCAGGTCAGCGAGCAGCGGATACGCTGGCGGCCGAAATCGGGCCGCGTGGCGCGGTTCTTCGACGACGTGCTGGTGCTGGCCTCCAGGTCGCTGCCCAAGCGTTACACCGACGGGCTGGCGCCCTGGGATCTGTCGGCGCTGATCCCCTACAGCCCGGAATACCTCGCCGGGTTCCGGGCCGAGGGCTACCAGGTGGAGCTGCAGGAGGGCTATACCGAGGCGCGCGCCCAGATGGACCGTGTCATCGCGCGCGACGTGCGCTTCGACATCGGCGGCGACCGGCAGCGCATCCACCATATCGAAACCGAGGTCCGCGACGTGACCTTCAAGCATATCCTGCTGCCAGTCTGGACCGCGGCCTACAAGTACCGGGGCGAGAGCTACCGCTTCGTGGTCAACGGCCGCACCGGCCGGGTGCAGGGCGAGCGGCCCTGGTCGGCCTGGAAGATCGCCGTCGCCGTGGTGCTGGGCCTGATCGTCGCCGGCGTCGTGGGCTATTTCGTGGCGCAGAGCCAATGAGCGAGATCGACACGCTGGAGGCGCTTTTGCACCGCCGTCATTCCTGCCGCGCCTTCCGGCCGGAGCCGGTGCCGGACGCGGTGATCGACCGGATCGTGACGGCGGCGGGACGGGTGCCCAGCTGGTGCAACGCGCAGCCCTGGCACCTGGCGCTGTGCGCCCCCGACGAGACCGACCGGCTGCGCGAGGCGCTCTATGCCGCGGCTGCGCAGGGGGGGCACGCCCCCGACATCCCCTTCCCCGCCGCCTATACCGGTCGCTACAAGACCCGCCGCTCGGTCTGCGGCTGGGCGCTGTACGAGGCGGTGGGCGTCGAAAAGGGCGACCGCGCGGCCTCTGCGCGGCAGATGCTGGAGAACTTCCGCTTCTTCGGGGCGCCGCATTTCGGGCTGGTGACGACCGAGGCCGAGCTGGGCGCCTATGGCGTGCTCGACTGCGGCGCCTTCGTGACCGCCTTCACCCTGGCCGCCGAGGCGCTGGGCGTCGCCAGCATCGCGCAGGCCGCCGTCGCGGGCCACGCGCCGTTGCTGCGCGACTGGTTCGGCCTGCCCGAGAACCGCCAGGTCGTCTGCGGGCTGTCCTTCGGCTACGAGGACGCGAACGCCCCCGCAAACGGCTTCCGGACCGAGCGCGCACCGCTGGACGAAATCCTTGAGCGGCGCTGAGGCCGGCAGTCCGGGCTGGCGGGCGCGCGCGACGGGCGCGACGCTCGCGGCGCTGACCCTGTGCGTCATCGGCGCGGAATGGGGCGGCGTCGCCCCGGCGCAGACGGCGGCGGACGTGCTGGCGCTGGCGGCCGTGCTGCTGCTGTTGCCGGGGCCGGGCCGAACGGCGAAGATCTTCTTCGCCGTGGCCGCGGGCCTGGCGGTCGCGGTGGCGCTCGTCCACGGGCCGCACTGGGCGGAGTACTCGGTCGGCCTGCAGAAGACCGCCTTCATCGGCGCCTTCTTCACCGCGCTCGCCACCCTGCGCCACGCCGCCGACACGTCGCCCGCGATCACCCGGTGCGGCCAGTTCCTGGCCCGCCAGCCGCCCGGCCGCCGCTATCTCGCGCTGACCACCGGCGCGCATCTCTTCGCGCTCCTGCTGAACTACGGCGCCATCGCGCTCTTGGGCTCGCTGGCGGTGGCCAGCGCGCGCGAGGAGGCAGACCCGGAGCTGCGCTATCACCGCACGCGGCGGATGCTGCTGGCGATCCAGCGGGGCTTCATCTCGTCGCTGCCCTGGTCGCCGCTGGCCTTTGCCATGGCGATCACCACCTCGCTGATCCCCGGCGCCAGCTGGGCCGGCGCGGTGCTGCCCTGCCTCGTCTCGACGCTGGTCTTCATCGGCGCCGGATGGGGGCTCGACACGATCTTCAAGCCGAAGCTCAGCCGCCCGCCCCCGGCCCGCCGGGCGCCGGAGGGCGACTGGTCGCTGATGTGGCCGCTTCTCGGCCTGCTGGCGATCCTGGTCGTGGCGGTGGGCGGGCTGCACCTGCTGACCGGGCTGCGCGCGGTGGCGGTGGTGATGCTGGTCGTGCCGCTGATCTCGGTCGGCTGGGTGATGATCCAGGCGGAGCGCAGCCCGGTGCGGCATCTGCTGGCGCGCGGCGGCGGGTTCCTGGTGCGGGACATGCCCGGCTATCGGGGCGAGCTGCTGCTGATCATGATGGCGGGCTTCATCGGCACGCTGGGCGCGCGCCTGCTGGTGCCGGTGATCGAGGCCTCGGGGCTGGACATCGCCGCGCTGCCCGGCTGGCTGGTCCTTCTGGCGCTGTTCTGGGCGGTGCCGCTGGCGGGCCAGATCGGCGCCAACCCGATCCTCGCGGTGTCGCTGATCGCGCCGGTGCTGCCCGAGGCGGCGGCGCTGGGCCTGGACCCGACGGATTTCGTCGTGGCGATCACCGGAGGCTGGGCGCTGAGCGGCGCCACGTCGCCCTATACCGCGACGACGATGCTGGTCGGCAACTTCGCGGGGGTCTCGGCCCGGCGCGTCGGGCTCAACTGGAACGGCGGCTATATCCTGGCCACCGGCAGCGTGCTGTCGGCCTGGGTGCTGATCTTCGCCGCGCTCTAAGGCGGGGCCCGGACGGCCGGGCGCCCGCCGGGCGCGCACTCAGCCCGCGTTGATCCTGACCTTGGTGGCCTTCTCGGCCTCCGGCCCCTTCTTGGGCACGGTGATGGTCAGCACGCCGTCCTTCAGGTCGGCCTTGATACCGCCCTCGTCGGCGTCCTGCGGCAGGCGGAAGCTGCGCTGGAACGCGCCGTACTGACGCTCGCTGAAATACCAGGTCTCGCCCTTGTCCTCCTTCTCGGTGCGCTTTTCGCCCTTCACGGTGACGACGCCGTTGTCGACCGAAACGTCGATGTCCTTGTCGGCGACGCCGGGCAGCTCCACCGAGATCAGATACGCCTTGTCGTTGGTCGAGGCTTCGGACGCCGGCGCAAGCCACTCGGCGATCTGCGCGCCGAAGTTGCGGAACGGTTCGTAGAGCGCGGGCCAGAGGCCCGAAGTGTGGGTCTTTTCAACCATGTCAGGTCTCCTTCACTCCGTTGGGTCAGTCACGCTCGGATCCTATCACGGCGCGAATCTGGGGACGTTGATGCAGGTCATCAACCGTCTGCCGCGTTGCCCCTGTCGGCAGAGGCGGCTAGATCAGGGGAACCGAACAAAGGAGACGCCAGATGATCCTGTGCTGCGGCGAAGCGCTGATCGACATGCTGCCCCGGACGAGCGAGGCCGGCGAGGACGCCTTCGCCCCCTATTCCGGCGGCGCCGTGTTCAACACGGCGATCGCGCTGGGCCGGCTCGGGGCGCCCTCGGGCTTCTACTGCGAACTCGCTGGCGACATGTTCGGCGAGATGCTGCAGGACGCGCTGGCCGACAGCCGCGTCTCGACGGATTACGCGCCCATCGTCGACCGGCCCTGCACGCTGGCCTTCGTCAAGCTGGTCGAGGGCCAGGCGACATACGCCTTCTACGACGAGGGCACGGCCCTGCGGATGATGACGCCCGAGACGCTGCCACCGCTGGGTGACGACGTCTCGGCGCTGTTCTTCGGCGGCATCAGCCTGGTGGGCGAGCCCTGCGGCACCGCCTTCGAGGCGCTGGCGACGCGGGCGGCCGGCGACCGGGCGATCATGATCGACCCCAATATCCGCACCTCCTTCATCGCCGACGAGGCCGCCTATCGCGGCCGGGTCGAACGGATGATCGCGCTGTCCGACATCGTGAAGGTCTCCGACGAGGACCTGCGCTGGATCATGGGCGACGGCGAGCCGGGCGCGCTCGCCCGGGAGATCCTGCGGATGGGGCCGAAGGTCGTCTGCATCACCGAGGGCGGCAAGGGCGCCCGCGGCATCACCGCGACCGGCGAGGTCCAGGTCGCCGCGCCGCGGGTCGAGGTCGCCGACACGGTGGGCGCGGGCGACACGTTCAACGCCGGGGTGCTCGCCGCCCTGCACGAGGCCGGCGCGCTGACCAAGGACGCGCTGGCCGCGCTCGACAACCGGGTGCTGAGGGACGCGCTGACCCTCGGCGTGCGCTCCGCCGCCGTCACCGTCAGCCGCGCGGGCGCCAATCCGCCCTGGCGCGCGGAGCTGTCCTGATGCGCGCGCTGATCCAGCGCGTGTCCGAGGCCGCGGTCCGCGTCGACGGCGCCGTGATCGGCGAGATCGGGCCGGGCCTGATGATCCTGGTCTGCGCGATGCAGGGCGACGGCGAGGCCGAGGCCGACCGGCTGGCCGCGAAGATCGCCAAGCTTCGCATCTTTCCCGACGAGGCGGGCAAGATGAACCGCGCGCTCCCCGACACCGGCGGTGCGGCGCTGGTGGTCAGCCAGTTCACGCTGGCAGCGGACACCTCGCGCGGCAACCGCCCCGGCTTCTCCGCCGCCGCGGCACCGGACGACGGCGAACGCCTCTACGAGCATTTCGCCGCCCGGATGCAGGCCCAGGGCGTGCCCGTCGCCACCGGCCGCTTCGGCGCCGACATGAAGGTGAGCCTCGTCAACGACGGGCCGGTGACCATCTGGCTGGACACCGCGGGCTGAACCGCCGGCGGCGGGCTAGAAGCGTCACCCGTGTCATGGGGAGGATCTGTTACCTATGTCTCCGGGCTGCACATTGTTTCCGTGGCGGTGCTGGAAGACCAATTCTAACACGTCTCAGCTTGGACAGTGACGCTGTCCCTTATTCCGTGCAGAGACCGCGCCACTCGGCGAGAGCGGCTGCGCAGTTTTGCTTGAAATTTGCTCGGGCGTAGATGCTGCGCTCCGAGTTGAAATGGTTGCTGACCGCGGCGTGGACGGAGGCGGATTCCTCCATACCTCGCATCCGCCGGAAACGCCCATCAAAGCCTTAGAGCTTCGTGCGTTTAATCGTGGGCATATCCTGCGGCCTTGAAGTAGTTCCAGCATTCGTCGGGTTCGAAGAGATCGCAGATGTCGCCG
>NZ_JARGYC010000007.1 GCF_029168335.1 Psychromarinibacter sediminicola
TTCTTCGGTTCTTCGGTTCTTCGGTTCTTCGGTTCTTCGGTTCTTCGGTTCTTCGGTTCTTCGGTTCTTCGGTTCTTCGGTTCTTCGGTTCTTCGCGTGGTACTCTACATAGGGCTATGTAGAGATACTGTCAAGGGCGGCATTCCCAGCGAACAAGCGTAGGATGGGTGCTCGCACCCATCACCCTGGCCGGCAAGCGTAGGGTGCGTGCTCCGCACGCACCAAACCTCACAAATCATCCCAAATGGTGCATGACACCACGCCCCCGCCGTCTCGTCCCGGCGATCCGACATCCCCGGCCCGCCCCGTAGGGTGGGCAATCTGCCCACCGCCCCGGACCGGGCGCAGGCCCGGCCGCTCAGCGCCCGAACAGCCCCGGGGCCTTCTTGCCGTTCGGCTCGGGATGCCGCGCCGCGCCGAGCCGGGGCGTGCGGCCCTCCTGCGTGCGCGAGGTGAAGCTGACCGGCTCCTCCTCCTCCGCCGGGGCGTGGCTGGCCGAGCGGAAGGCCGGCAGCGACACCGGCTCGTCCCCGGCCGGCTCCGGCGCCGCGTCGGCCGGCGGGGCGGCGCGGAACGGCACCGGCTCGGGCGGGCGCACCGGCTCCGGCGCGGCCGTCTCCACCGGCTCCGGCGCGGGGGCGGGCGCGGGCGGCTCGGCCACGTGGGCCGCGGCGATGGCGTCGGCCGTGGGGGCCTCGGCCGCCTCCGTCGCCCGGCGGAACACCAGCATGTTCTGGAACACGGTCGTCCGCCCGGTCAGCCCCGAGCGCTCCTCGCAGGGCAGGGTATCGGTGCGCTGGTACTCCCAGCCGTCGGCGCCGTACCGGTTCATCAGCGTGGCCAGCTCGTGCGCGAACCGCGCCTCCGTCCCCTTGACGCCCTTCACCTTCCCGGCCTTCTTCGGCGCGGGCACGACCTTGTATTCATAGCGCGGCATCAACGGCCCCCTCGGATTCGACGCGCTCGACCGTAGCAAACCGCCCCCGAAAGGGGAAGCGCAAGGCTGCCCCCCGGGGCGGGTCTCCGCCGGCGCCGGCCCGGCCCCGTTGGCGCCGGCCCGCCTCCGGGGCAGGGGGCGGCGCGCTGCGGCCTCCGGCCGGGACGGTCAATTCGGCCCGGACACACCCCGGACAGTTACCGCTACCGATAACGAAATCAACGGGTTGGCCCCCCGTCCAACCTCGGACGCTTACAGGCCGAGCTTTGTCTGGACGATCTCGTTGACCGCCTTCGGGTTGGCCTTGCCCCCCGTCGCCTTCATCACCTGGCCCACGAACCAGCCGGCGAGCTTGGGGTTGGCCTGGGCCTTCTCCACCTGCGCCGGGTTGGCCGCGATCACCTCGTCGACGGCGGCCTCGATGGCGCCGGTATCGGTGACCTGCTTCAGCCCCTCCGTCTCGACGATCTCGGCCGGGTCACGGCCCGAGGTATAGGCGATCTCGAAGACCTCCTTGGCGATCTTGCCCGAGATCGCGTCGGCCTGGATCAGCTCGATGATCTGGCCCAGCTGGGCCGCCGAGATCGGGCTCTCGGCGATCGAGTGATCCTCCTTCTTGAGCCGGCCGAAGAGCTCGTTGATGACCCAGTTCGCCGCCAGCTTGCCGTCGCGGCCCCGGGCCACCTCCTCGAAGAAGGCGGCGTTCTCCACCTCCGCCGTCAGGACCGAGGCGTCATATTCGGTCATCCCGTAATCGGCCACGAAGCGGGCCTTCTTCTGGTCGGGCAGCTCGGGCAGGGCGCCGGCGATGTCGTCGACCCAGTCCTGCTCGATCTCCAGCGGCAGGAGGTCGGGGTCGGGGAAGTAGCGGTAGTCGTGCGCCTCTTCCTTCGAGCGCATCGACCGGGTCTCGCCGCGGTCGGGGTCGTAGAGCCGGGTCTCCTGGTCGACGGTGCCGCCGCCCTCCAGGATCTGGATCTGCCGCCGCGCCTCGTAGTCGATGGCCGCCTGGATGAAGCGCATCGAGTTCATGTTCTTGATCTCGCAGCGGGTGCCCAGGACCGAATGATCGCCGGTCTCCTGGTAGCGCTCGTAATCGCCCGGCCGGCAGACCGAGACGTTGACGTCGGCCCTCAGGTTGCCGTTCTGCATGTTTCCGTCGCAGGTGCCGAGGTAGCGCATGATCTGCCGCAGCTTGCCGACATAGGCGGCGGCCTCTTCGGGGCCGCGGATGTCGGGGCGGGACACGATCTCCATCAGGGCGACGCCGGTGCGGTTGAGGTCCACGAAGGTCACGTTGGGGTCCATGTCGTGGATCGACTTGCCGGCATCCTGCTCCATGTGGATGCGCTCGATCCGGACGCGGCGAGCGATGCCCGGGCCCATGTCGACCAGCACCTCGCCCTCGCCGACGAGGGGGTGGTAGAGCTGTGAAATCTGGTAGCCCTGCGGCAGGTCGGGGTAGAAGTAGTTCTTCCGGTCGAAGGCCGAGGTCAGGTTGATCTTCGCCTTCAGGCCGAGGCCCGTCCGGACCGCCTGGGCCACGCAGACCTCGTTGATGACGGGCAGCATGCCGGGCATCGCCGCGTCGACGAAGGCGACGTTGGAGTTCGGCTCGGCCCCGAACTGGGTCGAGGCGCCGGAGAAGAGCTTGGCCTTGGAGGCGACCTGGGCGTGGACCTCCAGCCCGATCACGAGCTCCCAGTCGTGCTTGGCGCCGGGGATGACCTTGGGTTTCGGAGGCTCATAGGTGAGGTCGAGCATGGCGTCTGTCCCGCTGCTTGGATCGGGGTCGTTCTAGGCGAGCGGGCGGGGCGGGGCAAGCGGGTTGCTGGCCGGCCGGACTCCGGGTGTCCGAGGTTGGACGGGGTGGTAAGGTGTTGGTTTTGTTGGCGGTAGCGGTAACAGGCTTGTAGGGTGCGTGATTTCACGCACCGCTGTTGTTTCCGTCGCGACGCTTGCCGTCGTGGTGCGTTTTCCCGCGAAAGGTGCGTGCAAGCACACACCCTACGCCTGGATCCGCACGACGCGACAGACTCGGGCTTGGCGGGGGCGAGCGGAGGGGGCAGGCTGAACCGGACGACAGGCGGAGGGTGCGGATGGGACGGCGATGGTTGGTATGGGGGATGGGGCTGGTCCTGGCGGGGTGCGTGTTCACGGAGCGGCCGGTGCTGGACGAGAGTAACAGCGTGACCATTGAAAACTCCCCGGCGGTGCAGGCCTTTCTGGCGGCGGCCGACGGGTATAGCTGGGGGCCGGACGGGGCCCAGCCGGGGCCGGGGGGTGCGACGCTGTTCTCGGTGACCGACGGCCGGGCGCCCGACGCGATCCGGGTGCGCGAGACCGAGGGCGGCATCGTGCTGGTGCAGGAGACCGCCGCGGGCTGCGGGCTGCCGATGTGTACCGCCTATTACGGGGTGCGGGTGGGGCCCGACGGGACACCGCAGCTGTGCCTGTTCGACGCAAGCGGGCCGTGGGAGGCGGTCGTGGCGCGCGCGGCGCCCTTCGGCGTGACACTGGTGAAACAGGAGGAGACCGAGGGACTCATAGACGTGCCGCCGGTGGTGACGGTGGCGGGGGCGCCCGGCGATATCGCGGCGTTCCTGCTGGCGCATACGGATGAGGAGTTCATGCGGTGCCGGACTCCGCCGGAGCGGTGAGGCCCGGCATGGCGGCCGGAGCCCCCTTCCCCTTGAATGGGCCGCCCGTTTGCGGAATAGAACGGGGCACGGGGCGGGCGATGGCGTCGCCGACGCGGCTTTCGCGTGGCCCCGTTCATCCATCCTGAACGCCGGGATCTTGCTTTTCCGCTGCCGCGGCGAAGGGAGAGGACCGCGCCGCGCCGCACAGACGAGGAGGACCGTTCCGATGGATCGTCCAGACTACTACCGGTTCCACCAGGGCGCGCGCGTCCTGCCGTTCGATGCCGCCGAGTACGACGCCCGCCTGGCCGGCCTACGCGCGCGCATGGCCGAGGCCGGGGTGGAAGCCTGTGTCTTCACCTCGATGCATAGCGTGGCCTATTACTCGGGCTTTCTCTACTGCGCCTTCGGCCGGCCCTATGCGCTGGTGGTGACGCCCGACGACAGCGTCACGATCAGCGCCGGGATCGACGCGGCGCAGCCCTGGCGGCGCTGTCACGGCGACAACATCACCTATACCGACTGGCGGCGGGACAACTTCTGGCGCGCGATCCTGTCGGTGACGGGGCCGGGCCGCGCCATCGGTTACGAGGCCGACCACCTGCCGGTGGCGCAGAAGGCGCTGCTGGAGGCGTTCCTGTCGCCCGCGGCGGTGACCGACATCGCGCCGGCGGCGATGCGGCAGCGGATGCACAAGTCCGCCGCCGAGATCGCGCTGATCCGGCAGGGCGCGGCGGTGGCCGACATAGGGGGCTGCGCCATCCGCGAGGCGATCCGGCCCGGCCTCCGCGAGATCGACGTGGCGATGGCCGGCCGCGACGCGATGGAGCTGGAGATCGCCCGGCGCTTTCCCGAGGCCGAGTACCGCGACACCTGGGTCTGGTTCCAGTCCGGCCCGAACACCGACGGCGCCCACAACCCGGTGACCGCGCGGGTGCTGGAGCGCGGCGATATCCTGAGCCTCAACGCCTTTCCGATGATCTCGGGCTATTACACGGCGCTGGAGCGGACGATGTTCGTGGGCGAGGTCGACGAAGCCTCGCGGGCGATCTGGGAGGCGAACGTGGCGGCGCACGACTACGGCATGCGCCTGCTGAAACCCGGCGCGCGCTGTTCGGAGGTGACCGAGAAGATCAACGCCTTCCTCGCCGCGCGCGACCTGCTGCAGTACCGGACCTTCGGCTATGGCCACTCCTTCGGCGTGCTCAGCCACTATTACGGCCGCGAGGCGGGGCTGGAGCTGCGCGAGGATGTCGACACGGTGCTGGAACCGGGCATGGTGATCTCGATGGAGCCGATGCTGACCATCCCCGAGGGGCAGCCGGGCGCAGGCGGCTACCGCGAGCACGACATCCTGGTGATCACCGAGGACGGCAACGAGGACATCACCGGCTTCCCCTACGGGCCGGGGGCCAACGTGGTCTGACCCGGCACGGCGCCGGGCGCGGCGGTCAGGTCGCGTCCGGCTGTTCCGGCGGCGCGGCCTTGCGGAACGGCTCCAATTCGTCCAGCGCGGCGAAGATGCGCTCGATCGTGGGGTAGGGGGAGCTGTCCACCTTGAAGCGGCGGTTGTTCCAGATCTGGGCGTAGAGGCAGCAGTCGGCGAGGCCGGGCGTGTCGCCGTGGCAGTAGCGCCCGGTCTCGGGGCTGTCCGCCAGCAGGGCCTCCAGCGGGCGAAAGGTCTGGTGAACCCAGTGGTTGAACCAGGCGGCCTTGCCCTGGTCGTCCTGGTCGAACTGCGTGGCGAGGTATTGCAGGACGCGCAGGTTGTTCAGCGGATGCACCTCGCAGGCGATCATGTAGGCCAGCGCGCGGACCCGGGCGCGGCCCCTGGCGTCGGCGGGCAGCAGCGGCGGGTCGGGATATTCCTCTTCGAGATACTCGATGATGGCGAGCGACTGGGACAGGGCGGTGCCGTCGTCGAGCTCCAGCACCGGGACCAGGCCGGCCGGACTCCTTGCCAGGAAATCGGGCGTCTGCGTCTCTTTCTTGAGCAGGGCATAGGCCTTGTAGTCGTAGTCCAGCCCCTTGAGATTCAGCGCCGCGCGCAGCCGCGTCGACGTCGAGGAGCGGAAATAATTGTGCAACGTCAGCATGGTGGCACCTCCTGGGGGCGGAGTGTCGCGCGGCGCGGCGGCGATGGCAACGCGAAAGGCGGGGGTTGGCGGCGACCGGTTCGGGACCTAGGTGGCGTGAGGTCGATCAAAAGGGGCGGCCGCGCCTGCCGGTGGCGGGGCGGACCGGCCGGTCAACACGGAGGTACGTGAGATGAAGCGGATGATGGCCGTTCTGTGCATGGGTGTGGCGCTGCCGGCGGCGGCGCAGGAGAGCGACGGCGTGGTCGCGATGTGCCTGGCGCAGGGCGAAAGCGAAGAGGTCTGCGGCTGCGTGTCCGAGACGCTGATGGACGAGATGGACGACAGCTATGGCGAGTTCGAGGCATTCGGCGCCGCCTATGCCATGAAGGTCGAGGACGAGGGCATGGGCCCGGTGACGGCCTGGGGCGCGGCGCTGGACGAGGTCGGCATGGGCCGGGTGCAGGCGAACCCGATGGGCGACGCCTATCGCAGCGCGGTGGCCTCCTGCGAGTAGTGTCGGGCGCCGCGGGCGCCTGCCATATCTTGTGGACGAGCCCGTAAGCTGCCGGGACGAATGGGGGATTCCCGCCGATGCCGGGCGCGCGGGCTGGACGGTCCGCGCGGAATTTGGCACGGGATTGTCGGCCGGCACGGGCCGGTGCTGCTGAAGAACCTGGGACATGCTGAAATCCGCTTTCTGGGCCGCGGTCGTCGCCGCGGCATTCTCTGCGGCGGGGTGCGCGAGCAAGCCCGCCCCCGACACCGCGCAGGTGCCGCCGATGCGCTGGGACTTCCGGCCGGAGGCGCGCGAGTGGACCCTGTCCACGATGAACGCGCTGGAGACGCATGGCGCGGTGCTGCCGACGCTGACGCCGTCCGACATCGACGAATGGTGCCCGGCCTATCGCACCGCGCCGGTCGACCAGCGCAAGGCGTTCTGGGCGGGGCTGTTCTCGGCGCTGGCCAAGCACGAGAGCCGCTGGACGCCGGACGCCTCGGGCGGCGGCGGGCGCTGGCTGGGCCTGTTGCAGATCGCGCCGGCGACGGCGCGGGGCGTGGGCTGCCGGGCGCAGACGGCGGCGGCGCTGTTCGATGGGTCGGCCAACCTGTCCTGCGGGGTGCGGCTGGCGGCGCACGAGATGCCGCGGAAGAACCGGATCCTGGGCGGGCCGGGCCGCTGGGGCGGCGTGGCGCAGCACTGGGCGCCGTTCCGCTACCCGGACAAGGTGGCCGACATGCGCAACTGGCTGCGGGCGCAGCCGTATTGCGCCGCGAAGTAGCCGGGGCGCGCCCGACGCGGCCGCCGCCGCCCTGACCGGGACGCGGGCCGGCGCGGCGTTCAGTCGTCGCCGAGGATGCGGCCCACCATCTCGGTCGTGTCGCGCGACAGTTCGGGCGTGCGGGCGATCCGCCGCAGCGCGTCGCGCATCAGGTCCTGCCGGTCGGCGTCGTAGCGGCGCCAGGTCTCGAACATCGTGGTCATCCGCGCCGTGGTCTGCGGGTTCACCGGGTCGAGCCGGATCAGCCAGTCGGCCACCAGCTCGTAGGAGGCGCCCGAGGGGTCGTGGAAGCCGGCCGCGTTCATCGCCAGCGCGCCGATCACCGAGCGGAAGCGGTTGGGGTTCTTCCAGTCGAAATCCTTGTGCCGGGTCAGCGCCTGCGCGGTCTCGGCGGCCCGGTGCGGCGCGGCGTGGCTGGTCTGCAGGGCGAACCACTTGTCGATGACCAGCCGGTCGTGTTCCCACTGCCGGTAGAAGCGGCCGACCTCTTCCTGGCCGGCGCCGATGGTCAAGAGCGCGCCGAGCGCGCCCAACTGCTCGGTCATGTTGTCGGCGTCGCGGTACTGCTTGGCCGCCGCCTTGCCGTGATCCAGCCGCGACAGAAGCCCCAGCGCTGTCTGGCGCAGGGCGCGGCAGCCGGCGGCGCGGGCGTCGGGCGCGTAGGGGCCGGGGATGTTCATCGCCTCGTAGAGATCCGGCAGGATTGCCGAGAGATGCTCGGCCATGGCGAGCATCAGCTTCTCGCGCGCGGCGTGGATCGCCAGCGGGTCGGGCGTGACGCCCGCGTCGAACAGCGTCTGGGCCATGTCGTCCTCGGACGGCAGCCGCAGGGCGAGGGCGCGGAACGCCGGGTCGAGCCCGTCGTCGCGCGCCACCCGCTCCAGCGCGTCCAGATAGGCGGGCCCGGGCGCGGCGTTGTCGGTGACCATGCGCGCCAGCACGTCCTTGGCCAGCGCGCGGCCCGCCTCCCACTTGTTGAACGGGTCGGTGTCGTGGGCCAGCAGGAAGGCGCGTTCCTCGGTCGAGGTGGTCCGCTCCAGGATCACCGGGGCGGAGAAATCGCGCAGGATCGACGGCACCGGCCGGGCGGCGAGGTTCTCGAAGGTAAAGCTCTGCTCCGCCTCGGTCATCTCCAGCACCGTGGTCGGCACCACCTCGTCGCCATTGGGGTTCAGCAGGCCCACGGCGATCGGAATGACCTGCGGCGCCTTTGCGGGCTGGCCGGGCGTGGGCGGCGTTTCCTGTTTGATGTGAAGCGTGTAGCACCCGTCCTTGAAGTCTTCGGTGACGTGCAGGCGCGGCGTGCCCGCCTGGGTGTACCAGCGCCCGAACTGGGTCAGGTCGCGGTCGGTGGCGTCCTCGAACACCTTCAGCCAGTCCTCGATGGTGGCGGCGTCGCCGTCATGGCGGCGGAAGTAGAGGTCGAGCGCCCTGGCATAGCCCGCGTCGCCGACGAGGCGCTTGAGCATGCCGATCACCTCGGCGCCCTTCTCGTAGACCGTCGCGGTGTAGAAGTTGTTGATTTCTATGTAGGAGGACGGCCGGACAGGGTGCGCCAGCGGGCCGTTATCCTCGCGGAACTGGCGGGCGCGCAGCGCCAGCACGTCGCCGATGCGCTTCACCGGGGCCGAGCGCATGTCGGAGGAGAACTGCTGATCGCGGAACACGGTCAGCCCCTCCTTCAGGCAAAGCTGGAACCAGTCGCGGCAGGTGATGCGGTTGCCCGTCCAGTTGTGGAAATACTCGTGGGCGATGATGCCCTCGACGTTCTCGTAGTCGCCGTCGGTCGCCGTGTCGGGCGAGGCGAGAACGTATTTGGAGTTGAAAATGTTCAACCCCTTGTTCTCCATCGCGCCCATATTGAAGTCGTCGACGGCCACGATGTTGAAAATGGCCAAGTCGTATTCGCGGCCGTAGACGTCCTCGTCCCATTTCATCGAGCGTTTCAGGGCGTCGAGCGCATAGTCGCATTTGCCCTCGTCGCCGGGGCGGACATAGATGCCGAGTTCCACCTCGCGGCCCGACTTCGTGGTGAAGCGGTCCTTCACCGCGCGCAGATCGCCGGCGACCAGCGCGAAGAGATAGGCGGGCTTGGGCCAGGGGTCGGACCACTCGGCAAACCCGTCGCCCGCCGCGCCGCGATTGCCGTTCGACAAAAGCACCGGCTGGTCGGATTCGATGCGCACGTCGAACGGCGCCATCACGTCGGGGCGGTCGGGGTAGTAGGTGATCTTGCGGAAGCCCTCGGCCTCGCATTGGGTGCAGTACATGCCGTTCGACATGTAGAGACCTTCCAGCGCGGTGTTGCCGGCGGGGTCGATCTCCACCTCGGCCTCCCACAGGAAGGGGCCGTCGGGCAGGCGGTCGGCCGGAATCGTCAGGCCGGTTTCGCTGTGCGCACAGACGCCGTCCTCCAGCGCCGTGCCGGCCACGGCGGCGCGGATCAGCCTGAGCTTCTCGCCGTCGAGGCGCAGCGGCTGTCCGGGCGCGGCGGCGGGGTTGGGGCGGAATTCGATCCGCGACAGGACGCGGGTCGCCGCGGGATCGAGCCGGAAGACGAGCGAGACGCGGTCCACGAGATAGGCGGGCGGCGTGTAGTCGGAGAGGAAGACCGCCTGCGGCGCGCTGTCTTTCATGAAGCTATCCCGGATAAGTAATTGGAACTCGTCGCTCCTGCGGGACGTTAGGCCGCTAAAGGGCGGTGTTCAATGCCCGCCCGAAGGGAAAGGAGCAACGCATGTCCGCGCCGAATACGAATATGGAGCGTCAGAAACGCCACCACTGGGCCCCGCTGGCCGGGATCGCCCTGGTGATCCTGTTCGCCGTGGCGATGGGGGCCTATTACCTGGGCTACCTCGCCGCCGAGGGCAACGACCCCGGCGAGCCGGCCGCGCATATCGACGGCCGGACCGGAGAGGTCGAGCCGGTGGAATAGCATCGTCCCACATTGTGGATCGCGGCAGGCCGCTCCCGAGGGGGCGGCTTTTGTCGTCGGCGCAGCATTCTGCGGCGGATCCGGTTGTCGTTGCGGCCGGTAATGCCTATGCAGGCCCGGGCGCCGGCAGCGGCGATGACGAAAACAAGGGGATCGCATGGGACGGGTTACACGGGCCGGGCTGGATGTTGACCGGGAATTGGCGGAGTTCATCGAGGGCCGCGCGATTCCGGGAACGGGCGTCGAGGTGGATGCATTCTGGGCCGGGCTGTCGCAGCTGATCCACGAATTGGGCCCGCGCAACCGCGAGCTTCTGGACGTGCGCCAGGCGCTGCAGGCGAAGCTCGATTCCTGGTTTGCCGAGCGGAAGGGCGCGCTGCCCGACACCGCCGAGCAGGAGGCCTATCTGCGCGAGATCGGCTATCTCGTCGACGCGGGGCCGGATTTCGAGATCGCCACCACGAATACCGACCCCGAGATCGCGGCGCTGCCGGGGCCGCAGCTCGTGGTGCCGGTCACCAACGCGCGCTATGCGCTGAACGCGGCGAATGCGCGCTGGGGGTCGCTCTACGATGCGCTCTACGGCACGGACGCGCTGGGCGCGGCGCCGCAGGGCGGCGGCTACGATCCCGAGCGCGGCGCGCAGGTGATCGCCTGGGCCAAGGCGCATCTGGACAAGGTGGTGCCGCTGGCGGGCGGCTCCTGGGCCGACGTGTCCGGGCTGAGCGTGCGCGACGGCGTGCTGTTCGTGGCCGCCGAGGGCGGCGAGACCGGGCTGGCCGACCCGGCGCAGTTCGCCGGCCACCGGGAAGAGCCGCGGCTTTTCCTGTTGAAGGCCAACGGTCTGCATATCGAGATCGACGTGAACCCGGGAACTCCGGTCGGCCAGCAGGACCCGGCGGGGATCGCCGACATCCACGTGGAATCGGCGGTCTCGGCGATCATGGACTGCGAGGATTCGGTGGCCTGCGTCGACGGCGAGGACAAGACGCTGGCCTATTCCAACTGGCTGGGCCTGATGAAGGGCGACCTGACCGAGGAGGTCGAGAAGGGCGGCCGCAGCTTCACCCGGCACCTGGCCGGCGACCGGCACTATACCGCGCCGGACGGCAGCGAGCTGGTGCTGAAGGGCCGGGCGCTGATGCTGGTGCGCAATGTCGGTCATCTGATGACCAACCCGGCGATCCTGGACCGCGACGGGGCCGAGGCGTTCGAGGGGCTGATGGATGCGGCGGTCACGACGCTGATCGCGATGCACGATCTGGCTAAGGGCGGCGGGCCGCGCAACTCGGTAGCCGGCTCGGTCTATGTGGTCAAGCCGAAGATGCACGGGCCCGACGAGGTTGCCTTCGCGGACGAGATTTTCACCCGTGTCGAGAAGATGCTGGGGCTGCCGCAATACACCGTGAAGCTGGGGATCATGGACGAGGAGCGCCGGACCAGCGTCAACCTCAAGGAATGCATCCGCGCGGCGCGGCACCGGGTGGCGTTCATCAACACCGGGTTCCTGGACCGCACCGGCGACGAGATCCACACGGCGATGGAAGCGGGCCCGATGATCCGCAAGGGCGCGATGAAGAACGCGGCCTGGATCGCGGCCTACGAGGATCGCAACGTCGATATCGGGCTGGCCTGCGGGCTGAAGGGCCGCGCCCAGATCGGCAAGGGGATGTGGGCCATGCCCGACCTGATGGCCGACATGCTGGCGGCGAAGATCGGGCATCCGCAGGCGGGCGCGACCTGTGCCTGGGTGCCGTCGCCCACCGCGGCGACGCTGCACGCGACGCATTATCATGCGGTCGACGTCTTCGCCCGCCAGGACGAGATCGCGGCCGGCGGGGCGCGCGGGACGCTGGCGGACCTGCTGACGGTGCCGGTGATGGCGGGCGAGACCCTGTCCGACGACGACATCGCCGCCGAGATCGAGAACAACGCGCAGGGCATCCTGGGCTACGTGGTGCGCTGGATCGACCAGGGCGTGGGCTGTTCCAAGGTGCCCGACATCCACGATGTCGGGCTGATGGAGGACCGCGCGACCTGCCGGATCTCCAGCCAGGCGCTGGCCAACTGGCTGCATCACGGGGTGGTCAGCCGCGAGCGGGTGATGGACGCGCTGAAGAAGATGGCCGCCGTGGTCGACCGGCAGAACGCGGGCGACCCCGCGTACCGGCCGATGGCGCCGAAATTCGACGGGATCGCCTTCCAGGCGGCCTGCGACCTGGTGTTCAAGGGCGTGGACCAGCCGTCGGGCTATACCGAGCCGGTGCTGCACCAGCGGCGGCTGCAGCTGAAGGCGGCGGAGTGAGGCAAAATCTTCCAGAAGATTTTGAAGGCGCAGGATTTTCTAGAAAATCCTGAGGGGCACGATCTTCTAGAAGATCGTGTCGGGTCCGGTCGGGGACCGGAGCCGTGGAGAGGCGAGGACAGGAGGCCGGGATGGCAAACATAAGCCTGCGCAAGGCGCGCACGATCATTCGCAAGACGCTCGAAAAGGGCCGGGAGATGGAGCTGAAGCCGCTATCGGTGGTGGTGCTCGACACCGGCGGCCACGTGGTGGCCTTCGAGCGCGCCGACGGCGCCGCGCCGGGCCGCTTCGCGATCGCGCATGGCAAGGCCTACGGCGCCGTCATGCTGGGCATGGCAGGCCGCGCGCAGATGGCGCGGGCCGAGCAGCAGGCCTATTTCATGGCCGCCGTGAACGGCGTCTATGGCGGGCAGGTGGTGCCGGTGCCGGGCGGCATCCTGCTGCGCGACACGCGCGGCGCGCTGGTGGGCGCGATGGGCGTGACCGGCGATACCAGCGACAACGACGCCGAGGCCGGGCTGGCCGGGGCCGCCGCCGCCGGGCTGGAAGGCGAGGCCTGATATCTGCCGCCGCCGTGCCGGAGCGGCGGCGCGCCTGCCCGTTTCGCGGGCATGTGCCGTTCCGAAGGGGCGACTGTGCGGGCGCGCGACTCGACGCAAGCGGCGCGAGGCGCTAGATTCCGGGACGCGCGGAATGGAATGAGCAGGACCGGACCCATGGAACGCCCCATCGTCGGGATCATCGGAAACAGCCACCTGATCAACGACCGCTACCGGGTGCATGGCGGCGGCTATCACAACTCGCAGGCCGTCTCGAAAGTGGCCGGTTGCACGCCGGTGATCATCCCGGCCGATCCCGAGATCGTGGGGATCGAGGAGTTGATGAGCCATTTCGACGGCTTCCTGCTGACCGGCGGCCGCGCCAACGTGCATCCCGAGGAATACGGCCACGAGCCGACCGAGGCGCATGGCGCCTTCGACCGCGAGCGGGACCGCATCACGTTGCCGCTGATCCGGGCGCTGACCGAGCGGGGGCAGCCCTATTTCGGTGTCTGCCGCGGGTTCCAGGAGGTCAACGTGGCCTTCGGCGGCACGCTGCATCCCGAGATCCGCGAATTGCCGGGGCGGATGAACCACCGGATGCCGCCCGACGGGACCGAGGAGCAGATCTTCGAGCTGCGCCAGCGCGTCACCTTCACCGAGGGCGGGCCGTTCCACCGGCTGCTGGGCGACACCGAGGTGATGACCAACACGCTGCACGGGCAGGGGGTCGACCAGCCGGGCGCGCGGATCGTGATCGACGGCTGGGCCGACGACGGCACGCCGGAGGCGCTTTATGTCGACGGGGCGCCGGGCTTCACGCTGTCGGCGCAGTGGCATCCCGAATACAACGCCGCGCACGATCCCGTCAGCCGGGTGCTGTTCGGCGCCTTCGGCGACGCGGTCCGCGACTGGGCCGGCCGGCGCGGGCGGCCGCAGCTGAAGAGCGCCTGAGACGCGTGGTGAGCGTTTGCGACGCCGCCGTGTCCCGGGGCTGTCGGCGCGGCCCGGCGGTCATGGAGCCGGGCGCGGCCCGGCCTTGCGCATAGGCCCCGAGCAAGCCCCCCAAGCAGCCCACATGTTCGACCTGGATCACCCGTTCTTCCGCCCGCTCTGGATTCGCCTCGCCGTGGTGGTCCTGTGCTTCGGCTGGGCCGCGGTGGAGCTGTCGGGCGGCTATACCGGCTGGGCCATGCTGTTCGGCGGGCTCGGCGGCTATTCGGCCTGGCGCTTCTTCGTCACCTTCGACCCCCGCGACCCGGAGGAGTGAGGCCCTCTATTGCCGCGGCATTCCCGGCTGGCGCATGAAGCGGCGCTGCGCGGCGATGCGGAACGGGGCGTTCGGCGCGCCGTAGCCGGCATAGCCGCCCTTGCGCTGGACGATCTCGAAGAAGATGCCGTCGCCGAAGCTGCGCGAGTAGATCTGGAAGAAGGCGCCCTCGGCATCCTCGTCGTAGAGGATGTTGTGCGCCCGCAGCCGGTCGACGAAGGCGTCGTCGAGGCCGAGGCGGGCGGCGAGGTCGTCGTAGTAGTTCTCGGGCATCGGCAGCGCCTGGAACCCGCCGGCCGCCAGCGCCTCGGCGGTGGCGAAGATGTCGTCGGTGGCGAGGGCCACGTGCTGCACCGAAGAGCCGAAGCTGTCGGCGATGAAGCGGCCGGCGAAGGTGCGGTGGGTGTCGGCCCCGTTCAGCGTGACGCGCAGCGCGCCGTCGGGCGACTCGATGGCCTGGCTGCGCACCAGCCCGCCGGGATCGACCACGTCGACGGTGGCGAGCTTGTGCGTGTCGAACAGCGAGAGGTAGAACAGCGACCAGGTCAGCATCTCTTCGTAGTTCATCGTCTGGGCGATATGGTCGATCCGGGTCAGGCCGGCGCCGCGGGCGCCGTCGTCGCCGACCGGCTCGAACTCGATCTCCCAGACCTGGGCAAGGTCGCTCTGCCGGTCGATGAAGTGCAGAAGGCCGCTGCCGACGCCGCGGATCGCGGGGATGTCCAGTTCGCCCGGCCCGACCGGCTGGTGGAACGGCGTGGCGCCGAGCGCCTCGGCGCGCGCGACGGTGGCCGTAGCGCTGTCCACCGTCAGGCCGATATCGCAGACGTTCAGCCCGTGCGCGATATGCGAGGTATGCGCGAAGCCTTCGGGATCGGTGTTCAGCACGATCCGGATGTCGCCCTGGCGCCAGACCGCGACCTGCTTGGAGATATGCTGCCCGGCCTTCTGGAACCCCAGCGCGGTCAGCAGCCTGCCGAGGTCCTCCGCCTCGGCCTCGCTGGCGGCGAATTCGACGAAGGATACCCCTTCGGCGCGGATGCGCGGCGGGATCTCGGGGACGGCGATGGCGATGTCCGGCTCGGCGCGCTTGACCTGGTCCATCAGGTAGACGAGCGAGCGGTGGCCGTCGAGCGCGATGGCCCGGGGCGAGCCGCCGCGGAACTGGTCGTTGAACACCTCCAGGCTGATCGGCCCGTCATAGCCGGTGGCGGCGACGGCGCGCATGAAGCCGGTGACGTCCAGGTCGCCCTCGCCGGGCATGTTGCGGAAGTGGCGCGACCAGTAGAGCAGGTCCATCTCGATCATCGGCGCATCGGCGAGCTGGACGAAGAAGACGCGGTCGCCCGGGATCGCGCGGATCGAGTCGGGGTCGATGCCGCGGCCCAGCGTGTGGAAGCTGTCGAGGATCAGCCCGATGTTGGGGTGGTCGGCGCGGCGCACCACCTCCCAGGCGTCGCGGTGGTCGTTGACATGGCTGCCCCAGGCCAGCGCCTCGTAGCCCACCCGCAGCGCGCGGGCGGCGGCGCGGTCGCCCAGCTCGGCGAAATCCTCGGCCATCCGGTCGATGCCGCCCAGCGCCTTGGGATGGACCGAGGAGCAGACCAGCACCAGGTCCGTGCCCAGCTCCTGCATCAGGTCGAACTTGCGCTCCATCCGGTCGAAGGCGCGAGCGCGCTCGGGCTCGGGCAGGCCCTCGAAGTCGCGGAACGGCTGGAACAGCGAGATCTCCAGCCCGTGGTCGCGCACCATGGCGCCCACTTCGCGCGGGGACGCGTCGAAGGTGATGAAATCCTGCTCGAAAATCTCGATCCCGTCGAAGCCGGCGGCGGCGATGGCGGCGAGCTTTTCCCGCAGGTCCCCGGCGATGCAGACGGTGGCGATGGCGGTCTTCATTGCGTACCTTTCCTTGGCCGGCCCGCGCTCGGTGCGGCGGGCCGGCGGGGCCGTTCCTGGATACGATCCTAGCTAAAGGAGTCGAACGCGTCCTGCATCCGCTGAATGTCCGGCGCGCGGCCGGTGAACAGCTCGAAGGCGCGGACCGCCTGGAACAGCGCCATGCCTGAGCCGGGCAGCACCGCGCAGCCCAGCGCGCGGGCGGTGGCCAGAAGCTCGGTCTCCAGCGGGAAGTAGACGATGTCGGCGACCCAGTGGTCGGGGCGCAGAAGCGCGGCCGGCAGCGGCAGGCCGGGATGCTTCGCCATGCCCACGGGGCTTGCATTGACGATGCCGTCCGCCTCGTGCGCGGCGGTGGCCACCTCCGTCGCGGGCACGGCGCGGCCCGGGCCGTGATGCGCGGCGAGGCTTTCGGCCAGGTTCCGGGCGGTGTTTTCGTCGACGTCGCGGATCAGCAGCCGCTCGACGCCTTCGTCGAGCAGCGCGTGCGCCACGGCGCCCCCCGCGCCGCCGGCGCCCAGCAGCAGCACGCAGCGCCGGGCGGCGCCGGGCAGCCCGCGCCGCAGGCTCTCGCGAAAGCCCCAGTGATCGGTGTTCTCGCCGATCCGGCGGCCGCCGCGGAACTGCACGGTGTTGACGGCGCCGACCTTGCGGGCGGCGTCCGACAGCTCGTCCATCAGCGGCAGCACGGCGCGCTTGTAGGGGTGGGTCACGTTCAGCCCGTCGAAGCCTTCGGCCTGCAGCAGGTCCAGTATCTCGCCGGTGTCCTGCGGCAGGTCGCGCGCCTGCGCGTCGATCAGGCGGTAGTCGTAGGAGATCCCGGCCGCCTCCGCCGCGGCCATATGCATGCGCGGCGTGCGCGAGGCGCCGATTCCATGGCCGAGCAGGCCGATGGTGATCGGGCCGCCGGCGGTCGCGGCCGGCCGGACGGGCGATGGCTGGGCCACGGCCGGGCTCCTTCCCCTGGGCTGGTTCGGGTTCTGGCGCGAAAGGTGTTCCGAACGGTCGGGCCTGTCAACGCCGCGGCGGGCGATCGGCGCGACGGACCGAACGGGATGATTGGAGGCGAGTACCGGAATCGAACCGGTGTACACGGATTTGCAATCCGCTGCGTAACCACTCCGCCAACTCGCCAGAGTGTTGCATTCCTTAGGTTTCGTGCTCGCTGCCGTCAAGCGGTTATCACTCCGGTTATCAGGTTTCTGTTCTGTGCCTGTTCCGTTCACTGCCGCTTCTCCCAGGCTTGCCGTGCGCGCATCATCTGCCGCGCCTCTCCGGCGTACTTTCGGATCATCTCCTTGGAGCTGTGGCCGCTGTAGGAGGCGATCTCATCGTCGTCGCAGCCCGCCCAAGCGAGCTCCATGACGCCGCGGTAGCGCAGCGCGTGGAGGTCATAGGCCATGAGGTCGAGACGCTTGCGCTCCCGCGCCATGACGCGCGACATGTATCGGTAATCCATCGGGGAGCCGTCCGGCCGGGTCAGGATCGTGAGCCCGTTCTTGGATGCCGAGTCGAGCGCGGTTTTCAGCTCGGCCGTACAGGGCAGCCACAGCGACTTGTCGGACTTGCCCTGGACGATCCGCAGGCTCTCGCCGTCGTAGTCGTTCCAGCGAAACAGGGTCCAGTCGCTCGGTCGCTGGACGCTGCCGACTCCGATCTCGAAGATCAGCCGGGGCAGGGGGCTCGCCTCTGCGCGCCACTTCTTCACCGCCCAGTCCGGCCACGGGATATGAGGCTGTGCGCGATCCTGCGGCACGCTCAGGCGCCGAACGCCCTTGGCGGGGTTGTCCTTCATCCAGCCGAGGTCGATGGCGTGCTCGAACAACACAGACATGACCTGCGGCACGTAGTTGGCGAAGCGGGTCCGGTGCCGGTTGGCCTCCATCGCGGCAATCACGTCCTTGCGGATCGTGCGGGTCGCGTCCCGGTTGCCGTTCTTCTCTTCGATGTAGATCAGCACCTTCTCATAGTCGCCGCGCGTCCTCACCTTGAGGCGCGTCCAGCGGTCGGATCTGCGGTAGGAGGCGATCAGCGCACTCCAGGAGGTTTTGCACTCCACCGCGCGGCCGGTGAGGATATCCCAGTACTGGCGATCGAACTCGGAGCTGGGGTAGGGCGCCGTGATGCGGCCGAGGTATTTCCCGCCCTTTCGGACATAGACGAAGCCCGGCTTGGTCTCGATCAGGTATTTCTTGCCGCCCCAACGGTTCACCATGTCATGCCCCCGCCTTCCATCGCGTCGCCGCGGGCGATGCGCTGCAGCTCTTCCACGTCCCACCGCTCAAGCCCGCCGAGGTCGCGCGGACCGGGCAGGTGCCCCGCATCCACCAGCCGACGAAACTCGTCCCGCTTCATGCAGAACAGCTCCGCAGCGGTCTTGTCGTCGGCAAAGAGGGGGGCGGGGCGGGTGGTCATGTCAGCTGCTTGACCCCACGCGATATACTTCATCCAGGACTGCAGATGGATCCAGGCCCAAGCGTGTGCACACCTTGTTGAAGACCTTGGAAACATTCACAGCGATGAATGCCGAAGGATCGCCAGTACCGCCGACATTAACGGCGCTTAGAGGGATTTTCCCGTCCGTGATCGCGACTATTTTTGCTTGTTCGCCAAAGATCAGCATAAACGTTTCACCGTGCTGGTGGTGATACGGCATGGCGATTTTCCGGTCGGGTTCTGCCGGGTCGTCCCATTCCGCGTAGCCGGCCGGCCCTTCACCGAAATGCGCAAACTCTCTGGCCGCCGAGAATGCCTCCTGCGGTGTCGCGATTCCGAGACGCAGTACGGCAGCCGCCACGGCAAACTCCATCAGGTTCTCCCAGGAAAACAGCCTCGCGCGTCCTTTTCCGCCGCCGCCGCTGTGGCCAACGATCAACCCACGCGCCGCCCAGTTCTGAACCGACTTGTGGGTGAGATCGGTCGCGTCTGCGACTTGCTGCGATGTAAATTGCCGCGTGGTGAGCTGCATGTGCGCCTCGCCGTTTTTTATCTCATGGTAAGATATCGCGGCGGCGAGGCGCTTGCAATACAAATCTCACCGAAAGATATTGCTAGCTTCGCGGCTTCGCCCAAAGACCCCGCTTGGCGTCGCGCTCCAGCCCCTCTGTGCCGCTGAGCACCACTTCCATGAGCATCGCGGCCACTTCAAGCGTACGTTCGATTGCGCCGGCGCGCTGATCAGCGTTCACGGATCCATCCATGGGGTCCAGCGCTAGCCGGGCGCATAGAATCAGCCCGTCCACGTCGTAGGCGACCGCGTTCGCCACGTCTCGGCAGTCAGCCTTTACGATGTCGTCCAGCCGTCTCATTCCACCACCTCCGGAAAGTTCACGCTGTCGAGTTCGATGTTGAGGCTGTGCGCCATCTCGGTTGCGACGCCGATCAGCACGGTCTTGCCGCCGGCGCAGGCGGACTCGTTGTCCAGGAAGTCGATGGCCTCCATGATCCCGAACAGCTTCATGGATGTGTTCTGCGCTCTGTTCAGGCGCTCCTTGAGCGAAGACATAGCGGGGCCGTTCCCGCAAACGGGGTCTTTGGTCATTGTCAGGGTCTCCTGATTGGGGTATCAACAGTATATGTTGATAGAGGAACGACGCGGCCCGCGTCAACAGAAAATGTTGATATGACACCAGCACAATGTCGGGCGGCACGCGCGCTCATCGGAATGACACAGCCTGATCTAGCCAAAGCGGCCGAATTCGGTCTGTCCACCATCGTGGACTTCGAAAGGGAAAGGCGGGTGGTTTCTACCGTCGCGCAAGTCAGAATGCGCGAAGCCCTCGAATCCGCCGGCGTCGAGTTCATCGAAGAGAATGGTGGCGGAGCGGGGGTCAGGTTGAGAAAGGAGACCACAGAATGAAGGTCAAACTCATTGAAAGAGGTTCGAGTGATCAGGGCGGGATCGCGGATCTTGAAACCAAGCATCTGCCCTCAGTGGGGGACGAGATTTCCCTCGATTTTGGCGCCGGTCACTCGTCGCACTACGTGGTTACGAAGCGCATATTCCGGGCCTACGCAGAGAAGGGTGACATCGGAACCGCTTTCATTGAGGTGGAGAGGCGACAGGACAGTCCGCACTCGTGGATGGACAATTTGTAGTCTGCTCCTCTTCCCAACATGCCCGGTTGATTTGGAGGTGTCCGCCGCGAACTGCTTGTTTCCGCGACCAGTCGGTAAAGTGGCGCAACTTGCGCCACTTTTTTTCGTGCACGGGAGGTTTCGGGACAAATTGACCCGAAACCCAAAGGGGGGGCGACCAGCCAAGCGCGGCAAAATCGAGTGGTTCAAGTTGAGCCACCCGAAATTGGGTACAAGAAGCCGCCGCAGCCTCCGGAGGTGGCCGAAAGACTCCAAAGCTTCCATTTTGTGGATGTGAAAATTTGACACCCCACGCCGGTTCCCTGATCAAAGCCATGGAGATCAACCCACCCCCTCCGGCTCGGCTGCAAACCGACCTGCTGGTCCCGGTCAACGTCCTTCAAGCGATCCAGGAATGTCCCTGTATCGAGGATCGTTCCCCGGATAATTTCGCGGGCTTCGTCGCAGACCTTGTCGGCTCGGGAGACAGCGCGGTTGATGGTGGTCTTGTTGACGCCAGTTGTCTTCGCCGTATCGCTCGAAAATTCTTTTGGTCGACCTCGCGAACGATTTTCGGTGCAAGTTGCACCACTATTCCGCGCCTCCCACAGTTCCTTGCGCTTGGCAAAGTGAAAGAGGATGGCGCCCGTCCGAAAGTCCAGACGCGGACGGATGCGGCCCGCGAAGCGGGGCCAAGTAGAAAGCTGGCCCCGCTCGAAAACTCACTTATTGGAGCCGGTCCAACCGCCTTCTTGTAGCGCTTGTCCATATGGTTGGTTATCTTTTACGGCATCACTCTGCGCTGGGCCGAACCCGCCTTTCTCCCGGTCTCCGCCTGCAGAGTTTCGCGTGGCGCGTTCTACGCCGATTGGCGCAGCGTTTTCGTTTGGCTGGCCGGCACCATTGTAGGCGACAGCAAATCCGGAGCCGGCCAGGAAAACGGCGACTGAGGTCGCGGTTAGCATGATCTTCATGAGATTCTCCTCCACAAACAAAGCTGCCCGAAGGATAATCCGAATTCCGCCTGCCTCTAGGTCACTTTCGCTCATAAATGTCGTTATATCAAGCCTTTGCTCACAACCCTCTTCCCGAGCGCTAGACCAAGCGGATAATGGAGCCGTCTTCCTGCGCCTCATTGAGCAAGCTGATAAGGTCTATCATCTCCTGCCGCGTTGGACGCTGGTTCCCAATGCTTACGTTGTAGACCGTGCGCGGCGACGTGGGTTGAGCCGCCGCAGCGCCGGAACCTACACCACCGCCGCCACCGCCTGCGGCCTGACCACCGCCGCCACCGATGCTCTGGCTGGAAATGGAGCTGATCAGAGCGCCTGTGCGAGCCAGGGACGCCGCTGTGAAGGCCGCAGCGAGCGGCGGGCCGCCCTTGTCCATACCCTTGGCCCATGCCGCCACGGCGGCGCTGTAGCCGTTCACCACCGCCTCCGCGATGGCCGCCGCCTTCCCGATCTCGAACAGCCTTTTGTTCTCGGTCTGCATCAGGGATGCCAAGTCACCGAACATCCCCGCCAGGTCCTGCAACATCGCAGCGCGGCGCTTTCTCTCCAGCGCCATCATCTTCTCCTGGTGCTCGGCATGGATGCGGCGCTCGGTTTCGTTGAACTCTTCTTCCGTCGCGAGCTTGGCGTTGCGGAACTCCTCCAACTGCTCAAGCTGGCGCTCGTAATTCTCCTGGATGATCTCCTGTTCCGTCGCGAAGTTCTCGCGCAGGCGCTCGAAATCTTCCTCGGTCGGACCGCTACGCCCTCCGCCGCCTTTCCTGCCTGTCGACGGCGGCTTGTTCCCCGTTCCGGGATTGCCCGGTGTCGTAATGCCGGGGATCGGTTCTGCTTCTTCACCGTAGGACCGAACGTTGCCGTTCTCGTCTACATAGAACAGACCGGTATTGCTCGGGTCGCCCTCGCCCGGCCTTGTCTGAACCTCTTCGGGATAATCGCCACCATCCTTTGCCGATGACGTGTCCTTAACGTCCAGACCCATCAGAATTCGCAGCGCCCGATTTGCTGCCCCGGCGGCTGAGGCAACGTCACCAAGAAAGGTGACAAGATCGGTCAGAGCCGGGATCGCGGTATCCGCCACCCACGTCGCGAGCGTGCCGATCTCATCTCCAAGGTCGGACAGAGCCGTGATGACCGACGTTTCGATGGTGCGCCGCGCGTCGTCCAGCGTCTCGTCTAGCTCGCGCGCCTTCCGGATCGTCTCCCGATCCAGAATCCGGCCAGTCTCCTGTGCCTCGTCGCCAAGCTCGCGCATGGCCTGGCCGTTGTTGCGCAGCAGCGGTAGAAGCGCCGTGGCGTCGTTGGCCAGCGCCTCCATATAGAAGGTCATTTGCGCCTGACTGGCACCGGCCTTTTCCAGACTATCGACGTAGAGCTGAAGCGCTTCCGGCCCGGACAGGCGCGCGAACTCATCCGCCGTCACGCCGACCAGAGGCGCGATGTTCTCGAAGAAGTCGGCCATCGGGCCGCCGCCCGTGGCGACAAAATCCCCGATCCGGTCGTTAACGTCCTTGAGAATGTCCGAAAGCTTTTGCTGGTCTATCCCGACCGTGCGCGTGGCTTCGGCCATGCGCTGGAACTCGGTGGTTCCAACCCCCGCAATATTTGCGAGGTTGTCGACCTCCACAGCTGTTTGCGCCGCGCGGCCCGCAAGCGCCACAGTCCCCGCCGTAATGGCGGTGATGGCAGCCGTAACCTTGGTGGCGCTGCGGGCGAAATTCGCCATTGCACGGCTGGAATCTCGCTCGAAACCTCGAACGGATCGCGATCCCTGCCGCATTCCGCGCTGAAGGGGGCTAATGTCAGCCCCGACCGATACCGCGATATCGCCCACAACCTGCGCCATTATTCAGTCTCCCACGGCCTCAACTGCGCCGGCCGGCGCTTCTTGTTTCCTCGGTGATTGGTCAGCGCCTGCTGCGTGATGCGCATCTTGGTGGCCAGGCTGGCAATCGCTCGACCCTCGCGGTCCTGCATCCGGTAGAGCCGGTCCAGCGTGTCCAGATCCAAAGGGTCTTCCGCCTCCGCTGCGTCGATCAACTGCGCCGCGCGGCGGGCAGTGACGATGTGACGGACGTACTGCACCAGCAGCGGCAGGTTGTCGGCCGAGAACCAATCGGCCGGAAGCGCGTCCACGATCCCGGCCCAGATGGACTTCTGTTCCGGCGTCAGCTCGTCGGGCGCGGCGGGGCGCTTTACGCGCTCAACGCTATCCAACTTGACCACTTCAACCGATGATGCGGATTTCCTGCCGCGTTGTTCCATCAATCCTGATCCTTACGATTTAGCGAAAACGGGCTCCCGCCGCCGGTTCCCCTCATCGGTCGCTAGAGACTGCACCACCCCCTCCGGGTGGGCGTGGCCGCCGAGCATGGCAGAGACCCGGCGACCACAAATCACGCGAAGGCAGGGCGCGCGATTAGGTGCTGACCTTCAGCAACTTGATTGCGTTCGGGTCGTAGACGCAGCCACCGATCCGGCGAGCGAAGTAGAACTTCACGAATCCGGGTGCTGTCACGTCGTCGCGAACCATGCGCATTCCGACACGTTCGGCGATTAGGTAGCCGCGTTGCCAGTTCCCGAACGCAATCGGCGTGTTGCCGTTCGAGACCGCCGGCATGTCATTCGCCTCGACCACCGGGAACCCGAGCAGGCTGGCGGGCTGGTCACCAAAACCGTCGCGCCAAAGGTAGTTGCCCTCGCCGTCCTTCAGCTTCCGGACACTCGCAATCGTGTTGCTGGCCATCATCCACGCCACGCCGGGGCCGGTGCGGTATGAGGGCGAAAGTGCGTACAGCGTGTCGATCAGGCTATCGGGCGACAGGCCGCCCGATACGCCAGTAACCACGTGCTGCAACTCGGACGTCGAGCGCGTGTCGTCGTCATCGGTACTGGTCGTGTATTGCAGGAAACCGCGCGGCTTGCCGGCTACCGCATCGCCGTTCACGAAGGCCGCGCCTTCCTGGTAGGCGAACTCTGTCGCAACGTGGTCGGAAAGAAACCTCTCAACGTCGAAACTCGCATCGTCGATGACGTGCGCGCTGACTTTCGGATAGGCGTAGAGTTCCGCGCTCTTCGGCTCGATGGCAATAAGCTGCGGGCTGTCCGTGGTCGTACGGGTCGCCTCCTCAGTCACCCAGCCGGAGCCTTCGCCACGTACGGAAAGCAGAGCTCGGTAATCCTGAGTCTCGGTCTGGACTACACGCGCCACGCGACGCACCGGCGAGAGTTCCTTGACCTGGGTGGTGACGAACTGAGCGATTTGCAGCGGTACCGCATAACCACCGTCCGCGCCGGTAGAGGTGGACATTGCCCGGGTCTCGCCGCGCAGCATCGACCGGAACTCGTCAGCGGCAGCGCCCAGCCGGCCGCTGTGACCTCGCGGCGCCATACGTGCGTCCATCGCGGCCTCGGTTTCGCGGAGACGTTCAGCGCTCGCCACTCGCTCGCCCAGGCTCTCGGCCTCGCCCATGTGTTCCTCAAACTTCTTCTTTTCGTCGGCGGTCATGGACCGACCCTCCGTCTCGGCGGCCTCAACAAGTGCCTTCGCGAGTTCGACCTTTTCGGCGCGTGCCGCCCTTAGCGATCTCATATCCATCGTTTACTGCTCCTTTTCGTCGAGGCGTTGGTGAACACTCCGCTCGATCTCCTTGATGTTGATGATGACGACACCGACCGGCGCCTGTTCTGGAGCGGGTGTCTCGCTCCAATTGTCGTCGCCCTCGTCGGCGAGCGCCGCAAGAATGGTCTGTAGGCTGTCTGATTTCTCGACAGGCACACCACCCGGCGTCAGTCCGGTAATGAATGGCCCGGCTGCCGGAAACGCCCACGCCGTCGGCAACTCATCAAGCTTTGTCATCCAGAACGCCGCCACACGGCGCGCCTCGGCTGCCGACGCGCCACAGTCTTGAAGCGCGCGCGCAGCAAGGAGTTCCACCGCCTGAGAAACGACGTCTGTCGTCGCAAGTGGTCCGTGGCGGAGCAGGTTGTTGACCGTGTGCCGGGTCGTGCCCGTAAGCTCTGCAATCCTAGAACTGCTCATGTCTGTTCTCATGTTCGTGCGGTCTCATGTTACACACCCTTTTTAATCGTGTAAAGCAGCTCAGAGCGGCTAGGGCCGAATTCACCAGCGATGTTCTTGCCGCGTTCATGCCTGCATTAACCTTTCGTTCGTCATCCGTTCGACCGGACGCACTACCGCCACCCGCTACCTGCCCCCGATACACAAGGCAGGTCCCGACGCTTCCCGCTCCGTATCCGCGCGATGCCCTGTGTCGTGGGCCAGACGCCTGCCCGCGGGCTTTGCTCCCGCCCCGCCCATCGCAGCCTTGCTCCGGTGCGGTCCCCGGTCGGTCACGGCGCGTTCTCTGCGCCTCACCCGCCGGTGGGTTTTGGTGTCGCGCTTCTGGCAGGGGCCAGTCGGGACCGCTTCCTGCCGGGCCGGGTGATCTCCCCGGAGCGTGTCCGCCCTTTGGTGGCCGGGAGGGCGGAAAACCGTGGCTGGGGCTTTTCATGGCGCATCGCCTGCGTTATACTATTACGTATCGGAGAGCCCCCGCTTGAACCGATACCAATGCGAGCCCCCGCCTTGTCCCGGCGGGGGTTTCGTTTATCCGTCCTCGATCACCTCCAGGTCGTTGGTCTCGTGGAACAGCTCCGACACGAGGCGGCGCATGATGGCCTCCTGCTTCTGGCTGGGTTTCCAGTGGCGGCGCCGGGACTGGCGGACGATGGATGCAGCGAAACCGCGCGACCAATCGTTCTCGGCCTTGTCCCGGACGGCCGGCATGTGGTGGATCAGTTCTTCGGTGGAGCGGGGGCGGGTCATGCGGCCCTCCCGTGTTCCACGTCGAAGATCGCCGTCTCGGCGGTCGCCATGGCGTCGTCATCATCCAGGCTGCGCAGAGCGGCGTATGCGAGGGCAGCGCGCTCGGCGGGCGACAGGATGATGCGGATGAGGAAGGCGAAGCCGATCCAGGCGTCGAAGTCGCCCAGCGTCAGGGTGTAGCCCAGCAGCTGAGAGGCGCGCTTGTGCGCCGGTTTGGCGAAGCGCGACATGGCGGATTTGCGGTTATCAGGTTCACCAGCCGTTCCGGCTTTGTCCTGATAACGATTTTTGGGGAAGTCTCTGTTTTCTTGGCGGAAACGGCGGGATTTGCAATCCGCTGCGTCACCACTCCGCCAACTCGCCAGAGTGGGGGACGGATTAGGAGCTTTGCCGACCGGCGTCAAGGCGTCATTCCACGCCGCCGGCGCCGGGCCGGCCTTAAGCCAATATTCACGGCTCGGCCCTACGGATACCGCCGAGCATTTTCTCCTGCGGCGCGACGCCGCCCAACGAAGCGGGGCCGAACTTGGGATTCCTCAACAACATCCGGATCACGTCGAAACTGCCGGCGATCATGCTGGGCCTCGTCTGTCTTGCCGTCGCCGTCTTCGGCGTGATCGCCGAGCGGGCCGAGCGGCAGAGCCTGACCGAGGCCGCGGCGCAGCGGGTCGCGGCCGTCCTCGCGTCGGAGGCGCATGCCCTGGAGCGGTCGTTCGAGCGGCGCGCGCTGCAGCTGTCCCGCATCGCGCGCGAGACGACCACGCTGCGCGGCATCAGCGGCATGGCCACGGCCTGGGCGGCCCTGCCGGACGCGCCGGACCGGCTGCGGCAGCTCTATGTCGAGGACAATCCGTTTCCGGCGGGGAACCGCCAGGCCTATGACAATGCCGGCGACCGGTCGCGCTATTCCGCGCTGCACGCGCTGATCCACCGGCACTTCGTCTCGCTGGTCGAGGATTTCGGCTATCACGACATCCTGTTGCTCGATACCGAGGGCAACCTGGTCTACTCGGTCGCGAAAGCGGCGGATTTCGCGACCAACATGGCGCGCGGCCCGTGGCGCGACAGCGGCCTGGCCGATGTCTGGACCCGCGCGATGCAGGCGGCGGAGGGCGAGCAGGTCTTCGCCGATTTCGAAGCCTACGCGCCGCGTCAGGGCGCGCCCGCGGCCTTCCTGGCGCAGCCGGTCTTCCGCGAGGGCGAGCGGATCGGCGCGGTTGTCGTGCAGCTGCGCGACGACCGCGTGTCCGGCGCCGTCGCGCAGGCCGCGTGGCTGGGCGAGACCGGCGAGATATTCCTTGTCGGCCCCGATTACCTGCTGCGGTCGAACCGTCCGTCGGCCGATTCGCCCACGGTTCTGACCGAACGTGCCGAGGGCGCGGCGGTGCGCGCCGCCCTGGCGGACGAGTCGGGCGAGCTGATGACCGAAAACGCCGCCGGCGTCCCGGTGCTGCGCGCCTACCACCCGGTGGAGATATTCGGCACGCGCTGGGCGGCGATCGCCGATGTCGCGCGGTCCGAGGCGCTCGCCGGCGTGGCGGATCTGCGGTGGACGCTCTTCTGGAACAGCCTCGCGGTGATCGGCGTCTGCGCGCTGGTGGCGACCGCCTTCTCGATGTCGCTGTCCCGGCCGCTGGGGCGGGTGACCGACGCCATCGCGCGGATCTCCGGCGGGGCGCTCGACACCGACGTGCCGGAGACGGGCCGCGGCGACGAGATCGGCCAGATCGCCGGCCGGTTGGAGGATTTCCGCGAGAAGCTTTCGGCCGCGGAAGCGGAACAGGTCAAGAGCACGTTCCGCGGCGCCGCCTTCTCGGCCAGCACCGCGGCGATCTTCATGGTCGGCCCGGACGGGCGAATCGACCATGCCAATCGCGCCGCCCGGACCCTGTTCGAGGGCAACGCCGAGGAGTTCCGCGCCGGCAACCCGTCCTATGACGGCGGCGACATCCGCGGCCAGGCGCTCGACGCCGTCCTCCCCCGCGAGGTGGTCGCGCGGCTGCGGACGCTGATCGCCGACGCGGCGCTGCCGGCACGGCTGTCGGTGCCCCTGGGCGAGTTGCGGCTGGAGCTGGATATCGGCGCGGTGCTGACCGGCGACGGCGAGGCCATCGGCCATGTGATCGAGCTGAAGGACGTCACGTCGAGCTTTCTGGGCGAGGCGGTGATGCAGTCGATCGACGCATACCAGCTGCGCGCGGATTTCCTGCCCGGGGGCGGCATCGTGGCGGCGAACGCCGCCTTCTGCAATGCGCTGGAAACGGAGGCCGACGCGCTGCGGGGCCGCGACGTGAAGGAGGTCGTCGCCTCCGACAGGGGGCCGGAGCAGACCGCCGAGATCGTGGCGCATCTGCGGGACGGCAAACCCTATTTCGGCCGCTACCTGCTCCGCGGACCGTCGGGCGCCGAGGCCGTCGCCGAGGGCAGCCTCACGCCGGTGACCGATGCCGAGGGGGCGCTGCTGCGCTATATCATGATCGCCACCGACGTGACCGAGGCGCAGCGCGCCATTCGCGCCTCCGAGACCGAGCGGCGCGAGGCGGCCGCGGCGCAGGAGACGGTGGTCGAGACCCTGCGCGCGGAACTCGGGCGGTTGGCCGGCGGCGACATGACGGCGCGCATCGACCAGGCCTTCGCCGGCGACTACGAGCAGCTGCGGCGCGACTTCAACACGGCCGCCGCGCGGCTCTCCGAAGCGCTGAGCGGCGTGGCCGCGAATGCCGAGGGGATTCGCGGCGGCGCGGCCGAGATCTCGTCGGCCGCCGACGACATGTCGGCCCGCACCGAGCGCCAGGCGGCGACGCTGGAAGAGACCGCGGCCGCGCTCGATCAACTGACGGCCTCGGTGAAATCGGCCGCCGAAGGCGCGGCAGAGGCGAACCGGATCGTGGACGCGGCGCGCAACAACGCCGAGACCTCCGGCGCGGTCGTGCGGGAGGCGGTGAACGCGATGAGCGAAATCGCCGAGTCGTCCAAGCAGATCTCGCGCATCACCGAGATGATCGACGACATCTCCTACCAGACCAACCTCCTGGCGCTCAACGCCGGGGTCGAGGCGGCGCGCGCCGGCGAGGCGGGCCGCGGCTTTGCCGTGGTCGCCTCCGAGGTGCGGGCGCTCGCCCAGCGGTCGTCCGACGCGGCGCAGGAGATCAACGACCTGATCTCCGCTTCCGGGCAGCAGGTCCGGCACGGCGTGGACCTCGTCGGCCAGGCGGGCGACGCGCTGACCCGGATCGCCGAAGGCGTCATCGAGATCTCCCGCCATGTCTCGGAGATCGCGGACTCGTCGCGCAAGCAGAGCACGGGGCTGGCGGAGATCAACGAGGCGGTGGGCGAGCTGGACCAGGTCACCCAGCAGAACGCGGCGATGTTCGAGGAGGCGACCGCCGCCGGCCATGGCCTGACGCGGGAGGCGGAGATGCTCGCCCGCGCGATGGCGCAGTTCCGCACCGGCGCGTCGGTGACGGCCCTGCACCGCGGCAGTGCGACGCCGGGCACGGGGCAGGGGCCCGCGGAGTCCGGGCCGTCTGCGGCGCGGACCGCCCCTGCCGGCGCGCGGGCCGGTGGTGGCGCGGCGCCTGAAAATGGCGGCGCGGCGCCAAAGAGTGGCGGCGTGGCGCCGGAGGGCGATGGCGAGGCCCGTCCCGCCGGCAGCCACGGCTCGAATCGCGGGGGCGCTACCGGCGGACCTGGCTCAGGTCGCGGCGGCGCGGCCGGCAGCGCGGATACGAATCGCGGTGGCGCGGCAGCGGCTGGCGCGCGTGTGACGGCGGCGGGCGCACGCGCCGGGACGGCCGGCCATCACGAGGCGGCAGCCGGCGGGGGCAAGGCGCCGGCGCGCGGCGGTCCCGCCCGCAGCGTCGCGGCACGCCGGACGGAACCGGCGGCGGCGGCCGGCGGGGCCGCTGTCGCGGAGGAGCAGGTGGACTTCGACGACGCGGATGGATGGGCACATTTCTGACACGCAACGCGGCGTTGCGGACCCGCGGGGCGCCTCGCACGCGCGGCGCTCCGCGGTATCCGGCGATTGGCCGACTCGAAGCCGAACGGGGGCGCCCCGCACGTGCGGCGCTCCGCGGCCGCGCACCGGGGGGCGACGTCGCATATGCGTCCGGCCGGATCGGCGATGCGGCCGTCCCGCCTCCCGGCCGGCCCGCCTCCAGGCCGGCCCGCCCGCCCGCTCCCGGCCGGCCCGCCGGCCCGCTCCCGGCCGGCCCGTCGGCCCGTCACGGTCGCGGGCGCGGGCCAGTTGTCGACCGCGTCGAGATGTGGCATCAAACACGGAGAAACTAGACTGAAGAGTTCACTTCCATGACCGACAACGCCGCGCGCCGCAGGATGATGGTGGACACCCAGGTCCGCCCTTCGGACGTCACCAAATACCCGATCATCGAGGCGATGCTGGAGGTCCCGCGCGAGCGGTTCGTGCCCGACGACTGGCGCCCCACGGCCTATGTCGACGGCAATATCCCGCTGGCCCCCGGGCGCTGCGTCCTGGCGCCGCGGACCCTGGCCAAGCTCCTGGATGCGCTGAACATCCGCCCCGACGAGCTGGTGCTCGATCTGGGCTGCGGGCTGGGCTATTCGGCCGCCGTCATGGCGCGGCTGGCCGAGGCGGTGGTCGCCCTGGAAGAGGATGCCGACATGGCCGCCGAGGCCCAGGCGCAGCTGTCCGAAGACGGCGCCGACAACGTGGCCGTGGTCGAGGCGCCGCTGACCGCCGGCGCGCCCAAGCACGGCCCCTACGACGCGATCCTCGTCGAGGGCGCGGTCGAGGAGATCCCCGAGGCCCTGACCGACCAGCTGAAGGACGGCGGCCGCATCGGGCTGATCGTGATGCAGGGGGCGCTCGGCCAGGCGCGGATCGGCGTGAAGGCCGACGGCGTGATGAGCTGGCGCTGGATCTTCGACGGCGGCGCCCCGGTCCTGCCCGGCTTCGAACGCAAGGCGGAGTTCGTGCTGTGACGCGACGAGGCAGCCTGCGCGGCCTGGCCGCGGCCGCGGCCGCCGCGATCTCGCTTTTGGCCGCCGGCGCCGCGGCCCGGGCCGAGACCCTGACCGACGCGCTGATCGCCGCCTACACCAATTCCAACCTGCTGGAGCAGAACCGCGCGCTGCTGCGCGCCGCCGACGAGGATGTGGCCACCGCCATCGCCGCGCTGCGCCCCGTGGTCGAATGGGCGCTGACCTCGCGCTATACCGACACCAACCTGACCGATCCCGACATCACCACGACCCTGTCGCTGTCGGCGCAGATGACGATCTACGACTTCGGGCGCACGCCGCTGGCCGTCGACGTCGCCAAGGAAAGCGTGCTGGCCACCCGCGACGGGCTGCTGCAGGTCGAGCAGAACGTGCTCTTGCAGGCGGTGCGGGCCTATATGGAGGTGATCCGCGCCGCCCGTTTCGTCGATCTGCGCCGCAACAACGTCCGGCTGATCACCAACGAATTGCGCGCTGCGCGCGAGCGGTTCGAGGTGGGCGAGATCACCCGCACCGACGTGTCGCTCGCCGAGGCCGCGCTCGCCGCCGCCCGCGCGGCGCTCTCCGCGGCGGAGGGCGACTACAACGTCGCGCGCGAGGCCTACAAGGCCGCCGTCGGCCACTATCCGAAGAACCTGGTGCGCCCGACCGTCCCGCCGATGACGGCGGACACGCTGGACGCGGCGCGCGCGGTCGCGGTCAAGACCCACCCGCTGATCCACCAGCGCCAGCGCGAGGTGACGATCGCCGAGCTGAACATCGCCCGCGCCCGCGCCGACCTGCGCCCCCGGATCACCGGCGGCGCCTCGGCGAGCATCAACGACGACGAGGTGCGCAGCGGCACGCTGGAACTGCGGCTGGGCCAGACGATCTATTCCGGCGGCGCGCTGGCCTCGGCCCTGCGCCGCGCCGTCGCCCTGGCCGAGGCCGACCGGGCAGAGCTGTTGCAGGCGGTGCTGACGGTCAAGCAGAACGTCGCCGACGCCTGGACGGCCCTGCGCGTCGCCGTCGCCTCGACCGAAGCCAACCAGCGGCAGGTCAACGCCGCGCGCATCGCCTTCAATGGCGTGCGGGAAGAGGCCTCGCTGGGCGCCCGCACCACGCTGGACGTGCTCGACGCGGAACAGGAGCTGCTGGACGCCCGCGCGGCGCTGATCGAGGCCGAGATCAACCAGTTCATCGCGGTCTACTCGCTGTTGTCCACCATGGGGCTGCTGACCGTCCAGCATCTCGACCTGGGGATCGTGACCTACGATCCCTCCGCCTATTACGCGGCGGTCGAATCCGCGCCGGTGCGCCATGTCAGCCCGCAGGGCGAAAAGCTGGACCGGGTGCTTAAAAGCCTGGGGAAATAGGCCGAAAGCGCGTGCAAATTGCGGGTCCACCAGCGACAGTTGTGTGCTACTGTGCAACCGGGTACTATCCCGTCGAGCAGTAAATAAAAGGGTGTCCGCATGCCCGATCCAGTATCGAACGCGGAGATCGAAGACGTCCTGTCGTCGATCCGCCGCCTCGTCTCCGAAGAACCGTCCAGCCTGCGACGCAAGCCCGCCGCCGCATCGGCGCGCGAGCGGCTGGTCCTGACACCGGCCCAGCGCGTCTCGGACGAGAGCGCCGAGGCGTCCGGCGGCGTGGGGGACAGGGCGCCGGAGCCGGAGGAGGCGCCGGAGGCGTCCGGGATCGCGGAGATCGACGCCGGCGACGGCGCAACCGGCGCCGCGACGGCCCGGACGGCGGCGAATGACGGGACGGTCGCGCCCGCGTCTGATGCCCCCGAGGATAGCGGAGAGGACATTGACGACGACTCCGCGGCGCCGGATGCGGCGCCGGCGGCCCGCGCGGCGATCACCCCGGCGATGACGCTCGAGGAACGGATCGCGGGGCTGGAGGCCGCGTTGATGCAGGCGGGCGGCGAATGGGAGCCGGATGGCTCGGAGGACGGCGCCAGCGACGAGACCCGCCCGCTGAGCGCGGATGCGGATTACGATTTCTACGAGGCGTGGCAGCGCGAGACAGAGCGCGCCGAGGCGGAGGACCGTGCCGGCGAGTCGCAGAACCTGGAAGCGTTGATTCTGGAACCCGGCATGGTGGCCGGCCGTGACGCGGAGGAGGGGCCGGACGCGCCGGACGCCGACGCCGCGATCGCCGAGGCCCTCGACCCGGACGGCGCGGAGAGCGATGCGGCGCAGGCGGCGGAGGACGATGCCCCTGAGGCGGAGGCGTCGGAACTGGAACCAGCCGAGGCGGAGGCCGACGCGCCGAGCACCGGAGACGGCGACGAAGCCGAGGGGCCCCAAGATGACGAGTCCCAGGACGAGTCCCAGGGCGATGCGGGGGACACGGCGGCGGCTGTCTTGGAATCGCTGGGGATCGACATCGGGGCCGAGGATGCGGCGGCCGAGGATGCCGCGGACGACGATCATGCGGTGGAGGATGCCGCGGAAGACGATACCGCGGAGGAGGATGACGCGACTCTCGTGGCGCTGGACATCCCCGGGCATGAGATGGCGCCGGACGGGCCGGAGCCGGAAACGGATCGGCAGGATGCGCCCGAGCCGTCGGTCACCGACGACGCGGCAAGCGCCGCGGAGGAGCTGGCGGACACCGGGGCCGCACCGGAGCCGGCGGACGACGATGTGACAGCGGCGGCGGAAGACGCAGCGCCCGAGCCCGCCTTCACGTCCGTCGCGCGGCGCAATTCGGTGTCGGGCGATCCCGACGAACTCGCGGCGACCCTCGACAGGGTCGTGCTGACGGGCTGGTCCCGCTGGCAGGGGAAACCGGACCAACCCGCTGCGGCGCCGGAGGCTGCCGACGCGGCGGAGGCCGGCCTGCCGGCGGACGACCCCTCGGAGGCCGCCGACACGCCGGAACACGCCGCCGAGGCGTGGGAGGATTGGCCCGCGGCGATGCCCGAGGATCCGGGCGACGATCCGGGCGAGGCGCGCGCGGCGGACGCCGAAGAGGCGCCGGCCGGCCTCTTCGGGGCGAACACGAACGTCGCGGCACCGGACGCGGAGGACGACGACGATTTCGACCTCTACGGAGAGGAAGCGTTGATCGACGAGGAGGCGTTGCGCGAAATGGTCGCCGAGCTCGTGCGCGAGGAACTGCAGGGCGTGCTGGGCGAACGCATCACCCGCAATGTCCGCCGCCTGGTCCGGCGCGAGATCGAGCGGGCGCTGGCGCTGCGCGACCTCGGCTGACGGGTCAGCACACCGGCGCCGCCAGCTCCAGCAGCCGGTCGAGGTCCAGCGCGTCGTCGAGATGCGCGGCCAGCGCGTCGAGCGTGGCGTCCAGCCCCGCCTCGTAGGGCGCCTGGCCCGCCGTGCCGCCCAGCCGGTCCAGATAGCGCGCGCGGAAGCCGTCCGCCGCGAACAGCCCGTGCAGATAGCAGCCGCGGACCCGGCCGTCGGCGCTTTCCGCCCCTTCCGGCCGGCCGTCGATCTCCAGCCACGCCCGCGCGCCGTCGGGGCCGGTCGTGTCGCCCAGGTGGATCTCATAGCCCTCGACGGGCTCGCCGCTCGCCCGGTCCCGCGCGCGGGTCAGCGACAGCCGCTTTTCCGGCCGCATCACGGTAGTCACGTCCAGAAGGCCGAGGCCCCGCGTCCGGTCCGGCGGTCCTTCGAGACCCTCCGGGTCGGCGATCTCGCGTCCCAGCATCTGGTAGCCGCCGCACAGCCCCAGCACGTGCCCGCCGCGCCGGACATGGGCGAACAGGTCGACGTCCCAGCCCTGCGCCCGGAAATCGGCCAGATCGGCGATGGTGGACTTGGAGCCGGGGATCAGCACCAGCGCCGCATCGCCGGGCAGGGCGCGGCCGGGCGGCACGATCTCGACGCTGACGCCGGGTTCGGCGTTCAGCGGGTCGAGGTCGTCGAAATTGGCGATCCGGTTCAGCCGCGGCACCGCGATCTTCAGCGCGCCGCCGGGCCTCGAGCGGATGTCCATCACGTCCTCGGCCGGCAGCTTCCAGGCCTGCGCGAAATGCGGCAGCACCCCCAGCGGCGCCCATCCGGTGCGCGCCGCGATGGCGTCCATCCCCTCGGCGAAGAGCGTGGGATCGCCGCGGAACTTGTTGACCGCAAAGCCTTTTATCCGCGCGCGGTCCTCCAGCGGCAGGACCGCATGGGTGCCGACCAGCTGCGCGATGACGCCGCCGCGGTCGATGTCGCCCAAGAGCACAACGGGCACATCCGCCGCCTCGGCGAATCCCATGTTGGCGATGTCGCCCGCGCGCAGGTTTATCTCGGCCGGGCTGCCCGCCCCCTCGACCAGCACCAGGTCGGCCCCGGCGGCCAGGCGGTGGTAACTTTGCAGAACTTTCGGCATCAGAGACGCTTTCTGCTGTCCGTAGTCGCGCGCGCGCAGGGTGGCAAAGCGCTGTCCCTGCACGATCACCTGCGCGCCGGTATCGGTCTCGGGCTTCAGCAGCACCGGGTTCATGTCGACCACCGGATCGCGCCCGGCCGCGCGGGCTTGCAGCGCCTGGGCCCGCCCGATCTCGCCGCCGTCGACGGTGACGGCCGCGTTGTTCGACATGTTCTGCGGCTTGAACGGCGCCACGCGCAGCCCGCGAGCGGCAAAGGCCCGGGCCAGACCCGCCACGACCAGCGACTTGCCGACATTCGAGCCCGCGCCCTGGATCATGATTGCCTTGGCCATGCCTCCGACTATCTCTCGCGGGGCACCGAGGGAAGGGGGATCGCGCGATGGGCGCGGGCATCGGACAGAACAGAGGTCTCCGGGCGGTCGGTGCGGCACTGACCGTGGCCTGGCTCTGGGCCGGGCCGGCCTTTGCGCAATCCGACGGGTTCACCGTATTGGACGGCCGGGTCGCGCCCGGCGTGCTGTGCCCCACGGCGCGGTTCGGCTGCGAGGTCGTGGCCGACCGGGTGCGGCTGACGGTGGACCATGTGGCCGGTGTGGCGGCCGGCATCGGGCTCGCGCGGGTCACCTACGCGCCCTACTCGGACTGCCCGGACTGGGACGTTCTGACCTACATGGAGTTCGCCGGCACCGTCACCGAGGCGGGTCGCGCCGCGGGGCGCGTCGAGTCGCGGACGGTGGTGGAGATGGCGATGCCCGCGGGGGCCGGGTGCATGACCGAGCGGCGCGCGGTTCCCGACAGCGGCACATGGACGCTGGCCTGGGACGCGGACGGCGCGGCGCAGGCCATGGTGGCGTTCCGCTCCGGTGGCGGGGCGGGCACGGCGCTCGACCTGTCGGCGACATGGCAGGCGGAGCCGCCGCCGGACGTCACGGGCGCGGGCTGTGCCATGGACGCGCCCGGGCTGTGCACCCCGGACTTTACCCGGGAGTTCCTCGGGCGCGACTGACCCCGCAGGCCGCACCAAGCATGCGAAAAGGGGCGCCCCGCCTGGCGGTGCGCCCCTTTTTCTTGAGCCTGACGCCTTGGATCAGGCGGCTTCGGCCTGCTGCGCCAGAAGCGCGGCATTGCGGCGTTCCGATTCCTCGCGGCTGAGCGCGACGGAGGTGCGGACGCCTTTCGACACGAACTCCATCAGCCCGGAAACGACCCGTTCGTTGGGGTCGATGCCGGCGCAGCTGAGAACCTCGCGCCCGTCCCGCGACCGGGCCCAGCGGGCGATCTGGTCGGGGCCGTTGCCGTATTTCTTGTCGTCGGCGATCGCATCATCCAGGGCTGCAAGAACCACCGCCGCGAAGAGCTTGCGCGCGCGCTGACCCTGTTCGTAGTTGAATGCGGTCCCGTCAACGAAATCAGTCATACATCGTCCTTTTTATTGCTCTTGTCTTTCGTGGCGTGGCGGCCAATATGGCCTTTTTGCTTCGATTCGGTATTTCCCATTTGGAATGCCTCCCATGCACTGACTGCATGGCTGCACTCCCAGGGCTACCGTATTTAGTCGTCTTGCCTCCCGACAGTCCCGCAGATATAGGGTGCGTCCGAACCCGATCAACCTATTGCCATGGTTTCGCCACATGCCCAAGATCAACGGTAACGAGATTCGCCCCGGCAACGTGCTGGAGCACAACGGCGGCCTTTGGGCGGCCGTGAAAGTCGATCACGTCAAGCCCGGCAAGGGCGGGGCCTTTGCCCAGGTGGAGCTTCGCAACCTTCGCAACGGATCGAAGCTGAACGAACGGTTCCGGTCGGCGGACAAGGTGGAGCGCGTCCGGCTGGAACAGAAGGACCAGCAGTTCCTGTACGAAACCGACGGGATGCTGGTCTTCATGGACAGCGAGACCTTCGAACAAATCGAGCTTCCGGCCGAGATGCTGGGGGAGCGGCGCCCGTTCCTGCAGGACGGCATGGTCGTGCAGATCGAGTATTACGAGTCCGAGCCGCTGAACGCGACGCTGCCGCAGAAGGTGACCTGCAAGGTGGCCGAGACCGAGCCGGTGGTGAAGGGCCAGACGGCGGCGAACTCGTTCAAGCCGGCGGTCCTGGACAACGGGGTGAAGGTCATGGTGCCGCCCTTTGTGGGCCAGGACGAGGATATCGTCGTCAACACGGAAACGATGGAATACGCCGAGCGCGCCTGACGCGGGCGGCTTTCGGACCCGTCGGCGGATAAATGCCGTGAAGTAAATGCCGGATCCGTCCGTCCGACGCATCGGCGGTCAATTGCCGGTCGCGTCCGGACTTATGCGCCGGTCTCCGCCAACAGCCGCTCGACCATCCCGCGATAGCCGCCGCCGAACAGCCGCAGATGCACCAGCGCGGGCCAGAGCTGGTAGATGGGCCGCCGCTCCGCCTCGCCGGGCTCGGCCGGCCCATGGCCGTCGCGGAACCCGTCGCCGAGGCGCCCGAACAGGCCCAGCATCGCCAGGTCCACCTCGGCATGGCCGTGATAGCAGGCCGGGTCGATCACTCCGCTGAACCCCTCCGGCCCCCACAGCACGTTGCCCGACCACAGGTCGCCATGCAGCAGCGCGGCCGGCGGCGCGGCGGGCAGCAGATCGGGCAGCCGCGCGGCCAGCGCCTCGACCCGGCGGGCGAGATCGGCCGGCAGCGCCGCGATATCCGCCGTCAGCCGCCGCTCGGCCCAGAAGGCCGGCCAGTCGGGCCGCGGCGCGTTGCGGATCGTCACCGGGCCGAAGGCATGGTCCCGCGGCCAGCCATAGGCGTCCCCGGCCGCGTCGTGCAGCCGCCGCAGCGCCTCGCCGAACGCGGCCCAGGCCGCCGCGTCCGGCCGTCCGCCATCGGCGAGGCGGGTCATCACCAGCACATCCTCGGCGGCGGCCAGAACCGCGGGGCAGGGGCAGCCGGTCGCCGCGATGGCGCGCAGCATCTCCGCCTCGGCCCCGGCCAGCGGGCCGGTCTTGACCACCACGGCGCGGCCGTCGGCCAGCCGCGCCGCCGCGACCGAGGACAGATCGCCCCCGGACAGCGGAGACAGCTCCTCGACCGCCACCCCGGTCAACCGGGCGACGCTGTCGGCCAGCGCGCTCACGAGGCGAGCGTCACCGGCACGCCGTCCGCCTGCATCTCGCCCGTCGCGCGGTCGAAGCGCAGATAGGCGATCCCGGCGCCGCCGGCCTGGGTATAGAGCGTGCCGGCCGTCTTCTCGCCGGCGGTGATCGCGCTGCCCACCGGCGCCGCGCCGTCGACCGTGACCTTGGCCAGCCCCTTGCGCAGCTCGGTCTTGTGCTTCATCCGGGCGGTGACTTCCTGCCCGACATAGCAGCCCTTCTTGAAATCCACGCCGTTCAGCCGCTCGAACCCGGACTCCAGGATGAAGCTGCCGTCGGGAATCAGCTCCACCCCGCTTTCCGGCACGCAGGCCGCCACCCGCAGCGCGTCCCAGTCCACGCCGGCCGGCTCGGCGTCGAGTTCGCCGTAGTACCGCCAGCCCAGCGACGGATCGCGCGGATCCGCGAAGGCGCCCTCCGGCCCGTCGCCCAGCCCGCGCCAGACGGGCAGGTCGCGCTCTTCCAGCGTCACCTTCGAGCGCAGCTTGTACATCGACAGCCGCTGCATCAGCCCGGCCGCCAGATCCGCCTTCACGTCGATCAGGATCGCGTCCTCGGTTCGCAGCAGGAAGAAGTCGGCCAGGTACTTGCCCTGCGGCGTCAGCAGGGCGGCATAGACCAGCCCGTCCGCCAGCAGCGCCAGGTCGTTGGTCACCAGCCCCTGCAGAAACTCCATCCGGTCCTCGCCGCCGACGGCAAGGATTTGCCGATCGTCGCATCGGTCCGCGCGCATTTTGCATTCCCCCTATGGTCTCGGGCGGTAATATAGGGGTCCAGGCAGCAGACGAAAGAACCCATGCGCGCGCCGGTTTCCGTCATCGTCCCCACGCTCGACGCCGCTCGCGAGGTGCCGGCGACGCTGGCAAGCCTGGGCGAGGGGCTGGAAGAGGGCGTGATCCGCGAGCTGATCCTGAGCGACGGCGGCTCGGCCGACGGCACCGCGCGGATCGCCGATGCGGCGGGGGCGATCCTGGTCACCGGGCCGGCCGGCCGCGGCGGCCAGCTGGCCCGCGGCGCGGCGGAGGCGCAGGCCGAGTGGCTTCTGTTCCTGCACGCCGACACCCAGCTCGGCCCCGGCTGGGCGCCGGCGCTGCTCGGCCACCTGCGGGACCACCCGGACAAGGCCGGCCATTTCCGCCTTGCGTTCCGGGCCGACGGCTCCGCGGCGCGGCTCGTCGCGCGCTGGGCCAACTTCCGGGCGCGGGCCTTCGGGCTGCCCTATGGCGACCAGGGCCTGCTGATCTCGCGCCGGCTCTACGACGCGGTCGGCGGCTATCCCGAGATCCCGCTGATGGAGGATGTGGCGCTGGCCCGCGCGCTCGGGCGCCGCCTCGTGCCGCTGCCCGCCACCGCCTGGACCAGCGCCGAGCGCTACGAGCGCCAGGGCTGGCTGCGCCGCGGCACCCGCAACCTGGTCACGCTCACGCGCTACCTTCTGGGCGCCGACCCGGAGCGCCTCGCCCGCGCCTATTCGCGCTGACCCCGGTCTTCTTCTCGTGAAAAATACGCGCGCCGCAGGCACCGGCCGCAGGCCGGTTCATTCCTCGAACTGCAGCCGGTACAGGTCGGCATAGATTCCGCCGCGCGCGATCAGCGCCTCGTGCGTGCCCTCGTCCACCACCGTGCCCTGGTCCATCACGACGATCTTGTCCGCCTGCCGGATCGTCGCCAGCCGGTGCGCGATGACCAGCGTCGTGCGCCCCTGGCTCAGCCGCTCCAGCGCCTCCTGCACGACCGCCTCGCTGGCGGCGTCCAGCGCCGACGTCGCCTCGTCCAGAAGCAGGATCGGCGCGTCGCGCAGCAGCGCCCGGGCGATCGCCACCCGCTGCCGCTGGCCGCCCGACAGCGCCGAGCCGCGCGGGCCGGCGGGGCTGTCGAGCCCGTCCGCCAGCCGCGGCAGGAAATCCGCCACATGCGCCGCGTGCAGCACCTCGTCCAGCCGCGCCGCGTCGGCGGGTTGCCCGAGCAGGATGTTGTCCCGCACCGACTCGTCGAACAGCTGCGCATCCTGGGTGACCACCGAGAACAGCCCGCGCAGCTCTTCCAGCGACAGCGCCGACACGTCGACACCGCCGACCCGCGCGCTGCCCGATTGCGGCTCCACCAGCCGCGTCAGCACGCGGAAGACGGTCGACTTGCCCGCCCCCGAAGCGCCCACCAGCGCCGTGGTCCTGCCCGCCTCGGCCACGAAGCTCGCGCCGCGGAGCACCGGCAGCTCGCCATAGGCCAGCGACACGTCGTCCAGCCGGACCTCGGCGCGGCGCGCGGGGACGGGCAGGGCGGCCGGCTCTGCCGGCGTGGTGATGGTGGGCTCGGCCTGGAACACCTCGTGCAGCCGCTCCAGGCTGGCCAGCGCCGCCTGCCAGGCGCCCGAGACGTTGCCGATCCGCCTCAGCGGCTCGAAGACCAGCGCCATGGCGGTGAAGAAGGACATGAACTCGCCCACCGTCTTCTCGCCGTCGATGATCTGCGCGCCGCCGTAGAGCAGCACGCCGAAGAAGCCGATGCCGGCGATCACGTCCATCACCGCGGGAATGCCGGCCTGGCCCGCCTCCGAGCGGATCTGCGCGCCGACGAAGCCGCCCAGCTCGCCCGAGAACCGGTCCGCCTCGCGCCCTTCGATGGTGTTCAGCTTGATCGTGTCGATCCCGTGAAAGGTCTCGTCCAGCCGGGTCGACAGCCGCGCCGCCGTCTGGCGCGCGACGCGGGTCGACCGGCGCACCCAGCGCTGCAAGAGCACCATGGGCCCCATCAGCACCGGCGCGCCGGCCACCGCGATCAGCGTCCAGATCCAGTCGATCGACAGCGCCACGGCGAACAGCGAAAGCAGGGCCACGACGTCGCGCCCCAGCGCCGAGAAGACGGTGGACCAGATCGTGCCGGCGGCCAGCGTGTCGCCGCGCACCCGCTCGATCAGCACGCCGGGGGAATGCGCCTGGAACCACGCGCTGTCGAGCCGCAGCATATGCGCCACGAGATCGCCCTGCAGCGCCGCCGAGACCCATTGCCCGACCGCCCGCATCAGCACCCGCTGCCCGAACCCCGCCAGCGCGCGGATCAGGAACACGCCGAAGACCGCGCCGGCGACCCAGGTGATGGCGCCGCGATTGCCGGCCACGAAGACCTGGTCGAACATCGGCTTGATGAGGTAGCTCAGCGCCCCCATCATCCCGCCCTCGATGGCCATCAGCACCACGGCGAGCACGATCACCCAGAGGTGCCGCCGCAGATAGCGCTGCCACAGCCAGCGGGTCAGGTCGCGCGCCTCGCTCACGCCGTCTCCGGCGGGGGCCAGCCCTTCTTGGCATGGAACGAGGCGGTGATCGCGGCCGGGTCGTAGCGGGTGGCGAACCATTCGCGGATCGGGATCGGGTGTTCGGCGCAGTCGGCGGCGTAGACGTCCAGCAGGTGGTCGAGGATGCCGGTCTGCGTGGAGCTCAGGTGGACATAGCGCAGCGACAGCATCCGCCGCGCCGCCGCGAGCGAGGCGCCCTCCTTGTCCATCAGCCACAGCGCCGCGGCGAGACCCGCCCGGTCGGCGCCGGACTTGCAGTGCATCAGGAAGGGCTTTTGCGCCTCCAGCTGGTCGAAGATCTCGAAAAGCTCCAGGAACCGCTCCGCCGGCACCAGCCGGCGCGCATAGATCTTGTGGTCGATCAGCTCGATCCCCAGCTTATCGCAGGCCTCCTTCTCGAACAGGTAGAACGAGAACTTGTCCCGCCCGCGCAGGTTCAGGATCGTGGCGATGCCGCGGCGGCGCACTCGTCTCAGGCGCGCGGGCGAGGGCTGGTTCGACCGCCAGACGCCCGGCGCGATCTCTTCGGAGTTGGTCCACAGCCCGCGCAGGATCCCGTGGTCGGTCAGGTGGAAATGCCACCACGCCGCCCGCCGCCCGGCCGGGGTGTCGATGTCGGTGCCGAAGGATTTCGAGAGACGACGCTCGATCTCGTGGATCCGTCGGAACAGCTGGCGCAGCATGGGCGGTCCTGACCGGGTTGAATGCAGTCCGGGGATGTAACCGCAAACCGCGCGGCGGACAAGGCGCGGCCCGATTGACGCCGCGCGCATGCCGGACTAACCCGATCCGGTCGACGATCGGAGCCCGCCCATGTCCCTTGCCAACGGCCGCGAATACCTCGCCATTCCCGGACCCTCGGTCATGCCCGACCGGGTGCTGCGCGCCATGCACCGCGCCGCGCCGAACATCTACGAGGGCGACATCGTGGACGAGGTCGCCGGCATCTCGCGCGACCTGAAGGCCGTGGCCAAGACGCGCGGCGAGCTGGCGATCTACATCGCCAACGGCCACGGCGCGTGGGAGGCGGCGCTGGCCAACACCCATTCGCGGGGCGAGACCTGCCTGGTGCTGGCCACCGGCCGCTTCGCGCTCGGCTGGTCGCAGCATGCGGCCGGGCTGGGGCTGGAACTCGACGTGATGGATTTCGGCAAGCAGTCCGACGTCGATCTCGACGCGCTCGCCCGGCATCTGGCGGCCGACGCCGACCACAGGATCAAGTCGGTGCTGGTGGTGCAGGTCGACACCGCCACCTCGGTCAAGAACGACATCGCCGGCATCCGCCGCGTGCTGGACGAGACGGGGCACCCGGCGCTGCTGATGGTCGACTGCATCGCCTCGCTGGCCTGCGACCGCTACGAGATGGACGCCTGGGGTGTCGACGTGACCGTCGCGGGCAGCCAGAAGGGGCTGATGACCCCGCCGGGGCTGTCCTTCGTCTTCTTCAACGACAAGGCCGCCGCGGCGCGCGAGACGGCGAACTGCGTGACAACCTACTGGGACTGGCGCCCGCGCTCGCATCCCGAGCATTTCTACCAGTATTTCGGCGGCACCGCGCCGACCCATCACCTCTTCGCCCTGCGCGAGGCGCTGGCGATGATCGCGGAAGAAGGGCTGGAGGCCATCCATACCCGGCACGAGGTGCTGGCCCGCGCCGTCTGGGCCGCCTTCGACGCCTGGGGCGCCGAGGGGCCGCTACGCATGAACATCGCCGATCCGGCAAAGCGCTCGACGGCCGTGACGGCGCTGTCCATCGGGGCGCCCTACGGCAACGAGATCCGCAAATGGGTCGAGGCGAATGCCGGCGTCACGCTGGGCCTCGGCATCGGCATGGTCGACCGCGCCAACCCGGATTCGCACGGCTTCTTCCGGATCGCCCATATGGGCCACGTGAACGCGCATATGGTCCTGGGCGCGCTCGGCGCCATCGAGGCCGGGCTCACGGCGATCGGCGTCCCGCACGGGTCCGGCGCGCTGGAGGCGGCCGCCCGGGTCTGCGCCGGGTCTTCTTCTGGCTGAAAATACTCTCGCCGAAGGCGGCACGAACGTCGAAGCCCGCGCGGCTCGGCGGGGTTTCGCGCCTCAGGGCTGCGGGTCGTGCGGCACCGAATGGGCGGTTTGCTTGCGGCGCAGCATCCAGTCCGCCACCGCCGCGAGGATGATCACCGCCGGCAGGCCCAGCCAGGCCCAGAGCACCAGCAGCACGAGAAAGCACAGCACGCCCGCGACCACGAGAAACGGCATCGTGTAATCCTCCATGAGTCCGGCCCCGGGCAGGGGAGGTCGGCCGTCGCTGTCTCGCCGTTGTGTCATCCGCGCCTCCGTCCGCCCCGCAGGACACCGCACTTGTCCTGACGATAGCACCGCGCCGGCCTCGGGCCAGCCCGGCCCGCTTCACTTTTCGGCGCGCGCCTCCGCCAGCGCCCGGGGCAGGGCGGCGGCGAGAAGGTCCAGATCGGCCTGAGTGCCGGCCGAGATCCGGATGCAGCGGTCCTGCGGCGCGACGAAGGGCATTCGCACGAACACCCCTTGCGCCAGCAGTCCCGCCAGCACCGCGCGCGCGAAATCGCCGTCGGCGCCGCAATCTACGGCCACGAAATTCGTCGCCGAGGGCAGGGCGGACAGGCCGTTGTCGCCTGCGATCCCGGCGATCCGCTCGCGCGCGGCGGCGACGCGGGCGATGGTCTCGGCCAGGAAGGCGCCGTCCTCCAGCGCGGCCAGCGCGCCGGCCTGGGATATCCTGGACATGCCGAAATGGTTGCGCACCTTGTTGAAGGCGGTGATCAGCGGAGCGGCCCCGAGGCCATAGCCCACCCGCGCCCCCGCCATCCCGTAGGCCTTGGAGAAGGTGCGGAACCGGATCGCCCGCGGGTCGTCCACCGCGATCCGCGGCTGCGCGCCCTCGGGCAGGAACTGTGCATAGGCCTCGTCCAGGACCAGCAGCGTGCCCTGCGGCAGCCGCGCCAGCATCGCCTCGATGGCCGCGGGATCGTGCCATGTGCCCATCGGGTTGTCGGGGTTCGACAGGTACAGAAGCTTCGCATCCACCTCCGCCGCCTTGGCCAGCAGGGCGTCGATATCCTCGCGGTCGTCGCGATAGGGCACCTTGTGCAGCACCCCGCCATAGCCCGCCACGTGGTAGTTGAAGGTCGGATAGGCCCCGTCCGAGGTCACCACCGCGTCGCCCGGGGCCACCGTCAGCCGCACCGTGTAGCCCAGCAGCCCGTCGATCCCCTCGCCGACGACGACGTTCTCGGGCGCAACGCCCTCTGCCTCGGCCAGCGCGTGGCGCAGGTCGTGGTTCTCGGGGTCGCCGTACATCCACGCATCGGCCGCGGCGGCGGCCATCGCGGCGGCGGCGCGGGGCGAGGGGCCGAAGACCGACTCGTTCGCCCCGACCCGGGCGCGGAACGGCCGGCCGCGGGCGCGCTCCTGCGCCTCCGGCCCGACGAAGGGGACCGAGGCGGGCAGCGAGGCGGCAAGGTCGGTGAAGCGCGGACCGGTCATGGGGCGCATGCTGAAACGGGGTGGCGTCGCTGGCAAGCCCTATTCTTTCAGGAACTTGCGCCGCGCCTCCTGCGCGATGGCCAGCCGCATGTCCAGCTCTGCCAGATGCGCCATCGCGGCCTTGCGCGCCTCCGGTTTCGCGGTCCGCACGGCCTCCCGCGCGACCGCGACCTTGCGCTTGAGCAGGATTTCCTCGGGCAGCGCGCCCGCCTCGGCCATGATCCTGTGGCCCACCGCGTCGCCCGGCGAGATGAAGGCGTCGCCGGGCCGGTCGGGCAGGGGCTTGCTTGCGCCCGCCAGGTTCGTCAGCTTGCCCTCAGCTTCCGCCTTCCGGATCTGCTGTTCCGTCAGGTTGCGGAAGCGGCGGGTCATCACGCCACCTCGGCCAGCCGCGCCAGCGCGGTGCGCAGCTTCGCCGCCTCGTCCTGGCGGGCGGCGAGGTTGTCCCGCGTCTCCTCGACCACCTCGGCCGGCGCGCTCTCGGCGAATTTCGGGTTCGACAGGCGCTTCTCCAGCCCGCCGATCTCCTTTTCCAGCTTGCCCAGCGTCTTCTCCAGCCGCGCCCGTTCCTCGGCCACGTCGATGATGTCGGCCAGCGGCAGGCCGAACAGCCCGCCCTCGACAGCGACGGTGATCGCGCCCTTGGGCATCTCCGGCACGCCGGTCAGCGAGTCGATCCGCGCCAGCCGCTTGATCAGCGTCTCGTTGCGGGTCCAGGCGGATTGCCCGGCCGCGTCCAGCTCGACCTGCAGCATCGGCACGTGCAGCCCCGCGGGCACGTGCATCTGCGCCCGGGCCGAGCGGACCTCTTCGATCAGTTCGATCACCCAGTTCATCTCGCGGTCGGCATCCGCGTCCAGCAGCTCGGTCGTCGTGTAGCCGGGCCAGTCCGCATGCACGAGCATCTCCTCGCGCGCCGCCGTCTTGCCCCAGAGCTCCTCGGTCACGAAGGGCATGAACGGGTGCAGCAGGATCAGGCACTGGTCCAGAACCCAGCCCATCGTCGCGCGGGTCTCGGCCACCACGGCGGCGTCGTCGCTGTCCAGCAGCGGCTTGGCGAATTCCACGTACCAGTCGCAGACCTTGCCCCACGTAAAGGCGTAAAGCGCGTTCGCCGCGTCGTTGAACCGGAAGGCGTCGAGCGCGGCATCGACCGTCTCGCGCACCCGCGCGGTCTCGCCCAGGATCCAGCGGTTCGCGGTGGCGGTCGCCTCGGGCGGCGTGCGATTTTTCGACGAAAAATCGGCGGCCTCGTACACCCCGTTCATCTCGGCAAAGCGCACCGCGTTCCACAGCTTGGTGGTGAAATTGCGATATCCGGCAATGCGTTGCGGGCTGAGCTTCAAGTCGCGTCCCATCGCCGCCATCGAGGCCAGCGTGAAGCGCACCGCGTCGGCGCCATAGTCGTCGATCAGTTCCAGCGGGTCCAGCACGTTGCCCAGCGACTTCGACATCTTCTTGCCGGTCTCGTCGCGCACCAGCGCGTGGACATAGACGGTGTCGAACGGCCGCTCGCCGACCACGGCGTATTGCATCATCATCATCCGGGCGACCCAGAAGAAGATGATGTCGAAGCCGGTGATCAGCACGCTCGTCGGGAAGTACTTCTGCAGCTCCGGCGTCTGCTCCGGCCAGCCCAGCGTACCGATCGGCCAGAGGCCCGAGGAGAACCAGGTGTCCAGCACGTCCGGGTCGCGCCAGACGGGATAGACCAGGTGCGTCGGGTCCTGGCTGACGCCGTAGTCGCCGAGGCTGGAGGCGATCACGTGCATCGCCTCGTCCCGGTCCGCCACCTCGACCACGCGGGCGTGGTTGAGCGGCGTCGGCAGGGTGCCGAGAACGTCGGCGAACTGCTCGGACACGCGGGCGAAATCGAAGCCGCAGTGGTGCACCTCGTTGCCCTTCAGAAGCGACTGTTCCGACAGCAGGCGGCCCAGCTCCACCTCGTCCAGCGCGCCGTCGCACTCGTCGTCGCGGAAGCCCTCGCCGGACAGGTCGAAGCCGTACCAGACCGGAATCTGGTGGCCCCACCAGAGCTGGCGCGAGATACACCAGGGCTCGATGGTCTCCAGCCAGTGGAAATAGACCTTCTTGTCCTGCTCGGGCAGGATCTCGACCTCGCCGCTGCGCACCGCCTCCAGCGCGGGGCCGACGATCTTCTCGGCGTCGACGAACCACTGGTCGGTCAGCATCGGCTCGATCACCACCTTCGAGCGGTCGCCGTAGGGCTGCATGATCTGTTTCGCCTCGACCAGCGGCACCAGCTCCTGCGCCTCGTCGCGGGCCTCGCCGCCCTCTTCGGGCGCGACCGGCTTCCGCGCCGCCTTGCCCAGCCGCGGGTCGCTGGCGACGGTCATCACCGCCAGCCCCTCGTCGGTGATCTGCCGGACCACCCGCTTGCGCGCCTCGAACCGGTCCAGCCCGCGCAGGTCGTCCGGCACCAGGTTCAGCACGTCGACCTCGGCCGCGGTGAAGGGGGCGCCGGCGGCGTATTCCTGCGCCTGCGCCGCGGCCTCGGCATAGGGGACGCCGTCGTCGCGCATGTGGCCGGAGGTGTCCATCAGCCGGTACATCGGGATGTTGCCGCGGCTGGCCACCGCATAGTCGTTGAAGTCGTGCGCGCCGGTGATCTTCACCGCGCCCGAGCCGAAATCGGGGTCGGGATACTCGTCGGTGATGATCGGGATCAGCCGGCGCTGGTCCTTCGGCCCGACGGGGATTTCGCAGAGTTTCCCGACGATTGGTGCGTAGCGTTTATCCGATGGATGAACTGCCACGGCGCCGTCGCCCAGCATCGTCTCGGGCCGCGTCGTGGCGATCGAGATGTAGTCCCGCTCCTCGCGCAGCACGACGTTGCCGTCCTCGTCGGTCTCGACGTATTCATAGGTCTCGCCGCCGGCCAGCGGGTACTTGAAGTGCCACATGTGGCCGTTCGTCTCGACGTTCTCCACCTCCAGATCCGAGATCGCCGTCTCGAAATGCGGGTCCCAGTTGACCAGCCGCTTGCCGCGATAGATCAGGCCCTTGTCGTACATGTCCACGAAGACCCGGATCACCGCGTCGTGGAAGTTGCCGCCGCGGCCCTCGTCGGGGTCGCCGGGCGCGCCGGACATGGTGAACGCCTCGCGCGACCAGTCGCAGGAGGCGCCCAGCCGCTTCAGCTGCCCGATGATCGTGCCGCGCGACTTGACCTTCTGCTGCCAGACCCGGTCGAGGAACGCCTCGCGGCCCATCTCGGTGCGCGACGGTTCCTGGTTCTCGGCCATCTCGCGCTCGGTCACCATCTGGGTGGCGATGCCGGCGTGGTCGGTCCCCGGCTGCCACAGCGTGTCGTATCCGCGCATCCGGTGCCAGCGCACCAGCACGTCCTGCAGCGTGTTGTTGAAGGCGTGGCCCATATGCAGGCTGCCGGTCACGTTCGGCGGCGGGATCATGATCGAGAAGGTCTCGTCCCGCGAGGCGTTGGCGCCGGCGGCGAAGGCCCCGGCCTCTTCCCACGCCGCGTAGATCCGCGGCTCTGCCTCGTTTGCGTCGAAGGTCTTGTCCATCGCCATCAGAGCGGTCCCCCAGGAACGGTCGCCGTAGAAAATCGCGCTTCCCTTACCGCGCGCGCGGGCGAAGGGGAAGGGGCGGTTCCGGGGCCCGCCGTTTCGCGCTACCCTGCCGCCGGCGCGGCACGGAGGGCGGGCATGGGCGCATATCGCAGACGGCACGACCGGCACCGGCCGCGGGGCTGGTGGAGCCTGTTCATCCGGCTGGGCGGCTGGGTCGGGCTGATCCTGGGCGCGCTGCTGCTCGTCGTCACGACGTTCAGCGCGGGCGCGCTGTTCCTGGCCGACCGGCTCGACCGAAGCGGCGCGCTGGCCTACGCGGTGGTGACCGACACGCGCGAGGCGCCGTCGGCCGAGGGCACCGAGCACTACGTGACCTTCACGTTCAAGGCGAAGGGCGGCGGCGGCCGGACGGTCGAGACCGCGGTGAGCCCGGGCTATTACGCCGATGCCCGGATCGGGGACGAGCGGCCGATCCGTTACCTTCTGGACGATCCCACGCAAGTCGAGGAAGACCTCGGCGCCTATCGCCGCGTCGGCACGCGGCTGCGCTGGATCGGCCTGGCCGTGGGGCTGGCCGGGCTGGCGGCGCTCTGGGTGTTCGGCAAGCGGGCGAATCGTGCGGTGCGCGTGCGGCGCGACGGCCGGCGGGTGCTGGCGGACGTGATGGGCGTACGCGAGCTGCGCGTCACGGTGAACGGCGCGCGGCAGGGCCGGCTGACCTGGCGCGAGCCCGACGGGAAGACGGGCGAGAGCCTGATGCGCCCGGTGGCGTGGCTGCGCGAGACCTACCGCCCCGGCGACCGGATCGTCGTGTACCGGCTCGGCCGCCATGCCTATTGGGAAGGCGATGTCGGGCCGCCGCGCCATGCCCTCGACTCCGGCTGAGCCCGTCGCGCAAGGGCCTTGCAAGGCCCTTGCGCCGGCGGTCCGCCGGACCGCCGGCGCCAAGCCGCTTCGAAGCGGCTTGCTCCCGGGAACTGAAAGGCTAATCTCGCCGGCAAAACGGGATTACGGACAGGGAGCCCCCAGCATGGAAAAGTTCGGAAAGAGCCAGCCGGTCAAGCGCGTCGAGGATCTCCGCCTGCTGACCGGGCATGGCCGCTACGTGGACGACATCGCGCCGGCCGGCTCGCTCGTGGCGCATTTCTTCCGCTCGCCCGTGGCGCATGCCGAGATCACCGGTCTCGACATCTCCGACGCGAAACAGGCCCCCGGCGTCGCCTGCGTGCTGACGGCCGCGGATCTGGAGGCCAACGACATCAACATCGGCATGCAGGCCAGCCAGGCCCCGACCCGCGACGGCGGCAAGGGCGCGGCGCCGATGCGGCCGATGCTGGCCAAGGACCGGGTGCGCTTTGTCGGCGAACCGGTCGTCTGCATCGTGGCCGAGACGCTGGCCCAGGCCAAGGACGCCGCCGAGCTGATCGAGTTCGACTATGACGAGCTGCCGGTGAAGGTCGATCTCGCCGAGGGCGGGACGGAGCTTCACCCCGACGACGCGCCGGGCAACGTGGCCTACGACTTCGCCGACGGCAACGCCGAGGCGGTCGACAAGGCGTTCGCCGACGCCGCGCATGTGGTCAAGCTGGAGGTCGGCGACAACCGGATCATCGTGAACTCGATGGAGCCCCGCGGCGCCTATGCCGAGTGGGAGGGCGACCGCGTACACATCTGCTTCGGCGGGCAGGGCGTCTGGGGGATGAAGGACGAGCTGTCGGCGGCCTACGGCATCGACGCCGCGCAGGTCCGGGTGACCAACCCCGACGTGGGCGGCGGCTTCGGCATGAAGGGCTTTACCTATCCCGAATACTTCTCGCTGCCTCTGGCGTCGAAGCTGACTGGCAAGCCCGTCAAATGGATGTCCGAGCGCACCGAGGCGATGCTGACCGACAATGGCGGCCGCGCGCTGACATCGACGACCGAGATGGCATTCGACAGCGATTACAAGCTGATCGGCTACAAGGTTAAGACGCTGAGCGATCTCGGCGCCTACAACTCCACCTTCGGCCAGATGATCCAGTCCTTCCTGTTCGCCCGCGTGATGATGGGAACCTACGACAACCAGAATACGCTTCTGGAGGTGAAGGGCATCTACACCAACACCGTGCCGGTCGACGCCTATCGCGGCGCCGGGCGGCCCGAGGCGATCTATGCCCTGGAACGCTCGATGGACAACGCGGCGCGCGAGCTGGGCATCGACCCGCTGGAGCTGCGGCGGCGGAACTTCATCAAGCCGGACCAGTTCCCCTACACCTCCGCCACCGGCGAGACCTACGATGTGGGCGACTTCGAGCGCGTCCTGAGCCGGGCCGAGGACGAGGCCGACCTGGCCGGCTTTGCCGCGCGCAAGGCGGCGTCGGAGAAGGACGGCAAGCTGCGCGGCCTCGGCGTCTCCTACTACATCGAGTCGATCCTCGGCGACCCGTCCGAGCATACCCAGGTCGACTTCAACGACGACGGCACCGCCACGATCTATGTCGGCACCCAGTCGAACGGGCAGGGGCACGAGACGGTCTTCGCCGCCTTCCTGTCCGACCAGACCGGCATCCCGGTGGACAAGATCAACTTCGTCCAGGGCGACAGCGACCGGATCGCGGTGGGCGGCGGCACCGGCGGCTCGCGCTCGGTCACCACGCAGAACAACGCGGTGCTGCAGACGGTGACGGTGATGGTCGAGAAGTATTCCGCCTTCCTCGCCGAGGAGAACGGCGTCGACGCGAGCGACGTCTCGTTCGACGACGAGCAGTTCCGGGTCAAGGGCACGAACGTCGCCCCCACCTTCCTGGAGGCCGCCGAGATGGCCCGGGCCAAGGGGCGCACCGACCTTCTGTCGTTCCGCGAGAAGGCGACGATCCCGGGCCGCTCCTATCCCAACGGCGCCCATATCGCCGAGGTCGAGGTCGACCCGGATACCGGCGTGACCGAGGTGGTGAAATACACCGTCGTCGACGATTTCGGCAATCTCATCAACCCGATGCTCGCCGAAGGTCAGGTGCATGGCGGGGTCGCCCAGGGCATCGGCCAGGCGATGCTGGAACACACGGTCTATGACGAGACCGGCCAGCTTCTGACCGCGACCTTCATGGACTACTCGATGCCGCGCGCCACCGACATGCCCTTCATCGTGTTCAATTCCGAACCGGTGCCCTCGACGGCCAACATCATGGGCATGAAGGGCTGCGGCGAGGCCGGGACGGTGGGCGCGCTGGCCGCGGTGACCAACGCCGTGCAGGACGCGCTGTGGGAGAAGGGCGTGCGCCATGTCGACATGCCCTTCACGCCGCTCCGGGTCTGGGAGATGCTGAACGCCGCGTGATGCCATGACCTGCCTGCAGACCTGAACCATGCGTTGGCGCGACCGCATCCTCGGCTGGCTGCGGCTGCGCCAGCGCGAGGAGCACTCGCCCCTCACGCGCGGGCGGGTCGATCACGTGGTGATCCTCGACGGCACGATGTCGTCGCTGGAAGAAGGCCGCGAGAGCAATGCGGGGCTGCTCTACAAGCTGCTGACCGAGGTGGCGGCGGAGCGGCGGCTGTCGCTGCGCTACGAGGCCGGCATCCAGTGGCATTCCTGGCGCAACTCGCTGGACGTGATCGAGGGGCGCGGCATCAACCGCCAGATCCGGCGGGTCTACGGCTTCATCGCCTCGCGCTACCGTCCCGGCGACCGCATCTTCCTGTTCGGCTATTCCCGCGGCGCCTACGCCGTGCGGTCACTGGCCGGGCTGATCGACCGGGTGGGCCTTTTGCGGTCCGAACACGCGACCGAACGCAATATCCGGCTCGCCTATCGCTATTACCAGCGCGACACCGACAGCCCGATGGCGCCGGTCTTCCGCCGGAAATTCTGCCACGACGACGTCGAGATCGAGCTGGTCGGCGTCTGGGACACGGTCAAGGCGCTGGGGCTGCGGCTGCCGGTGATCTGGCAATGGACCGAGAAGCCGCACCTGTTCCACAGCCACGAACTGGGGCCGCATATCCGCCACGGCTTCCACGCGCTTGCGCTGGACGAAACGCGCGAGGTGTTCGATCCGGTCATGTGGGTGACCGACCCCGACCATCCCGGCGCGGTCGAGCAGGTATGGTTCCGCGGCGCGCATGGCGATATCGGCGGGCAGCTGGCCGGGTTCGACCCGGCGCGGCCGCTGGCGAACGTGCCGCTGACCTGGATGCTGTCGAAGGCCGAGGGCTGCGGGCTGCCGCTGCCCGAGGGCTGGGTCGGCCGCTTTCCCTGCGACCCCGCAGCGCCCTCGGTCGGCACCTGGCGCGGCTGGGGCAAGGTCCTCCTGCTGCGCAAGCGGCGCGTGGTCGGCGCGGATCCGTCCGAGTCGCTGCATCCAACCGTCGGACCGCGCGCGTCCGGTCGCCTCCGGGTGCAAGCCCCGCGCCCGTAAAGGCGCGGCCGGGGCTCAGACGCCGAGCCGGTCGCGCAGCGCGTACCATTTCATCGCCAGCGCCATCATCGGCGTCCGGGCGGGCCCGAGCGCGGGCAGGGCCGGGGGCCGCACACGCGCCATGGTGTCGAAGCGCGCCAGGTCGCCGTGTATCGCCTCTGCCAGGATCCGTCCCGCCAGCGTGGCCAGCGCGACCCCGTGCCCGGAATAGCCCGACGCCGACCACAGGCCCGGTGCCGGCCGCGCGAAATCCGGCAGGCGCGAACGGGTGATCGCCAGCGTGCCGCCCCAGGCGTGGTCGATCCGCACGTCGCGCAGCTGTGGATAGATCTTCAGCATCGGCTTGCGCACCTTCGCCGCGATGTCGCGCGGAAAGCGGTCGCCATAGCTCTCGCCGCCGCCGAACAGCAGCCGGCCGTCGTGGCTCAGCCGCCAGTAATCCACCACGAACCGGCTGTCGGCCACGGCGATATCCTTGGCCAGAAGCTCCGCCGCGCGCCGGCCCAGCGGCTCGGTCGCGACGATGAAGTTGTTGATCGGCAGGATGCGGGCCGCCGTCGTCCGCTCCAGCCCGCCCAGATAGCCGTTGCAGGCCAGCACGACCTGGTCCGCCCGGACCGTGCCCTTCGCGGTGCGCACCAGCCCCGGCCCGACCTCCACCGCCTCGCTGCGCTCGAAGATCCGCGCCCCGGACGCGGCCGCGGCCGTGGCGAGCCCGAAGGCGAAGCGCAGCGGATGCATGTGGCCCGAGCCCCAGTCCACCGCACCGCCCCGGAACGCCTCCGAGCCGATCAGCGCGCGGATGCCGTCGCGGTCCAGCGGCTCCGCCTTGTCATAGCCGTAGTCGCGGGCCAGCCGCGCGACATGCGCCCGCGTCTCCGCCGCGCCGCTGTCGGTCCAGTCGGCATGCGCCACCCCGTCGCGCCACTCCGCCGCGATGGCGTGCTCGGCGATCAGCGCGCGGACCAGCGCAACCGCCTCCAGCCCGATCTCCCACAGTTTGCGCGCATCGTCCCGGCCGACAGCGGCCTCCAGGTAATCCTGGTCCTGCCGCTGCCCCACCGAGACCTGCCCGCCGTTTCGCCCCGAGGCGCCGAAGCCGACCCGGTGCGCCTCCACCAGCGCCACGTCATAGCCCAGCCGCGCCGCGTGCAGCGCCGTGGAAAGCCCGGTGTATCCGCCGCCAACCACGACGATATCCGCCCGCACCGCGCCCGCCAGCTCCGGAAACGGCGCCGGCGGCTCGGCCGTGGCGGCATACCAGCTGTCGGGGTAGACGCCCGGCCGGTCATTGGCATGGAGCAGGTTCATAAGCGCAGACCGCGTGCTTCTTCTCGTTCAAAAATACGCAAATCCCGGCGGCGCCATCGGCCTCAGACGTTCAGCAGAAGGTGCTCGCGCTCCCACGGGCTGATCACCTGCAGGTACTCGCCGTATTCCACCCGCTTCACCGCCTCGTAGGTCCGGCAGAACGGCCGGCCCAGCACCTCGCGCATCGCGTCGGCAGTGGCGAACTGATCCAGCGCGTCGCCCAGGATATGCGGCAGGCCGGGATCCTTGTCATAGGCGTTGCCGGTAAAGCGCGGCGCCGGGTCGTGCTTTTCGACCAGGCCGAGATAGCCGCAGGCCAGCGAGGCCGCGATCGCGAGATAGGGGTTGCAGTCCATCCCCGCCAGCCGGTTCTCCACCCGCCGCGCCTCGGGCCCCGAGACCGGCACGCGGATGCCCGTGGTGCGGTTGTCGACGCCCCATTCCAGGTTGATCGGCGCCGCGAAGTCGCGGACATAGCGGCGGTAGCTGTTCACGTAAGGCGCCAGGATCGCGATGACCGAGGGCAGGTGCCGCTGCATCCCGGCGATGAAATGCAGGAATTCCGGCGTCTCCGCCCCGGCAGCGTCGGAGAAGATGTTCCGCCCCGTCGCGCGGTCGACCACCGAGTGATGCATGTGCATCGCCGATCCCGGCTCGTCCTGGATCGGCTTGGCCATGAAGGTGGCGAAACAGTCGTGGCGCAGCGCCGCCTCGCGGATCAGCCGCTTGAAATAGAAGATCTCGTCGGCCAGCTTCACCGGGCTGCCATGGCGCAGGTTCATCTCCACCTGGCCCGAGCCGCCCTCCTGCAGGATGCCGTCGATCTCGAAGCCCTGCGCCTCGGCGAAGTCGTAGATGTCGTCGATCACGGGGCCGTACTCGTCCACCGCCGACATCGAATAGGCCTGCCGCGCCGCCGCCCGGCGGCCCGAGCGGCCCATCGGCGGCTCCACCGGCTGGTTCGGGTCGGTGTTGCGGGCGACGAGGAAGAACTCCATCTCCGGCGCCACGATCGGGCGCCAGCCCTTCGCCTCGTACAGCTCCACCACCCGTTTCAGCACGTTGCGCGGCGCCACCGGGACCGGCACGCCGTCGCGATCCGCAATGTTGTGGATCACCTGCAGCGTCCAGTCGCCGGTCCAGGGCGCCGCCGTCGCCGTGTCGAAGTCGGGCGTCAGGATCATGTCCGGCTCGGTGAAGTCCGAGCCGTCGTCGACCCAGTCGCCGGTGATGGTCTGCAGGAAGATCGAGTTGGGCAGGTAGAAATGGCTCTGCTGCGCGAACTTGGCCGCCGGCATCGCCTTGCCCCGCGCGACCCCGGCGATGTCGGCGACGATGCACTCGACCTCGTCCAGCCGCCGCCCTTCCAGATAGGCCCGCGCCGCCTCCGGGATCGCCTCCATCCAGTCACGCATATCGCCGCTCCTTGAAGAACCGGGCGATCATCTCGGCCAGGCGGGCCTTGTCCACCGGCCGGTCCAGTCCGTCCCGGGCCTGCTGCAGCCTCTCGGGCGGCACCACGCCCTGGCCGCGGAAGTCGATCAGCGCGCCCAGGAAATCGGCATCGAATTCGGGATGCGGCTGCAGCGAGAAGGCGTGCCGGTCATAGACCAGCCCGGCAAAGGGGCTGTGCGGGCCTGTGGCGACGACCTCCGCGTCGGCGGGCTTTGCCACCACCTGGTCCTGGTGCCAGGCATTGGCGTGGACCGTGCCGAGCGCGCCGAAGTCGTAGGGCTGCCGCCCGACGGTCCAGCCGCCGTCGTATTTCTCCACCCGGCCGCCGAGCGCCTGGGCCATGATCTGGTGGCCGAAACAGATCCCCACGACCGGCACGTCGGCGCCGTAGGCGTCGCGGATGAACTGCTCCAGCGGCGCGATCCAGGCGTGATCCTCGTAGGCGCCGTGGCGCGAGCCGGTGATCAGCCAGCCGTCGGCGGCGTGGATCGAGCCGGGCAGCACCATGTCGACGACGGGGTAGGTGTCGAAGGAAAAGCCGTGGCCGTCGAGCAGGCGCTCGAACATGGCGGGGTATTCCGGGTACGAGTCCAACAGCGTGTCGGGCAGGTGCCCGGTCTGCAGTATTCCGATTTTCATGAAGCACCCATGCGGTTTGCGCGAAGCGTATATGGGGGGCCGGAGGGCGGCAAGGGCCGCCGGAGTTTTTGAAAAACTCCGGGCCGGATCGTTTGAAACGATCCGGTTCGTTTTCTTTCCAAGAAAACGGTTGCGGGCGGCTCAGCGCAGGATCTGCGGCTTCAGGCGCATCCGCGGGCGCTGGTCCTGCGGCAGGTGCCGGTTCAACCGCCGGTTCACCAGGCCGAACAGCCCGATCAGCACCAGCGTCAGCAGCACGAAATAGAAGGCTACGATCGGATAAGGGATGAAGGGGTTGAACGTCTTGTCCGCGAAATAGCTCGCGTAATACAGCGCGTCGCCCTTCTGCTGCCACGCCGGAAAGCCCGAGAAGAAGACCAGCGTCGTGGCGTGGAACAGAAAGATCGCCTCGTTGGTGTAGGACGGCCAGCCCAGCCGCAGCATCGTCGGAAAGATCACCCGCCTAAACTTCGTCCACCCGGTCATGCCGTAGGCCTCCGCCGCCTCCACGTCGCCCCTCGGCACTGAGCGCAGCGCGCCATGGAAGATCTCGCCCGAATAGGCCGCGGTGTTGAAGAACAGCACGATCAGCGCGCCCAGCACGGCCGAGGTCAGCGGGTCGAAGACCGGCTGCCACTGCTTCAGCTTGAGAAACAGGAAATAGGCCAGGAAGAACTGGATGAAGAGCGGCGAGCCGCGAAACACGAAGATGAACCATTCCGCGGGCTTGCGGAACAGCGGATTTGCCGCCGCCTTGCCCACCGCCAGCGAGACCGCGAGGAAGAAGCCGAAGCCCAGCGCCAGCGCGCCGTAGTAGACGTTCCAGATCAGGCCGGAGCCGATCAGGGTGAATTGCTGGCAAAGCGTGAAATCCGACCGCGGCAGCAGCCGCTCGCCGAAGCCGAGCGAGCGGAAGGCATAATCCGCGACGGTCTCCCAGCAGCTCATGCCGCCTTCCCCTGCTTGACGCCGCCGAGGGTCGCCTGCCCGTGGCTCAGCCGCTCGGTCAGCCGCCCCAGCACGATCTCGGACAGCCGGGTGAAGGCCAGGTAGAAGACCAGCAGCGCCAGGAAGTACCACAGCCGCCAGTCGCCATGCGGATAGTCGGTGAAGCGCGGATTGGCCGAGCCGCCCAGCTCGCGCGCCCAGTAGACGATGTCCTCGACGCCCAGCAGGAACAGAAGCGGCGTCGCCTTGATCAGGATCATCCACAGGTTCGACAGGCCGGGCAGGGCATAGATCCACATCTGCGGAACCAGAATCCGCCAGAACGCCTGGCGCGGGGTCATGCCATAGGCTTCCGCCGTCTCGATCTGCGCCCGCGGGACCGCGCGCATCGCGCCGAACAGGACATTTGCGGCGAAGGCGCCAAAGACGATGCCGAAGGTGAAGATGGCGAGCGAGGCGTTGTAGACCTCGTGCCAGACCTGCGGCGCGGCGGACAGCGGCAGCTTCGCCTGCGCGCAGACGATGAAATCGCTGCCCTGCCGGATCGGCTGATCCCAGTCGGGGCATTTCCACTTGTGCCGCAGCCATTCCAGCGCCTGGTCCAGCGCGATCACGAAGAACATGAAATAGACGATGTCGGGCACGCCCCGCACCATCGCGATATAGAGCTTGCCGACCCAGCGCAGCGGCGCGATGCGCGACCGCGCCGCGATGGCGCCGCCGAAGCCGAAGGCCAGCGCGACGGGCGCGGTGATGAACAGAAGGATCAGCACCGTCCCGAACGACTGGTAGAACAGGAACTGCTTGCCCGTCGTCAGGTAGCAGGACAGCCAGACGAGGCCGTCGAGCGTGGAGGGGTCTTCGCAGTAGCTGAACATCGGCGTCCGTTCATATCCCGAAGGGCTGCGCGGGCGGCAGCGCGGTCTGCCGCCGCCCTGAGCCTCCCCCTGGCCGGGGGAGGGAAGAAGCTATGCCGTCGGTTCCGCGCCGGACCCGCTGTCGAATGGGGTCCGGCCGGTTCGGCATGGCCGCCGTTATCGCCGGATCCGCCCGGCCTCTGCCAGGCGGGGCCGGGGCGGCATCCGGCGCGTCCGGATCAGAAGGTCGAGGCGACCTCCCATTTCTCGATCAGCGCGTTCAGCGAGCCGTCGTCCTTCATCGACTGGATCGCCGCATCGAACGTCTCCAGCAGCTCGTCGTCGCTTTCGCGCAGGCCCATGCCGACGCCGCCGCCGATCTGCTCCTCGCGCTCCAGCAGCATCAGGTCGTCGTTCTCGGCCGCGGCCGCCGCCAGGTAGGACTTGTCGGCCAGGACCGCATCGGCCTCGCCGTTGCGCACCGCCGCGATGGTCTCCTCGGGCGTCGGGAATTCCACGAGCGTCCAGCCCTGCTCGGCCACGAAGGCGGCCTGGATGGTGTTGGTCTGTGCCGCGATCACGGCATTCTCGACATCCACGTCCATCGACAGCGCGAGATAGGAGGACGGGTCCGGCGGCGTGTAGGCCTGGGTGAAGTCGATCACCTCGTCGCGCTCGTCGGTGATCGACATGCCGGCGATGATGGTGTCGTAGTTGCCCGAGACGAGATTGGGGATGATCGAATCCCACTCGTTGGTCACCCATTCGCATTCCAGCTCGGCGCGGGCGCACAGCTCGTCGCCCAGCTCGCGCTCGAAGCCGTCGACCTCGCCGTCGTCGTTGATGAAGTTCCACGGAGGATAGGCGCCCTCGGTGCCCATCCGCACGACGTCCTGCGCCATCCCCATGCCGGCCGTGACGGCCAGCGCGGCGGCGGAGATCAGTAGCTTTTTCATGGCTTTGCTCCCTGTTGTTGATCCGTTTTCTCAGGCGGCCCGGGAGGCCGACAGGAACTGTTGCAGACGCGCGGTCTGCGGGGTGTCGAAGACGGCCTCTGGCGGGCCTTCTTCCTCGATCCGGCCCTGGTGCAGGAACAGCACGTGGTCGCTGACGTCATGGGCCAGACGCATGTCGTGGGTCACCAGCAGCATCGTGCGGCCCTCCTCGGCCAGCGCCTTGATGACCTTGACGACTTCCTGCTCCAGCTCGGGGTCGAGCGCGGAGGTCGGCTCGTCGAACAACAGCGCGCGCGGCTCCATGCACAGCGCCCGTGCGATGGCGGCGCGCTGCTGCTGGCCGCCCGAAAGCTGCGCCGGCCAGGCGTCGCACTTGTCGCCGATTCCGACCTTGTCGAGATAGCCGCGCGCCGCCGCCTCCACCTCGGCGCGGTCGCGGCCCAGCACCGTGACCGGCGCCTCCATCACGTTCTGCAAGATGGTCATATGCGCCCACAGATTGAACTGCTGGAACACCATGGCCAGGTTGGTGCGGATGCGCAGCACCTGCGCCCGGTCGGCCGGCTGCCGGGCCGGCCCCGTGCCCTTCCAGCGGATCGGCTCGCCCTCGAACCGGATCTCGCCCTGCTGGCTGTCCTCCAGCAGGTTGCAGCAGCGCAGCAGCGTCGACTTGCCGGATCCGGACGATCCGATCAGCGATATGACGTGGCCCCGCGGTGCCGCCATGCTCACACCTTTCAGCACCTCCAGCGAGCCGAAGCTCTTGTGCAGGTCGCTGATTTCTATGACCGGCGGCGTGTCTGTCACGCGGGCCTTGTCCCCCACTTCTCGCATTCAGGGAAGTAGGGCAAAAAACATAAGCAATTGCAACGATCAAAGGCGGTGTGACGTAACGGGACGGTGGCGGGTCAGGCGATTTTCCGGGCGGTTGCCCGCGGAAAGGGCGGCGTGGGGATCGCGTGATAGGCCGCGGCGCCGATCGCGCAGAGCCCGTGCAGGTCCAGCACGGCGCGGTCATCCTCCGGCAGGGCGGCGATGGCCTGCGCCACGGCGGCGCGCATGGCGTCGGGGCTGCGGCCGGCGGCGGTGATCAGAGGCAGGCCGGGCGTCGGCGCGGTGCGGCCCACGTCGCGCAGCGCGTCCGCCACCGCGTCCCAGCGGCGGATCATCCGCCAGGTCTGGGCGTCGATGCAGGCGATGTCGGCACGGCCCTCCGCCACCGCCTCGGCCGAGACGCGATGCGCCCCGGTCAGCAGGATGTCGGTGAATGCGTGCCCCAGCCCGGCCATGTGCGTCTGCGGCGCGGCCCAGCCGGATTGCGAATTGCGGCTGTTGCAGGCCAGCCGCATCGCCGGCCAGTCCGCCGGGTCGTCGCGCGCGTCGTCGGCGCGGATCACGAAGACCGAGTTGTAGTGCCCCGGCGGGCAGCCGGGCAGGCCGTAGTCGGGCGTGCCGATCAGCGTGACCCGTCCGCGCAGACGGTCGCGGAACGGCAGACCGCAAGTCTGGGACAGGACGAGATCCGGCGCCGTCCAGTGCGCCCAGAGATCCGCGGGCTGCGACAGGCGCTCGGGCAGGGGCCGGCAGCCTGCCGGCGCCGCGCGCCAGATCTCCAGCAGACCGGCGCGGATCGCATCCCAGAGACGCGCGTGCGCCCCCCGCGTTTCCGGGCGGTCGTACATCGGCAGCGCCGCGGTCATGCCTGCCGCGATTCCACCCGCTGCCGGGCCAGCGCGCTGTCGCGGTCGTTCACGCCAAGGAGGTTGGCGATCAGGCGCAGAAGCCCCGTCTCCTCCTCGTCGCGATGCCCGTCGGCCAGGACCACGGACCACAGCGCCTCGATCACGCCCTCGCGCTCTTCGTAATCGACGGCGTCCTTGATCGCGCGGGTGAAGCGCACGGTGTCCGGCGCCTCGGATTCCAGCTGTTCCGCCTCGGCGCGCAGCTTCGGCGCCTCGAAGGGCGACAGCGTGTAGCGCGCGGCGAGGATCCGGTCGATCAGCTCCGCCTCCGCCGCGGCATAGTCGCCGTCCGACCGGGCGACCCGCACCAGAAGCGCGGCCAGCGCCCGGCGGGCGTCGGTTTCGGGAAGGGGCGGCGGGTCGGGCTGCGTCAGCCGCTTGAGGAGGTCTGCGAACATGCCGCCAGATATAAGCCCGTCCGCGCCCGGCGGAAAGGCCAATGCCAAGGTCACGTCTGCGCGAACAATCCGGCGGTTACGCGAACAATCCGCCGGGCCGGGCGCGATTGTGCACCTAGCGGTGCGTCATCCGAATCGACATCTTCTGAAGCGCGTCGGTATCCTTCTTCGACAGGATCTCGATTCCGGCAGTCATCACGTCAAGTTCTTCGAAAAGCTGCGCGATTTCGTCGATCTCCACATCCAGGAAGTCGCGGTCGCTCCGCGCGAAGCCGGCGATCGAGCGCGCCCGGTCGTTGTGGATCGACACGGTGAAACCGTAGTTCAGACCGTAGAGCCGGGCCTGTTCCATCACCCCCGACCGGTCGCCCACGGCGAGGTCGCGCCAGCGAATAAATCCAGTGTTTTCAAAGGCCCAGTGGACGGCGGGGTCGCGAATCACGAAGCCGTTTCGGGAATAGGCCTCCATCCAGTTTTCGGGGAAGGTCTGGAACAGGAACGTGGGCGCGTTGTATCGAATGTGGAGCGCGATCGCGAAGCCCAGAGGACAGCGATCGTCCAAATCCGAGAGAATGCCTGCCACGCTCGCTCTTTTGTCCACGGTTTCGATCCGAACTCTCTATAAAGTTGCGTCGTTAGCCAAGTTTGGCGTATCGTCCCTTCAGAAGATAACACCACGATTCCTAAGTCAGTTAGCATAAAATCGCACGAAACGAAAAAGGGCGCGACATATGGGCATGAATATGGGGTTCGAAGTCGACACGGACCTGTTCGCGGCGTTGTCGCCGGCGGGCCATTTTCTGGCGCTCCGCATCGGATTCGCGTTCCCGATTTTCGAGCAGAACCTCCTGCCCGCCGACTGGGTGGAGTGCTATGGCACCCACGGCTATGTGCTGGCCGACCCTGTGATGAACTGGCTCTACGCCTCCACCGGCGCCGTGCGCTGGAGCGAGATCGACATTCCCGATCATCGCGGCGTTCTGGACCACGCGGCGGAGTACGGGCTGGCCTATGGCGTCGCCGTCTGCTGCCGGGACGCGGGCGCGCAGGGGCAGCGCAGCTTCGGCTCGTTTGCCCGGTCGGATCGCGAATTCGAGGACGGTGAAATCGCCGCGCTCCAGCAGACTCTGCAGAGCCTGCATGATTCGCTGGTGCCGCCCAGAAACCTCACCCGAGCCGAACTCGAAGCGCTCGGAATGGTCAAGAACGGTCTGCTGATGAAGGAAATCGCAGACTTACTTAGCGTAAGCGAGGGGGCCGTCAAACAGCGCCTCAAGAACGCAAAATCGAAGCTAAACGCTAAGACTAGTACCCATGCGGCCACCATGGCCACAAGTTATGGTTTGATATAGCACCGTTGCCCGTTTCGCTAAGGTTGCGTAAAATCTTACGAAATTGGTGAATGGTCATTAACAAGCGAAGCCGGACCCGCTTTAATCACTCTCCATAGAGGAGAGTGACCCATGCAGACTATCACGTTCGACTTGTCTTCCCTGCACGAGCACGGCCCGGCCTACTTCCAGTACCTGGCCCTGCGAAAACGGTTCTTCGTGGATACCCTGAAGTGGGATATCCCGCATAACGACCAATACGAGATGGACCAGTACGACAACCCGACGGCCTGGTACTCGTTGTGCGTTCGCGACGGCGAGGTCATCGGCGGCACGCGGGTGATGCCCACCACATCGCGCTGGGGCAAGCATACCTACATGCTGCGCGATGCCCGCGAAGGCACGCTGGACTCGATCCCGCGCGAGGCGATGCCGGCCGACATCGTGTCTCCCTTCGTCTGGGAGATGACGCGGCTGGTTATCTCGCCGGATCTGAAAACCCAGGAGGCGCGGTCCGCCTGCCTTCAGGCGATCGGCAACGGGCTGTACGACATCGCGGCCGCGCAAGGCGTGTCGGAGTATATGGGGATCTCGGCCGTCGCGCTGATCCGCGTGCTGCGGCAGCTGGGCTTCCCGCTGGAGCGCGCCGGCGAGCCGTATCACGACCCGTCCGACCGCCGGAACTATACGGTGATGCGGATGCCGGTGATGTTGCCCGGCCAGCAGCTGATGGCGGCCGAGTGATCGCGCGACACGCCGGGGGGCCGATCCAGCATGGGACGATCCGGCCCCCGGCGCCGTCCGGCCGACCGCGCCGCGCCTGTCGCGCCCGGGGTCACTCGGCGGCGCGACAGGCCGTGGCGCGCGCGTAAGGTGTAGATCGGGTCGGCCTCGGCCCCGCCGCGCGACCGCGGGGTCACAGGTCAGACCAGCCGCGACATGTCCTTCGCCGCCCGCACGAAATCGGCGAAGAGCGGGTGCGGCGCGAAGGGCTTCGATTTCAGCTCCGGGTGGAACTGCACGCCGATGAACCACGGGTGGTCGGTCCATTCCACGATCTCCGGCAAGCGCCCGTCCGGCGACATGCCCGAGAACTTCATGCCCTGGTCCTCCAGCGCCTCGCGGTATTTCACGTCGACCTCGTAGCGGTGCCGGTGCCGCTCGTCGATGGCGACGTTGCCGTAGATCTCCGCGACCTTCGATCCCTCGGCCAGGGTCGCGTCATAGGCGCCCAGCCGCATCGTGCCGCCCTTGTCGTCGCCGACCTTGCGGCTCACCTTGCGGTTGCCCTGCACCCATTCCTTCAGGTGATAGACCACCGGCTCGAACCGCTTCTGCCCGGCCTCGTGGTCGAATTCCTCCGACCCGGCGGTCTTCAGCCCGGCCAGGTTCCGCGCCGCCTCGATCACCGCCATCTGCATGCCGAGGCAGATCCCGAGATACGGCACCTTGTGCTCCCGCGCGAACTGGGCGGCGCGGATCTTGCCCTCGGTGCCGCGCTCGCCGAAGCCGCCGGGCACGAGGATCGCGTGATAGGGTTCCAGATGCGGCGTCGGATCCTCGCGCTCGAAGATCTCCGCGTCGATCCAGTCGGATTTCACCCGCACCCGGTTCGCCATCCCGCCATGGGTCAGCGCCTCGGCGATGGATTTGTAGGCGTCCTCCAGCTGGGTGTACTTGCCGACGATGGCCACCCGCACCTCGCCCTCGGCGTTGTGCAGCCGGTCCTCCACGTCGATCCAGCGCGACAGGTTCGGCTTCGGCGCCGGCGCGATCCCGAAGGCGTCCAGCACCGACTGGTCCAGCCCGACGCGGTGATAGGCCATCGGCGCCTCGTAGATCGACTTCAGGTCGTAGGCCGGGATCACGCTGTCGGGCCGCACGTTGCAGAACAGCGCGATCTTGGCGCGCTCCTTCTCCGGGATCGGCTGCTCGGACCGGCAGACGAGGATATCCGGCTGCAAGCCGATCGACCGCAGCTCCTTGACCGAGTGCTGCGTCGGCTTGGTCTTCAGCTCGCCCGAGGCCGCGAGGAAGGGCAAGAGCGTCAGGTGCATCAGGATGCATTCGCCGCGCGGGCGCTCCTGCCCGAACTGCCGGATCGCTTCGAAGAACGGCAGCCCCTCGATGTCGCCCACCGTGCCGCCGATCTCGCACAGCATGAAATCGACCTCGTCCTCGCCGATGGCGATCCAGCGCTTGATCTCGTCGGTGACGTGCGGAATGACCTGGATCGTCTTGCCCAGATAGTCGCCGCGCCGCTCCTTCTCCAGCACGTTGGAGTAAATCCGCCCCGACGACACGGAATCCGTCGACCGCGCCGCGACGCCGGTGAACCGCTCGTAATGGCCGAGATCCAGGTCGGTCTCGGCCCCGTCGTCGGTCACGAAGACCTCGCCATGCTCGAACGGGCTCATCGTGCCGGGGTCGACGTTGAGGTAGGGGTCCAGCTTGCGCAGCCGCACCGTGAACCCGCGCGCCTGCAACAGCGCCCCCAGCGCGGCCGATGTCAGCCCCTTGCCGAGCGACGAGACGACACCGCCGGTGATGAAGACGAAGCGCGCCATGTGCTGGAAACTCCCGTGAAACTGCTCAGATCGGTGCGAGCGCCGCGTCTTTCGAAACGCATACCCACGGGACTAGAAGGATAACCGATTCCCGCCGCACGCGCAAGTTCAGCCGCAACATGCTGTAGAGGTCGGCACCGCCGCCTCAAGTCTTTGTGGATGTCGGGTCAGTCCGCGCGCGGCGGCGTCAGCGGTTCCTCGCTCGACGGCGGCAGAAGGCCGTCGCCGCCCGGCAGGGACGGGCCGCTGTCCTCATCGACCGGGGCCTCCTCGCTGCCCAGCCGGTCGATGACCGAGCTGTCCTCGGAGGTCCGCGCCGCCACGATGGTCAGGGCGATGGAAGTGCCGATGAAGGCGATGGCCAGCACCCATGTCAGCTTGCCCAGTGCGGTGGCCGCGCCGCGGGCCGACATCACGCCGCCCCCGCCGCCGCCGATGCCCAGGCCGCCGCCCTCGGACCGCTGCAGCAGCACCACGCCGATCAGGCTCAGCGCGAGGATCAGGTGGATGACGAGGATCACGTTTTCCATGGGTCGGCCTTCGGCGTTTGCGAACGGTGGGTATCTAGAGCCTCGCGCCAGCCCCTGCAACCCCGCATCGGCGCCCGCGGGCGCGGCGCCGATCACGCGGGTGCCTACTCCTCGTCGACATCGTCCATGTCGTACTGTCCCGACAGTCGCCGCCGGATGATCGACCAGGACAGCCCCGTGCCCAGCACCAGGCTCAGCGCCACGACGCCGAGCCAGACCATCTGGTCGGGATTGTCCAGCGCCAGCCAGCCGATGTCGATCAGCACCCAGACGATCACCGCCACCAGCGCCACGACCAGGATCACCCCGAACGCCCCGATCGACCGCAGCGTCGCGCGGAAGAAGATCACGTAGCCGACGAACAGGACCAGCCCGAACAGCACCACCAGGCTAAGCCGGGATTCGTAATTCGCCTCGGCCCAGCGGACATAGTTGTACATGGTCGGGTTGTAGGTCGCGACGACCAGGACGAAGGCGAACAGCCAGCGGATCAGCAATGCCATGGGTCAACTCGTTGCGCAGCGGAATGGTTCGCCGATCATTGACCCATCCGGGGCGCCGCTGTCCAGCCCGCACGCGCCCCGAAATACCGGTTTCCCGCCGCCGCGCCAGCCGTTATAGGGGCCCCGGTTTCTCGTCAGCGGAGCGGATACATGGCCAATGTCGTCGTCGTGGGCGCCCAGTGGGGCGACGAGGGGAAGGGCAAGATCGTCGACTGGCTGTCCGAGCGGGCGGACGTGATCTGCCGCTTCCAGGGCGGGCACAATGCCGGCCACACGCTGGTGATCGACGGCACCACCTACAAGCTGCACGCGCTGCCCTCGGGCGTGGTGCGCGGCGGCAAGCTGTCGGTGATCGGCAACGGCGTGGTGCTGGACCCCTGGCATCTGGTGGAGGAAATCGAGACGGTCCGCGCCCAGGGCGTCGAGATCACCCGCGACACGCTGATGATCGCGGAGAACACGCCGCTGATCCTGCCGATCCACGGCGAGCTGGACCGCGCCCGCGAGGAGGCCGCGTCGAAAGGCACCAAGATCGGCACCACCGGCCGCGGCATCGGCCCGGCCTACGAGGACAAGGTCGGCCGCCGCTCGATCCGCGTGGCGGACCTCGCCGACGAGGCGACGCTGCAGGCCCGCGTCGACCGCGCCCTGCAGCACCACGACCCGCTGCGCCGCGGTCTCGGCATCGAGCCGGTCGACCGCGACCGCCTGGTCGACGACCTGCACGAGGTGGCGCCGAAGATCCTCGACTACGCCGGCCCGGTCTGGAAGGTGCTGAACGAACAGCGCAAGGCGGGCCGCCGCATCCTGTTCGAGGGGGCGCAGGGCGCGCTTCTCGACATCGACTTCGGCACCTATCCGTTCGTGACGTCGTCGAACGTCATCGCGGGCCAGGCCGCCACCGGCACCGGCATCGGGCCGGGCGGCATCGACTACGTCCTCGGCATCGTCAAGGCCTACACGACGCGGGTGGGCGAGGGGCCGTTCCCGACGGAACTCCACGACGCTGACGGCCAGCGCCTGGGCGAGCGGGGCCACGAGTTCGGCACCACCACCGGGCGCCAGCGCCGCTGCGGCTGGTTCGACGCGGTGCTGGTGCGCCAGACCTGCGCCACCTCCGGCGTGAACGGCATCTCATTGACCAAGCTCGACGTGCTCGACGGGTTCGACGAGCTGAAGATCTGCACGGGCTACGATCTGGACGGCGAACGCCTCGACTACCTGCCGATCGCGGCCGAGGCGCAGGCCCGCGTCACCCCGGTCTACGAGACGATGCCGGGCTGGTCCGGCTCCACCGCCGGGGCGCGCAGCTGGGCCGACCTGCCGGCCGAGGCGATCAAGTATGTCCGCCGCATCGAAGAGCTGATCCAGTGCCCGGTGGCGCTGCTGTCCACCTCGCCCGAGCGCGAGGACACCATCCTCGTCACCGACCCGTTCGCCGACTGATGCCGATGTCCTACAAAGCCCGCCGCCGCTGGTCGCTGGTCATCCTGCTGATCGGCCTGCCGGCCTATATTGCCCTCGCCTGGTACATCACCAGCCTGTTCGACCGGCCGTCCCTGTGGCTCGAACTCGCGATCTACGTCGTGCTCGGCGTGATCTGGGCGATCCCGCTCAAGGCCGTCTTCAAGGGCGTGGGCCAGGCCGACCCCGACGACGACTGACGCGGGGCCGCCCGGCCTTTCATCTTGGCCCAAATACGCCCGCCGGAGGCGTCCCGGCCGGGCAACCGGCGCACCGTGCAAGTGATGCGTCGCCCCGCCACGCGCGGAGATCGCTTGCGCGGCAGCGCTCCTTCGGATCACGCGCCCGCAAAGATAAAGGGCGGAGCGATGCACGCTCCGCCCGGATCGTCTGTAGGATCGCCGATGCGCCTTCGGGGCAGGCCGGTCAGCCGGCCGCGGACTGTTTGCCGGCCTCGGCGAACCGGCTGGTCGGCGCGATGGTGAAGCGGCCGCGTTCCACGCGCAGGATGCGGGCCTCGCGCAGCAGCACGCCGAAGGCGCGCAGGCCTTCTTCGCGGCTGAAGGCGCCCTCGGGCAGGTGGCGCGCCACCCGGCCCATGATCTGCGGGCGCGTGTTCGAGGGCTCGCCCTCGACCGCGCTGGCATAGGCGGCCGACGCCTCCAGCAGTTCCTGCAGCCCGTCGGGCGCGGTCTGGTCCACGAAGCGGCGGAACCGGTCGTCGGCGCCCAGCGCGGCCGCTTCGGGGGCGGCGGTGGCCGTGGCGTCCAGGTCCTCGCTGCGGATGCGGCGCGGACGGACCGGGGCGCCGTCGGGCGAGGGGCGGTCGATGCGCTGCTCGGAGACCAGCATCAGCGGCGCCATCGGGCGCTTGTGGCGCCGCGGGCGGTCGGTATCGCGCGCCGCCGCCGTCATCTCCGCCCGGCGCGCGGCGGGCGAGGGCCTGGCGGCCGGCGCCTCGTCTTCGGTCTCGGCCCCGGTGTCTTCCGCGTCCCGCTCCGCCGCGTCCGGCGCGGTATCGGTGCGCGCGGTTTCGGGCAGTTCCAGCGGCGCGGCGGCCGCCTCCTCCGCGTCGTCGTCGCTGCGGACGGCGCTGGCGAGGTCGTCGCGGTACTGGCTCAGTGCCTTTTCGGCCTCGGCGTCGCGCCGCCCGGCCGCGGCGTTGCCATCGGCGCGGACCGCGGCGACAGCCGCCTTCAGATGTGCGATGGCAGAGCGGCGCCGCGTGTTCTCGCTGGTGCGCAGCTCGCTGTCGGCCTGGGCCAGCAGCCGGTCTACCGGCACGTCCCGGTCCTCGCCCTCGCTCCGGCGCCGCACTTCGGCGGCGGCCGCGGCGAGGTCGGCGGCGACGGCCTTGCGGCGGTCTTCGTCCCAGTGCGGCGCGTGCGGCTCGGTGTCCGCCGCGTCGGTATCCTCGCTATCCGCCGCGTCGGAGAACTCGAACCGCGGGCCCTGATCGGCGGCGTCGTCCGCGTCATCGTCATCGCGGCCGGCCTGCATCAGCTCCTCGATCAGATCGGCCTCGTCCTCCGGGCTGAGGCCCGTCTCGCCCAGCGCGGCGCGGATTTCCTCGCGGTCCGGCAGGCCGGCCCCGGCCTCCTCAGCTGCGTCCGGCTCGGCCTGCTCTTCGGTCTCGACGCCTTCCGCGGCGGTCTCGGTCTCGGCGGTCTCCGCAGTGGCGGCCTCGGCGTCTTCCAACTCCGAGATGTCGATCTCTTCGGAAACCTCGGCCTGGGCGCTGACCTCGACCTCCGGCTCGGCGTCGTCTTCCGGGCTTTCGACGAAGCGGGCGTCGAATTCCTCGCGCGACATCTTCACCACCCGGACCCGGGCGCGCTGCGTGTCGGAGGTGTCCGCGGTGTCGCCGGCGGCGTCGGGGTCGACCCGGTCCGCCTCGGTCAGCGACAGGGGCGGCAGCCGGTCATCGTCCTTCGCCGCGCCGCCCCCGAGGATTTCCGTCAGGTCGAGTTCGATCTCGGCGATCTCGTCGTCGGCCTCGTCCTCGTACTCGTCTTCAGCGGAGGTTTGCGGCACGGCCGGGTGTCGGGACTCGCGGGAGTCGGACGCCTCGGCCTGGGCCTCGTCCTCCGTCGCGTCGGCGACGACCTCCGCCGCGTCCGCGTCCGCGTCCACGGCCTCTTCGGCCTCGGCCAGTTCCACGGCGTCGGCCTCGATCTCGTCCTCCGTCGCGTCGGCGGCGCTTTCCGCCTCGCCCGTAACCGCGGCCTCTTCCTCGGCGACAGCCTCGGCCTCGTCCTCCGTCCCGTCGGCGGCGGTCTCCGCCGCGTCCATGTCCGCGGCCTCTTCGACCTCGGCCAGTTCCGCGGTGACAGCCTCGGCTTCGGCCTCGTCCTCCGTCACATCGGCGGCGGTTTCTGCCTCTTCGGCCTCCGCGACCTCTTCGACCTCGACCGGTTCCTCGGCGACGGCCTCGACCTGTACCTCGTCTTCCGCGACACCCGACGCGACCTCGGTCACCTCAGCCGTCTCAGCCTCCTCGGCCACGACCGGCTCCGGCTCCTCGTCTTCCGCGCTGTCGGCCCCGGCGGTCTCCGCCTCGGCGTCGACGGTCTCCGCCTCGTCCCATGCGATATCGGTCACCTGCGGCTCGACCGCGTCCTCGGCGACAGGCGTGTCGGCGTCCCGCTCGGGCGCCGCCTGTTCGGCCTCGTCGCTGCCTTGCAGGAAGGCCGAGATGTCCAGGCTTTCCGGCGCGGCGGCCTCGGGGTCGTCCTCGGCCTCGGTCGCCTCGTCCTCGGGCATCGCCAGCGCGTCGCGCGGCTCTTCCGTCTCGGCCAGATCCTCTTCGACGACCTCGGGTTCGAAGTCGGCGGGGCCGGCCTCGGCGGCGGTCACGGCGTCGAGCATGCCCTCGTCGTCGGCCTCCGTGCTCTCGGCCTCGCTCTCGGCCTGCGGCGCCTCCTCGGGCGCGTTATCCTCGGCGAGAAATCCCTCGGGGGCGGGCTGCGGCTCGGGGCTTTCGTCCTCGGCGAATGTCGAGGCGAGCTGCGGTTCGGTCTGGGCGCGGGCGACGGCCGCGCGGATCCGGCGGAGCTTTTCGGCGACGGTCTCGGCCGCGGCGTCGGTGCCGGCGGGCACCGGCTCAGGGGCCGGCTGACGGCGCGGCGCCGGCTCCGGGTCCGGCTGCGGGGCGGGCGTGCGGGGTGCGGCGCTGTCGCCGGAGGGTGCGCGGTTCGGGGCGCGATCCGGGGCGCGGGCCGGGGCGGGGCGCGACGGGGCCGCCGGCGGCTCGGGCATGGCGGGGCCGGCCTCGTCATCGAGGGGGCGCAGCAGGATCCCGTTCTTCTGAACCTTCGCCTCCACCCGGCGGCGGATTTCCTTTTCGGCGATGCGGTGCAGCATCTCGGCATCGGGCTGCGGCGGTTCGGCCCCGAAATATCGGTCGTCCGCCGCAAGGTCCCGGAAATACTCCGCGATCGACTTCATGGTCGAGAAGGGCTCGTCGAACCCCTCGAGCGTGCATGAGAACGTCCCGTAGGACACCGTCAGAATTTTACTGGCGTTAACCATTATATCGTCGCTTTCTCCCCCGATCCAGCGAGGCAACGTTTACCATCTGGTGGTTCCGGATTCGGAACGGAACAGAGGTTATTGCGGTATTTTTTCCAGGCCAGATTGTGACGAATGCCCGAATATCTCATTAATATCGGCATGACTGCCGCATTTGTCCAATCACAGGCTCCGGTCACGCTGCTCGGTGGCGCGCCGGTGGAAACAAAACGCCTGCGCGAAGCGCTGGCGCTGGCGCCGGTGCTGGTGGCCGCCGACAGCGGCGCCGACCGGGCGCTGGCCGTCGGGCTGACGCCGCGCGCGGTGATCGGCGACTTGGACTCGGTCACGGACGAGACGCGCAGCCGGCTGGATCCGGCCACCGTCTGCGAGATCGCCGAGCAGGACAGCACCGATTTTCACAAGGCGCTGAGCAACATAGAGGCGCCCCTGGTGCTGGCGCTGGGCTTCACCGGCGCGCGCACCGATCACGAGCTGGCCGCGTTCAACGTGCTCGCCCGCCGGCCGGGCGGCGCGGTCATCGTGCTGGGGGCCGAGGACCTCGCCTTTCACGCGCCGCCGCAGGTCGCGCTGGACCTGCCGGTGGGCACACGGGTCTCGCTGTTCCCGATGGCGCCGGTCACCGGCGAGAGCACGGGGCTGCGCTGGCCGATCGCGGGGCTCGACTTCGCCCCCGACGGCCGGGTCGGCACCTCGAACGAATCGACCGGCCCGGTGCGGCTGAGCTTCCATGGCCCCGGGATGCTGGTGATCCTGCCGCGGGCGCATCTCACACCGGCGGTCCGGGCGCTTTCACCCGCGCCGCCCGGCTGACCCGCTGCTCGCGCAGGATGACGTAGAGCCCGGCGCCCATCGTCACCGCGATCCCGGCCAGCGCCAGGCCGTTGGGGAAGTCGCGGAAGATCAGCCAGCCGATCAACGTGGCGAAGGGTATCTCCAGATACTGCATCGGTGCGACCGTGGCGGCGGGGGCGAAGCGCAGCGACCAGGTCATCAGGAGATGCGCGCCGGTGCCCAGAAGCCCCAGCCCCACCAGCAGAACCCAGTCCCAGCGGGTGGGTGCCGGCGCCGCCGTCAGCGGCCAGTCCCCCATCAGCCCGCTCAGGTCCAACGGCAAAAGGATCGCCGTCGCCATCAGCCCGCTGACCGCCTGCAGCGTCACCGGCGCCGCGGCGCGCGCGATGGCGCGGGTCACCAGCATGAACAGCGCGAAGACCACCGCCACCAGCAGCGGCAGCAGCGCCGGCGCCCCCACGGCGGCAAAGCTCGGCTGCACCACCATCAGCGTGCCGCCGAACCCCACGACGCAGGCGGCCCAGCGGCGCGGGCCGACCTGCTCGCCCAGCACGGCCCAGCCGAGGATCAGCATCAGGAAGGGCATCACGTAGGCGATGGCGATGGCCTCGGCCACGGGCAGGTGCCGGAGCGCCAGGAACACCAAGGCGATGCCCAGGATGTGCAGCACCGAGCGCACCGCCGTCAGCGCCAGCACCCGCGGCGAAAGCCGCAGGCTGCCCCCGGTCAGTCAGACCAGCGGCACCAGCACCGCCGCCTGGATCGCGAAGCGGACCCAGAGCAGCAGGTCCAGCGGCATCACCTCGCCCAGCAGCTTCGCCACCGAATCGCCCAGCGGCGCCAGCAGGCAGAAGCCGACCATCAGGAGGATGCCGAGAAGGGGACGGTCGGTGCTCATCGCGCCACGCTAGGGTTGGGCCGCGGGGGGCGCAATCCGCGGCGGGCCGGGGGCGACGCACCGGCGACACCGGACCCGGCCGCAAACGGCGTGCCAGAATGCCTGTGCCAACGGTCGCCGCGCCTCAGCAGTTCGGCACGTTCACCGCCAGCCCGCCCAGCGCGGTTTCCTTGTACTTGTGGCTCATGTCGTCGCCGGTCTGCCGTATCGTCTCGATGCAGGCATCGAGCGGGACCATGTGGCTGCCGTCGCCGCGCAGCGACAGCGAGGCGGCGGAGACGGCCTTGATCGCGCCCAGCCCGTTGCGTTCGATGCAGGGCACCTGCACCAGCCCGCGCACCGGGTCGCAGGTCATTCCGAGGTGATGCTCCAGCGCGATCTCGGCGGCGTTCTCGACCTGCTCGGGCGTGCCGCCCAGCACCGCGCAGAGCCCGGCGGCGGCCATCGCCGAGGCGGTGCCGACCTCCGCCTGGCAGCCGCATTCGGCGCCGGAGATCGAGGCGTTGTGCTTGATCAGCCCGCCGATCGCCGCGGCGGTCAGCAGGAAGTCCGGCAGCCGCTTGCGCGAGGCGCCGGGCACGTGGTCCAGCCAGTAGCGGATCACGGCCGGCACCGTGCCGGCGGCGCCGTTGGTGGGCGCGGTGACGACCTGTCCGCCGGCCGCGTTCTCCTCGTTCACGGCCATGGCGTAGACGCTCATCCAGTCGTTGATGACATGCGGCGGCGTCAGGTTGCGCCCGCGCTCGTCCTCCAGTCGCTGCCGGATCGCGCCGGCGCGGCGGCGCACGTTCAGCCCGCCGGGCAGGATGCCGCTCTCGGCCGTCAGCCCACGGTCCATGCAGGCCTTCATCACGTCCCAGATCCGCACGAGCCCGTCGTCCAGCGCGGCCCGCGCGTGCCGCGTCAGCTCGTTGGCGCGCTTCAGTTCGGCGATGCTCTTGCCGTCGCGGGCGCACATCTCCAGCATCTCGGCGGCGGACTTGAACGGGTAGGGGACCGGCGGGCCGTCGTCGGTGTCGCGCCCCGCCGCCAGTTCGGCCTCGGTCAGCACGAAGCCGCCGCCGACCGAGTAATAGGTCTCCTGCAGGATCACGTCGCCCTGCGCGTCGGTGGCCTGAAGCACCATGCCGTTGGCGTGGCCGGGCAGGGCGGGGCCGCGGTCGAGCACGAGGTCGGCGCCCGGGTCGAACCGCATCTCGGGCAGCTTGTCAGGCCTGACGGCCTTCCGCGCCGCGATCTCCGCCAGCGCCGCCTCCGCCGCGTCGCGGTCGTAGCTTTCGGGCCGGAACCCGGCGAGGCCCAGGATCACCGCCCGGTCGCTGGCATGCCCGACCCCGGTGAAGGCCAGCGAGCCGTAGAGCGTCGCCTTCAGCCCGTGCGGCGTGAACCGCGCGCCGCGCAACAATTCCAGAAACCGCGCCGCCGCCACCATCGGCCCCATCGTGTGCGACGAGGACGGCCCGACGCCCAGCTTGAACATGTCGAAGACGGAGATGAACATGCGCGCCCCTTCTGCCTGCCCGGCCGTTCTGCCGCGAAACCCGCCGGGCCGCCTTGCCGGATGCGACATCCGCGGCCCCGGCGGCGCCCCGGCTCAGTTTCGCTCGGCCACGGTGACGAAATGCGTGAGCGAGAAAAAGAACCGCCCCGCCTCGGCCAGCGCCGCCTGCTCGTCGGCCCAGGCCCGCACCTCCGCCTCGGGCAGCAGCTCCTGCGCGATGGCGTAGCGCGTCATCAGGATGATCATCATCCGCACCAGGCTGTCGGGGCGATAATGTCGGTCGGTCAGCGTCACCGGGATCGACTCGCGCACCGTGAAGCCGGCGCGCGCCAGGTCCTCGGGCAGCCGCTCGGGCAGGTCGGGATGCACCAGGTGGCGGTCCCAGGCCGCCTGCATCCGCCGCATCCGGTCGGGATCGTCCGAGCGCCAGGCATAGGTGCCGAAATGCATGTCGCCGATCACCAGCCGCCCGCCGGGGCGCAGCGCGCGGTGCAGCTCGGCCAGCGCGGCGGGCACGTCGTCGACATATTCGAAGACCTGGACCGACACGGCGCCGTCGAGGCTGCCATCCGCCAGCGGCAGCGCCGCGGCCGTGCCCTCGGCCAGGGTCACGTTCTCGCGGCCCGCCAGACGGACCCGCGCCGACTGAAGCATCGCGGCGCTGGGATCGACACCATGCACCCGGCCCGCATCGCCCACCGCGCGCGACAGATCCTCGGTCAGAAGCCCGTTGCCGCAGCCGAGATCGAGCACGGTCTGGCCGGGCTGCGCCGCGAGCGCATCGAAGTTGGCCCGCCGCCGTCGGGTGAAATCGGCCCACTGGTAGGCGTCCTCCAGGATCCGCGCCGTCGAATCGTCGAACTGGAGCATCGGTGCTTTCCTTTGCGTAAAGCTCCAGCCTGCGCCGGATCACGGCGGTAGTGCAAGCCGCGCGGGCGATTGCCGTTTCGGCGCGGGTGCGATCTGGTGGCCGGGCAAAAGGGAGGACAGCCATGATCGCCATCATCTTCGAAGTCGAACCCGCAGAGGGCTGCCGCGACGCCTATCTCGACATCGCAGCCGAGATGCGGCCGCTTCTGGAGGAGATCGACGGCTTTCTCTCGGTCGAGCGGTTCGAGAGCCTGACGACCCCGGGCAAGCTTCTGTCGGTGTCCTTCTTCCGCGACGAGGCGGCGGTGGAGGAGTGGCGCCGGCTGGCGAAACACCGCGCCGCGCAGGAGGCCGGGCGGCAGAGGCTGTTCGCCGACTACCGGCTGCGGGTGGCCGAGGTGCTGCGCGACTACGGCAAGCACGACCGGGCCGAGGCGCCCGCCGACAGCCGCGCGATGCACGAGGGGTCGCACGGCGGATAGGGCGCACGGGGACTGAACGGCTATTCGTCCGGCCGGGTTGCTACGAAGACCGCGGCCGGACCCATGCAGACGGCCTGCACCGCCAGCACCCATCCGGGCAGCCCGGTGACGACCGAGACCAGGAACACCGCCGCCATCGTGCCCACCGCCAGCACCTTGGCCTTGCGGGAAATCGCCCCCGCCTCTTCCCATGCCCGGATATGCGGGCCGAAATGCGCGTGGTCGATCAGCCAGGCCCGCGCCCGCGGCGCGCCCTTGGCGAACAGGAAGGCCGCGAGGATCATGAACGGAACCGTCGGCAGCACCGGCAGCACCACGCCGATCAGGCCCAGCCCGACCGACAGCCACCCCAGTATCACATAGACATGTCGTGCCATTGCGGCGCTCCGTCCCGCGTTCCGCGCCCAACATAAGCGCTGCGGCGCAGGATGCGAGCGTGTCGGCGCGTCGCAGCCCGGGGCCGGGCATTTCCCCCTCGCACCGCAGGCGCATCTTCCCTATAACGCCCGGGACCTTGCCGAGGGAGCTGCCGCAGATGTCCGGAAACCTGTCGCCCATCGACACCGCCAAGTTCGTCGCCGCCAAGCGCGCGGTGGATTTCGTCGAGGACGGCATGCGCGTCGGGCTGGGCACCGGGTCCACCGCCGCGTGGATGGTGCGCTGCCTGGGCGAGCTGGTGCGCGAGGACGGGCTGAGGATCCAGGGCGTGCCGACCTCCACCCGCACCGCGGAACTGGCGCGGAAGGTCGGCATCGAGGTGATCAGCCTGGACGAGGCCAAGTGGCTCGACCTGACGATCGACGGTGCGGACGAGTTCGACTCCGACCTGAACCTGATCAAGGGCGGCGGCGGGGCGCTGTTGCAGGAAAAGATCGTCGCCACCGCCTCGGACCGGATGATCGTCATCACCGACGCAACCAAGCAGGTCGACACGCTGGGCGCCTTCCCGCTGCCGGTGGAGATCATTCCCTTCGGCTGGCAGACCACCAAGGCGCTGATCGAGGAGACGCTGGCGGGCATGGACGTGCTTGGCGAGCAGGCGACGCTGCGCCTGAACGGCGAGGCGCCCTATGTCACCGACGAGGGCAACCACATCGTCGATCTGCACCTGCAGCGCATCGGCAACCCGCGGCACCTGTCGCTGGTTTTGAACCAGATCCCCGGAGTGGTCGAGAACGGGCTGTTCATCGACATCTGCGACATCGTCATCATCGGCCACGGCGACGGCCGGGTCGAGGTGAACGACATCAATGCCGGCACCCATGAAGAGGACCGGATCGAGTTCGCCGAGCCCGACAACCTGTTTTCCGACATCGCGGAGTAATCCATGGCCTTCGACTACGATCTCTTCGTCATCGGCGGCGGGTCCGGCGGCGTGCGGGCGGCGCGCACCACGGCCGAGACCGGCGCCACCGTCGGGCTGGCCGAGGAATACCGCATGGGCGGCACCTGCGTGATCCGCGGCTGCGTGCCCAAGAAGATCATGGTCTTCGCCTCGGAGTTCTCCGAGACGTTCGAGGATGCCCGCGCCTATGGCTGGCAGGTCGAGCACGGCGCCTTCGACTGGCCGCATTTCCGCAAGGCCCTGCATACCGAGCTGGACCGGCTGGAGACGATCTACCGCACCAACCTGGAACGCAGCGGGGTGACGATCCACGACGCCCGCGCCACGCTGAAGGACGCGCATACGGTCGAGCTGTCGAGCGGCGAGACCTTTACCGCCAAGCACATCCTCGTCGCCACCGGCGGCCACCCGGTCCGCCCCGGTATCCCGAATGCCGAGCTGGGGCTGGTGTCCAACGACATCTTCCTGCTGGAAGAGCTGCCGGAATCGGTGCTGATCATCGGCGGCGGCTATATCGCCTGCGAATTTGCCTGCATCCTGAACGGGCTCGGCGTCGAGGTGACGCAGTATTACCGCGGCGCGCAGATCCTGCGCGGCTTCGACGGCGAGGCGCGGGGGCTGGTGGCCGAGATGATGAAGGCCAAGGGCGTCGACCTGCATGTCGGCACCAATATCGTCGAGATGTGCCCGGCCGAGGCCGGCTCGGTCGACCAGGGCACGCAGTCCGACGCGCTTGGCATCGAGGAAAGCGGCGTGCTGGAGGCGAACCCCGACAGCGACACCGCCGCCGAGGCCGCGGGCCGCGTCTGGGTCAAGGCCACCAACGGCACCGAGCGCGAGTTCGACCACGTCTTCTTTGCCACCGGCCGGGCGCCCAACACCGACGGGCTGGGGCTGGAAGAGGCCGGCGTGAAGCTGGGCCGCCGCGGCGAGATCGTCGTCGACGACTACTCGCAGACCTCGGTGCCCTCGATCTACGCCATCGGCGACGTGACCGGGCGGCTGGAACTGACGCCGGTGGCGATCCGCGAGGGCATGGCCTTCACCGAGACCGTGTTCAAGGCGAACCCGACGAAGCCCGACCACGAGCTGGTGCCCTCGGCGATCTTCACCCAGCCCGAGCTGGGCACGGTGGGCCTGTCCGAGGAGGCGGCCGCCGACCAGGGGCCGATCGAGGTCTACTGCACCTCGTTCCGGCCGATGCAGCATTCCTTCGCCGGTCATCACGACCGCGTGCTGATGAAGCTGATCGTCTGCGCCGACACCCGCCGCGTGCTGGGCTGTCACATCGTCGCCGACAATGCGGGCGAGATGATCCAGCTGGCCGGGATCGCGGTGAAGATGGGCGCCACCAAGGAGGATTTCGACCGCGTCTGCGCGGTCCATCCGACCATGGCCGAAGAGCTGGTCACGATGAAGTCACCGGCCCGAACGGCTTGATTTCGACGCCCGATGGGCACAGGTAGCAAGACAGTCTGACAAGACAGGCGACAAGGCAAGCAAGGGAAAGACAGGTACATGTCAAGCAATTCCGGCGGCCCCTGGGGGGGAGGAGGCGGAAGCGGCGGCGGCAACCGCGGCCAGGGAGGCGGCAACGACGACGATCGCCGCCCGGCCGGCGGCAACCGTCCCGGCGACCAGTCTCAGATGCCCGAGATCGACCAGATCGTGAGGAAAGGGCAGGAGCGCCTGCGCGTCCTGATGGGCGGCGGCGGCAACCGCCCGAACGGCCCGAACCGCGGCGGCGGCGGTGGCGGCGGCCCGCGGCTGACCCGCGGCACCGTCGGCATCGGCGTGCTGGTGCTTCTGGGCCTGTGGCTCTTCGCCTCGCTCTACACGGTCCGGCCCGAAGAACAGTCGGTCGAACTGTTCCTGGGCAGCTATTCCGACACCGGCAATCCGGGCCTGAACTTCGCGCCCTGGCCGCTGGTCACCGCCGAGGTCCTCGCCGTCACCCGCGAGCAGACCGAGAATATCGGCACCTCCGGCAGCCGCGGCCAGGATGCGGGCCTGATGCTGACCACCGACGAGAACATCGTCGACCTGGACTTCCAGGTGGTCTGGAACATCAAGGACCCCGCGCAGTTCCTGTTCAACCTGCGCGACCCGGCGATGACCATCCGGGCCGTGTCCGAGGCCGCCATGCGCGAGATCATCGCCGCCTCGGAACTGGCGCCGATCCTCAACCGGGACCGTGCGCTGATCGCCGATACCGCCGAGCAGCTGATCCAGTCGACGCTCGACAGCTACAATGCCGGTGTCAACATCCTGCGGATCAACCTCGACAAGGCCGACCCGCCGGCCGAGGTGATCGACGCTTTCCGCGAGGTGCAGGCCGCCGAGCAGGAGCGCGACCGCCTGGAACGCACCGCCGACGCCTACGCCAACCGGGTGCTCGCCGGGGCCCGCGGTGAAGCCGCGCAGGTCCAGGAAGAGGCCGAGGCGTACCGCGCCCAGGTCGTCAACGAGGCAGAGGGCGAGGCGAGCCGCTTCCTCGCGGTGCTGGAGGAATACCGCAACGCCCCCGAGGTGACGCGCAAGCGTCTCTACATCGAGACGATGGAGCGGGTCCTCGGCGATGTCGACAAGATCATCCTCGACGACTCCGTGACCGGCGGCAATGGCGCGGGGCAGGGCGTGGTGCCCTACCTGCCGCTGAACGAGCTGCGCCGCACCGGCAACACCAATAGCAGCACCCAGGGAGGGAACTGAGCCATGCGCAAGCTGACATTCCTTCTTCCCATCGTGGTCATTCTGATCGCGCTGGTCGGGTCCTCGGTCTTCATCGTCGACGAACGCCAGAAGGCGCTGGTGCTGCAGTTCGGCCAGATCAAGTCGGTCAAGGAAAACCCGGGCCTGGCCTTCAAGATCCCGTTCATCCAGGACGTGGTCCGCTACGACGACCGGATCCTGTCGCTCGACACGCCGCCGACCGAGGTGACGCCGTCGGACGACCGCCGGCTGGTGGTCGACGCCTTCGCCCGCTACCGCATCGCCGACGTGGTGCAGTTCCGGCAGGCGGTGGGCATCGGCGGCATCCGCTCGGCCGAGGACCGGCTGGGCGGCATCCTGAACGCGCAGATTCGCGCCGTGCTGGGCTCCGAGGGCGTGACCTCGAACACCATCCTCTCGGCCGACCGGGCCGCCCTGATGGACCGGATCACCGAGGAGGCGCGCGCCCGCGCCGAACCGCTGGGGATCGAGGTGATCGACGTGCGGCTGAAGCAGACCAACCTGCCCAGCCAGAACCTCGACGCCACCTTCGCCCGGATGCGCGCCGAGCGGGAGCGCGAGGCCGCCGACGAGATCGCCCGCGGTGAAGAGGCCGCGCAGCGGGTCCGCGCCCAGGCCGACCGGACCGTGGTCGAGCTGGTCTCCGAGGCCAACCGCGAATCCGAGATCATCCGAGGCGAGGCCGACGCGGCGCGGAACCGCATCTTCGCCGAGGCCTTCGGCCAGGATCCGGAGTTCTTCGAGTTCTACCGCTCGCTCACGGCCTATACCCGGTCGCTGCAGGGGCAGAACTCGACGCTGGTGATCTCGCCCGACAGCGAGTTCTTCAACTACCTCGACAGCGCCTCGGGCCGCGGCGGCACCTTCCCGCCGCCGGTGCCGGCGCCCGAGTCGTCGGCCGCCGACATGCCCGAGGGCGATGCGCCGGCCGGCGAGGACGCCGCCGCCACGCCGGACGCGGATCCGGCGGCGACGCCGGAGCCCGAGGAGGAAACGACCCCGGCGCCGGAGACGGAGCCGGAGCCGGAGGACGAAGAGGCCGGAGGCTGAGCCGCCCATGGCCGTGATCGTTCTGGCCCTCGGGCTGGTGCTTTGTGTCGAGGGGCTGGTGTTCGCACTGGCCCCTTCGCGTCTGGAGGACCTTCTCCGCACCCTGGCCGAGATGCCGTCCGAGACCCGGCGCATGGTCGGCCTCGGCGCGCTCGCGGCGGGCGTGCTGCTGGTCTGGCTGGCCAAGGTGCTGGGCGCCTGACGCCCGGCGGATCGCTGCCGCCGGGTCATTGCGCGCTGGCCTTGCGCGCCGGCGCGTGTCATGCTCACGCCCACCATCCGCGGGGCTCACATGCAGTTGAGACTTCGCGACGGGGGTTTGTGTTGTGCAATTTCGCTCATACGTAGACATTCCCACGCACAGGACGCCCCCGGCGATTTCCCTGCGGGGGGAGAAAAGCAAACGGAGAGACTTCTTGACACCTCAGGCAATCACCGTCCCCCAGAGATCCGGCGACCCGCGGCTGATCCGCGCCGCCTGGATCTCGCTTCTGGGCCTGGCCTTCCTTGTCGCGCAGGCCCTCACGGCGACCGCGCAGACCCGTCCCGGCAGCTTCGCCGACCTGGCGGAGCGGATCAGCCCGGCCGTGGTGAACATCACCACCGCGACCAGCGTCGCCGGCAACACCAACCCGTCGCCGATGGTGCCCGAAGGCTCGCCCTTCGAGGACTTCTTCCGCGACTTCATGGACCGCAACGACGGCCCCGGCCGGCCGCGCCGCTCGTCGGCGCTGGGCTCGGGCTTCGTGATTTCGGAAGACGGCTATATCGTCACCAACAACCACGTCATCGAGGGCGCCGACGTCGTCAATATCGAGTTCTTCTCGGGCGAGGAGCTGGAAGCCGACGTCGTGGGCACCGACCCCAACACCGACATCGCGCTTCTGAAGGTCTCCTCGGACGAGCCGCTGCCCTATGTCGACTTCGGCGACAGCGACACCGCGCGCGTCGGCGACTGGGTCATGGCCATGGGCAACCCGCTGGGCCAGGGCTTTTCGGTCTCGGTCGGCATCGTCTCGGCCCGCAACCGGGCGCTGTCGGGCACCTATGACGACTACATCCAGACCGACGCGGCCATCAACCGCGGCAACTCGGGCGGCCCGCTGTTCAACATGGACGGCGACGTGATCGGCGTGAACACCGCGATCCTGTCGCCCAACGGCGGCTCGATCGGCATCGGCTTCTCGATGGCCTCGAACGTCGTCACCCGCGTCGTCGACCAGCTGCAGGAATACGGCGAGACCCGCCGCGGCTGGCTGGGTGTGCGCATCCAGGACGTGGACGAGGACATCGCCGAGTCGCTGGGCCTCGAAGAGGCGAACGGCGCGCTGGTCACCGACGTGCCCGAAGGCCCCGCGATGGAGGCCGGCATCGAGGCGGGCGACGTGATCGTCACCTTCGACGGCGTCGATGTCGAGGACACCCGCCAGCTGGTGCGCGTGGTCGGCAACTCGCCGGTCGGCAAGACCGTCCGCGTCGTCGTCTTCCGCGAGGGCCAGACCCAGACCCTGTCGGTGACGCTGGGCCGCCGCGAAGAGGCGGAAAGCGCCGTGCCCGCCTCGGTCGAGCAGGAGGCGGAGCCCGAGGAGAAGGACATCCTCGGCATCACCGTCACCCGGCTCAACGAGGATCTGCGCGAGCAGCTCGGCGTGGCCGAGAACCTCAACGGCCTGGTGGTCACCGCGGTCGACGAGATGAGCGAAGCCTACGAGAAGGGCCTGCGCGCCGGCGACCTGATCACCGAGGCCGGCCAGACCAAGGTGCAGTCCGTGGCCGAGCTGGAAGAGCAGATCGCGGCCGCCCGCGACGCCGGCCGCCGCTCGCTCCTGCTGCTGGTCCGCCGCGAGGGCGAGCCCCGCTTCGTGGCGATCGGCTTGGAAGACGGCTGAGACCGCGCAGACCGACCTGACGAAAGGGGCGCCCCGCGGGGCGCCCCTTTTTCGTTTGGGCCCGGCCTCAGACCGGCCGCAGCCCGTGGGGCGCGAAGGGCAGGTCCGCCAGCTCGCGTTCCGACATCGCTTGAATGTCGGGATGCGACAGCGGATCGCGCCGCCATTGAAGCTCGGGATCGGGCGGGCGCGGCGGGGCCGCGCGCCGAAATGCGGTGCGGAGCGGGGCGACGCGGAGCGGGGATATGCGGAGTGAAGATGTCATGCGCGAAACATGCCACCCGGCGGTTGCCGAGAGAATTGATCTTTGAAGGCGGCGGCTTTAGAAAAGCTAAATGCGTGCGCTCAACACGATCAACCTGTCGGGGCTGCGCGCGGTGGAAGCCATCGGCCGTACCGGCAGCCTCGCCACCGCCGCCGCCGAGTTGGGCGTGACGCCCGGCGCGCTCAGCCAGCGGCTGGCGAAGATCGAGGCCGCGCTCGGCCGGACCCTGTTCGCCAGACGGCCCGGCGGCCTTGTCCCCACGGCCCCCTGCGCCGCTGCGTTGCCGCGGCTGACCCGCGCGCTGCAGGACATGGCCGCCACGGTCGAGGATCTGCGGGCCACCGGCAGCCGGACGCTCACCGTCTCGGTCGCGCCGATCTTTGCCAGCCGCTGGCTGATCTGGCGCATCCACCGCTTCGCCGCGGCGCATCCCGACATCTCGGTGCGGCTCGAACCGACCGTCGCGCTGGTCGACCCGGACGCCTCGGGGGTCGACGCCTGCATCCGCGTCGGCCGCACGCCCGGTCGCGGCGTCGAGGCCACCCGGCTCCTGCAGCAGCGGGTCTTCCCGGTCTGCGCGCCGGCGCTCGGCGCCACGATCGCCACGCCGGCCGACCTGTTCCGCCACCCGGTGATCCGCGAGACCGAGCAGCTCTTCGGCTGGGACGTCTGGCTGGACGGCCACGGCCTGGCGGTGGCCGACATCCCCGCGGGCCCCAGCTATGGCGACGCCTCGCTGTGCCTCGACGCGGCGATGGCGGGGCAGGGCGTATTCATGGCCTGGGAGACGCTCGCCGCCGACCAGGTCGACGGGCAGCGCCTTGTCGCGCCGTTTCCCGACCGTGTGGCGACCGGGGCGAGCTACTGGTTTCTCACCGGCCCGCATTCGGGCCGCCGCCCGGCGCTGCGCAGTTTCCGGACCTGGCTGCAGGCAGAGATGGACCGGTCGGTCGCGGACTGGCGCCGCGCCGCAACACTGCGCTGACCGGGTCGTGCGCGCCGCAAGCCCGCGCCGTTCCTCGCGCCTGTCCCGGCGGCGCACCGGGACCGACCGCCTCGTTTGCGTATTTTGAACGAGAAGAAGACGGGAAGGCGCCCGTATCGGGCCAGGTCGCGTGTTTTCGTCCCGGCCGGAATGCACTAGGTCTGCGGACACGCTCGGGACAACGGCCATGCTTGCGACACTCCGCCACCTCTACGAAGGCCGCAGCGCGGCGGCGCACCGCTTTCGCTATGCCCTGCTCGCCTTCGACCTGGGCACGATCGCCTTCGTGATCGTGACCTCGTTCTTTCCGCATACCCGCCCGGTCGAGATCGCCGACGCGGTGCTGGGCGCGGTGATCCTGGCCGATTTCCTGGCCCGGTTCTCCATCGACCGGCGCAAGGCGCATTTCTTCGTGCGGCCCGCCACCTGGGCCGACGTGGTGGCGATGGTGTCGTTCCTCGCGCCGATCGCCGGGGAGGGGTTCGGCTTTCTGCGGGTTCTCCGGACGCTCAGGCTTCTGCATACCTATCAGCTCCTGCGCCGGCTGCGGCACGACTTCCCGAAGTTCCGCAAATACGAGGAGGTGACGCTGGCCACGATCAACCTCTTCGTCTTCCTCTTCGTGATGACGGGGCTGATCTATGCGCTGCAGCACGAGGTGAACCCCGAGATCGGCAACTATGCCGACGCGCTCTACTTCACGGTCACCACGCTGACGACGACCGGCTTCGGCGACATCACGCTCGACGGCACGGCGGGGCGGATGCTGGCCGTCGCGGTGATGATCTTCGGCGTCACCCTGTTCCTGCGGCTGGCGCAGGTGCTGTTCCGGCCGACCAAGGTGCGCCACGAATGCCCCGAATGCGGCCTGCTGCTGCACGACGCCGACGCGGTGCATTGCAAGCATTGCGGCACGACGATCCGGATCGAGACGGAAGGCTCGGTCTGAGGCGCGGCCGGGCGCTGGGTCCGACGCCGGATCATGCGCGTCAGTCGTGGATGCGCGCGACCTCCACCAGGCCCAGCTGCCGCGCCGCCGCCAGCGACAGGATCGCGCTGTCCAGCCCCTGCGGCTGCTGGTAGGCGCGGATCGCCGCGCGGGTCCGGGCCGTCATCTCGCCGTCGATCGGCCCGCGGTAATGCCCCCGCGCCGCCAGCGCCCGCTGGAGCGACGACACGAATTCCGGCGTCAGCTCTGCCGCGCACAGGGTCTCGAACCACAGCTCGCGCCGTTCCTCGACGATCTGCTGGCGGGTCTCGGTCTTGTAGACCGCCGGATACAGCACCTTGCCGTCGGTCGACACCGAGGGCGGCTGCAGCATCACCTGCTGGGTGACCGTCTCGATCACCGCCGGCGTCGCGTCCTGCCCGTAGCAGCCGTCGGGGTCGGCGCCCGGCGGGCCTTCGCCCCGCATCCGGATCGGCTCGGGTTCGTGAAGCTGGGTCACGTCCGCCAGAGGCGCCTCGCCGCACCCGGCGACGGCAAGCGTGGCGCCAAGCGCCAGTCCCGTGGAAATCCTGATCACTGCTCGCGCCTCTCTCGGGCCGGTTCGCTGCGGATCATAGCCGCTCGTGGCGCCGCTGCCTAGCCGCCTGTCCCGGGGGCCGCCGGGGCGGGGTCCTCCTGCAACAGGCTGTCGAGCAGGTGCGACAGGTCCTCGATCTCCTCGGCGATGATATGGGTGACGCCGCTCTCGCGCTGCACCCGGCCCGTCACCTTCAGAAGCCGCCCCGCGATCACCGCCCGCCGGAAGCGTTCGTAGACCTTGCGCCAGACGATCACGTTGGCCACGCCCGTCTCGTCCTCCAGCGTCACGAAGATCACCCCGTTCGCCGTGCCCGGCCGCTGCCGCACCAGCACCAGGCCCGCCACCGCCACCCGCGCGTTCCCCGGCGGCAGGTCCAGCAGGTCATGCGGGCAGCAGGAGGGCGGGCGGGGCCAGGGATCGGGGCGCGGCTGCATGAGAACGAAAATAGAACATATGGCGCGCCGCGCAAGCCCGTTCCCAAGCCCGTTTCCCCGCGTACCGCGCCCGCCCCGGCACAGAAAGTGACTCGCAAATCCCGGCCCGAGGCCTTATCTCGGCCCGGGAAAGCGCAGGCGACACGAGGACACCGATGGCGAAGATCACCTATATCGAGCACGACGGCACCGAACACACGGTCGACGTGGCCAACGGGCTGACCGTCATGGAAGGCGCACGGGACAACAGCATTCCCGGGATCGAGGCCGATTGCGGCGGCGCCTGCGCCTGTTCGACCTGTCATGTCTACGTGCATCCCGACTGGGTGGCGAAGCTGCCCGACCGCGAGGCGATGGAGGAGGACATGCTCGATTTCGCCTACGAGCCCGACCCCGACCGCTCGCGCCTGACCTGCCAGCTCAAGGTGACGGACGAGTTGGACGGGCTGGTCGTACAGATGCCGGAAAAGCAGATCTGATGCGCGCCGCCGCCGCGTTCGCGCTGTGCCTTCTGGCGGTGCGGGCGGCGGCCTGCGAGATCTCTCCGGCCGACGAGACGGCCTATCCCGGCAGCGTCGTGACCGACGCCGAGACCCGCGGCGCGATCGCCCGGGCCTGGTTCGACGCGCCCGTCGCGCGCTACCGCCACTTCGTGCTGAGCCGCGACAGCGAGCCGGAGGCGCTGTGGGTCGATGCGCCCGGCAATCACGGCAATTGCGGCCACCGGATCGTGCTTGACGACGCGCATGTCTTCGAGGACGTGGCGCCGCGGCTGGTCGATCTGGACGGCGACGGCACGAACGAGGTGATCGTGGTGCGCAGCCATGCGGGGCAGGGCGCGCAGCTGGCCGTCTATCGCTGGACCGGGCGCGACCTGGTGCTCGACGCGGCCACGCCCTATATCGGCCGGCCGCATCGCTGGCTGGCGCCCGTGGGCGCGGCCGATCTGGACGGCGACGGGGCGATGGAGCTGGCCTATGTCGACCGCCCGCACCTGGCCCGGATCCTGCGCGTCTGGCGCTATGCGCCGGGGCGGCTGACCGAGGTGGCCGCGGCCCGGGGGCTGAGCAACCACCGCATCGGCGAGTCTGCGATCACCGGCGGCGTCCGCGATTGCGGCGCCGGGCCGGAAATGGTCACCGCCGATGCGGCATGGGAGCATGTGATCGTGACGCGGCTGGAGGCCGGGCGGCTCGTCTCGCGCCGCGCGGGACCGTTCGACGGCGCCGGGTCGGTTGGGGCGGTGATGGCCTGCAAAACGCGCTGAATGTTGGAAATGTGATATTTTCGGTGAATGATCCGCGATCAATGCGCCGCAGATGTTGCGTTCGTGTCTGTCGTCTGCTCCAGCGCATCCGCCAGCGCCCCCGCGGAGACGCGCGGCAGGCGCTGCCACGGGCGGTAGGACCAGCCCACCAGCGCGCCGATCAGCGTCAGCAGCAGCGCCGGCATCGCGGCGCCGGCCAGCCGGTCGCCGCTGAGCCCGGTGGCGAGCGCCAGGCCGAAGAGCGTCGGGCCGCCGAGCAGCGACACCGCGCCGATTCCGAAAAACGCCAGCCGCCCCCAGCCGTACTCGCCGGTGACGACCGGCAGGTCGGGGCGCGCGCGCAGCACGGCCAATACCAGCCGCCGGAACGTCGCCGCCTCGGGTCCGTCCGGCCAGCCCGCCTCCGGAACGGTCAGGGCCAGGCGGCGGGTCTCGGTGCCGGTGCGCAGATCCAGCCGCACCATGCGATTGCCGCGCGCCCGGTGCGTCACGAAGGCGGAGTCGGTGACCTCCGCCAGGGGCAGCGACCAGCCGTCCTCGGCGGTCAACTGCCCGCCGGACAGCACGTAGCGCCGCGGCGCCCGCAGCGGGGCGGGACGAAAGGCGACGTCCTCGCTCACCGCGCCAGCGCCCGCCAGCCGATGTCTGTCCGATACACGCCGTCGGGCCAGTCGATCCTCTCGATCATCGCGTAGACCCGGTCGCGCGCCGCCGCGAGGTCGTCGCCGCGCGCGGTCACGTTCAGCACCCGGCCCCCGTTCGCGACGATCCGGCCGTCGCGCTCGGCGGTGCCGGCGTGGAACACCATGTGCATCGAATCCTCGGGCAGCGATTCCAGCCCGGCGATCGTGCCGCCCTTCTCGTAGGCGCCCGGATACCCGTTCGCCGCCATCACCACGGTCATCGCGTGATCGTCGGCCCAGTTGACGCGGGCCTCGCCCAGCGCGCCGCGCGCGCAGGCGATCATCAGGTCCAGCGCCTGCGCCCCCAGCCGCATCATCAGCACCTGGCATTCCGGGTCGCCAAAGCGGACGTTGTATTCCACCAGCCGCGGCGCCCCGTCCGCGATCATCAGCCCGGCGTAAAGCACCCCCTGGTAAGGCGTGCCGCGCCGCGCCATCTCGGCGACGCAGGGCTTCACGATCTCGTCCAGCGCCCGGCGCTCCACCTCGGGCGAGAGCACCGGGGCCGGCGAATAAGCGCCCATGCCGCCGGTATTGGGGCCGGTATCGCCCTCGCCGATGCGCTTGTGGTCCTGGGCGGTGCCGATGGGCAGGACGTCCGCGCCGTCGCAGAGGACGAAGAACGAGGCTTCCTCGCCGGTCATGAATTCCTCGATCACCACCTCGGCGCCGGCGTCGCCGAAGGCGCCGCCGAACATCTCGTCGATGGCATCGGTCGCCTGGTCCACCGTCTCGGCCACGATCACCCCCTTGCCGGCGGCCAGCCCGTCGGCCTTGACCACGATGGGCGCGCCCTGCGCCGCGACGTAGTCCTTCGCCGGCTGCGCCGCGTCGAACCGCGCCCAGGCCGCGGTGGGCGCGCCGCAGGCATCGCAGATCTCCTTGGTGAAGCGCTTCGACGCCTCCAGCTCGGCCGCGGCCTTCGACGGGCCGAAGCACAGGATGCCGGCGGCGCGCAGGTCGTCCGCCACGCCGGCCGCGAGCGGCGCCTCCGGCCCCACGATCACGAAATCCACCGAGTTGGCGACGGAGAAATCCACCACCCGCGCGCCGTCCTCGATGTCGAGCCGGGCGCATTCGGCGATCTCGGCGATCCCGGCATTGCCCGGCGCCACGATCAGCCGGTCGCAGGCGGGGTTCTGCATCGCGGCCCAGGCCAGCGCATGCTCGCGCCCGCCGCCGCCGAGGATGAGGATGTTCATGGACCGCTCCCGTTGCCGCTCGGGCGCCTGATTAGGCAAGCGCGCGCGCAGAGGCAAGCGACGGCGGAACCGGCGGGCGGCGCGGCACGTTTGCCCGGCAACACGATCTCAGGACAATCCGGAGGACGAAGATGCCTGGCATTCACGGAAAGCGGGTCGCCATCCTTGCGACCCATGGATTCGAACAGTCGGAACTGGAGGCCCCGCTTCACAAGCTGCGCGACGCGGGCGCGGAGGTGCATGTGATCGCGCCGCAGGCCGGCGAGATCACCGGCTGGGACACCGACGACTGGGGCCGCCCGGTCAAGGTGGACCGCCCGCTGAAGGACGCGAAAGCGGCCGATTACGACGCGCTGGTGCTGCCCGGCGGGCAGATCAACCCCGACCTGCTGCGGGTCGAGCCCGACGCGCTGGCCTTCATCAAGGCGGTCTTCGACGCCGGCAAGGTCGTCGGCGCGATCTGCCACGCGCCCTGGCTGCTGATCGAGACCGGCATCGCGCATGGCCGGGCGATGACCTCGTACCACTCGATCCGCACCGACGTGGAGAATGCGGGCGGGATCTGGGAGGACAGCGCCGTGGTCTGCGAGACCGGCCTCGTCACCAGCCGCAACCCCGGCGATCTGGACCCGTTCTGCGACAAGCTGATCGAGGAGATCGCCGAAGGGCGGCACGAGCGCAAGGCCGCCTGACTTTTCCTTCGCGGCCGGATCGGGCATGGTCGCGGCCATGTCCGACCTGATCGACGATCCGACCCCGGGCGAGAACGCCCACGAATACACCGTCTCGGAGATCTCCGGGGCGGTGAAGCGCGTTCTGGAGGGCGAGTTCGGCCGCGTCCGGGTGAAGGGCGAGGTGGGTCGCGTCTTCGCCGCCCGCTCGGGGCATCTGTATTTCGACATCAAGGACGACCGCAACGTGCTGGCCGCCGTGTCCTGGAAGGGGCAGGTGGCGCGGCTGACGGTGAAGCCCGAGGAAGGCATGGAGGTCGTCGCGACGGGGCGGCTGACCACCTTCGGCTCGCAGTCCAAGTACCAGCTGAACGTCGAGGAGGTGCGCCCCGCCGGGGTCGGCGCGCTGATGGCGATGCTGGAAAAGCGCAAGAAGGCGCTGGCCGCCGAGGGGCTGTTCGAGGAGTCGCGGAAGAAACCGCTGCCGTATCTGCCCGAGGTGATCGGGGTCGTCACCTCGCCGTCGGGCGCGGTGATCCGGGACATCCTGCACCGGCTGCGCGACCGGTTCCCACGCAAGGTGCTGATCTGGCCCGTCGCGGTGCAGGGCGAGCGCTGCGCGCCCGAGGTAACGCGGGCGATCGAGGGGTTCAACGGCCTGACGCCGGGGGGCGCGCTGCCGCGGCCCGACCTGATCATCGTCGCCCGCGGCGGCGGGTCGATCGAGGATCTGTGGGGCTTCAACGAGGAAAGCGTCGCCCGGGCGGCGGCGGCCAGCGCGATCCCGCTGATCTCGGCGGTGGGGCACGAGACCGACACCACGCTGATCGATTACGTGTCGGACCGGCGGGCGCCGACGCCGACCGCGGCGGCGGAGCTGGCGGTGCCGGTGCGGATGGAGCTGATGGCCTGGGCCGACCAGCAGGAGGCCCGGCTGAGCCGCGCGATGACCGAGGCCGTGGGCCGGCGCCGGCAGCGGCTGGGCGACGTGAGCCGCGCGCTGCCGCGGCCCGAGACGCTGGTGGCGCAGGCGCGGCAGCGGCTCGACTGGGCCGGCGACCGGCTGGAGCGGGCGATGGAGACCGGCCGCGAGCGGCGGCGGGCGCGGCTCGCCGAGGCGGCGGTGCATCTGCGGCCCGGTGTGCTGCGCCGGCGGGTCGAGGAGCAGGGCCGCGCGGCGGCGGCCTGCGGGCGGCGGCTGGAGCCGGCGCTGTGGCGGCTGGTGCGGGAAAAGGAGCGGGCGCTGTCGGGGACGGCCGGGCGGCTGCGCGGCTCGGTCCTGCGGCGCGACCTGGCGCGGCAGCGCGAGGCCTTCGGCGCGGCGGTGCGGCGGCTGGCGGCGGCCGGGCGGGCGCAGGTGGCGGGCTGGACCGACCGGCTGGAGGGGCTGGAACGGCTGCGCCAGAGCCTGGGCTACCGGGAGACGCTGAAGCGGGGCTACGCGGTCGTGCGGGGCGAGGGCCGGGTGGTGACCCGGAAGGAGGAGGCCGAGGCGGCGGCGGGGCTGGAGATCGAGTTCATGGACGGCCGGCTGAAGCTCGGCGGGACGGCCGGGCGGCGGTCGAAAGGCGGCGGGGAGCCGCCGGAGCAGGGGGAACTGTTCTGAAGGCGTCCAAGGGTGTCCGAGGTTGGACGGGGGTCTAACTGTCTGTAATTTATACAGATAGCGGTAACAGGGTTTGGTCCGGACGCGCGGCAGGACACGGCCTTTTCGGCTTTTGCCGGATAGCGGCCCCTGGCGAGTGGGACGCCGTGCAGCGCCGACCCGCCGGGGCGCGGTCGAGCCTTGCGATGCCGGAGACATAAGCATCAAGGTCGGACACTTGGCACCGTCCTCGCCAGAAGCGCCGCCCCGGGGGGGCGGGGCGGCGCTGCACGGCGTTCCGCCGCGCGAAGCAGGTGGGGATGCCCCGCGGCTGATCCAGTGTCTTGTCGTGCGGCTTCAGTCACGCTGCACGGCGTCCTCCTACACCCCCACATCCGGCCCGCGACAGACCAGCGGCTCCTCGCTGTTCTCGACCTCGTAGAGCTCGCGGCCGGTCTCGGAGCCCATGAAGACGGCCGAGAGGCGGCCGCCGCTTTCGGTGAAGCGCCAGCATTTCGGGGTGGTGTCGTGTTCGTAGACGAAGCAGATGTTCTCGCCCTCGGCGTACCAGTAGCCGTCCCAGCACTCGTCGCCGAGATAGGCCCAGCGGACCTGGCGGTTGGGCAGGTATTGCTCGATCCCGTAGGCCTCGCCCTGGTCGTGATAGGTCAGGGTGCGGCCGGTGACGTAGGATTCGAACTCTTCGGCGGTCATCGCGTCCTGCGCCGCCGCGGGGGCGGCGAGGGACAGGGCGAGGAGGAAACTGATCGGGCGCATGGGGGCAGGTTGCCAGAAACGCGGGCCGCGGGCCAGTGACATCGCGCCTCATTCGGCGGCGTACTGCGCATCCCCTTTCGGCTGCCAGCGGGCGACGCGGCGGTCCATCACCCGGCGCCAGAGCGCGGGGACGAGCGCGAGCGTCGCCATGGCGGGCAGGCTGCGGGGCAGTATCGGCGCCTCCTGCGCCGAGGGCAGGCGCAGCTCGGGATAGGGGCGCGACGGGTGCGCGTGGTGGTCGGAATGGCGCGGCGCGTTCAGCATCATGTGGCTCGTCAGCCAGTGCGGCGCGTTCCAGCTGTGCTGCGGGCCGACGGGCTCGTAGCGGCCGTCGGGGCGTTTGGCGCGGGTGAGGCCATAGTGCTGGACGTAGTCGGATAGCAGAAGCTGCGCCTGCGCGTAGGCGGCGAGCGCCAGGTGGGCGGCGATGCCGGGCAGCCCGGCGATGGCGCCCGACAGCGCCAGCCAGAAGGCGGCGCCGGTGAGGTAGAGCGCGTAAGGGTTGAGGCGCTTGCCGACGCGGCGGCTGCGCGCGGTCTCGGCCGCGAGGCCGGCGCGGAACGAGCCGATCCAGGCGCGGGGGAGAAAGCGCCAGTAGCTCTCGCCCAGGCGGGCCGAATTCGGGTCGCCCGGCGTGGCGACGTGGACGTGATGCACCAGCGGATGCGCCGAGGCGTGGTGGCCGAAGAGCAGCGAGATATAGACCCACTTGCCCAGCAGCGACAGGCGCCGGTCGCCGCGATGGATCAGCTCGTGCGCGTTGGAGTTGGAGACCTGGCCCATGAAGAGCCCCGCGCCGAGGAACAGCATGAGGCGTTCGAGGACGGTCAGGCCGGGCGTGGCAAGGGCGTGGACGGCGAGGATCAGCAGGGCGAAGTGCGAGATCGCGAGGACGACGGAGAGGCGGTCGTGGGCCGGGAACTCGACGCCTTCCGGGGCGGCGGCGGCGACGATCTCGTCCAGGAGGTAGGCGAGCGCCGTCATGTAGAGGAGCGCGGCCCAGGTGAACGGGGTGCCGCAAAGGGCGGCCCCGGCCAGCAGCGGCACGGGGGCGAGGCTCGCCAGGGTGAAGGCGAGGCCGGGGGTCGTGGTGGCGGTTCGGTCGGGCACGTCGTCGGGGCCTGTTCGGTGGTCCGGTTCGGGCAGGATCTGTCATGCCATTTCGGCGGCATGATGGCGAGGGTGGCGGCATTTCGGGGGCATCCGGCGGCGTCGCTGTGCCCGGGCCTTCCATCCGCCCGCGGAACGGATTACCTCGGGCCGAGAGCAAGGAAAGAAGCGACATGTCCTTTTTCGGCAAGCTGAAAGACCGGCTGTTCAAGTCCTCCTCGAAGCTGGAGGAGGGGCTGGACGCCATCGTGGAGGAAGGCGGCGAGGCGGACGAGGCGCCGGAGCCCGCGCCCGAGCCGGAGCCCGCGCCCGAACCGCGCCCCGAGCCCGAGCCGGCCCCCGTGCCCGACGCGCCCGAGCCGGAACCGGAGCCGGAACCGCAGCCGGTGCCGCCCGAACCGGAGCCGGCGCCCGGCCCGGAACCGGAAGAGGTGCCCGACCCCGAACCGGCCCCCGAACCGGCCCCCGGCCCGGAGCCCGCGCCTGTGCCCGAGCCCGAGCCGGTGCCGCCCGGCCCGTCCGAGGTGCCGCCCGCCGCGCCGCCCGAACAGCCGGTGCAGCCCGAGCCGATCCCGATGGATCTGCCCCAGGAGATGCCGGCGGAGCGGCCGGGGCTTCTCGGCCGGCTGATGGGGCGCGGCAGCAAGCCCGTCGTCCGCCGGGTGCTCGACGACGACATGCTGGAAAGCCTGGAGGATCTGCTGATCACCGCCGATATAGGGGTGGACACCGCGCTGCGCGTCACCTCGAACATGGCCGAGGGGCGGTTCGGGCAGAAGCTCTCGGCCGAAGAGATCAAGCGGCTGCTGGCCAGCGAGATCGGGCGGATCATGGAGACGGTGGCCAAGCCCCTGCCGATCTACCCGAAGAAGCCGCAGGTGGTGCTGGTGGTGGGCGTGAACGGCTCGGGCAAGACCACCACGATCGGCAAGCTGGCGAGCCAGTTCAACGGCGCCGGCAAGTCGGTGGTGATCGCCGCCTGCGACACCTTCCGCGCGGCGGCGGTGGAGCAGCTGCAGGTCTGGGGCGAGCGCGCCGGCGTGCCGGTGCTGACCGCGCCGCAGGGGACGGATCCGGCGAGCCTGGCCTTCGACGCGATGGTCAAGGCCGAGACCGAGGGCGCGGACCTTCTGATGATCGACACCGCCGGGCGGCTGCAGAACCGCGCCGACCTGATGGAGGAGCTGGCCAAGATCGTCCGCGTGATCCGCAAGAAGGACCCCGAGGCGCCGCACAACACGCTGCTGGTGCTGGACGCGACCACGGGGCAGAACGCGCTGAACCAGGTGGAGACGTTCCAGAAGATGGCCGACGTGACCGGGCTGGTGATGACCAAGCTGGACGGCACCGCGAAGGGCGGCGTGCTGGTGGCGCTGGCCGACCGCTTCGGGCTGCCGATCCACGCGATCGGGGTGGGCGAGCAGATCGACGACCTGGCGCCGTTCGACCCGCAGGAATTCGCCGCGGCGCTGACCGGGCTGGAGGCGGAGCGGGCGGCGTGAGCCGGCGGCGGCGCTATCGCGTGCCGATGCCCTTCTCGAAGACGCGCACCAGGAACAGCACGCCGATGGTGATCGCCGTGGCGAGCCCGGCCAGCGGCACCTGGCCCGAGCCGCAGGCCAGCCCGATGGCGCCGGCGAGCCACATCGAGGCACCGGTCGTCACGTGGTGGACCTTGCCGCCGGAGGTGAAGATGATGCCCGCGGCGAGGAAGGCGACGCCGGCGGTCACCGCCTCGATCAGGCGCAGCGGGTCGATGCGCAGCGCGTCGTTCGCGTCGCCGGCGCCGAAGGGCAGGGAGGCGAGCTGCTGCGCCACGAGAATGAACAGGCAGGCGGCCAGCGAGACCAGCATGTGGGTTCGGAGGCCGGCGGGCTTGTGGCGGATCTCGCGCTCCAGGCCCACCGCGCCGGCCAGCAGCAGCGCCGCCACCAGGCGCAGGCCCGAGACCTGCCAGCTGACGGTGGAGAAGCTTCCCGAGAGTTCGTTCCAGATGGCCTCGACCATGGGCGCCCCCTTTGCCGGTCGTCTCGACTGTAACGTTAACATGACGGGCGCCGGTTCCAAGGCGGCCGGCGGGTGAGCGCCTGGCTGATCTCGCTGGAGGGGACCGAGGCGGGGCATGTGCTGGCGCTGGGGCTGGCGCTGTTCGCGGCGTTCCTGCACGCGGTGTTCGGGGCGCTGCAGAAGGGGCGGCACGATCCGTGGCTGTCGCGCGGGGCGATCGACGCGAGCTACGGGCTGATCGCGATGCCGTTCGCGCTGTTCGTGGTGCCGTGGCCCGAGCCGCATATGTGGCCGATCTTCGCGGGCGCCTTCGTGATCCACACCGCCTACAAGCTGGCGCAGGCGGCGGCCTATACCAAGGGCGCCTACACGGTGGTCTATCCGGTGGTGCGGGGGACGGGGCCGCTGTTCACCGTGATCGGGGCCTATCTGCTGTTCGGAGAGATCTTCACGCCCGGCCAGTGGCTGGGGGTCGCGGTGCTGCTGTCGGGGATCTTCGGGCTGGCGCTCTACAACCTGCGCTACCTGGACGCCGAGCGCGAGACGCTGCCGCTGGCGCTGGGCCTGGCGCTGCTGACCGGCGGGTTCGTGGCGGTCTACACGACCTACGACGCCTACGGCATCCGGGCGACGGCGGACCCGTTCACCTTCCTTGCGTGGTTCTTCATGGTCGACGGGGTCGCGATGCCGGTTCTGGCGGCGCTGCGCTGGCGGAGCATGGTGCATCGGCCGGAGGTCGGGCCGCTGGCGGCGCGGGGGATCGTGGGCGGTGTCGTCGCGCTGTTCTCCTTCGGGTCGGTCATGGTCGCGACGCGGCTGGACAAGGTGGGCGAGGCGGCGGTGCTGCGCGAGACCTCGACCGTCTTCGCCGCGGTCATCGGCTGGCTGGTGCTGAAGGAGAGCGTGGGGCCGCGGCGGCTGGGCCTGATGGCGCTGATCGCCGCCGGCGCGGTCATCGTGGAGATAGCGGGGTGAGGCGCGCCCGGAAAAGCGTCCAGTGGACGCTTTTCAGCGCCGAACGCGCGGAGCGCCGAAGGCGGCGTCTCGGAAAGGCGCCAGTGGCGCCTTTCAGCCGCGAACGCGCGGAGCGCCGAATGCGGCGTCCCGGAAAAGCGTCTGGTGGGGGCTCTTCAGCGCCGAACCCGCGGAGCGCCAGAGGCGCCCTCCGGGCCACAGACAACGCCAACGCACATGCGGAGCGCCGGCGACAACTGCCCGACCGCGCCGTCTGGATGTTCCGGGCCACAGCGATTAGGTAGGGGCGCAGACCGAGGAGAGGGCGCGCGCATGGCGGACAAGAAGATCTCGCAGGGCACCAAGCTGGCGCTGGACCTGGGGCCGATCCTGGCCTTCTTCGTGGGCTACCTGCTGTTGCGCGACCGGAGCTTCATTATCGCGGGGGCCGAGTATTCCGGCTTCATCGTCGTGACCGCCTGCTTCATCCCGCTTCTGGCGCTGACCACCTTCGTGCTGTGGCGGCTGACGGGGACGCTGTCGAAGATGCAGATCGTCACGCTGGTGCTGGTGGTCGTGTTCGGCGGGCTGACGGTGTTTCTCAACGACGAGCGGTTCTTCAAGATGAAGCCCACCATCATCTATGCGCTCTTCGCCGCCGTGCTGGGCGTCGGGCTGCTCCGTGGGCGGTCCTACATGCAGCTCGTGATGGACGAGATGCTGCCGATGACCCACGAGGGCTGGATGATCCTGACCAGGCGCGTCACGGGGTTCTTCGTTCTGCTGGCGGTGCTGAACGAAGTGGTCTGGCGGACGATGTCGACGGATGCCTGGGTGAACTTCAAGACCTTCGGGCTGACGATCGGGCTGTTCGCCTTCTTCATGCTGCAGGGCAAGCTGTTCCAGACCTACGGGCTGGAAAAGGAAGGCGACGGCTGACGCCGTTCTCTTGCAAAGAGAACGGGCCGGAAGATTTGTAATCTTCCGGTTCGGAGTTTTTCTAAAACTCCGGTTGCGGGTGGGAAGCGCCGGCGCCTGACCCGGCGCGCGCCGGCCGCAGGCGGGCCCAGCGGGGTTCGGCCGAGGCGGGCAGCGCCCGGCGCAGATGCGGCAGCGACAGGCGGTCGCGGTCGCGCAGAAGCGCGGCGTAGAACAGCAGGAGCCCCGGCCGCAGGTAGGGCGCCCAGTGGCAGACGCGGCGCTTGGGCGGCGGCACGTGGAACCCCAGCCGCTCCAGCGCGCGGCGGGTGGCGGGCGCGTCGATCTGGATGTCGAGCCAGTTGGCCAGCCGCAGCCCCTCGCCCAGCGTCCGATCACCGCGTTCGGGCGGACGCAGGACCCACTCGATCCCGGCATCGAACAGGTCGTTCTCGCGCGTCGTGATGTTCAGCACCTCGGCCGTGCGGCCCGCGGGCGCGGCCATGGCCGTGGCGGCCGTGCCGCGGAACTCGGCCGCGGCCATCAGCACCATCCGCCCGACGCTGCCCGCCGGCGCGCGGCGCAGCGCGGCGAGGCAGACCCGCGCGCCCAGCGAGTGGGCGACCATGTCGACCGGGCCGGAATGGTAGTGCCGCAGCCGCGCGATCGTCTCGGCCAGCGCGATGCCGGCGTCGCGCGCCGCGCCCCAGGCCGACCAGATCGAGCCGCGCGCCTCCCAGCCGAAGGCGATGCATAGCCCCTCGCCGCGCCGGCCGCGACCGAAGCCCAGATGGCGCGGCCAGCTCAGCGTCTTCCAGCAGCCGCGCGGCGGGGCGAGCGAGAAGATGTGCCGGTGCGGGTCGGTGGCGGCGCGGCTCGGCGCGTATTTGTAGCCGTGGACCAGCACGATCACCGGGGCGCCCGGCGGCAGCGCCGCGGCGGCGGCGCGCAGCGCGGCGTCGAGGTCGCCCGCCCCGTGCAAGGCGGGCGCGGCGCCCACGGCATTGACCCTGAGAAGTGGCATTGTTCCGATCCCGCCACTAGGAGCATGTCGCGTTCAATTGTAGTCTCCGGCCGCCCCGAACGCATTCGCTTGCGCGAACGCTGCCTCGGGACGGCCGGAGACTGCGTGAATCGGATCAAACGCGACACGCTCTAGATATGGTGGCTGTCCGATACCCAAGACATAATACAGAGGCATGAAGACTCGGTTACGGCTGCGTGACGCTGCCGTGCGGCCACGGTGCGGGCGGCGACACGCGGCTCTTTCGCGGGCGCGGCGGCGAACGGCTGAAATGCCGGGCAGTTGGCGCCGGAACGGGCACGTGCGCCGGGAATTTCCTTGACCAAGGCCGCCTGCCGCCCTAGTCGGGTTGCCGTGGCGATTTGTTCACCGGATTGCGGGCCACGTTAATCATTCCGCTAAAGAGGTGTCGGACGGTCCAGACCCCCGGCGCTTTGAACGCGGTGGGGGTTTTTTGTTGCGCGACGAAGGAGGCGCAGGGACATGTCGAAGGATTGGAACACCCGCACGAAGCTGGTTCACGAGGGCGTCCGCCGCAGCCAGTACGGCGAAGTCAGCGAGGCGATCTTCCTCACCCAGGGCTTCGTCTACGACAGCGCCGAGCAGGCCGAGGCGCGGTTTCTCGAGGCGGGGCCCGACGAGTTCATCTATGCCCGCTACGGCAACCCGACGGTGCGGATGTTCGAGGAACGCATCGCCGCGCTGGAGGGGGCCGAGGACGCCTTCGCCACGGCCAGCGGCATGGCGGCGGTGAACGCGGCGGTCATGGCGATGCTGAAGGCGGGCGACCACGTGGTCTCGTCGCGGGCGCTGTTCGGGTCGTGCCTGTATATCCTCGAAGAGATCCTGCCGCGCTTCGGCGTGGAGGTGGATTTCGTCGACGGCACAGACCTGGACGCCTGGCAGGCCGCGATCCGCGACGATACGAAACTGGTGTTCTTCGAGACCCTGTCGAACCCGATGCTGGACGTGATCGACGTCAAGGCGGTGACCGAGCTGGCGCATGCCAAGGGCGCGCTGGTCGTGGCGGACAACGTCTTCTCCACCCCGATCTTCAGCCGGGCGATGGAATTCGGCGTGGACCTCGTGGTCTATTCCACCACCAAGCATATCGACGGGCAGGGGCGCTGCCTGGGCGGCGTGGTGCTGGGCTCGAAGGAGCTGATCCGCAAGAAGCTGGAGCCGTATCTCAAGCATACGGGCGGTGCGCTGTCGCCGTTCAACGCCTGGGTCATGCTGAAGGGGATGGACACGCTGGATCTGCGCGTGCGGGCGGCGGCGGACTCGGCGTTGCAGTTGGCGGAAGCGCTGGAGGGGCACGACAGGCTGGCGCGCGTGGTCTATCCGCATCTGCCGTCGCATCCGCAGCACGACCTGGCGACGCGGCAGATGGGGGCGGGCGGCACGGTGCTGTCGCTGGACCTGAATGGCGGCAAGGAGGCCGCGTTCCGGTTCTTGAACGCGCTGGAGATCTGCATCATCTCCAACAATCTCGGGGATTCGAAGTCGATTCTGACGCATCCCGCCACGACGACCCACCAGCGGCTGAGCGAGGACCAGCGCGCCGCACTGGGGATCACCGACGGGCTGGTGCGGATGTCGGTGGGGCTGGAGGATACCGACGACCTGCTGGCCGACCTGCGGCAGGCGCTGGACGCGGCGTAGACCGGGTGCCGGCGCGGGCGGTGAGGGCGGAGGGGGCGCTGCCCCCGCGCGCGTTGCGCGCCCCCCGGAGTATTTCGCGCCAGAAGAAGCCCGGGCGCGGCGTCGGGGGCGGAACGGTGATCCGGGCGGGTCCGGGCCTCGTATGACCTGCAACAGGGTTTGCAAGAGCGGCGGGTCGCCCCTAACTCTTAGGGGGTCCACCCGGGAAGGGAATGAGATGAACGTTCAGACCAGGATCGACGGCGACCGGCCCGACCGGCCCGACCGGGACGAGGCGGAACAGGCGCTTCAGGTACTGCGGCAATGGGCCGGCAGGGCGGCGCCCGAGGAGATCTCCGACCTCGACCCGGCGCTGACCCGGCTGCTCGCGGCCGAGCCGGACGCCTATCCGGCGCTGGCGCGGGCCTATCCGGAGGATTTCGAGGCGGGGCCGAACTATCGCGCGACGCTTCCCGACCTGCAGAACGGGCCGGAAAGCCTGATCCGCGGGGCGAAGCGGCCGATCCAGCATGTCGGCATCTCGAACTTCCGCCTGCCGATCCGCTATCACACGCGCGACAACGGCGATCTGACGCTGGAGACCTCGGTCACCGGCACCGTCAGCCTGGAGGCGGAGAAGAAGGGCATCAACATGTCGCGGCTGATGCGCAGCTTCTACCGGCATGCGGAGAAGACGTTCAGCTTCGACGTGATCCAGCGCGCGCTGGAGGATTACAAGGCGGATCTCGGCAGCTTCGACGCGCGGATCATGATGCGGTTCCGTTTTCCGATGAAGAAGGGCTCGCTGCGTTCGGGGCTGGAGGGCTACCAGTATTACGACATCGCGCTGGAACTGGTGGAAACCGACGGCGTGCAGCGGCGGATCATCCACCTGGACTATGTCTATTCCTCGACCTGCCCCTGTTCGCTGGAGCTCAGCGAGCATGCGCGGGCGCAGCGCGGGCAGCTGGCCACGCCGCATTCGCAGCGCTCGGTGGCGCGGGTCTCGGCGGTGATCGCGCCGGGGCAGGGCTGTCTGTGGTTCGAGGACATGATCGACCTGTGCCGCCGCGCGGTGCCGACGGAGACGCAGGTGATGGTCAAGCGCGAGGACGAGCAGGCCTTTGCCGAGCTGAACGCGGCGCATCCGGTCTTCGTGGAGGACGCGGCGCGGCTGTTCTGCGAGAGCCTGCAGACGGAGCCGCGGGTCGGCGATTTCCGGGTGGTGGCGAGCCACCAGGAGAGCCTGCACAGCCACGACGCCGTCAGCGTCCTGACCGAGGGCGAGACCTTCGAGGCGTCGAGCCTGGACCCCCGCCTCTTCGAATCGTTGTATCACACGGGGTGAGCGCCGGTCCGGCGTAGCCGGCGAAGCGTCCAGTGGACGCTTCGAGGCGCGAACGCGCGGAGCGCCGAATAGCGCCGGTCCGGCGTAGCCGGCG
>NZ_JARGYC010000080.1 GCF_029168335.1 Psychromarinibacter sediminicola
CCACGCCGACGGGCATGGCGAGCGGAAGGCGGCGCTGGAGATGATCGAACGGCAGTCCCCGGGGTCGTCACGGCGTCTGACGCTGGGCGCGGACAGGCGGTCGAGGATGGCGCCAGTGAGGCGCTCAGATCCGAAGACCACCGTCCATTCGTCGAAGGGCAGGTTCGAAGTAATGACGATCGAGCCGCGTTCGTAGCGTTGGGAGTTAACCTCGAAGAGCAACTCGGCGCCGGTCTTTGACAGCGGCACGAAGCTTCTCCACTAAGCGCCGGGCGGCGGTCTCAGAGGTCCATGTAGACGTGCTTTTCCGCCTTGCCGCCCGGGTGCGTGACCGCGCCCTTGTAAGTGGCGCCGACGGTCTGGGCGTATTTCCAGAGCGCCCCCGAGGCATAGATCGTCTCGCGCGGGCCGGGCCAGTCTACCTTGCGCGCAGCCAGTTCGTCGTCGCTCAGCGCGACGGAAAGCTCGCCCCTGATCGCATCGATGGTCACCATGTCGCCGGTACGGATCAGCGCGATGGGGCCGCCGTGCGCCGCCTCGGGGCCGACATGGCCCACGCAGAAGCCGCGGGTCGCGCCGGAGAACCGGCCATCGGTGATCAGGGCGACCTTCTTGCCCATACCCTGGCCTGTTAGGGCCGCAGTGGTCGACAGCATCTCGCGCATGCCGGGGCCGCCGGCGGGGCCCTCGTTGCGAATGACGATAACTTCGCCGGGTTCGTACTCGCGCGCCCTGACGGCGGCGAAGGCGTCCTCCTCGCATTCGAAGACGCGGGCGGGGCCGGAGAAGACCTGCTCTTCCTCTGACATGCCCGCGACCTTCACGATGGCGCCTTCGGGGGCGAGGTTGCCTTTCAGCCCCACGACGCCGCCGGTCCGGGTGATCGGGTTCGCCACCGTGTGGATCACGCGGCCGTCGGCCTCGCCCTCGATCCGGTCGAGCGCCTCGCCGATGGTTTCGCCCGAGGCGGTGATGCAGTCCTCGTGGAGCAGGCCGGCCTTGCGAAGCTCCTTCATCACCACTGGCACACCGCCCGCTTCGGAGAGGTCCTTGGCGACGTATTGCCCGCCGGGCTTGAGGTCGACGAAGTACGGGGTGTCGCGGAAGATCTCGCAGACGTCGTCGAGGAAGAAGTCGATCCCCGCCTCGTGCGCGATGGCCGGCAGGTGCAGCCCGGCGTTCGTGGACCCGCCGGTGCAGGCCACCACGCGCGCGGCGTTTTCCAAGCTCTTGCGGGTGACGACGTCGCGGGCGCGGATGTTCCTTTCCAGAAGCGTCATGACCGCTTCGCCCGAGGCTTCCGCATAGCGGTCGCGGCTTTCGTAGGGTGCGGGCAGGCCGGAGGAATTGAGAAGCGCGAGGCCGATCGCCTCGGACACGCAGGCCATGGTGTTCGCGGTGAACTGCCCGCCGCAGGCGCCGGCCGAGGGGCAGGCGACGCGTTCGAGGATCGTCAGCGCGGCGTCCGACAGGCTGCCGTTCTGGTGCCGGCCGACGGCTTCGAACATGTCCTGAACCGTAAGGTCGCGGGTGGCGAAATCCTCGGGCACGTCGGCGCCGGCGGGGACCTTGCCGGGCAGGATCGAGCCGCCGTAGATGAAAACCGAAGGCGTGTTGAGTCGGACCATGGCCATCATCATCCCCGGCAGGGACTTGTCGCAGCCGGCCAGTCCCACCAGCGCGTCATAGCCGTGGCCGCGCATGGTCAGTTCCACCGTGTCCGCGATGGCCTCGCGGCTGGCGAGCGAGGAGCGCATGCCCTCGTGGCCCATGGCGATGCCGTCGGTCACGGTGATGGTGGTGAACTCGCGCGGCGTGCCGCTGCCGGCCTTGACGCCGAGCTTCACGGCCTGCGCCTGGCGCCCCAGCGCGATGTTGCAGGGCGCGGCCTCGTTCCAGCAGGTGGCGACGCCGACGAAGGGCTGCCGGATCTCGGCGTCGCTGAGGCCCATGGCATAGTAGTAGGACCGATGCGGCGCTCGGTCGGGCCCCTCGGTGACATGACGGCTGGGTAGCCTGGACTTGTCGTGCGAACGTCTTGGCATCGTGATCTCTCCCGGACTTTCACGCGGAGCATTAGGACAGTGTACGGCGCGTCACAAGTTGCCGCAGGCAAGTGCGGCGGCTCTGGATCACGCAGCGTTGCCGGCCTCTAGGAGCTCGCCGAGGCCTCCATGCCCGCCAAAGTCTCGTTCATCGGCACGTTGAAGCCCACCGTTACCCCGAAGCATCCCAGGAAATAGGTAAGGCCGGCCACCATCATCACCATTCCCGGGCCGTTCTCGACGACAATTGCGCCACAGGCAGCGATGAGCAGAGACACTGGCGACAGTCCGAGGAAGTGGGTCATGAAGACCCAGCGGAACACTTCTCGGTTGATAGCCTGCATTGCCTCCGCGCCACCGTGGCCGCTGGTCACGGACAGGGCGCGCATGATGAAATCCGAGAAAGCGAGGAAGACGCCGCCGACCAGCGCATAGGCGAGGACGGCGAAGTGAGAGAGAGTGAGGAGAAACGGGGACATTGTCAGGACTCCTTGGATTGGGGCGGCGGCAGGAGTGTCGGACCCATGCCGCCGCGACGGGTTCAGTTCGTGGGTAGTGCCGAGGAAAGGCCGGCAGGCTGCCAGAGGCGTCTCCGGAAGGCCGCGAGGCAGAACGCGGCGATCACCAGTTCGAGGACAAGAGCGCCGATAACGCTTCCGGACGGCATCCCGTCCATCGCGATCCCGACCAGCCGTCCGGCCGGGAAAGCGATGAAGACCGTCAGGGCCACAGCTATGGCGAGCGACAGGATCGCCTGCCGCCAGATGCCGAGCAGCATCAGGACGCCGAACCCGGCGAGACCGGCGCCGGGCGCGCGCAATTCGCTCAGCAGGCTGGCGTCCTCGCCGAGCTTGATGCCGTAGCCGGCGTAGAAGGCGTGCGGCGCGAACAGGATGCAGGCGCCGATGGCGAGCGCGGTCAGGCCGGAGAGGCCGAGCGCGATCTTCTCGAACATGGTGGGTCTCATGTCGTGTTCCTTTCCTTGGGGGTCTCAGGCAGCGCTTGTCCAGGCGCCGGTCCGGGCGGTGTCGCGGGCGAAGTCGGCAAAGTCGCGCGGGCCACGGCCGAGCGCCCGCATCACGCCGTCCGTCGTGTGGGCATTGCGTCCGTCCAGCGTCTCGCGCGCGATGGCGGTAAAGACGTCGGCGACGAAGCTGCCGCCCGCCTCGGCGATGGTCGCGTGAAACTCCTCGAAGCTGATGGGAATGTGCCGGATCTCGCGTCCGGTGGCCCGCGAGATGTCTGCCGCCATGTCTGCGAAGGTCATCAGCCGCGGGCCGGTCACCTCGTATAGTTCACCCTTGTGTCCCTCTTCGGTCAGCGCTGCGACGGCGACCTCGGCAATGTCGTCGATATCGATGATGGGCTCGGCGACATCACCGCCCGGCATCGGGAGGACGCCGGCCAGGACCGGGTCGCGCAGGTATCCTTCGGAGAAGTTCTGCGCGAACCACGCGGCCCGGACGATGGTGAAGTCGACGCCGGAATTGCGCACCACCTCCTCACCCAGCCGCGCGTGATGCTCGCCGCGACCCGACAGAAGCACGAGATGCTCGACACCCACGTCACGAGCGGTCTCGCAGAGGGACTCAAGCTTTTCCACGGCGCCGGGGAAGGCAAGGTCGGGGAAGTAGGTGACATAGGCCGCCCGGACCCCGCGCAGGGCCGGCGCCCAGGTTTCCGGCGCCTCCCAGTCGAAGGGCGTGGCGGAATTGCGCGAGCCGCGGCGCACGGGCAGGCCCCGCGCTTCGAGGCGGCTGACGACGCGGCGGCCGGTCTTGCCGGTTGCGCCGATGACGAGGATGGATTGGTCTTGCATCGGATATCTCCTTGGCTTCGGTTTCGGTAGCCAAGGGATAGACGCGTGAGTGCCGCGCGGTATTGACCAGCTTTGCCAGCCTTTTGACCGACCTCGCCAATGCGCCCGTCAGCGGCGGGACATGTCCCTGCGATAGGTCGCGGGCGTCGTGCCCACCCAGCGCTTGAACGCGCGGGTAAAGGCGCTCTGCTCGGAGAACCCGGTGAGGAACGCGATCTCGGCCAGTGAATGGCTCTCGTCGCGCAAGAGCCCCTCGGCGAGGTCGCGGCGCGTTTCCTCGGTGAGGCCCTGGAAGCTGAGCCCGTGCTCCGAGAGGCGCCGGTGGAAGGAGCGCGCGCTCAGCCCGAGGCCGCGGGCGATCTCGGCCATCTTCGGCGTCCCCTCGCTTAGGGCCTGGGCGATCGCGGCTTGGGCCTGCGTGACAAGCGCGGGCGCCCGGGTGATCTCGGACAGTTCCGCGTCGAGATGCGTGGCGAGGTATTGTGAGATCCCCTCGTCGCCGAGGATGTTGGGCCGGGCCAGCGTCTCGTCGTCATAGAGGATCGCGTCGAGGTCCGCGTCGAAGCGCACCGGACAGCCGAACCACTGCTCGTGCGCGGCGCTGGAGCGCGGAGCGGGATGATTGACCAGCACCTCCATCGGCGCGAGCGGCACCGGGCAGACCTGCCGCGCGATGGACACGGCGCTGGCCAGAGTTGCCTCACTCGACAGCCGCATCCCGAGGCGCCGCTCCCCGGCACGGTGCAGGATGAAGAGGGTACCCCTCGCGGCCGGCCGCAGCTCGTATTCGACGACGCTGGTCCACAGGCGCGCATAGCGTTCCACCCGCGAATATGATGCCCCGAGCGTCGGCGCCGCCTTGAAGGCCAGCCCGAGCGCGCCGTATTCGTCCAGCCGCATGGAGGCGCCCGTACGCACCGGCAGATCGGTCACATCGATCTGATCGGCGATCCTTTCGAGCATGTCGTAGTAGCGCTCGTCCGGGATCATCTGTCCGGGATCCCACGCCGCATCGGGGTCTATCCCAATACTGGCCAGCATCTCCGCAGCATCGACCCCACCGCCCGCCGCGGCGACAACCTTGCGCGCGAAGAGCGACGTCACATAGCCCATGTCCGGCATTCTACGATCCGCTTGGTGAACAGCCAAGCTCGCGGTGGAACCATGCGCGCGGCGGACGGGATGTCCGCTTTTCGATAAACCGTGCATCCAACCTGCACCTGCAGCGAAAGTCCGTTCTCCGCCCTTCGCGACGGATACCGGTCATAATTCATCAAGGTCGGCTCTGGACTCGAACCGGTCATGCTGCACACGCGTGGCCGCCCCACGCGCGGCGTCACTCCCGGCCCTGAGTCCGGTTCCTCAGGCAGTGTGTCGGCGATGAGCTCGGTGCCGTCGTCGGATGTGGTCTCGCGGAGCTTCATCAGTTCATTAGTCAGCATCGAGGACCTCCTTGTTCAGGTCGAAGATTTCGGCCAGTTGGCGCGCCCTTCTCTTGAACTCGCTGATGAAGCTGCTGGGGTAGTTGGGCGCGTTGTCGTGGCACTTCTGCAGCCGTTCCAGGAACACGGCGTCTGTCGGTCCGGGGATCAGGTGATCGATCTGGTCCGCTGGCTCGCCCTCGATGGAGGGGTCGTAGTTCTCATCAGGGATCAGCCAGCCGACCGCACAGCGGCGGTCGCCGTCGCGGTACAGGCAGCCGCTGGGGGAGCCGGAGGGTACGCCCTGACGGATCAAGGCGGCGCAGGCGGTGTCGAAATGGTGTTGGTTCTGGTCAGACATGGTCGAGGACCTCCGTGTTCAGGCCGAAGCCATTGGCGATGTTGCGGGCCTGGTTTTTGAAGTCGGTGATGAAGTCGTCGGTGCTGGCTGCGTTGTCGTGGGCGGACTGCAGCTGACTGAGCAGGGCCACGTTCGGGATCTTCGGGCCAGGGATGAGTTGATAGACGGTGTACTCGGCGACTGAGAAGCCCTCGATCATAGGGACGTAGGCCTCGTCAGGGATCAGCCAGCCGACCGCACAGCGGCGGTCGCCGTCTCGGTACTTGCAGAAGCCAGGGGAGCCGGAGGGGCCGCCCTGGGAGAGCACACCGCGGACGGCAGTGTCGAAATGGTGTTGGTCCTGGTTCATGTGGCTATCCTTTCTGCACGCAGGAGTGCGGTGATGGCGGAGTCGACCAGGTCGGACCCGACGCAGTATCCGCCTGGGACCTTGTGGATGTCGGTGCCCTGGTAGGTGGTGTGCCCATGGTCAGCGAGGTCGGTCAGCGCGGTGATGAAATCGCCGTCGATGTGCAGGAGGTCGCCATTGACGGCAGCGTTGATGACCGCTTGCGCGTCGCTGAGACTGGGATCACGGTCGAGCTTCTGGATCTGGTTCGGGGTCATTGGTGGATCGTGGCTCCCAATTGGCGATTGAGCTCGATGAACCGGTCAAGGTTCACGTAGCTGAGGGGTGTTTCAGGTTCGGGATCGGGATCGACGCGGCCGGGGCAGCACAGAGGCAGACGCACCAACGTGAACGGGTCGGGAACCGTTCTGGTGTCGATGAACGGGAGGCCCAGCTTGCGCAGTGCGACGGCCGTGCCCCAAGCCTCGAAAGGCCCGGGCCAGCTGATCGTCGTGTTCTCGCCGTGCAGGCTGGTGCCGCCTCGGCCGCAATGGATGTAGGCGCCGGGGGTGCGAAGCAGATCCCGAACTGTGGCGAGGTCGCGCCGTACAGAGTCGCGGATATGCTTCGGGGTCGTGTTGGCCCACCATGCACAGGCCTCGTCTCTGAGGAGACGCAGGATTGTCGTGTCCATATGATCCTCTATCGGATGATGAAAGGGGTGAGTTTGGGCTTCTCATACCCAAGTTTTTCTTGGACGGCGGGCTCCTGGCCGCGATGCTGGAGACAGGTGAAGTGCAGTGGCGGAGCCTTACCGCGGCAGCGTTCGCCGCTTTTGGTAGTCCCGTAGCACTGGCAGAGTTTGCGTTTGGTTTGTTCTAGGTCGTCCATATGATCCTCCATCGGATGTAGGGGAGTAGTGCCCCCAACTCAGGGGCAGGGGCAAGTGTGATTGCCGGAAATCGAAAGGTCGGAGGCCGGTTCGGGTTCGTGAAGGCGAGCAAAAGTGACTTGGAGGATGTTTCGTTTTCTCAGATCTAGATTTCTTACTATTTCTGGAAAAATAACAATTTTTCCGGAATCCGACAAAATCCCTGAGGAAGCCGAACAAACTTCTCCTCCAAGTCACTTTCTAATCCCCTTCTCTCTTCTCTCTTCTCTCTTCTCTCTTTCTGGAAAGAGGGGGAAGAAGTAGAAAAAGAAAGAAAAGAAACTTAAAAAGCTAGAAAAATCAACGACTTACGCTAGGTTGCGGGCGCAGCCCGCTATTCCTGGCAAAAACCGGCCCGAACCAGAACCCGGTGCAGAACGGTTCGAACCGATACCCGCGTGGTCTCATCGGCGAAGACGACCAAAAGGCTGGTTGCAGTGAAGAGTGTTAACACTACCAAGAGTTGCATGGCCAATTCCTCCGTATTTGCGAACCAGAACCCACCACGGAGGCGGGCTCTGGTTCGCTCCCACGCCACGCGGGTTCAGGTGTCTGAGAAAGTCGGGTAGGTGCCCTCGACCCGGGTCCGCATGACGCGGCTCGGGGGCGCGATCTCGGGGATCTTCGCCGGAGAGAAGCTCATCGGGCGATCGACGCCCTTGTTCGGGATCGGCTTCGGGATCGCCCGGGCCGCATTGTTGCGAACCAGAACCCGGTCCGCGGTGCAGTCGATCGCCCGGCAGGGGAAATCCGCGGAGCGGATCGCCTGTTCCTGCTTGGCGTTCAGCGTGGGCAGGGTCAGAACCACGCGCCATGCGGCGTTCGTGAAGCGCTGGATTTGGATGGCCATAATTTTGTCCTCCTCTGGATTTTGGACACACTCCGCCTGTCCGGAAAAATCGCAAATTCCGGTCTCTCGCGGTTCTCAGGGGGTGGGGTCTGCCGCACGCGCGCCCAGGCAGGCACGGCTTCGAACCCGACCCAGAAGCTGGATCGGGCACGGCTTCGAACCCGACCCAGAGGCTGGATCGGGTTCGGGATCGGACGATGCCGGCCCTAGGCGCTGTCTGCAATCATCTTAACCAAACGAGTGCGGAGACGAGGTATACGAAGCCCATGTAGCTCGTGAGCGTCTTCTCGCAGCGCAGGGCGATCCGTCGGAACCGCTTGATCCGCTGAAAGAAATTCTCGACCTTGTGGCGCTCTGCGTAGAGGTCGGGATCGAGCGGTGGCTTGATCGCGCGGGACGGGTTGGCCTGGATTTGAGCCTCGGCGCCGAGGTCGTCGGCGATCAGGTCGCGCAGCCGGCCAGCATCGTAGGCGGCGTCGGCGACGACATGGCCGACACCCTTCAACCCTTCGACGAGGGCCGCTGCCTGCGGGCAATCGCCTCGGTGCCCGGCGGTCGGCACCAGCCGGACCGGAAGGCCGAGCGCATCGACACTGGCATGAATCTTCGTCGTCAAACCGCCGCGCGAGCGTCCGATCCCCTGAGCCTGAGTCCCCCCCTTGCGCCCGTCGCGTCGGCGTGGGCTTTACAGATAGTGCTGTCGATCAGGACGTATTCGAAGTCGGGGTCATCGGATAAGGCGTTGAAAATGCGTTCCCAAATCCCCGACATCGCCCATCTGCGAAAGCGGGCATGCACCCCGGTCCACTTACCGAATTCGGGCGGAAGGTCGCGCCAAGGCGCCGCTGTTCGCGCCAGCCAAAGCACTGCATCGACAAACAGCCGGTTGTCTGCCCCCGTTCTGCCGGGCTGGTCCTTCCGACCGAGAAGCAAGGGTTGAATGCGCGCGTATTGCGCGTCCGTCAGGGTTCGTCTGCTCAAGACCGCCTCCGTTTTCGATCTTGAATCAGACTTCACCCGATCTGGGAATCCCCCAATTGCAGACAGCACCTAGGCGGCGTTGGCTTCCGCGACTTCCTCGGCCAGCCGCTTGCGCTTGGCCGTTTCCTCGCGAACCCACTTGGCCAGCGCGGCCATGTCGTCATCCGTCAGGCTCTCGCCATGCTTGGCCAGATAGGCCATGACCTTCTCGCCGGCCGGCTTCTCGACCGGCTTGGTCTTCTCGCCCATCACCCACGCTTTCCAAGCGTCGACCGTGCGGCGCCCAGCGAGGGCCGAAACCTGCCCCTCGGTCCAATCGACACCTTTGGCGACCGCTTCGGAAAGCACGCTTTCCGCTTCCTTGTCCAACTTGGCGTGGACCCGGAAGGCGAGCGAGCAGAGGTCGTATGCCTGCCGGTTGCCTTCCTTTTCCAGCCCCCCGAATTCGGCCCGGATCGCTTCCTTGATCTCGCCGATCTTGGGCCGCCGGGCCGCCGGAATGGCCAGCGCCGCAACGCGCTCATTCTGCAGCGCCAGCGCCAACCCCGTGGCCGCCTTGACCAGCGCCACGCTGGCCTTGCCGAACTCGCCTTTCGCCGTGTTGACCAGCGTCTTGGCTTCCTTGCTGACTTCGTATCCCATCTTTCGCTTCCTTCCGTCGTGGCGTGGACAAAATTTTGTCCGGTTTCGAATTTTGGACACACCTTCCCTGTTGTGTGGCTCACTGCGTGATACGCACACTTCGGACGGGGTCCGGGCTTTGGGCCTTCGGTCTAGAGGCAGGGGCTTGGCCCCGGCCCGCCGCTTGGCTTGCACCATACGTACCTTTTTTTGGGGGGTAGTCCTAGGGGTAGCATCAGATTAAGCCATTGTTGTTAATGGAAAAAAATTGAAAAATGGGTGGGAAATTTGGGTTCAGCCTGATACTAATTTCCCAGGTTAGAAAGCAGGAGAACCAGACCCATGACCACGGCCGGAACCATGTCCTTCGAGCAGGTCCAGAAACTCGCCTCGAACTACAACAACAAGTCCCAATTCAGGAAAGAGAACCCCGCGGCATATAGAAGGGCCCAGAGGAAGGGTTGGTTGCCAGAGATATTTGTCGGTTACCCCGACGGCCGAGAAAAATGGACCAAGGAACGGCTCAAGGAAGAGGCCCAGAAATATAGTACCCGAGCTGAGTTCGCACGCGACCATCCCCATGCTTATAAGGCCGCGAAGAAGCGGGGGTGGCTCGCTCACATATGCCAGCACATGAGGCAGCCCGAAGGTGATACCTGTCTGACGTCAGCGCCTTTGGGACAGATTTGAGATTTTCGTGGCGGAGGATTTCTGGTTCATCGCAGCCACCAAGGAGCGAAGATGAACAAGAAATCCGGGACCTCGAAAGATGCGGCTGACAAGCTGGTCAAGGGTATCCGGCGCAAGACGCGCAAGCAGTACTCGGCCGAGGAGAGGATTGTCTGACGACGGACAGCCCTCCGGGCAAGTCGGGGCGCTTCAGGCCGGCTTGAGTGTGTCAGACCGCGGCTAGATTTGGAGTGGTGCATCTCGGAAGCCCTTCGTAGGATCGGCGCAGGCTGGTTGATGCAACAGGGGGAGCGGACATATCGCCCAGATTTCGCTTGAGCTCATCGAGTCGCACGGTGGCTGGCGCTACTTCATGCTATTTGCCTCGGACTTGCGAGGGATCGCGTATCGGCTCAACAGGAATACGGTTCAGCGGTTTCCAGAGGCCATCCTCGGCATCATTTTCGCGGAGGCGAAGAGCGGCGATATCGACCGCGCCCGCCGCGATTTCGACCTGTGGCACGACGATTTGGCAGAAGCTTCGGCGGGCGGCACGCTGGCCGCGGACCTCGTGCTCGTCGACATCCACCTGTCCGTTTACGAAGACCGGCCCTTCGACGACGCGACTGTAGAGCGACTGGAAGGGGCCCGGGTGCAGCTGCCCGACCATGACTTCATTGGGAAGGCGCTGGCCAGCAATCTGCTCTGCAACATCGCACTCCAGATGGGGGATTTCGACCAGGCGCAAAAATGCGCGGAACAGGCGATCCAGCTCTACAGGCAGGGAGACGGCGAGTTCGGCGCTCTGCACCTGCATACCCATCTTGCGCAGATCCGGCTCATGCGCGGCGATCTGCTCGGCGCGGGGGAGGTGCTTCAGAGCATGGAGAAGAACCTGAGCGAGATGCCGGGGCAGGCGCAATGGCTGATCGCGGTGGCGCGGATCCTCCGAGCCGAGGTCGCCTACGAGGCAAACGATCTTCATGAGGCCTCGAGGCTCTGCGCCACGGCCTTCGCTCTCGTCGAGCATAGGGATGCCTGGTTCGACATCCTCACGGCCGCCTACCGGGTGAACACGCGGCTGGCCTTCTCCGAGTCCGGTCTGCCCGGCGCGCTGGAGGCGCTGTCCCACGGCGAGCAGATCGCCCGGGACCGCGGCATGCCGCGGCTCTTCCGCCTGATGCAGATCGAGCGCCTCCGGGCGCTGACTCTCTCGAACGAGACGCGCTCGGCGGCGCGGCTGCTGACCGAGATCGGGCTCTCCACCGACCGCACCCGCCTCGAGGAGAGCGACGACCTAGCCTTCCGGCAGGGGACCACCTTCGTGGCGGTAGCGCGACTGATGGTGCGGACGCGGCGTGCGCGAGAGGCGCTGGAGTTCATCGCGCCGGCAGAGGATCTGGCGATCCGCCGCGGCCAGCTGCTGGCGCTCGCCAAGCTCCGGGTCATCGCCGCCGCCGCCCACTGGGGCCTCGGCAGCCGGGTCGACGCGACGTCGAGCCTTCTGAGCGCGATCCGGCTGCTCGGCGATCAGCCCTTCTGCCGGTTCATCCTGGACGAAGGCCCGGAAATGGCGGTCATCGTGCAGGCGGCGCTGGACGGCGATCACGTCTCGGTTCCACCGACACCCGCGCAGCGAAGGCGCCTGAGCGAGATGATGCACCATTGGGCGACCAGTGCCTGGGCAGGCAAGGGCCAGAGACGAGCCGGCGCTGCCGATCTCCGCCGGCGGTATCTGGAGCTTATGGCCGTCGGCCACTCCAACAAGGAAATCGCGCGAATCATGGGTGTGACCACCAACACGGTGAAATACCATCTCAAGGAGATCTTCCGTGATCTCGGTGCCGACAACCGCGGCCGCGCCGTCCAGCGCGCCCGCGATCCTGGGCTTCTCGACCATTAACCACCCGATCGGGTAGTCGATGGGCACCTGAGCTCTGCCGCATTCTCGTTTGAAGCAGAAAGGGCTGCCGGAAGATGGGAAGCACATGCCGAGTTCACATCATCACGCCAATCATCTCGGAGGGCTTCCGGGATGACAGCGCCCTTCACGAGGCGATCGACAGGCTCTGCGAGGTGACCTCAGGCTTTCTCGATAAGGGCCCGGCCTCGGTCGAGTCCGCGGTAGATGAGGTGCTGGCCGCGCCCGGAGTTGTCGATGCCGCGATCCGCGCCGAACAGGACGGCGCCGACGCGCTGGTGATCGACTGCATGCTCGACCCCGGGATCGAGGCGGCGCGCGAGGCCGTCTCGATCCCGGTGATTGGGTGTGGCGAGGCGGGGATTGCCGCCGCGGCGGAGCATGGGCGGTTCTCCGTCGTGACCGTCTTGCAGCGGCAGGCTCCGCTCTTCCGGTCCTTGGCCCGGCGTCACGGCCTCGCCGCCGATCTTGCCTCTGTGCGAGGTATCGGCGTGCCGGTGCTGGAGCTAGACCGCGATAAGGAGTCTGCCATCTTGGCCAGTATCCGGGAAGCGCGCGCCGCGCTGGAGGAGGACGGCGCCGATGCCATCGTCTTCGGCTGCACGGGGATGCTGGGCTTCGGCGCCGGGGTCTCCAGGGCGCTGGATGGGGCGCCTGTCATCGATCCGCTGCCTTACGCGGTCCGCCTCGCCGCCGCTGTTGTGAAGGGAGAGGTGCAACGGGAGGCAGGCGACCACCCCGTGCCCGAGCGCAAGCCTGTCGCCGGGTTTTCCGGCTGGCCCGCGCTCGAGGCGGCGGTCAATTCCGGAGAGGGCGAATGACTGAAGCCGCGACGACCCAGGCCCCGCCGCGGCTTGGCAGGCTCGGACTGCAGCAGAGCCATTTCAAGTGGCTATTGGTGGTCCCGCTGATCATCTTCTTCGTGATCTTCTTTGTGATCCCGGTAGGGCTGATCTTCGCCACCTCCTTCAACCCGCCTGCCATCGGGCAGGTATCTGTCACGGCGGAGTTCACGCTCGAGAACTACCTGCGCTTCTTCAGCCGCTCGAACTACCTGATGGCGGCCGGGCGTTCGGTCCTGCTTGGGGTGGTGGTGGCCGCGGTGACACTCGTCGTCGCCTATCCGATGGCCTTCGTTATCGCCAATACAGAGCATCCGGGCCGGAACACCGCGCTCTTGATCCTCGTCCTGGCGGCGATGCAACTCGACATGGTCATCCGGCTTTATGGGATGATGGTGATCCTCGGCGACAACGGGCTCATCAATCAGATGCTGATGGGCCTGGGCCTGATCGGGCCGGAAGACCCGGTTCAGCTGATGTACAATTTCCTCGGAGTGGTGCTGGGACTGGTCCAGTTCTCCCTGCCCTTCATGATCCTCACGCTGATGGGTGTCATCCGCGGCATCGACCCCAGCCTCGAGGAAGCGGCGCGCTCGCTCGGTGCGTCGCGCCGGCGCGCCTTCTTCCGGGTGACGCTGCCGATGTCCATGCCGGGGATCCTGTCGGGCTCGCTCCTCGTATTCGCGCTGTCGATCTCGTCCTACATTGTGCCGGCGCTGATGGGCGGGTTCCGCGTGGGGGTTCTGCCGATCCACATCTTCCAGCAGGTCGCCGAAGGCGCCCGCTTCCAGTTCGGCGCGACCATCGCGGCGATCCTGTTCCTGCTCAGCGCTGGCGCGGTCGCGATCTATCTCAAGGTGGGCACCCGCCGCTCGGGAGGGCTGACTTGATGGAACGCCGCATTTCCCTTCCTATGCTGATCCTGGCGATCGCGGGCTTTGCCTACATGCTGTTTCCGATCTTCGTCGTGGTGCTGGCCGGCCTGACGGCGGGTGAGTTCCTGACCTTTCCACCCGAGGGGCTGAGCCTGCGCTGGATCGCCGCCTTCTTGCAGTCCGAGAAATACCTCTCTGCCTTCTTCTTCTCCTTCCGCCTCGCGCTGATGACGATGGTGGTGGCGACCGTTCTCGGCACCGCCGCCGCGCTTTTCCTCAGCCGGACGCGGATGGTGGGCCGGAACGCGATGCGGGCCTTCTTCCTCTCGCCCGTGGTCCTGCCGGGCGTGGTGATAGGCTACTCGCTCTTCGCGTTCTTCATCGCCACTAACATGGGCATCTCGCGCACGATCTGGGGACTCTGGATCGGGCACATCCTGTATTCGACGCCATACGTGATCGGCACCGTCGGCGCGGCGCTCGCCGCCTACGACGTCTCGCTCGAGGAGGCGGCGCGCTCGCTCGGCGCCTCGCCCTGGCGCGCCTTCCGCAAGGTGACGCTGCCCAATATCGGCCAGGGCATCCAGGCCGGCTCGATCTTCGCCTTTATCGTGAGCTTCGGGCAGTTCGAGGTCTCGCTCTTCCTCTCGGCGCCCAACTCCGAGCCGCTGCCGATCGCGATGTACAACTCGCTGCGCTACAAGTTCGACCCCTCTGCGGCCGCAGCGGGGATCTTCGCCATCACTCTCGTGACCGCCTCAGTGCTTCTGACGAACCGGCTCGTCAATATCCGACGCCTTCTGGAACGTCAGCAAGACTGAACGCCGCATGTCCGAAACCAACAGGGAGACTCGATCATGACAAGGACAAGACAGACCCCCACGCGACGCACGCTTCTGAAAGGCGGTGCAGCCCTCGGAGCGGCGACGATCTTGCCCACGCCTTTCATCAATCATGCCTGGGCGCAGGACGTGAGCTACGACGGCGGCGTCTTCGACGCCGAAGGCGCGACACTGAACGTCGGCGAATGGGGCGGCGGCTGGGAGGAGTTCGTCCGGCAGGCGCTAACTGACGACTTCGAGAAGGACTTCAATTGCACGGTCAACTGGGACAGCTCGTTCCCCTGGTTCCCGAAATTCGTGACGCAAGGAGCGCAGAACCCCGTCTTCGACATTTGCAACTGGAACCTGCCAAACCTGACACAGACCAAGCAGGCCGGCGACTTCTTTCTGACTGTCGAAGAGATCCGCGAAAACGTCCCTAACGCCGACAACTGCTGGGATTTCGCTTTCGCGTCGGGCGCCGGCGTCACCTGGGCCTACATGCCCTACGTCTACGCTTATCGGACCGACACAGAGGGCGGTCCGGTCGACAACTTCCGCGCCTTCTGGGAGCCGCGGTTCTCTAACAAGCGCGGCGCCTATGGTACCGAGAACGGCCTGATGCATGCCTTCTTCATGGCGACCGCGAAGGAGTTCGGCGAGGACCAGTACGACATGCAGGCCGCCTTCCAGGCACTGGAAGACGCCATGCCGATGAAGATCTCCGAGTTCACCTTCAACATGCTCTCGCTGATCGAGCGGGGCGAGGTCGACATCGCGGTCCATATCGAAGGCGAGGCACTCTCATTGAAGCGCAAGGGTGTGCCGATGGATGTCTGGCTCTGGGACAGTCGGCCGATCCTGACTCAGACAAAGACGATCAGCCGCTACTCGGATCCGGTGCAGAAGAAGCTGGCCTTCGCGCTGCTGAACCGGACGCTCAGTCCCGAGTTCCTGAACGCCTTCGGAGATGAGTTCCTCTGGCGGCCGACCAACTCGGAGGCGAAGATCACCGACCAGCTGGCCGAGGAAGGCGTCGAGAACACCGCCGATGCGGTGGAGGCCTTCTGGGTGCCGGACTGGGATTTTTTCGTCGAGAACAAGCTCGAGATCACTGATCGGCTGAACCAGATCTTCGGTCTTTGACGGGAAGTGGCGGGCCGGCAGCGCCGGCCCGTCGAAGAATACTGGAGGAGTTCGATGTCCTTTGTGGAATTCTTTGGCGTGACGAAGGCGTTCGGCCGGACCGTTGCGGTCGAGGAACTGAATCTCGATGTTAGGCAGGGCGAGTTCTTCTCGCTTCTGGGGCCCTCGGGCTGCGGCAAGTCGACGACCCTTCGGATGCTGGCGGGCTTCATTGCGCCCTCGACCGGCGCGATCCATGTCCATGGCCGTGATATCACACACCTGCCGCCGGAAGGCCGCGACATCGGTATAGTCTTCCAGAACTACGCGATCTTTCCGCACATGAACGTCTTCGACAACATCGCGTTTGGGCTGGTCGAGCGTGGCGAGGATCGTGCGATAATAAAACGGAAGGTCGACGCTGCTCTCGAACAGGTGGGTCTCTCCGGCTACGGCGAGCGCTACGAACGTGAGCTCTCCGGCGGTCAGAAACAGCGCGTCGCGCTGGCACGGCTGCTGGTGATCGAACCGGAAATCCTGCTTTTGGACGAGCCCCTTTCGGCGCTAGACAAGAAGATGCGCGAAGAGATGAAATTCTGGATCAAGAACATCCAGAAATCGGTTGGCATCACCACGATCTATGTCACGCACGACCAGTCTGAGGCGCTGACGATGTCGGATCGGATCGCCGTGATGAACCAGGGGCAGGTGTTGCAGGTTGGTACGCCGGTCGAGATCTACGAGCACCCCAACTCACGGTTCATCGCCGAGTTCATCGGGGAGTCGAACCTGCTTTCGGGCCGGATGGGCCGAGACCACGTGGCGATCGGAGATACAGCTGTGCCCGTGTCGGGAGCCGAGGGCCCGACAGATGCGGAGGTTGCACTCCTCGTGCGCCCCGAGCAGATCCGTCTGGAGCCGGTCTTCGCGGATGAGGCGCCGATGCTGAAGGGCCGTGTCGCGGACGAAGTCTACCAGGGGTCCCTGCGCCGCTATCTCGTAGAGACCATGGGACAGCGTCTGACGGTCGAGGTGCCGAACCGGCCCGATCTGGCTCAGTTGCCCCCGGGCGCGGACGTCTCGCTCTACTGGCGGCCGGAAAGCGGCGTCGTGCTGCGCTAATCCCGGGGGAAGGACGACAGCCATGAAGATCGGCGTGGACGTGGGCGGCACTAATACCGATGCCGTCGTGATGGGGGCGCAGGGCGTCGCCGGCTGGAAGAAGACACCGACCACCTTCGATGTGCAGTCCGGCATCGTCGCCGCGATCAAGGCCGCGATGGCGAGCGCGAACGCGTCTCCAACTGACATCGACTGCGTGATGATCGGTACCACCCAGTTCACAAACGCGGTAATCGAGCGCCGCGCGCTGCTGCCGGTGGGCGTGATCCGGCTGTGCCTGCCGGCGACTTCGGCGATCCCGCCGCTCACCGACTGGCCGGCCGAGCTCGTCGACGCGGTCGGCCGGAACACCAGGCTGGTCGGCGGTGGCTACGAGTTTGACGGGCGCGAAATCGCACCGCTCGATGAAACGGCCGTGGCGGAGACCGCCCGCGGGTGGGCAAGGCAGGGCCTGAGGGCCGCAGCCGTCACGTCGGTATTTTCACCGATGAACGGCGAGATGGAGCGCCGCGCGGCAGAGATCATCCAGACAGAGGCGCCGGGCATTGCCGTCTCGCTCAGCTCGGAGCTCGGCCAGTTCGGCCTGCTGCCGCGCGAGAACTCGACGATCATCAATGCCTCGCTGGCCGATCTGGCGGTGCGGGTAGTGATTGCTTTCCGCAACGCGCTCGACGAGCTCGGGCTCGCCGTGCCGCTCTTCATCAGCCAGAACGACGGTACGCTGATGCGGGTGGAGGATGTCGAGCGCTACCCGGTACTGACATTCGCCTCGGGGCCCACGAACTCAATGCGCGGCGCGGTGCATCTGGCTGGAATCGCGGACGCGATGGTCGTCGACATTGGCGGCACAACCTCCGATATCGGCATGCTGCGCAAGGGCTTCCCGCGCCAGTCCACCCATTTCGTGGATGTGGGCGGCGTCAAGACCAACTTTCGGATGCCCGATGTGCTGGCAGTGGGGCTCGGGGGCGGATCGATTGTGCGGGACGGCGGAACGCGGCTCGGGCCAGACTCCGTGGGCTACGAGCTGACGCGTCGCGCGCTCTGCTTCGGCGGCGATACGCTGACTGCCACGGATATAGCGGTGGCCGGCGGCTGGGCCGAGGTCGGTGATCCGTCACTCGTGACCGCGGTCGACGCCGCGACCATCCGCGCCGCGCGTGCCGAGATGCAGCGCCTGATAGGAAGCAACGTGGAACGCATGAAGACCGAGGCGCGGGATCTCCCGCTTCTGGTTGTCGGCGGCGGCTCCATTCTGGTCGACTGGCACGTGGAAAGCGCCTTGGAGGTACTACGGCCTGAGTATTCTTCGGTGGCCAACGCGGTCGGAGCCGCGATTGCGCAGGTCGCCGGTGAGGTCGAGCGCGTCATCGCCATCACCGAGGCCAACCGCGAGCGGATCCTCGACGACGCCCGCTCCGAGGCTTGCCGCAACGCAGTCGCGGCCGGCGCCATCGCGGAAAGCGTGGAAATCATCGAGGTCGAGCAGGTGCCGATCAGCTACCTGCCCGGAAACCCCTCGCGCCTCCGCGTCAAGGCGGTCGGCGATCTGCCCGTTTGAAGGATGACGAGCAATGGAACTGAAGCTGGAAGACGTCGATGATCTTTGCACGGGCGCGGCCTTTCTGGGCGCAGGCGGCGGGGGCGATCCCTATATTGGCGGCTTGATGGTCAAGGAGGAACTCATGGCGGGGCGCCGGATCGAGATCCTCGATCCCGACCATCTGCCTGACGACGACCTCGTCATCCCGACCGCGATGATGGGCGCGCCTACCGTCCTCCTGGAGAAGATCCCCTCCGGCGAGGAACCAATCCTGGCGCTGCGCGCAGTCGAGGCGGCGCTCGGCCGAAAGGCCGCCGCGACCATGCCCACCGAGGTCGGCGGGATCAACTCGACCATCCCCCTCTTCGTCGGCGCGCGTCTCGGCGTTCCCGTGGTCGACGCGGACGGCCAGGGCCGCGCCTTTCCCGAGCTGCAGATGGAGACCTTCGCCATCGAGGGCGTGGCGGGTACGCCTTTGGGGATCGCCGACGAGAAGGGCGATTTCGCTACCATCCGCACCGAGGACAACCACCGCATGGAGTGGATCGCCCGAGGCATCACGATCCGCATGGGCGGCACCGCGTATTTCGCCAATTATCCGATGTCGGGGGCAGAGGTAAAGCGTGCCTCGGTGAAGCACACGCTTAGCCTTGCCCGCAGCATCGGACGGATCATCCGCACCTCGCGCCGCGAGAAGCACGATCCCTTCGAGGAACTCGAGGCCTTCATCGCGACCACGAGCTACGGCAGGGCCAAGCGCATCTTTTCCGGCAAGGTCGTCGATCTCGACCGGCAGACCAGCCGCGGTTTCACGCTCGGCGCCGTGACCATCGCGCCCGACAGCGGGACCGGCGCGCATTGCACCATCACCTTCCAGAACGAGAACCTCTGCGCCAAGGCCGATGGCGCGCTGCTCGCAGTGGTGCCAGACATCATCACGGTGCTCGATGCCGAGACGGCGGTGCCTATCACCAACGAGACCCTGCGCTACGGCCAGCGCGTGGCGGTCGTGGCGGTCGGCGTGCCGCCGATCATGCGCACCCCCGCCGCGCTGAAGCAGTTTGGCCCCGAAGCCTTCGGGCTCGAGGAGGCCTACGTTCCGCTCGCGGGCTGACGCAGCAGGAGAGTGATCGGGGGAGATCCTGTGTTCGTCTCGGTATTCGACATATTCAAGATCGGTATTGGCCCGTCATCTTCGCACACCATGGGCCCGATGCTGGCGGCTGGGCGGTTTCTCGACCACCTGCGCGGCCAGCTCTTCGGTAAGCGCCGGGCCATCACCCTCGTTGTTTGAGGCACCTTTTCGTCCGAGGTGACACCTGCACAGCAGGAGGTGTCTCATGGATGGCGACGTAC
>NZ_JARGYC010000081.1 GCF_029168335.1 Psychromarinibacter sediminicola
GTCGGCGACATCTGCGATCTCTTCGAACCCGACGAATGCTGGAACTACTTCAAGGCCGCAGGATATGCCCACGATTAAACGCACGAAGCTCTAGAGTGTGGTCGCTGACCGCTCGAGGGGGACCGTCATCTCGGCTCCCTGCGCGGCGTCGTGACCGGGCAGACCCGCAGAGTGTGGCTATGAATAGGGAGGAGCCTTGGGGGGCAAGTCACTGCGAGGACCACTTCGGCCGATCCTCAATACGAGATGATGTCCCGGGAAGTGGTGTAGCGTAAGCGATGCGAGCACCCCGCCTACTTCCCGTGCCGCTGATCTGGGATGACGCCTCCATGTCGAGATTGGAGGCGTTCATGGGAGACCATCCGGAGCAACATTTGGGGCGGTGTCGAAGGAACTCGACTTGAGGCGGGGCAGGGGCGTCGGGTAGCGTCCGGCCATGACCTGACCTTGTCCATTCAGGTACTTCAAGACGTCGCGCGAGATCGTCCGTCTCGCGGCGATGATGTATGTCCGCTTCCCGCTTTCGCTGCGGAACGTGGTAGACCTGCTGCACGAACGCGGGGTCGACGTCAGCCACGACGCGGTCCGGTACTGGTGGCACCGGTTCGGCACTCTCATCGATCTGACAGCTTCCACAAATCGCCGTCAGCCCTCGGTGAGGCGGGCCTGCCTGCGTTTGCGGTCCCGGCGGGCGAGCCATACCGACAGGCCCAGGAAGACCGCCGTCAGCGCGTAGAGCGTGAGGGAGATGGGGCTTTCGAGCAGAACGCCCCATTCGCCGTCCGAGATGGACAAGGCGCGGCGCAGGTTGCGCTCCATGTCGCCGCCGAGCAGCAGGCCAAGGACGAGCGGGACCAGGCTGATATCGAGCTTGCGGAGCAGGTATCCGAGCACACCGAACATGATCATCAGTTCCAGGTCGAAGATCGAGTTCGAGATCGAGAAGACACCGACGAAGCTGACCGCCGCCACGATTGGCATCAGCGCCCATGTGGGGACCATCATCAGCCGGCTGAACAGGCCGATCATCGGGAGGTTGAGGATCAGCAGCGCCACGTTGCCGAGGTAGAGCGAAGCCACCAGGCCCCAGACCAGGTCGGGCTGGCGTTCGAACAGGAGCGGGCCGGGCTGAACGTTCAGCGAGATCAGCATGGCGAGCATCACGGCGGTGGTGCCCGACCCTGGCACGCCCAGCGACAGCATCGGGATCAGCGCCCCGCCCGAGGCCGCGTTGTTGCCGGCTTCGGGCGCCGCGACGCCCCGCGGGTCGCCCTTGCCGAAGGTGCCGTTCTTGTCGCTGGCCTGTTTCTCCATGGAGTAGGACATGACCGAGCCGAGCGAGGCCCCGGCACCGGGCAGCACGCCCGCGATGAACCCCACGATCGAGCCGCGCACGACGGCCCAGCGCGTCGACCAGATCGCCCGCACGCTCGGCAGCCAGCTGTCGAGCCCGATCGGCGCGGCGCGGTCCTTCGCCGCCTTCTCAAGCAGCATGAGGATCTCGGAGATCGCGAACAGGCCGACCAGGGCCACGATGGCATCCACCCCGTCGTAAAGATGGTAGTTGTCGAAGGTGAAGCGCGGGATCCCCGAGATCGGGTCGAGCCCGGCCGTCGCGATCATCAGCCCGATCAGGGCCGACAGCAGCGTCTTGCGCGGATCGACGCCGGCGATCCCGCCGATGGTGACGAAGGCAAGAATGTAAAGCGCGAAGTAGTCCGCGGGTCCGAAATAGATCGCCAGTCCGGCCAGAAGCGGCGCGAAGAGCGTCAGGCCGACCACCGCCACGGTCGCGCCGAAGAAACTCGCCACGCCGGATATGGCCAGCGCGTCCGCCGCCTTGCCCTGCTTGGCCATGGGGTAGCCGTCGAGCGTGGTCATCACGGCCGGTTCGTCGCCCGGGATGTTCAGCAGGATCGAACTGATGCGTCCGCCGTACATGCAGCCGAAATAGACCGCCGACAGCAGGATCAGCGACGAGGTCGCGTCGAAGCCGAACGCGAAGGTCAGCGGGATGAGGATCGCGACGCCGTTGACCGGGCCGAGGCCGGGCAGGGCACCGATCAGGGTGCCCGTGAAGCAGCCGAGCAGGAGCAGCGCGATGTTCAGCGGCGTGAGCGCAACCGCGAACCCGTCGGCGAGGAACAGAAACGATTCCATGGATAAACCCCGTCCCGTGCGTCAGCCGAACCAGTCGCCCAGGACGGCCAGCGGAAGGCCGAGCACCTGGTCGAAAAGCGCCCACAGCGCGGGGGCGAACAAAGCTCCGAGGATCACCGCCTTGAGCGGGGCGCCGCCCAGGACGATGCCGATGCCCACGATCAGACCGAACGTCGCGAGCGGAAAGCCCAGCGGGCCCAGCAGCCAGGCGTAGCCGGCGAGGATCGCGAGCGCGGCAAGCTGCCGTACAAGGTAGGGCCGCTCGGGCCATTCCACCTGTCCGCTCGGGAAGACGACCAGCGAGGCGGACAGGATCATGGCGGGAATACCGACGATCACCGGGAAGACACCCGGCCCGAGTACGTCCCCGAAACTCGCGGTGTAACCGCGGCCGTACCAGGTGAAGAGCGCCGCGATCATGAAGATCGCGACGCCCGCCAGCCTTACACTCATTCAATCACGCCGATATCGCGCGAGATCTCTTCCATCACCGCGGCCTCGGACACCACGAAGTCCGAGAACTCCTCGCCGCCCCGCCAGATCGGGATCAGGCCGGATTCGACCGCGGCCGTCTGCCATTCCTCGGAGTTGTAGAGCGTCTCGAGGTCGGAGACCCACTCGTCGTATTCCTCGTCCGAGACCTCGCCGCCGGTATAGAGCCCGCGCCAGTTGTAGCCGGTCACGTCGATGCCCTGCGACTTGGCGGTCGGGATATCGGGGAAGGCCGGGATCGGCTCGTCCGACAGCGCCGCGAGAATGCGGATGTCGCCGGATTCCACGAAGCCCGCGATCTCGCCCATGTCGGTCGAGACGACGTCGATCTGGCCGCCCATCATCTGCGTCACGGCGTCGGTGCCGCCGTCGAACTGCACCCAGCGCATCGCGTTCAGATCGTCGAGGCCGCCCTCGCGGGCCACCATCAGCAGGCGGATGTGGTCCCAGCCACCGGCCCCCGAGGAGCCGGCCGTCACGATGGAGCCGGGCTCGTTGGCCATGATCTCGGTCAGCTGGTCCAGCGATTCAATGGGGCTGTCGTCGTCCACGGCGATCACGCCCACGTCCGCGCCGAGCATGGCGAGGTAACGCACCGCGTCGACCGGGGCGGGGTAGCGGCCCTGGGCGATCTGGGTGATGCCCACCGTCGAGGTGGCCACGATCAGCTCGGGGTCGTCGGGCCGCTCGTTGACGACCATCGCGTAGGTCACCGCGCCGACGCCGCCGGGCATGTTGGTGACCTGCACGTTGCCCTCGACGAGGTCGAGCTCGGACAGGATGCGGCCGATGGTGCGGCAGGTGAAATCCCAGCCGCCGCCGGGGTTCGACGGCGCGATGCATTCGGCGGCCGACGCCGGGGCGCTGACCGTCATGCCGACGGCCATGACGATGCCGAAAGCGGCCGAGGTGGGTGTTAAGATTTTCATGCGTACTCCTCCCTGAAGTGCGCTGAGAGGAAAAAACATGTCGGGCCGGTTTGCAAGCAGGCTGTCAGTAATGGGAAATGGACGGGCCAGGGCGCGGACCACGGCTCGCCGGTCGCAGCGGCCCGGGCGCCGGGCCGGCCTCCGGGCAATCCGTATGGAACGCAAATCCTTAGCCCCGGTGCCCCCGGTCGAGACGCATCGTTGCGCCGTGACGGGGCGCGGACCACGACCCGCCACCAGCGCGAAGAGCAAACCCGGCCCTTGTGGACTCCCGCCCGTTTTTGCCATTCAGAGGCCCAATGCACCGGGCGGACCGCCGATCGCGGCCGACCCGGATCTTGTCGAAAGGACCAAAGCCCCATGTCCAGCACCGCGCCCGTGCCCGAAGGCCGCCCGATCACAGTCTGCGAAGTCGGCCCCCGCGACGGCTTCCAGAACGAGAAGACCTTCATCCCGACGGAAAAGAAGATCGAGATCGCGAACGCCCTCTTCGCCAGCGGGCTGCGGCACATGCAGGTGACCTCCTTCGTCAGCCCGCGCGCCGTGCCGCAACTTGCCGACGCCGAGGACGTACTGGCCGGGATCGACCGGCCGGACGGGGCGTGGGTCACGGCCCTCGTTCCCAACCTGCGCGGGGCGGAGCGGGCTGCGAATTGCGCGCTCGACGCGGTGCATACCGTGGTCTCCGCTTCCGAGACGCATAACCTCAAGAACGTAAACCGCCCCATCGACCAGTCGCTGACGGAATTCGAGGCCGTGTTCGACCGCCTGAAGACCGCCGGTATCGCCGTCGAGGGCGGCATCGCCACTGCCTTCGGCTGCCCGTTCGAGGGTGTCGTCCCGGCCGAGCAGGTCGCCCGCATCGCCCGCCGCTACCAGGAGCTCGGCGCCGAAAGCGTCTCGCTCGGCGACACCACGGGCATGGCGACGCCGCTGACGGTGCGCGCCGCGGTCCGAGCCATCCGCGACGCCGCGCCCGGGCTCGACATCCACCTGCATTTCCACAACACGCGCGGCGTGGGGCTCGCCTGCGTCATGACCGGGCTGGCCGAGGGTGTGACCCACTACGACGCCGCCGTCGGCGGGCTGGGCGGCTGCCCCTTCGCGGCCGGCGCCACCGGCAATATCTGCACCGAGGACCTCGTCTACCTGCTGCAGGAAAGCGGTTACGCCACCGGCGTCGACCTCGACCGCCTGATCGACGCGGCGCTGCTGGCGCAATCGGTGATCGGCCGCGAGCTGCCCGGGCAGGTCATCAAGTCCGGTCCCAGGCTGAAGCGGCATGACCCCGAACTCACGACGACGGCGGCAGGATGACGGCGCTTCCCCTTTCCGGCGTCCGTGTCGTCGACCTGACGCGCATCCTGTCCGGCCCGTTCTGTTCCATGCTGCTGGGCGATCTCGGGGCCGATGTCGTCAAGATCGAGGCCCCGGGCGGCGATCCCGTGCGACAGCAGGGCCACGACGTCGGCGGCCTCTCGTGGTATTTCGCGGCATTCAACCGAAACAAGAAATCCATCGAACTGAACCTGCGGGATCCCAAGGGTATCGCCGTGCTCGAAAGGCTTCTCTCCGACGCCGACATCCTGACGGAGAACTTTCGCCCCGGGGTTCTCGAAGGCATGGGGCTGACGGCGGCGCGGCTTCGCGAGATCAACCCCGGCCTGATCGTGGTGAGCGTGAACGGCTATGGCAGCACCGGCCCCTATGCCGACCGGCCCGCGTTCGATTTCATCGCGCAGGCCATGTCCGGCTACATGGCCACGAACGGAACGCCCGAAACCGGCCCGCTGCGCACGGCCCCGCCCATCACCGACCTCGTTGCCGGGCTCTATGCCGCGCTCGCTGCCGTGTCGGCCCTGCGAAGCCGAGAGAACGGCGGGCCTGTCCAGCGGGTCGAGGCGTCGATGATGATGTCGATGCTTTCGATGATGGCCTACCTGTCGTCCAACGCTCTGGCGACGGGCCGCGACCCGGTGCCGACGGGGAACGACCACCCGATCGCGTCTCCCTACGGGCTGTTCCGCGCGGCCGACGGGGATATCGCGGTCGCGCCGTCGACCGAGGTCATCGTGCGGCGATTCCTGCGGGAAATCGGCCTCGAACACCTGCTGTCCGATCCGCGGTTCGAGAATAACGAGGCGCGCCTGGCGAACCGCGCCGACCTGAACGCCATGATCAACGAAGCCCTCGCCGGCGGCACGCAGGACGACTGGATCGCGCGGCTGAACCGTGCGGGGGTGCCGTGCGGGCGGGTTCAGTCGATGACCGAGGCGCTGGCCGATCCACAGGTCGCGGCCCAGGAGATGGTGCTGCGGATTCCGCACGAGGGCCGCGGCGAGATCGCGATGACCGGGTTTCCGATGAAGTTCTCCGAAACGCCGCTTCATGTGCATCACCCGGTGCCGGAGCTTGGCGCCGACGGACGGGCGTCGCTTCTCGACGCCGGACTGAGCGACGCAGAGATCGACGCGCTGATCGAACAAGGCATACTCGGCCCCGGCACCCGGGGGGACGGCGGGTAGCAGGGAAAGCGCCGGTTGGCGGGCCGGCGCCCGGAGAGACGGACCCGGGCCGTCCGGCTGCGGGCTTTCCTTGTCGGCCGGGCAAGATATCTTCCCGACTAAGAAACCGGCATCGCCGGGTCCGGGGCTGGCGGAGGGATGCTGCGATGCGACCGATAAGAGGCGACGACGGCACGGCGGTCTTTCGCGCTGTTGTCCGCGTTTTCCTGGCCGTCGCATTGCCGGTGATCTCGGCGCCGGTTTATGCCCAGCGCAACGCGCCCGACCTGTCCGCCAACGTTGAAATCGACGCCGCGACGGGGGCGTTTGTCGCCGAGGCGGTGCTCGAGGCGCCGCAAGGCGACGTGGTTCTTCCCGGCGCCGAGTGGCTTGTCATCGACGACGTGGAGCTTGTGACAGGGGGCGAGGACCTGGCCGATGCCGTCAAGGACGGCACGCTTGGTGCGGAGGCGCACCGGAACATGGATCTCCGCGGTTCCGTCTCCGGTCAACTGCCCGCCCCGCAGCAGCCCCCGGCCGCCGTCGCCTGGAGCACGGAGGCGACCTACCTGGTCGGCGCGGCCTGGTTCCCCGTCGATGACGTCGAGATACGTGACCACGACATCACCGTAACCGTTTCCGCCTCTCAACGGGTCGCGGCAACCGGTACGCTCTTGTCCGATGCCGTGACGGACGGCCGCCGCGAGACCAGGCACGTCTTCACTGGCCGCGCGCGCGACGTCGGTCTGTTCCTGGGGCCTTACGTCCCGGACGAGACCGTGCACGGCGACCTGGAGTTGCGAACCTACTTCGAGCAAGCCGACGCCGATCTGTCCGGTCGGTACTTCGAGGCCCTTGCCCGCTATCTCGACCGCTACGAGTCCGAGGTGGGCGACTACCCGTATGGCGGGTTCTCGGTGGTGTCGGCGCCGATCCCGGTGGGACTTGGCTTCGCCGGGCTGACCTATGTCAGCGGGGACATCCTTGCCCATCCCTACATGACCGGACGCTCGCTTGCCCACGAGGTTCTGCACAGCTGGTGGGGCAACGCCGTGGGTGTCGATTTCGACACCGGGAACTGGGCGGAAGGGCTGACGACCTTCCAGGCCGATTACGCCCTGGCGGAAGACCGCGGAGACGAGGCGGCCCGCGACATGCGGATCGGCTGGATACGCGACCTGGCGCGGCTTTCGGACGCGCAGATGCGGCCGCTGGCTGCCTTTCGCGCGTCATCCCACGCGGGAGACCAAAGCGAAGGATACGGCAAGGCCGCGCTCGTCTTCCACATGCTGCGGGACGAGGTGGGGCCGGGGCCGTTTGGCGCGGGCATACGGGGCTTTTACGATCGCAACCGCAACCGGATCGCGGGATGGGCCGATCTGCGGGCCGCGTTCGAGGAAGGCGCGGGGCGCGAACTCGGGTGGTTCTTCGATCAATGGATCTCGCGTGCGGGTTTGCCAAGGGTTGAGATCGTCGAGGCCGCGTTGCGGGAGACGGCGGATGGCACGGTGGCCTCCCTGTCCCTGCGGCAGGAGAGCCCGGCATACCGGTTGCGCGTGCCGCTGGTATTCGCGCTGCCGAGCGGGCCCGAACACCGGATCGTAGAACTGTCCGAAGAGCGGGAGAGCGTCGACATTCTGTTGGCCGCGCGGCCGCGCACCGTCCGCCTCGACCCGGACTTCGACCTGGCGCGCCGCCCGCTCGACGGCGAACTTGCGCCGATCCTCCGCTCGGTGGGGGCACGGGCGCGATCCGGGCGATCGCCGCCGCGCCGCTCGGCGCACGGGCCGATGCCATCGCCGCGCTCCTCGGCCCGGCGACCGGCCTGCCGCGGCTTTCCTGGGAGCCCGCCGGAGCGGGCCCGGGCGACGACGGCCCGGCTACGGTCATTGCCGGGCCTGCCGACGACGTGGCGGCCGAGCGACCGGCGCATCTGGGGCCCGAGCCGGCGATTGCCGGCCAAGGCAGGACACGGCTTTGGGTGGAGCGTGACGGCGAAGGCCGTCTCTGGATGTTCCTGTCCTTCGAGAACGCCGAGGAGGTGGGGGCGGATCTGCAGGCGCTGCGCTACTACGCCGGCCAGAGCTACGTCGCCTTCAAGGACGGGCGCGCCGTCGACCTCGGGGTCTGGGAGACCGAGAACGGGGCCGGCGCATTTCGGTTTGCGACGCCCGGTGAGCGCCCCTGAAGACCTAAACAGCCGCACCGCACGACCCGCACGTGCCCGCGGTTCACGGAGAGCCGCGGGCGGGACGCGTTTGAGGCGGTGGCGATGCCACCTCGACAAGAGGTACTGTCACGTTAACCGGGTGGTGAACGCGGTGGCCTGACGGTAAACATCGTTATGCGCCCCCTCACATACGCTCGCCACCGGTTTCCACCAGCGATCATCCAGCACGCCGCCTGGCTCTATTTCCGGTCTGCGCTGAGCTACCGCGACGTTGAGGACATGCTCGCCGACCGCGGCATCGACGTGTCCGACGAAACCGTCCGGCGATGGGTGCACAAGTTCGGCGGCATCCACGCCGAGCGGGTCCGTCAGCGCCGACCAAGACCTTCGGATCGATGGCACCTGGATGAAGTCTTTCTTAGAATCGGCGGCAAGACCGTCTACCTGTGGCGCGCCGTCGACGACGAAGCAAGACCGGCACGTGACGGGCGGACGCTCGAACAACCGAGCGGAGGTTTCACATCAGCCAACCCGACGCCGAGAGCGGAAACAGATCCGCTTCAAGTCACCCGGCGCCGCACAGCGCTTCCTCGCCTCCCACTCCGCAATTTCCAATCACTTCAACCTCCAGCGCCATTTGATCTCCCGCAGAACGTTGAAGGTGTTCCGCTCCACGGCAACGGCGGATTGGCGCGAGATCGTGGCTGTCTGACGTCGGCTACATACAACCTGCACCTCAGGGCGAACTAACGTAACAGCGGCCAGTGGTGAGCTGACGCCTCGAACCAGTACGCGTAACTCTGTTCCTGCGTCGCCCGCAATTCCCTCGTAACTAACTGTTTTGGCGAATTTTTAGGTGTTTGACAGTTCCCTGGCGCATAAGTAACCTACTGGTAGGTAACTTAGGGAGGAGATACCAGATGACGGCACCCCAAAGCATTGCGATTGCGGCCATGATGGCGGTTCTCGCCGGTCCCGTTGCGGCACAGGACAGCGAATACAGCTGGCAGCCGGACCGCCCGATCAACATCATCGTGCCCTGGTCCGCGGGCGGGTCGACCGACCAGGTCACGCGCGTTATCGCGCCGATCCTGGAAGAAGCGCTCGGCACCGAGATCGTGGTGGTGAACCAGCCTGGCGCGTCCGGCTCGACCGGCACGAAGGCTGCGCTCGATGCACCGCGCGACGGCTATACCTGGACAGCGAACGCGATTGCCAACAATGCGACCTACACCGTGACCGGCCTGATCGACGACACCTCGATCGAGGATTACCGGATCTATCTTCACGTTGCGAACGTTCCGCTGGTCAGCGTGAACGTGAACACAGAGTATCAGGATTTTCCGAGCCTTCTGGACGCGATGAAGAACGGCGAAGTAACGGTCGGCACCGCCGGCGTGAACTCGTCGGGAGGCATGGCCTTGGCGGCGCTGAGGCAGGAGGCGGACGGCGAATTGGCCGGCGCGCGGATGATCACCTATGACGGCGGCAACCCGGCTGTCATCGCCGCGGCGAGCGGCGAGGTGGACGCCACGACGCAGCTTGCCGTGGAGCAGACCGAGATGATCCGCGCCGGGCGTCTGCGCTCGCTCACGGTGTTCTCGGACACTCCGCTCGAGGTCGAGGGAATTGACCCGGTACCGCCGATTACCGACTTCATGCCGGACTTCCACGTCGCAAAAGACTATTTCGGGGTCTTCATCCCGAAAGGCGCTCCGGAAGAGGTCTATGAAACCGTGGACCAGGTTTGGAAAGACCACGTGATGAACGCCCCGGAACTGCAGGAATATGCCAACGATCGCGGCGCGATCTTCGATCCGAGCTACGGCGAGGACGCTTTGGCGAAGGCGATGCCCGTGGTGATTGCCGAGGCCTGCGCCCGGGTCGAGCGCGGTGAGGCCGTCGTCGATCCCTCCGAGATCGGAATCGACTGCGAGACGGGCGCCGCCGAGTAAGTGATCCGCCGGGGAGCGGTCCTGCCGCTCTCCGGCCATGCCCTCCACAGGAGCAAGACATGCGTATGGCGACAGCGGATCGCGTGACCGCGGTTGTTCTGTTCGTCGTTGGACTGGCGATGGCGATCGGCGGCTGGACGATGGACCGGCTCGAGGTGCGCAACATCCATCCCGCATCGATCCCGGGCCTGGTCCCTATTATCCTTGGCGTACTGCTTGCAATCTGTGCGGTGCTGCTCTGGTATTCGACCACGAAGGATCCCGAGCGGGGCACGCGCGAATTCATGGCGGACGGCTCCTGGCTGCGCCTCGCGCTCACCGGAGTGAGTTGCGTGGTCTACGCCCTGGTCCTTGTCGGCTGGTTGCCGTTCTTCTGGGCCACCGCCGTTTTCGTCAGCGTATTCGCATTGATCTTCACATGGCCGGAGCGGGCCGAACAGAAGGCGCGTGCGCTGGCCATCGGAGGTGCGCTCGTCCTGGGGTTCGCCGTCGCTTTCGGTGTTTCCATTCTCTTCGAACAAGCATTTCTGGTCAGGTTGCCATGAGCGGACTGGTTGATCTCGGAGCCTCACTGTGGGCGCTGCTGACGCCGATGACATTGTTCCACGTGGCGTGGTCGATGCTTGTCGGGATCATCGTCGGGAGCCTGCCGGGTCTGACCGCGACGATGGGCGTCGCGCTGATGACGACGCTGACCTACTCGCTCGACAGCGAGCTCGCGATCCTCGTGCTTCTATGCATGTATGTGGGAGCGATCTATGGCGGTTCGCGCAGTGCGATCCTGCTGAATATCCCCGGCACTCCGGCCTCCGCGGCGACCTCGCTCGACGGCTATCCGCTCGCCCGCGCCGGAAAGGGCGGCTACGCGATGGGTCTCGCGACCGCCGGCTCGGTGATCGGAACGCTGGTCGCGATCCTGATGCTGGTCATGATCGCCCCGCCGCTGGCCGAGGCGGCGATGAATTTCGGCAGTTTCGAGTTCTTCTGGCTCGCGGTCTTCGGCATCGTCATCTCGGGCCAGCTGACTGCGGACACGACGCCGCTCAAGGGCTACATCGCCGGCATTCTCGGCCTGATGGCTGCGATGGTCGGGTCCGAAGGGCTTCACGCCCATGTCCGGTTCTCCTTCGGCATCGACGACCTGAACGCGGGCATTGCGCTGATCCCCGCGATGGTCGGGGCGTTCGGTTTCGCCGAGGTTCTGACGGCGATGTGGAACCGCAGAGGCGTACTCGCCTCGACGAAGGACAAGAGCGACCGGACGATCCCGCGCCTTCTTGACCTTTGGCGGTTCAAGTGGATTTCGATCCGGTCGGGGATCATCGGCACGCTCGTCGGCATCATTCCCGGCGTCGGCGAGGATATCGGTGCCTGGGCCTCCTATGCCGCCGCGCGCCGCACCAGCAAGGAGCCCGACAAATACGGCTCCGGCAGCTACGAGGGGCTAGCCGCCGCCGAAACGGGTAACTCCGCGGTGGTTCCGGGCTCGCTGATCCCGGCGATCACGCTGGCCGTGCCCGGGTCGGCCTCAGCCGCCGTGTTGATCGCGGCCTTCTTCATCCACGGCATCCGTCCCGGTCCGCTGATCATGATCGAACAGCCGGAATTCATCAGCTCGGTCGCGGCAATGCTGGTGCTGGCGACGATCGCGATGGGGATCTATGGACTGGCGCTGACGCGTGTCTTCATCCTGGTGCTCAAGGTGCCCTACGCCTACCTGATGCCGGTCGTGTTCACGCTCTGCGTTATCGGCACCTACGCACTGAGCCAGCGGATCTTCGACATCGTGATCATGGTCGGTTTCGGCTTGCTGGGGTTCGTGCTGCGCCAGATGAAGTATCCGATGGCGCCGCTAGTCCTGGGAATCATCCTGGGCGACCTTCTGGACAAGAGCCTGCGGCGCGGGCTCACGCTGAGCGATGGCGACCTGACGCCGTTCTTCACCCGTCCGGTGTCGGCCGGCTTCGCGGCGCTGATCTTGATTTCTGTCATGCTGAACTTGCCTTTCGTCCGGAGGGGGCTTTCGCGATTGATTGGACGCGGCAGGCGGACGAAAAATGCTTGAACTGACTCTGTGTAACGAACTCCTGCATGCCGACGGGCTGAGCCTGCATCGGCAATGCGAAGTGGCCCGGGAGCTGGGCTATGCCGGATTGGAGCTGGCGCCCTCGACGCTAGGCGAGGCGCCACATCGGCTCGGACCCGGCGAACGCGCCGAGATCCGCCGCATGATCGAAGGTGCGGGGGTGCGCGTGACCGGGCTGCACTGGCTTCTGACCGGCTATCCGGATCTCTCGATTACCGACCGCCGGGTGCGGAGCGAAACCCGCGGGGTACTTTGTGATCTGGTCGATCTCTGCGCGGATCTCGGCGGTTCGGTGCTGGTGCACGGGTCGCCCCAGCAGCGGGTTCGGCCCGAGGGCATCTCGGACGAGGACCTTCTGGACGATCTCGCCAGGCTTTTCGCGCCCGTCGCCGACCGGGCCGCAAGCCGCGGAGTAACTTACTGCATCGAGCCGCTGGCGACCGCCGAGACCGCGGTCGTGAACACGGTCGAGGAAGGTGTCCGGCTGGTGGATGCAATCGACCGGCCGGCGTTCCGTACGATGATTGATTGCAGCGCGGCCGGGCGGGTGGAACCGCCGGTCGCCGATCTCATCCGCAATTGGATCCCGTCGGGCAAGATCGGTCATATCCATGCCAACGACACCAATCGCGGTGGGCCCGGGATGGGTGAGGATCCGTTCCACGACATCGTCGCGGCCTTGATCGAAACGGGATGGGAGGCGCCCGTCGGGGTCGAGCCGTTCCGCACGATAGTCGACGCGACGGTTACAGCCGGCGTCGCCGCCGCCACGCTGCGCGCCTGCGAGAGGGGGCTGGGATGAGCAATGCCCCGAGCCTGAGACTCCGCGACATCCGGCTCTCGGAGCGCCCTGTGACGATGCGCCTGCCATTCCAGTTCGGAAGCACGGAAGTGCGCGAGACGGCCGAGATCTACTGCAGGGTGACCGTGGAGGTGCGCGACCAGGTGGTGCCTGGCATTTCGGCGCAGCTCATGGTGCCGCGCTGGTTCGACAAGCGCGCGGGCCTGTCCAACGAAGAGACGATCGAAGAGCTTCGCCGCGCCTGCGAGGCTGCTGCCTCGGTGGGGCGCGGTATGCAGGGCACCGTCGCCGCGCTGTCCAGTGGGATCCGGGCAGAAACGCCTGGTCGACTGTCGGAGGGTACGCCGGCATTGGCTGCCGGGTTCGGACCTGCTCTTGTCGAAATGGCGCTGATCGACGCGGTCTGCCGCGCCGCCGACATGCCATTCTGGCGCGCGGCGGAGGCCGATCTTTTTGGCCTGTCGCACGACTTGCCGCAGGGGCTGTCGAAGGACGTCTTCGACGCGGCGATGAGCGGGATCGGACCGCCCGCACGGATCGCGCTGCGCCACACGATCGGCTTCGACGCACCCCTCGTCGAGCGGGGTACGGGCGCTCCCCGGGACGGCTTGCCCGTGACTGTGGCCGAGGTTGCCGAAGAGACCGGAATCCGGGCTTGGAAGATCAAGCTGAAAGGCGATCCCGACGCGGACGCGCGGCGGCTGACCGACCTGCAGTCCGTCTTGGCCGGCCGGATGCAGGGCGGGGTGACACTGGATGCCAACGAGCAATACACTGCCGACGCATTTCGCGCACTGCTGGAGCAACTCTCGTCGGACTCGCTTTCCGATCTCGCCGGGGCGGTTCGTTTCTTCGAACAGCCTTTCGCTCGCGAGACCGCGCTGAACGCCCCGGTGGATTTCGGCGTGCCGATGGTCATCGATGAGAGCGACGACCACCGTGACGTATTTCCGCGCGCACTGGACCTCGGCTGGGCAGGAACCTCGATCAAGAGCTGCAAGGGGGTGTTGCGCGCGCTGGTCAACATGGCCCGGGCCCGGGCGGCCGGCGCGATCCTGACGGCGGAGGATCTCACCTGTCAGCCGGGCCTCTGCTGGACCCAAGATACGGCGATGGCGGCTGTCTGCGGTGTCCGGGACGTCGAACGCAACGGACATCATTTCGCAGGCGGCATGCAGGGCGCGAGCGAACCGGAATGTGCGGCGATGCTCGCCGCACATGATGACATTTTCGAACTACGGGGAGGCCGGCCTGCGCTGGCGATCCGGGCCGGAGGCGTGCGCATCGGTTCTCTCGACCGGCCAGGCTTCGGCGCATCCGACGTGCTGCTTAGGTCCGGGGATTGACGCGATCTCTGCTACTACCTACTAGTTGGTAACTTAAATGAGGTCGGACCGGAAAGGGAGGAAAAACAGGTGAAGACACGGCGAATTGGCATCATCATGCACGGCGTCACCGGGCGGATGGGTATGAATCAGCACCTGATCCGCTCGGTTCTTGCCATCCGCGAGCAGGGCGGGCTCGAACTGACGGACGGCACGCGTCTGGTGCCCGACCCGGTCATCGTCGGGCGCAATCCCGACAAGGTCGAGGCGCTCGCCAGGGCGCACGGGGTCGAGCGCTGGACGACGGATCTCGACGAGGCCCTCGCCGATCCGAATGACGAGATATTCTTCGACGCGGCCAGCACCCAGATGCGGCCGGGACTGCTTCGAAAGGCGATCGACGCCGGCAAGCACGTCTACTCGGAAAAGCCGGTTTCGGAGGATCTCGAAGACGCTGTCGCGATTGCCCGTCACGCCAAGGAGAAGGGCGTCAAGAACGGCATCGTGCATGACAAACTCGACCTGCCGGGGCTTCTGAAGCTGAAGCGCCTGCGGGACTCGGGGTTCTTCGGCAAGATGCTCTCGGTTAAGGGGGAATTCGGCTACTGGGTGTTCGAGGGTGATTGGATGCCTGCGCAGCGCCCGAGCTGGAACTACCGCGCCGAGGACGGCGGCGGCATGATCTCGGACATGCTGTGCCACTGGCGCTATGTACTGGACAATGTTGTCGCGCCGGTGAAGTCGGTCAGCTGTCTCGGAGTCACCCATATCGACAAGCGGGTCGACGAGGCCGGCAAGAGCTACGATGCCACTGCCGACGACGCCGCCTACGCCACCTTCTTGCTCGACGGGCCGGACGGCGAAATCGTCGCCCATATCAACTCGAGCTGGTGCACGCGCGTCCGCCGAGATGATCTGGTCACGTTCCAGATCGACGGCACACATGGCTCTGCCGTGGCGGGCCTGCACAAGTGCCTCAGCCAGCACCGCGTGAACACGCCGAAGCCGGTCTGGAACCCCGATCAGCCGCGCGAGCACGACTTCTTCGACGATTGGGAAGAGGTTCCCGACAACTTCGATTTCGATAACGGCTTCAAGGTGCAGTGGGAGCAGTTCCTGCGCCATGTCGCCGAGGACGCGCCCTGGTCCTATTCCCTCGCCGAGGGGGCCAAGGGCGTGCAACTGGCCCAGGCAGGTTATCAGAGTTCGAAAGAGCGGCGCTGGGTCGACCTGGAGGATCTTGGTCTATGACGACGACACTGAACCTTCCCGGCGGCCCCGTCACCCTGAAGGCGGGGCCGGTGCCCGAAGCCACCGGGAACTGGACGCGCACCGCCTATGCCGCGTGCCACGTCGTCGCCGATCCCCTCGCCGAGGGCGATCCGTGGATCGACGTTAACGTCGATTGGGACCGCACGCTCGCCTTCCGCGAACACCTGTGGTCGCTGGGCCTCGGGGTCGCCGAGGCGATGGACACGGCACAGCGCGGCATGGGGCTCGACTGGCCCACCTCGCTCGAACTGATCCAGCGCTCGACGGCGCTGGCCCGCGACAAGGGAGGCCTGATCGCCTCGGGTGCGGGTACCGACCACCTCGCCCCCGGACCGGATGTCACGGTAGACGATGTCATCGCCGCCTACGAGGAGCAGTGCGAGGCGGTCGAGGCCGCCGGGTCGCCGGTGATCCTGATGGCGAGCCGGGCACTGGCGAAAGCCGCGAAAGGCCCCGACGATTATGCCAGGGTCTATTCCCGGATCCTGTCGAACCTGTCCCAACCGGCGATCCTGCACTGGCTGGGCGAGATGTTCGACCCGGCACTCGAGGGCTACTGGGGCACGACCGACCACATGGCGGCGATGGAGACCGCGTTGGAGGTCATCGCCGACAACGCCACGAAGGTCGACGGCATCAAGATCAGCCTGCTGAGCGCCGAGAAGGAGATCGCCATGCGGCGGCGGCTGCCGCAGGGCGTGAAGATGTATACCGGCGACGACTTCAACTATCCCGACCTGATCGAGGGTGACGACAGCGGCTATTCCCACGCCCTGCTCGGCATCTTCGATCCGCTCGCCGGAGCCGCCGCGCGGGCGATGTCGCAACTCGCCGCGGGCGATACCACCGGCTATCATGAAACGTTCGCACCGACCGTGCCGCTGGCCCGCCATATCTTCCAGACGCCGACCCGTTTCTACAAGACGGGCGTGGTGTTCATGGCCTATCTCACTGGCCATCAGGACCATTTCACCATGGTCGGCGGACAGGAGAGCGCACGCTCGACGCGCCACCTGGCCGACATCGTTCGGCTCGCCAATGATGCCGGCCTGTTCACCGATCCCGAACGAGCGGCCGCCCGGGCGCGGCCTGTCTTCCAGGCGCGCGGGGTGGCGGCATGAGCGGGCTCGCGCCGCATCGGCTGTCGCTGAACACCGCGACCGTGCGCGAGCAATGGAACCTCGCGGAGGCCATCGAGGGGTGCGCGCGCCACGGTATCGGCGGTATCTGCCCCTGGCGCGACAAGCTGCACGAGATGGGTGTCGAGGCCGCAGCGCGCGCCATCCGGGATGCCGGACTGGGCGTCTCGGGCCTCTGTCGCGGCGGCTGGTTCACCCAGACCGGCGCGGTGGATGACGCGGTGATCGACGACAACCGCCGCGCCGTGGACGAGGCGGCCACCCTTGGCGCGGATTGCCTGGTGATGGTTGTTGGGGGCCTGCCCGAGGGCAGTCGCGACCTGCCGACCGCATGGGCGCTTGTCGAGGACGGGCTGGCGGCGACCCTCGAATATGCCCGCAAGGTCGGCGTGAAGATCGCGATCGAACCGCTGCATCCTATGTATGCCGCCGATCGCGCCTGTGTGAATACGATGCGGCAGGCGCTGGACATCTGCGACCGCCTCGGCCCGGGGATCGGCTGTGCCGTGGATGTCTACCATGTTTGGTGGGATCCCGAGCTGGAAGAGCAGCTCGCCCGTGCCGGCAAGGAGCGCATCCTGGCCTTCCATCTCTGCGACTGGCTGGTGCCGACACGTGACCAGCTCACCGACCGCGGCATGATGGGGGACGGCGTCATCGACATACCCCGCATACGTGGATTGGTCGAAGCGAACGGGTTCGAAGGTCTGAACGAGGTCGAGATCTTCTCGGCCCTGAATTGGTGGCGTCGCGATCCCGACGAGGTTCTCGCCACGGTCGTCGAGCGCGGCCGGACGGTTTGCTGAGCAGGGCATGACAGGCGTGGCGCGACCGGCACCGCCACCGAAGGTCGATGCGGATACCCTGCTGCGGCAGATGTTCGATGCCGCCCTCGCAGCGTCGGCCCCGGCCGATACGCAGTCGCGCGACCTGCAGCCGCGCCCGGTCGGACGGCTCCTGGTGGTTGGTGCGGGCAAGGCCAGCGGGCGCAAGGCGCAGGCGCTGGAACGGAGCTGTGGACCTTGCGAGGGCCTCGTCGTCGTCTCGTATGGATCGGTCCTTCCGACCGAAGGGGTCGAATTGATCGAGGCGGGGTATCCGGTGCCGGACGGCAACAGCGAGGCCGCCGCCCGCAGGATGCTCGGTATGGCCGAAAGCCTCGGACCCGACAACACGATGGTGGCGCTGATCTCGGTCGGCGAGACGACGGTGACCGTGCGGGGATCCCCGGGCCGCGGCGGGCGCAGCACGGGATTCCTGCTCGCCTTTGCCATCGGCGCGGCGGGCGCGCGAGACATATCGGTGCTGGCCTGCGACAGCGATGAACGGGACGGATCCGAACGCAATGCGGGCGCGATCTGGCATGACTGTGCCCCCCTTCGATATCGCCGCGGCGCGGGAGCGGTTGCACCGCAACGACGCCTGGACGCACTTTCACGAAACCGGCGGGCTGATCGAGACAGGACCGACGCATACCAATGTCAACGATGTCCGCATCGCGCTCGTCCTTCCGGATGCGGCGATGACATGACCCGCGCAAGCAGCAGACCGGGGCCCGTCGATATTCGGTCCCGCTGCAGCAGAGGGCGCGTTTTGCACGTCCGGACCCGAAGCAGTATAGGTTGTCGCACCACGACCGGATAACGCCATGCACGACGATACCAGCGAGCCAGTGACACGAGGCCGCCGCCGCGATGCGGAGCGGAGCAAGCAGCTGATACTCCAGGCCGCATTGGAAGAATTCTCGAGCTATGGACATTCCGGCGCCCGCGTCGATCGGATCGCGCGTCACGCCGGGGTGAGCAAACCGTTGATCTACGACTATTTCGGCGACAAGGACGCGATCTATTCGGCGGCGCTGAAAGAGGCTTATGTCCAGATCCGCGAGGGCGAACAGCAGCTGGAACTCGACGCACTGTCACCCGAAGATGCGGTACGCAGCCTCGTCCACTTCACGATGGCGCACTTCCGGAAGAAGCCCTGGTTCATCTCGATGCTGAACACCGAGAACTTGCGCGGCGGCGAGACGATCCGCGAAATCCAAGACGCCGCCGGCGTGCAGTCAGTGCTGGTCGAGCGTCTGCGCGATGTCCTGTGCAGAGGCGAGGAGAAAGGCGTGTTCCGGAGCGGTGTCGATCCGATCGAGTTCTACATCTACATTGCGTCGCTCTGCTACTTCCCGGTTTCGAACATCCACACGCTCTCGGCGGTCTTTCAACTCGAGATCGATGACGCCTGGCTCAAGCGCCGGGCGAGCGAGTCCGCCGAGATGCTGCTCGCGTATCTCGCACCCTGAGAGCTTTGCGCCCCCCAGGCACGCCACGAGCGAGAGGTCCTCGAATGTTTCCTGACGAAGACCGGCGAAAAGAAGGCGGCTCGGAGACTCCTCAAGAAAACAATGAAGCGCTGGCGTCGGCCGGACAGTCCAAGCTGAGACGGGGGCGACCGCGTTGCGAGTCGCCCGGTTGATGACCATTGCAAAGAAGTCCTTAGAGCCTCGTGCGGAAAACCAGAGTCGGGGATTCCCATAAGGAAGGGTTTGTGATTCACTATATGTGGAGGTGGATCATGGGAAAACCGCTAT
>NZ_JARGYC010000082.1 GCF_029168335.1 Psychromarinibacter sediminicola
CGTCGGCGACATCTGCGATCTCTTCGAACCCGACGAATGCTGGAACTACTTCAAGGCCGCAGGATATGCCCACGATTAAACGCACGAAGCTCTAGGTTACGACAATACCCAGGCTGGAAAAGCATATGGGGTGGCCGACTCGGTTTCTAGCCATAGCTGGACATTGCACCCCACCCAATCGCACGAAAAAAGGTGGACTAGAAAGGGGGCTGAAATCGTGCACCTATGAAAAAGTGTTTATTGTCAGATATTTACAGCAAGAATTGGTGCGGTCGAGAAGACTCGAACTTCCACGGGTGTTACCCCACAGCGACCTCAACGCTGCGCGTCTACCAATTCCGCCACGACCGCACTCTTGAATTGGTGGGCGGGGTTTACCCGAGCCGCGGCGGGTTGTGAAGACCGATTTTGCCGCGCCCCGCAAAGAAAAACCCGGGCCGCGAAGCCCGGGTTCGTTCCGCCTTTGGGCGCTGGTCAGTCGGCGGTCAGTCGGCGGCGTCCAGCACCGGCAGCTTGCCCTTGGACGACGCGTTCTTCGCCGCCGAGGACGGCGCGCCACCGTTCAGGCGATAGACCGCCTCGTCGACCAGCTCCATCCGCGTGGTGTCGCCGTAGCCGAAGACCGGGGTGGCGCCGGCGGCCAGCTCGTCGGTGGTCCAGACCAGCCATTCCAGCGCGCGGTTCTCGTTCGCCGCGGTGCCGAAGCCGTGATACAGGTGGTGGCCCATCAGCTCGCCATAGGCCGGCTCGCCCAGCGCCACCAGCAGCAGCCCGGAGCCCAGCGCCACGTTCATCTTGTCGGCCCGGTAGCCGGTGCCAAGGCAGATTTCGGCGGTCGAGGCCAGCTGGGTGCGGTCGGTCCCGCTGTTGGCGATGAAGCCGTTCACCTCACCCACCACCTCGGCGCGGGGCTTGCTGCCCAGCATCGCGACATAGGGCTGCATCACCGGGCCCAGCTGGTCGCACTGCGCCTCGATATCCGCGGCGCTCACGCCCTCTACGCCGGCGGCGAGCGAGGTCGAGGTGTCGATCGCCTGTGCGCGCGCGTCGCAGAACGCCTGGTTCAGCGCGTCCACCGGCTCGCCCATGCTGGCCAGCGTGACGCGGGCGCCGGTGATCGACGGGTCGGCGCAGAACTCGGCGACGTTGCCGTTGCCGGTGGGCACCGGGATCAGCGGCAGGCCCGTGGGGCCGTCATCGGCCTCGGCGGTGGTGACCGGCGTGGTCGCGGCGGTGTCGCCGCTGTCGACGTCAGACGTCGCCACGACCGGCGTGCTGGCGGCGGCCCCGGTCGCGCCCGGCGGTCCCAGCACCGCGTTGCGCTGCTGAACCAGAAGCGCGCGCACGCCCAGCGGATCGGTGTTGACCAGCTGCGTCGTGGCATAGTCGCCGACCTGGCCGCGGTTGTAGGCGGTCATCAGGATGTCGTGCTGCACCGTGGTCAGCTTGCCGGTCTGCGGGAAGCTCATGAACGCCTGGTAGCGGTTGACGGCGCCCGCGGTCTTCGGCCCGAACAGGCCGTCGGCATAGCCGGCGTTGAAGCCGAAATAGTTCAGCGCGGTCTGGGTGGCGCGGTTGGCCTTGCGCTGCGGGCTTTCCGGCTGCGGCCGGACCACCACGGTGCGCTTCGGCGGCGGGTTGTTCTTGCGGGACTCGTTGATGATGGCGGTGGTGACCATGCCGCCGACAATGGCGCCCAGGATCGCGTCTCCGGCATCGGCCTGCGCCTTCTGCGCCGGGCCGAGCAGCATCGCCGCGGCCGCGACGAGCGCAATGAGTTTCGTTTTGAGCATATGAACCCCTCCATGGGACAGAAATTGCGCCGCAGGTGGCGTGGTTATCTCTCGTTTGTCGCACGCCGACGAGAGTCGGTTCAATTCCGGAAAACCGGAATGCTGGACTTTCGCGGGTTTTTGCGCTGAAAGCCGGCCCATGGTGGAATGGATCGTCTCCGACGGGCTCACGGGCTATGACGACGCGGTGGCCTTCATGGAGGCGCGCGCCGCCGCCATCGCCGCGGGCGAGGCGGACGAATGCGTCTGGCTGGTGGAGCATCCGCCGCTCTACACCGCCGGCACCTCCGCCCGGCCCGCCGACCTGACCGACCCCGACCGCTTTCCCGTCTTCGCGACCAAGCGCGGCGGGCAGTACACCTATCACGGTCCTGGCCAGCGCGTGATCTACGTGATGCTGGACGTGGGCCGCCGCGGCCGCGATGTGCGCCGGTTCGTGGAGCAGCTGGAGGCCTGGGTGATCGCCACGCTCGACCGGTTCAACGTGACGGGCGAGATCCGTCCGGGCCGCGTCGGCGTCTGGGTCGCGCGGCCCGAGAAGCCGCCCCTGCCCGACGGCACCCCGCGCGAGGACAAGATCGCCGCCATCGGCATCCGCCTGCGCAAATGGGTCAGCTTCCACGGCATTTCCATCAACGTCGAACCCGACCTGTCGCATTTCGACGGCATCGTGCCCTGCGGGATCACCGGCCACGGGGTCACCAGCCTGGTGGACCTGGGCCTGCCGGTGACAATGGCCGATCTCGACGTGGCGCTCCGACAGACCTTCGGCGAGGTTTTCACGGGATAGAGCGGGACGTCGCCCAGGCTCCGCCCGGCGATGCCTCCGCCCCTGCCCGGGCCGCGCATCGACGCACCCGCCAATGCCCGAAACAAAAAAAAAGAGCTTGCGGTGTCCCGCAAGCTCTCGCTGCTGTGGCCTTGGGCCCCGGGCCGTCAGCGCTTGGAGAACTGGAAGCTCCGGCGGGCCTTGCGGCGGCCGTACTTTTTCCGCTCCACCACGCGGGCGTCCCGCGTCAGGAAGCCGGCGGCCTTCAGCGGCGGGCGCAGGCTGGGGTCGTAGTATTGCAGCGCCCGCGAGATGCCGTGCTTCACGGCGCCCGCCTGGCCGGACAGGCCGCCGCCCTTGACGGTGGCCAGAACGTCGAACTGGCCCTCGACGCCCGCCACGGTGAACGGCTGCTTCAGGATCATCTGAAGCACCGGCCGGGCGAAGTACTTGCCGATCTCCTTGCCGTTCACGGTCACCTTGCCCGAGCCCGGCTTGATCCAGACGCGGGCCACCGCGTCCTTCCGCTTGCCGGTGGCATAGGAGCGGCCCAGCGAGTCGCGCACGGGCTCGCGGTTGATCTCTTCCTCAACCACGGGGGCCGCGCCCTCGGCGACCTGGCCCAGCTCTTCCAGGGAATTCACTTGTTCGGCCATCACGCGGTCCTCGTGTTCTTCTTGCTCATCGCCTTGACGTCCAGAACCTCGGGGTTCTGCGCCTCGTGCGGGTGCTCGGCGCCGGCATAGACCCGCAGATGGGTCATCTGCTGCCGCGCCAGCTTGTTGCCCGGCAGCATCCGCTTGACCGCGGCGGTCACCACGCGCTCGGGATGCTCGCCTTCCAGGATCTGCTCGGCCGTGCGGCTCTTGATCCCGCCGGGATGGCCGGTATGGCGCCAGTAGGTCTTGTCGGTGCGCTTCTTGCCGGTCAGCTGCACCTTGTCGGCGTTGATGATGATGACGTTGTCGCCCATGTCCATGGACGGGGTGAAGCTCGGCTTGTGCTTGCCGCGCAAGCGGTTCGCCACGATCGACGCGAGACGGCCCAGAACGACGCCCTCGGCGTCGATCAGGATCCACTTCTTGTCGATATCCGCAGGCGTTGCGGTATAGGTTTTCATATCGGACCCTCGGTTTCGGACAGGGTCCGGGGCACGCCCCGGACCCGGAATTCGGATTGCGCGGTTATACACGCCGCGCCGTCGCAGTCAACTGCGCCTTTCCCGAATTTATGCAGTCAAAACAGAGGGCTGGAATTAAGGTATTATTTTACCCCACATCGACGCTAACATCCCGTCCCTGGCCGCGGCCCCCGCGTCCTGCCGCCATGACGCACGCGGCGGACCGCTGCGCGGCGCCTGGAGCCTATTCGTCACCGCCCGAACACCGCGCGCGACATCAGCCCGATCCGGCGGCGGAACTCGGACTGTCCGAGCCGCCCGGCCGCGACCCGGCCGGGATCGCGGCAGACCTGCCGCAACAGCGGCCGCGCCCGCCAGGTCGCCAGCAGCGCGGGCCGCGCCTCCGGCGGCGGCGGCGGGACCGACAGGCGCGACAGGCCCGTCTCGGCCAACGCGCGCACGGCCTCGGGCCGGCCGTCCGGCAAGGGCCGGGTGCCGCGCGCCTCCAGTTCGGGGATCGCGAGGAACCAGTTGGCCAGTCCCGCCGCCCAGGCCGGGCCGCGCACCGCCGCCTCGCCGCCCGTGGCCCCGAGCGCCCGCGCCGCCGCCCAGAGGAGATTGCCCGAGGTCGCCTCGATATAGTCGGCAAAAGCCGCCTCGTCCTCGAACGGCTGCGCCTCGATGTCCCGGCGCCGCGCCGCGATCAGCGTGTCCAGCAATCGCACGCCCTCGGCATCCAGCACCGGCGCCAGCACATCGGCCACCTCGTGACGCCGGACGGGCCCGCCGCCCGCGATCTCCTCGAGCACGTCGCGCCACCATTGCAGGCGCATCTCGGCGATCATCGGCTCGGCCGTGACCCAGGGCGCGCGGGCGACCTCGACGTTGAAGGCGAAGATCGGGAACAGCACGGCACGGGCCGCCGGCGGGGCGGCCATGGCGGCGCGGAACCGGTCCGGGTCGGCCCGGCGGATCAGCTCGGCGCAGGACTGAAGGCTCATGCCGGGCGTGCCACGCAGAGCAGATAGCCGGTCTCGTCCTTCACCGCGCGCCAATGGGCGATCTCGGCCGCCGCTTCGTCCAGCACCTTTGCCAGCTCGGTGGCGGCGCCGGCCCGCAGCGTGTCGAGCCGGGCCTGCAGCGGGCCGTAATACGCCTCCCACGCGGCATCCGAGAGACGGCGGGTGCCGAGCAGCGTGTAACCGGCCTCTTCGACCTGCGCGGCGATGCCGGCCACGTCGGTCAGCCGCTCGTAGCCGCTCCAGAAGGCGCGGGCCTGGTCGGAGGGGTCCGCGCCGAACAGGCAGGGCTCGGAGAAGGCCACGGCCCCGCCCTTGGCCAGCGCCGGGCGCCAGCAGTTCAGCGCCTTCTCGATGCCGACGAAATAGATCGCGCCGGCACACCAGATGAAGTCGAACGGCCCCTTCAGCTTGATCATGTCGCCGGCATAGGCCGTCACCCGCGGGTCGTCGCCGAACCGGGCCAGCACGTCATCGACGAACGGCTTGTGGTTGTCCACCGCCGTGACATGCCCCTGCGGCGCCGCGGTCAGCAACGCGGGAACGTCCGCCCCCGCGCCGCAGCCGGCGTCGCAGATGCGGGCGTCTTGCGCCAGCTCCGCAGTGGCGGCCGCCCAGGCCACATCGGCCGGCTCGCCCGGGCCTTCCCGGTCGAGCCCCGAGTGGAGCGCGAAGAAGGGATCGGTCATACCGGCTGCGCCCCGTCGCGGATCAGCTTCCAGTTGATGGCATCCAACAGCGCCTGGAAGCTCGCGTCAACGATGTTGGCCGAGACGCCCACGGTCGACCAGTCGCGCCCGGCATCGTCCTGGAAGTCGATGATGACCCGCGTGACGGCCTCGGTGCCGCCATTGGTGATGCGCACCTGGAAGTCGGACAGGCGCATGTCGTCGATCTTTTCCTGGTGCGGGCCGAGGTCGGATTTCAGCGCCTGCCACAGCGCGTTGACCGGCCCGTCGTCGGACATGTCCTGGGCGTGGTCGTTCTTATAATAGCTGGTGCGCGTCCCCTCGCGGGTGGAGATCGTCACCACCGCCTCGGATTCCACCACGGTCTGGCCCTTGGCGTTGCGGCGGCGCTCGGAGATCACGCGGTAGCGTTCGACGTCGAAGAAATCGGCCATCAGCCCCAGCTCGCCCCGCGCCAGCAGTTCGAAACTGGCCTGGGCGCTGTCGTATTCGTAGCCTTCGGTTTCCTTCTGCTTGACGGCCTCCAGGATGCGGCCGAGCGCCGGGTCGCCCTTTTCGACCTCCAGCCCCATGTCCAGAAGGCGGGCGCGCAGGTTGGACTGCCCGGCCTGGTTCGACATCGGCACGATACGGGCGTTTCCGACGAGCGCGGGGTCGATATGCTCGTAGGTCGACGGGTTCTTGACGATCGCGCTGGCATGCAGGCCCGCCTTGTGGGCGAACGCACTGGCGCCGACATAGGGCGCGTTGCGGAAGGGCACGCGGTTCAGGATCTCGTCGAGCATCCGCGAGGCGCGGGTCAGCTCCTTCAGATGCGCCTTGGTCACCCCGGTCTCGTAGCGGCTGGCATAAGGCTCCTTCAGCAGCAGCGTAGGGATCAGCGTGATCAGGTTGGCGTTGCCGCAGCGCTCGCCCAGCCCGTTCAGCGTGCCCTGGATCTGGCGCGCGCCGGCATCGAGCGCGGCCAGCGTGCCGGCCACGGCATTGCCGGTGTCGTTATGGGTATGGATGCCCAGCCGGTCGCCGGGGATGCCGGCGGCAATCACCTCGCCCACGATGCGGTGGATCTCGGTCGGAAGCGTGCCGCCATTGGTGTCGCACAGCACGATCCAGCGCGCGCCGGCGTCGCGGGCGGCGATCAGGCAGTCGAGCGCGTAGGCCGGGTTCGCCTTGTAGCCGTCGAAGAAGTGCTCCGCGTCGAAAAGCGCTTCGCGGCCGATCTTCACGAGATGCCTGAGCGAGGCCGAGATATTCTCGACGTTTTCGTCCAGCGCGATGCCCAGCGCGGTCTCGACGTGGAAGTCGTGGGTCTTGCCGACGAGGCAGACCGCCGGCGTGTCGGCGTTGACCACGCCGGCCAGCACGTCGTCGTTCTCGGCCGACCGTCCGGCGCGCTTGGTCATGCCGAAGGCGGTGAAGGTGGCGCGCGTCTCCGGCCGCTCGTCGAAGAAGGCGCTGTCGGTGGGGTTGGCGCCGGGCCAGCCGCCTTCGATATAATCGACGCCGAGCGCGTCCAGCGTCTCGGCGATGCGCAGCTTGTCGTGATGCGAGAACTGCACGCCGTGGGTCTGCTGCCCGTCGCGCAGAGTGGTGTCGAAGAGAGAGAGGCGTTCGCGGGTCATTGCAGCGCCTCCAGCTTCGCGGGGTCGGCGGCGGCGCCGATGCGCCAGACCGGGCCTTTCGCCGTGTCCTCCACCTCGACGCCCGCCTCCGTCAGCATGTCGCGGATCGCGTCGGCGCGGGCGAAATCGCGCGATTTGCGCGCGGCCTGGCGCTCTTCCAGCAATTCCCCGATACGCGCGCCCAGCCAGGGCAGCGCCGTCTCCAGCGTCTCGCGCCGCAGCCGGTTGCGGTTGAACCACAGGAACGGCTCCAGCTCGGCCTTGTCGAAGCCCAGCATCCGCAGGGCCGTGGCCAGCCTGCGCCCGGCGAAGCCGCTGCCGTCGAGGTCGCCGCGCTCGATCATCTCGGGGCTCGGCGTCACGTCGAACCCCTTCGAGGCCGGGGTCGCCTTGTACCAGTCGTCCAGATGCTTCAGCGCCAGCGGCGTGTTCAGGTCATCCGCAAGCGCGTCCATGAAGGGCGTGCCGTCCAGCCAGTCGCCGGCCTCCTCGGGCCGCTCGGCGACCTCGTCGCGGACAACCTCGGCCCATTTGCCCAGCTTCTCGACGGCCTCGGCAAAGCTCTCCTCGGTCCAGTTGATCGGGTCGCGGTAATGGGTCATCAGGAACCGCAGGCGGATCGCGGGGCCCAGCCCGTCGACGGCGAAATCGGGCACGCCGCGGTCGAGAATATCGCGGGCGGTGAAGAAGTTGCCGAGCGATTTCGACATCTTCTTGCCCTCGACCTGCAGCATCTCGTTATGCAGCCAGACCCGGGCGAAGCCGCCTTCGGGATGGGCGCATTTCGACTGCGCGATCTCGTTCTCGTGGTGCGGGAACATCAGGTCGTTGCCGCCGCCGTGGATGTCGAAGGTCTCGCCCAGAAGCTCGTAGGCCATGGCCGAGCACTCGATGTGCCAGCCGGGCCGGCCGCGGCCCCAGGGGCTGTCCCAGCCCGGCAGGTCCTCGGTCGACGGCTTCCACAGCACGAAGTCCATCGGGTCTTCCTTGTAGGGCGCGACCTCGACCCGGGCGCCGGCGAGCATGTCGTCGACGCTGCGGCCCGAGAGCTTGCCGTAATCGCCGTACGAGCGGACGCGGAACAGCACATGGCCCTCGGCGGCATAGGCGTGGCCGTCGGCGATCAGCCCCTCGATCATCGCGATCATGTGGTCGATATACTGCGTGGCGCGCGGCATCTCGTCGGGCTCGGCGACGCCGAGGGCGGCCATGTCGTCGAGATACCATTGCGTCGTCTCGGCGGTGATCTCCGAGATCGGCCGGCCGGTCTCCTGCGCCCGCGCGTTGATCTTGTCGTCGACGTCGGTGAAGTTGCGCACGTAGGTCACGTGATCGGGTCCGTAGACCTGCCGCAGCAGCCGGTACACGACGTCGAAGACGACCGCCGCCCGCGCATTGCCCAGATGCGCCCGGTCATAGACCGTCGGTCCGCAGACATACATGCGCACATTGTCGGGATCGAGCGGTTCGAACCGCTCCTTCCGCCGGGTCTTCGTGTTGTAGAAGGTGATCTCGGTCATGTCCTGTTTCCTTCGCGCACGCACGCATGGGCCGCGGCGGGCTTAGGCGATTTCGACATGAGGGAAAACGAAAAAACCGGCCCGCCCGACGATGTCAGCGGATAATGCAGCACCCGATAATGGCGAGTCCGGTTTTCATGACGCTCTGGTACCAGACGCGCCGCAGCCTGCCAAGAGTATTGCGCGGGCGAGCGGGGCTTGCCATCCTCGCCCGGCTGAACGGCAATCCGGAGCACTGCCCGATGACGCGCGAGGAACTGAACGCGATCTGCGCCGGGATGCCGGGCGCCGAGGTCTCGGACCCGTGGGGCGGCGGGCACGATGCCTGGAAGGTCGGCGGCAAGATGTTCGCCTGCATCGGCACGAAGACCCCCGGCATCGCAGTCAAGACCGACTCGGTGGAGACCGCGCAGATGCTGATCGACGCCGGTATCGGGACCAGGGCCCCGTATTTCCACCGCTCCTGGCTCCTGATCCCGTGGGACACGGCGCCCGACGAGGTGCGGCACCGCATCGAGACCTCCTATCGCCTGATCCGCGACAAGCTGCCCAGGCGGGTTCGGGCCGCGCTCACCGATCCGACGTGAGGCGCAATTAATCAGCAGTTCGCGCCCCGATCCGGCGCCGCCCCGACGGCACTCCGGGTATTCCTGCCCGTGTCGTTGACATGTCATGCGGGCCATGCCCCGCTGAATGCGTCATGCAGCTATCGAAACGTATCCTGACCCTCACCGACGGCGGAAGCGACGGCTGGGACGTCTACCGCCGTGCCCGTTCCATGGCCGAAGCGGGGCACCCCGTCATAGAACTGACCATCGGCGACCACGACGTTCCCACGGACCCGGCCATCCTGGACGCGATGCACGCGGCCGCCCTGGACGGCAGCGTCGGCTATCCCATCGTGCCGGGCCTTCCGGAGTTGCGCGACGCGATCGCCGCGCGGGTGCAGGCCCGCACCGGCGCGCCCACGACCCGCGACAACGTCGTGATCATGCCCGGCGGCCAGGGCGCGCTGTTCTCGGCCGAGGCGGCGACCTGCGACCACGGCGACACGGCGCTGTTCGTGGAGCCCTATTACGCGACCTATCCCGGCTCGATCCGGGGCGTCGGCGCGACACCGGTTCCGGTGCCCGCCCTGCCGGAACACGATTTTCAGCCGCAGGCCTCCACCATCCTGGCGGCGGCGCGGGAGACCGGCGCCAGGTCGCTTCTCATCAACACGCCGCACAACCCCACGGGCGTCGTCTACACGATGAAGACGCTGCGCGGGATCGCCGACGTGTGCAAGGCCACCGGAATGTGGCTGATCTCGGACGAGGTCTATGATACGCAGGTCTGGGACGGCGCGCATCTGAGCCCGCGCGCCCTGCCCGGCATGGCCGAGCGGACGCTGGTGATCGGCTCGATGTCCAAGAGCCACGCGATGACCGGCAGCCGCATCGGCTGGATCGTCGGCCCGGAAGAGGCGGTGGAGCACTTGATCAACCTGTCGACCCACACGACCTATGGCCTGCCCGCCTACATTCAGGAAGCGGCGCTGTTCGCGCTGCAGGAAGGCGCGGAGCTGGAAGCAGAGATCACCGGGCGCTTCCGGCACCGCCGCGCGCTGGCGCTGGAGGTGCTGTCGAAGAGCAACCGCATCCATACCGTGCCCAGCCACGGTGCGATGTACCTGATGCTCGACATCCGCGCGACCGGCCTGTCCGGCGAGGACTTCGCCAACCTGTTGCTCGACGAGGAAGAGATCGGTGTGATGCCCGGAGAAAGCTTCGGCAGGACGGCCGCCGGCCATGTCCGCATCGCCCTGACGGTGGACGAGGCGGTGCTGGAGGATGCGCTGCGCCGGCTGGTAGCCTTCGCCGAGCGGCTGGCGCATGCGGCCTGACCCGGGCCCCGCGTTCCGGGCGCTGCACCGGCCGGGCGCGCCGTTCATCCTGGCGAATGCCTGGGACGCGGGCAGCGCGAAGATGCTGGTCGCGCTGGGGGCGGAGGCGGTCGCGACCTCTTCGGCCGCGCATGCCTTCACTTTGGGCCGGCCGGACGGCGGCACCGTGACGCGGGACGAGGCGCTCGCGCATGCCGAAACGCTGGTCGCCGCGGTGGGCGTGCCGGTCTCGGGCGATTTCGAGAACGGCTTCGGCGACGCGCCGGAGGACTGCGCCGAAACGGTGCGGCTGGCGGCCGAGGCCGGGCTGGCCGGCATCTCCATCGAGGACAGCGATTTCGGGCACGGCACGCACTATCCCGCCGACCTGGCGGCCGAGCGCATCCGCGCCGCGGCCGCCGCCGCGCGCGCCCTGCCCCGCGACTTCGTGCTGGTCGCGCGCGCCGACGGGGTGATGAACGGCACCTACGGCCTCGACGAGGCGCTGGCCCGCATCCTGGCCTTCGACGCGGCGGGGGCGGATTGCCTGTACGTGCCGATGCCGCCGGACATGGAGGCGCTGGCGGAGGTCGTCCAGTCCACCGACAAGCCGGTCAATGCGCTGGCGGCGGGCCCCTTCGCCAAGGTGACCCGGGCCGAGTTCGCCGCGCTCGGCGTGGCGCGCATCTCGCTCGGCTCGGCGCTGGCGCGCGTGACCCATGCGGCGATCCGCGACGCCGGCCGCGCGATGTTCGGCGCGGGCGATTTCTCGCCGCTGACCGCCGGGGCCTCCGGGTCGGAAATCGACGCCTTATTGGGTGGTTAGGGGCGGATCTTGATGCGATGCGTCAGCTGCCGCCTGGCGCGGCCTACAACGGCAGCATCGTGGTCGACTTGATCTCTTCCATCGACAGAAGCGCGGTGACGTTGAACACCTTCACCTCGGAAATCATCGCCTGGTAGAAGGCATCGTAGGCGCGGGCGTTCTCGACCCGGACTTTCAGGATATAGTCGATCTCGCCGGCCAGACGATGCGCCTCCAGCACCTCGGGCCGGGCGCGCAGCACCTGCAGGAACTTCTCCTGCCAGTCCGCCTCGTGCTCCGAGGTGCGGATAAGCACGAAGAAGCAGGCGGTGAAGCCCAGCGCTTCGGGGTCCAGGATGACGGTCTGCTGGCCGATCACGCCGGCCTCGCGCATCTTGCGGATGCGGTTCCAGACCGGGGTCTTGGACGAGCCGACCTCGCGGGCGATCTCGTCCAGCGAGCGGCTGGCATCCTCCTGCAGCGCGGAAAGGATTTTCCGGTCCAGCGCATCGATACGAACAGACATTTTCCCATCCCCCTCATGCCGCGACGCCCGTCCTGACCGGCTCGTCATTCAGGACGCACGTCCTTATTCGCAGCACGGCATGGCGCCGACAAGGGAAATTTTCCTATATTGCCGGGCAAGAAACGCGGAGTCGTGCAGATGCAGCATTTTCCGATCTTCCTGGACACCCGGGGCAAGCGCATCGTCCTGTCGGGCGGTGGCGAGGCCGCGCTGGCCAAGCTGCGCCTGCTGACGAAGTCCGAGGCGCGGCTGGAAGTGTTCGCGGCCGACCCTCACGACGACCTGCGCCGCCTGGCGGCCGAGGGGCGCATCGCGCTGACCGAGCGGGCGCTGGCCGAGGGCGACCTGCGCGGGGCCGTGCTGTTCTATGCCGCCGACGAGGACGCGGACGAGGACGCGCGCACCGCCGCCATCGCCGAGGCCGAGGGCGCGCTGGTCAACATCGTCGACAACCTGGCCGACAGCCGCTTCATCACCCCGGCGATCGTCGACCGCGACCCGGTGACCGTGGCGATCGGCACCGAGGGCGCCGCGCCGGTGCTGGCGCGCGCGATCAAGCGCGAGCTGGAAGAGCGGCTGCCGCCGGTGCTGGGCCTCCTGGCGCGGGTCGGCAAGGCGTTCCGGCCGATGGCCGAGAAGCTGCCCTTCGGCCGGGCGCGGCGCGAGTTCTGGGCCGACTATTATTTCGAGAACGGCCCGCGTGCCGTCGAGGCGCAGGGCGCGGACGGGGCGCAGGCGGCGCTGGACGGGCTCCTGGAGAAGCACCTGTCGCGCGCGGCGCGGCCGGGGCATGTGGACTTCGTTGGCGCCGGGCCGGGCGATGCGGAACTGCTGACGCTGAAGGCCCGCGCGGCGCTGGACAAGGCCGACGTGGTGATCCACGACCGGCTGATCTCGGGCGAGATCCTGGAGCTGGCGCGGCGCGAGGCGCTGATGGTGGAGGCGGGCAAGACCGGCTTCGGCCCGTCGACGCGCCAGGACGACATCAACGCGCTGATCGTCGAGCACGCCCGGGGCGGCGCCCATGTCGTGCGGCTGAAATCCGGCGACCCGACGGTGTTCGGCCGACTGGACGAGGAGATCGAGGCGGTCGAGGCCGCCGGCGTCGACTGGCGCATCGTGCCGGGGATCACCGCCGCCTCGGCCGCCATCGCCGGGCTGGGCCAGAGCCAGACGCGGCGCGGGCGCAACAGCCAGGTGCGGTTCCTGACCGGCCACGACACGAAAGGCTTCGCCGATCACGACTGGCGCGCGCTGGCGCGGCCGGGCGAGGTGGCGGCGATCTACATGGGCAAGCGTGCGGCGCGCTTCTTGCAGGGGCGGCTGCTGATGCACGGCGCCGACCCGGCGACGCCGGTGAGCTTTGTCGAGAACGCCTCGCGCCCCGATCAGCGGATCGTTGCGGCGCGGCTGGCCGACATGGCCCGGGTGCTGGACGACGCCGCGCTGACCGGCCCGGTTCTGACTTTCTACGGCATCGCGCCGCGCAAGGCGGCGGCGATGGCAGGCGATTACGAGCAGGAGATGGCGCTATGAGCCGGAAGTTTACCCCCAAGGTCGTCACCGCGAACGCGCTGCTTGAAGGCGACGTGGTCTACCTGACGGCCGACGACCGCTGGACCCGCGACCACACGGAGGCGGAGCTGATCGAGGACGAGGCGCATGCGCAGGTCCGGCTGGTCGATGCCAGCAGTCGCGCGGACGAGGTCGTCGGCGCCTATCTGGCCGATGCGAAACCCGGAGAGGACGGCCCCGAACCGGTGCATTTCCGCGAGGTGTTCCGCACCCGCGGCCCTTCCAACTACGCCCACGGCAAGCAGGAGACGGTCTGAGCCATGTACAGCTATACCGAATTCGACGAGGCCTTCGTCCGCGAGCGCGTGGCGCAGTTCCGCCAGCAGGTGGAGCGGCGGATCGACGGCGCGCTGACCGAGGACGAGTTCAAGCCCCTGCGCCTGATGAACGGGCTGTACCTGCAGCTCCACGCCTACATGCTGCGCGTGGCGATCCCCTATGGCACGCTGAACAGCGGCCAGATGCGCCAGCTCGCCTATATCGCCGAGCGCTGGGACAAGGGCTACGGCCATTTCACCACGCGGCAGAACATCCAGTACAACTGGCCCAAGCTGAAGGACGTGCCCGACATGCTGGACGCGCTGGCCGATGTCGGCATGCACGCGATCCAGACCTCGGGCAACACCATCCGCAACGTGACCGCCGACCATTTCGCCGGCGCCGCGGCCGACGAGATCGAGGATCCGCGGCCCTATGCCGAGCTGTTGCGGCAGTGGTCCACGGACCACCCGGAGTTCCAGTTCCTGCCGCGCAAGTTCAAGATCGCCGTCTCCGGCGCGCCGAACGACCGGGCGGTCGTCAAGGCGCATGACATCGGGCTGGAGATCGTGCGGAACGACACCGGCGAGGTCGGGTTCCGCGTGCTGGCCGGCGGCGGGCTGGGCCGGACGCCGATGATCGGCAAGGTGATCCGCGAGTTCCTGCCCAAGGACGACCTGCTGCCCTATTGCGAGGCGATCGTCAGCGTCTACAACCTGCTGGGCCGCCGCGACAACAAGTACAAGGCGCGGATCAAGATCACCGTGCACGAGACCGGGCTGGAAGAGTTCCGCGACCGGGTCGAGGCGCGGTTCGCGCAGCTGCGGCCCGAGTTCGGCGGCGCCGACCAGGCGCTTCTGGCCGAGATCAAGGCGCAATTCGCGCGTCCGCCCCTGCAGGCGTCCTCGCTGGCGGCCTTCGAGAGCGCCTATACCAACGACCCCGTCTTCCGGGCCTGGACCGACACCAACATCGCCGAGCATGCCGAGCCGGGGCACGCGATCGTGACGATCTCGCTCAAGGCGCACGGCGCGACGCCCGGCGACGCCACGGCGGAGCAGATGCGGGAGATGGCGGATCTGGCGCAGGCCTACTCGCAGGACGAGCTGCGCATCAGCCACGAGCAGAACGTGATCCTGCCGCATGTCCACAAGTCGGACCTGCCCGCGATCCATGCGCGGCTGAAAGAGGCCGGGCTGGCCACGGCCAATGTCGGGCTGGTCTCCGACATCATCGCCTGCCCCGGCATGGATTACTGCGCGCTGGCGACGGCGCGCTCGATCCCCGTGGCGCAGCAGATCGCGACCCGGTTCGACGAGCTGAAGCTGGAGCACGATATCGGCCCGCTGAAGATCAAGATCTCGGGCTGCATCAATGCCTGCGGCCACCATCACGTGGGCCATATCGGCATTCTCGGGCTCGACCGGGCGGGCGTGGAGAACTACCAGATCACGCTGGGCGGCGACGGCAGCGAGGACACGGCGATCGGCACCCGCACCGGGCCCGGCTTCGCCTATGACCAGATCGTGCCGGCCATCGAGACCGTGGTGAACACCTATCTCGACCAGCGCGAGAGCCCGGACGAGACCTTCCTGCAGACCTACAAGCGGGTGGGGATGGAGCCGTTCAAGGCGGCCCTCTACCCAGACCAGGAGAAGCAGCGTGCGGCATGAACCCGTCTTCGACCCCGAGCGCGACCCCGTCCAGCTGCGCGTCGACGCGCTGAACGACCGCTACCGGCACCACGGCGCGACCGCGGTGCTGGAGCGGGCGCTGGGCGACGCGCAGGTGGGCCGCATCGCGCTGGTCTCGTCCTTCGGGGCGGAATCGGTGGTGCTGCTGCACATGGTCTCGGTGATGGACCGCGACACGCCGGTGCTGTTCATCGACACCCAGATGCTGTTCGAGGAGACGCTGCAGTACCAGGTCGACGTGTCCGAGCAGCTGGGCCTGACCAACGTGCAGATCCTGCGGCCCGACCCGCTGGAGGTGCAGCGCCGCGACCGCTTCGGCGCGCTGCACCTGAGCGATCCCGATGCCTGCTGCGCCCTGCGCAAGACCGAGACGCTGGAACGCGCGCTGGCGCCCTACGATTCCTGGATCACCGGGCGCAAGCGGTTCCAGGGCGGGCAGCGGACCGACCTTGAATTCTTCGAGAACGAGGGCGACATCCGCATCAAGGTAAACCCCCTCGCCCACTGGGCGAAGGAGGATGTGCGCGACTACATGGTCAACAACCGCCTGCCGCGCCATCCGCTGGTGTCGCAGGGCTATCCCTCGATCGGCTGCAAGCCCTGCACCAGCAAGGTCGGCGACGGCGAGGACGAGCGCGCGGGCCGCTGGCGCGGCCGCGACAAGGACGAGTGCGGCATCCACTTCCTGGACGGCAAGCCGGTGCGGGCCGCCCCCGACGCGCAACACGAAGAGGTCGCGGAGACGGCCGAAGGAGACACGACGATGAGCGAACGGGTGATCGTGACCGATGACGGTTTCGCCGCCGACGACTGGAACGGCGCGCTGGCCGCGCCGGAGGACGAGGACGCGACCGCGGTGCTGCTGCCGTCCGACGCCGATCCGGAGGTGCTGCGCGGCCGGCTGGACGGCCTGTCGCTGGTGGCGGTCGAGTTCCCGAGCTTTGCCGACGGGCGCGGCTTCACCATCGCGCGGCGGCTGCGGCTGATGGGCTACAAGGGCCGGCTGCGCGCCAAGGGCCATGTCATCGCCGACCAGTACGCCATGGCGCGGCGGGTGGGCTTCGACGAGGTGGAGATCGACGCCGATCTCGCCGCGCGGCAGCCCGAGGACCAGTGGCGGCGCCGCAGCGCGTGGCAGGCGCACGACTATCAATCGCGGCTGCGCGCCTGAGACCCGTTTACCTGACCTGAATCAAGGAATAGGAGTCTACGCGGCTCTATGAGCCCGTGCCGAATGACCATGACCGAGCATAAACCCGTGACCGAAGCCTCCGCCGTCAAAGTCCCCACCCTGCCCGATGCGCAGACCGTCACCGAGGTGCAGCACTATACCGACCGGCTGTTCCGGTTCCGCTGCACCCGCCCCGCGTCGCTGCGGTTCCGCTCCGGCGAGTTCGTGATGATCGGCCTGATGGGCGACCCGGATCCGAAGACGGGCAAGCAGAAACCGCTGCTGCGCGCCTATTCCATCGCCTCGCCCGCCTGGGACGACGAGCTGGAGTTCTACTCGATCAAGGTGCAGGACGGGCCGCTGACCTCGAAGCTGCAGCATATCGAGGCGGGCGACCAGTTGATCCTGCGGCCGAAGCCGGTGGGCACGCTGGTGCATGACGCGCTGCTGCCGGGCAAGCGGCTGTGGTTCTTCGCCACCGGCACCGGGATCGCGCCCTTCGCCTCGCTGATCCGCGAGCCGCAGACCTACGAGGATTACGACCAGATCATCCTGACCCATACCTGCCGCGACGTGGCCGAGCTGACCTATGGCCGCGACCTGGTGGAGTCGGTGCGCAACGACGAGATGCTGGCGGAACTGATGGGCGAGGGGTTTGCCGACAAGCTGGTCTACTACCCCACCACGACCCGCGAGGAGAGCCCGAAGATGGGCCGGGTCACCGAGCTGCTGAAGGATGGGACCGTGTTCCGCGACCTCGGCATCGACGGGATCACGCCCGAGACCGACCGGGCGATGGTCTGCGGGTCGATGGGGCTGAACACCGACATGAAGGCGATCCTCGAAGGCTATGGCCTGCGCGAGGGATCGAATTCCGAGCCGGCCGAATACGTAGTCGAGAAGGCCTTCGTCGGCTGAGACCGCGCGGGCCCCGTGCGGGCCTTACGGAATAAAGAAGCCCCGCGCGATGGGTTGTCGCGCGGGGCTTTTGCGTTGCGGCCGGTTGCCCGGAGCGGTCAGAGGTCCAGCGCCTCGCGCGCGCGGTCCAGCGCCTCGGCCAGGGCCTCTTCGTCGTCCCCGGCGTCCTCGATCGCCTGGGTCAGCTCTTCCTGGGTCTCGGCGTCGAGCTCCGAGTCGAAGATGTAGGCGCGCACCTCGTCACGGTCGAAGCCTTCCACGGTGAACAGCGTCTCCGGGTCGGTGGCGGCGTCGGTGGCGGCGCCTTCGGGTTGGCTGGCCTCCGCCGTGGCCTCGCCCGCGCCTTCCGTCTCGCCCTGCACTTCGGCGGTCTCTTCGGCGCCGGCGTCGCCTTCGGCCTCCGCCGTGCCGTCGCCAGCCGCCTCGGCCGTGGTCTCGCCCTCCGTTTCGGGCGCCGCGGTCGCCTCTGCGGTGGCGCCGGTCGATTCGGGGTCCTTGCCTTCGGACATCTCGGACGCCGTCTCCTGCATTTCCTCGGCCGTGGCTTCGAGCGTTTCGGCCGTCTCGGCCAGCTCCTCGGCCTCCTCGGACATCTCCTCGGCCTCGCCCAGCATTTCCTCGGCGTCGGCCTGCATGTCCTCGGCACGGTTCTCGACGACCTCGTCCACGGCTTCGTCGACGGCCCCGTCGCCCGAGGCCGTCTCCTCGGTCTCGCCGGTTTCCTCGGCCGCCGCCATCTCTTCGGCCTCGCCGGTCGCCTCGGTCTCCTCGGCCGCCGCCATCTCCTCGGACTCGCCGGTCGTCTCGGACTCCTCGGCCGCCGCCATCTCCTCGGCCTCGCCGGTCGCCTCGGACTCCTCGGCCGCCGCCATCTCCTCGGCCTCGCCGGTCGCCTCGGACTCCTCGGCCGCGGCCATCTCCTCGGACTCGCCGGTCGCCTCGGTTTCCTCGGCCGCCGCCATCTCTTCGGACTCGCCGGTCGCCTCAGACTCCTCGGCAGCCGCCATCTCTTCGGACTCGCCGGTCGCCTCGGGCTCCTCGGCCGCCGCCATCTCCTCGGACTCGCCGGTCACCTCGGTCTCTTCGGCCGCCGCCATCTCCTCGGTCTCGCCGGTCGTCTCGGTTTCCTCGGCAGCCGCCATTTCTTCGGACTCGCCGGTCTCCTCG
>NZ_JARGYC010000083.1 GCF_029168335.1 Psychromarinibacter sediminicola
CACCAAAAGCCGGGAAACCTTGCGAAAACGGATACTGCAAATGCAGCCAAAACCACACGTTCTCAATCGCTTGCCCATTCTTCACGTGTGACGATATAGGGCCGCCCCGAGCGCGCAAAGACGTCACGGATCAGCCTCGTCTTTCCGGTGCCGCTTTCGCCATGCAGCGAAAAGTTGAGATTCATTTCCGTCGTCGCGACAAGCTTCCGCTCTTCGTTCAGGCGACGCACGGAAACCGAAGCGTACGGGCCATTCGACCGGGGTGAATAGACGTTGAAAAGACGTTCCAGAATGGACATGACGAAAATCCCCTCAAAAAATTTGCCGCGGCCTTGTCCCACCTAGTTTGCCGCCCACCCGTCAAGCTCGAAAGCGCGGGAACCCCTTTCTTGGCCTCAGCCTGATGGAGACCGGCCTGCGGGCCGCGCCCGCCAGCAGGAGTACCCACGGATCGACCGCGAGATGTCTCGAGTGTGCAAAGGCGCGGGAGACGTGTCATCGCCCATTCGGGTGATGACGTCTTGCCGAGATCGCGGACCGATCACGGACATGCCGTGGTAGGGTTGCGTTAGTCGCGTGTCGGCTTGGCCAGCATTGCAACCCTTGCCGCGAGCTCGGCCGCATTCCCGCTCATGGTCTTAGAATAGACTGCGCGGACCTGGGCCTTGATCGTGTCGAGCGACACGCCTCGGCGTTCGGCAATCTCCGATCGCGCCAATCCCTCTAGAACTTCGGCGGCGACCGCTTCTTCCGCCTCTGTCAAGCGAAAGACCTTTGCGGCAACTCTTACATCCAAGGGTGGAAAGTGTTTGGTATCGAGCACGAATATCATCGTTCCCACGCCCGTGGTGCCTAAGATCGCGCTTTCGTCGTTGAAGGCGGAGGCGAAGACAACATAGCGGTTTTGGTGACCGGGTAGTCCGGCCTGTCCCAGGAATGTCTTTCCCTTATCGGCATTTACCGGAGACAAGCTACAGTTTGCCAGCGCAGCCATGATGTCATACGGCGCTTCGAAAACCCCTTGCGCGACCCGGATTCCCGAGGGGCCCTGGATGATCGAGTCCGACTCCCTGTTGGTCGCGATCACGCGCCTCGCGGAATCGAGGACGAAGATGCCCCATTTCAGGCTATCAAGGCCGGCCTGTGTCACGCTTCGCTGTGCTTCTGACAGAGCCAACCGCTGTTGCAACAGACTCGATCCGGTCAGGTGGGTGAGCCAGAACGACTGTTCCGCCTGAATTGAGCGGACCCGATTCCAATCGTCGAATCCTATGCCAAGAAACCCGAGCCGCGAGCTCTCTGCGCCGAAGACCCCGCCGAGATAGATGTTGTAGCCAAGAAACCGATGGACGTCTTTCATCCATGCCTCAATCCCGCGAGCTTCATCGGGTGCGGTGAACAATTCTTGTGGGTGATGGAACTGCTCGGGACCGAGACGCCGCGCACGGGGAATCATCAGGTCATAGTATCTCTTGAAATTTTGCATGTGATCGACCCAGCGCTCGTTCGGAGACGCCTTTGCGCCGAACACCATGAATTGCGCATTGGTCGACCCGGCATTCCAGTTGTGCCCGGTGAAGAGGTCTGACGAGCCCACAATGACGTGGCGGGCGCCGAGAAAGGATTCGAACTCATCGAGCCATTTCTGATGCGCATCTTCGCCAATGTCGATCGAGTAGGTGCGTCGGATAAGATCATGCCCTTGATTGTCGAGAGAGAGGCTCACGGAAGTACTCACCCTTCAGATTAGATCATGTTGAAAAAGGCGGACGCACCACGCAGCTCTCCGTAACCAAGACAAGCAAAGCGTTGAGCTATAGGAATCCTTCCATTGAATGGACCGTTTCGCAACCGGTGCGACAGACAATCATTAAGGTGCGGCTCACGCCGCACACTCCTGCGCCGGCAGGAAGCTGGAGACCCGCAATACCCCGTCGATTCGGGTGAACATCGACGCCGAATGCCGCCCCATGTTCCTGAACGCGGTGGCCGAGCGGCTGGTTGCCCGACGGCGCTGGCTCGCGTTGGCTGCGGGCCGGCTCGGTCCCGCGCACCACGGCGGACGGAGCGGTTTCGCCGAAGCGGTCGCCGGCGCGGCGCAGACAAGCGGCGGGCGAGGTCTGATGGGCGCGCGCCTTTTCCAGCTCGCCGACCCGGTGGAGGGGGCGTTGCCGATCGTCGTGGCGCCGTTCCGCGCGCCGGCGCTCGCCTTTGGACCGGAACGGCCGGCGGTGCTGGTCCAGTTCAGCGACCCCGACCGGCCCCGCGCCACCGCGCTTGGCGCTGCCTATGGGTTGAGCGCCGGCGAATCCCGGCTGGTAGAGGCGTTGCTTGGCGGAGCGAGCCTTTCGGCCTATGCCCGCGCGGCGGGCGTCACAGTGAACACAGTGCGCACGCAACTTGCACGCGTCTTCGCCAAGACCGACACGGCGCGGCAGCAGGATCTTCTGATTAAGGTGATCAGCGAACTTCCCGCCATGAAGTGACACGGGGCGGAAATCATTACGGTCCTCGGAATTGCTACAAGTTCGTTCTAGGTACTGTTTGCAATCGGGGGATACCCAAGTCGTGTGAAGTCTGATGCAAGATCGAAAACGGGGCGGCCTTGGGCAGACGCCAACGAGACCGGCGGCGTCGAAGCCGAGGACATCCTGCGCGCCACCGCCATCTCCATCGGCTTCCGCGCCGCCTCGGGCGATCCGCAGGGCGGTAGCGGCGGCGCTGCGAACGAGGCGACCGTGGACCTGCGCATCCAGGATGCCGAAACCCGCAGCTTTTCCGCGCAGCGCTTCACCGCCATCTGGCGGCGGGAGACCGGGGAAATCGCGGGCGCCCGCGAAATGGTGTTCTCCGCCGCAGTCGTCAGCGCCGGCGCGCCGATCTCGCTGCGCGTTTCCGCCGGCAGCGACGCGGCCCGCCGCGATGCGGTAAACAGGATCACGACCGCGCTGCGCGGCCGTTCCGGCGTTCACGGCATTCGCGACAGCGCGGCGATGGCGGCCAAGGAAATCGTCGTCACCCTGCGCTCGCAGGGAGCTGCGCTTGGCGTCACGCTGGCGCAGGTGGCGAACGCGGTCCGCGACGCCACCTATGGCGAGATCGCGGGCGAGATCCTGCGCAACGAGGAAGAGATTGAGCTGCGCGTTCGCCTGCCAGAGGACGAGCGCGAGACGCTGGCCGACCTGCAACGCTACCGCATCCCCGTGGGCGACGCTTTCGTCCCTATCCGCGCGGTGGCGGACCTGACTCGACAGCCCGCGCCCACCACACTCTCGCGGCTCAACACCCGCCGCGTCACCACGGTCGAGGCGGACGTGGACACCGCCGTTACCTCGGGCGGCGCCGAATCCGCGTTCATCCGGCAGTCGGTGTTGCCGGAGATCCAGCAGGATCACCCGGACGTCCAGGTGCAGTACGGCGGCGAACAAGAGGAACAGGCACGCTTCGGCCCCGCGCTGGCCCAGAACTTCGCGCTGGCGCTCTTCGCGATATACGCGCTGCTGGCGCTGGCCTTCCGCTCCTATTCGCGGCCGGCGCTGATCCTGCTGACCGTACCTTTCGCACTGGTCGGCGCCATCGCAGGCCACGCGGCGCTCGGGTTGAACCTGACGCTTCTTTCCATGTTCGGGATCATCGGTCTCAGCGGTATCCTCATCAACGCCTCGCTTCTCCTGCTTCACGAGTACGAAATGCTGACGGACCAGGGCATCCATTGGCGGGAGGCGCTGCCAGAGGCGGTAGCGCGCCGCTTCCGGCCGATCCTATTGACCACGCTCACCACTTTGCTGGGGATCTCGCCGCTCCTTTTGGAAACGTCGCTACAGGCCCAGTTCCTGATCCCCACGGCCGTATCGTTGGGCTTTGGCGTGGTGGCCGGTTCGGTGCTGGTGCTGCTCGCGGTGCCGGCCTACGCGTCAATCGCTGCCGGCCTCGGCGACCGTCTGCGCGGCCATACCGGATCGCAGCGCGATCCCGCCGTCGGATCGACGTGCGTGCAACAAGCATAGTGCGATTGCCCACCGGTCTGAAGCGATTGGTGGGTCCCATCCGGGCGAAGGCCTGACTCATTGACCCCGAGGCAGGGGGCTCGGTGCGCGAGATGATCGAGGCCGCGGGGCGCGAACCGGTCGACCGCTTCGCGCCGCAGGAATGCACGAACACCTCTCAGGCCAGCGCCGACGATGCAGGCTGATCGGAAATGGCTCCAATACTTCCGATGAACGGCCAGTCGCCGCGAGTTGGAATGACAGCGCCTCGACGGCAGTCAAAGTGGCCAGAGCAAGGGAACGAGAGCGACGATCACGACCAGCACGATCAGGCTGAGCCCCGCGCCGAAGGCGAGGTAGTCCCCGCCCCGGTAGCCGCCTGGCTTTTCCACGAGGAGCGGTGCCGGATGGCCGTAAGGCATCAGGAAGCTTGCAGAGCATGCCACGATCACGGCGACGGCAAAGGGCCGCGGGTCGGAGCGCATTAGATCGGCTGCATTGAGCGCGATCGGGGTCATGATGATCGCCACGGCAGCGTTATGCATCGGCTGGGTCAGCACCATGGCCAGGACAGCGACACCGCCGAGTACGGCAAGCGGGCCGAACCCGCCGATCGCCGAGATCAGCGTTTCGCCAATCAGGTCCGCCGCCCCGGTGCTGTTGAGCGCAATCCCAAGCGGATACATGCCCCCGATCAGGACGAGGGTGCGCCAATCGATAACCCGATAGACCTCGGCCAAGGGAACGATCCCGACCAAGACCATCGCGACCGCGCCGGCAATCGCCATCGCTGCGATCGGCATGAAGCCCAGCGCCGCACCCAGAATAACGGCAAGCAGGATGGCGGCGGCGACCGGCGCCTTCCTCTTCAGCTTGGTCGAGACGTCCGCCTCACCCGGCTTGAAGTAGATAAGCAGTTCCTTTTCGGGCTCGAACTCCCGCATCTTCTCTCGCGGACCGTAGACCAGAAGGCTGTCGCCCTCCTGCAGCTCGGCATCCAGAACGTTGGTGCGATAGGGCCTGTCGCGGCGATAATAGGCGATCACGCTCATTCCGTAGTCCTGCGGCAGGTGGAGGTCGCGGATCCTTTTTCCGACGGCCGGCGATCTCGGCGGAACGACCGCTTCTGCCAGTTCAGCGGTGCTGACGGGGTTGTCTTTCTGTACTTCCGGCGGGCCCATGAAGGTAATCGCATGGTGGGACTCGGCGAAGCGCTCTGCCGCCTCCTGGCGCCCGAGGACCAGCAGCGTATCATTGTCTTCAAGCACGGTGTCCGCGTCCGGCCGGATAAGCTGCTCGCTGCCGCGAACCAGCGCGATCAGGCCAAGACCCGCCTCCTCCACGCCGAAGGAGGAGATCTTCGTCTCTGCCGCCTCGTCCTCTGCCGGCGCCACCCACAGTTCGAACAGCCGATGCTCGAGACCATAGACTTCGGCCAGATCGACGGTCTCCGGCACCTCATTCGGGTCGGGTGCGGTCCGCTCACCGGGCAAGAGTCGCTGGCCGATCACGAAGATGTAGATGACGGCCGCGGCGACCAGAACGGCGCCGACGATGGTGAACTCGAAAAAGCCGAAGCCGGCCCCGGTCTCGGCTGCGAGGAGACTGTCCACGACCAGATTGTGCGATGCCCCGATCAGCGTGAGGTTCGCCCCGAGCAGGGCCGTGCAGGCCATCGGCAGCAGGATCTTCGACTGCGGCACCTCCATCTGCTTGCACAGGCGCAGAATGACCGGAACGAAAAAGGAAGCGGCCGCGACGATGTTGACGAACCCCGAAAGCACACCCGGCACGACCGTATTCGCGAACAACAGCCGGTTGTAGTCGCGGCGTATGATGCCGGCGAGCTGCTGCGCCACCCATTTCACCACGCCGGTCTTTTCCAGCCCTTCGCCGATGACCATGAGGCCCGCAATGGCAATCACCGCGAAGCTGCTGAATCCGGCAAAGGCCTCCGCCGGGTCAATCACGGTCGACATGACAAGGCTCACCAGCACCAGCACCAGCATGGCGATGAGATCCGGTTTCAGCGCACCAGAGACGAAAAGGAGGAAGGCGACGACCAGAACGGTCAGGACGATTGCGATTTCGACAGTCACGCCGTCAGCATACATAATTCCGTGCACGGGAAAAAGATCTCCGCATGCGCCTACGGAATCGCCACTGGCCTTTCATCCGGTCCTGAACAGGGCTCCGCTGGCTGCCGGCGTGCGTTGCCTGGCCGGTTCCGCCACCCGTGCCGCCGCAGCGGCCGGTCAGCGCAGTCTTTTCACGGTGTCGGAGACAGGTTTGGTGTGCTTGGGAGAACGAGTTCCGATCGTCGACCCGTTATGCCGCGCTCACACATACATCCAGACGATACCGGCGCAGGCCGTCACGCCCGCAACGAGATTCATTATCAGCCCGATTCTCAGGAAGTCGGTGAACTGATAGTTGGCCGCACCATAGATCAGCGTGTTGGTCTGGTAGCCGATGGGCGTGGCGAAGCTCGCCGATCCACCGAACATGATCGCCATCGTCAACGCTCTGGGATCGAGCCCGAGGCTTTCCGCAAGCCCGATGGCGATGGGCGTGAAGACAACGGCAACCGCATTGTTTGTGACCGTTTCGGTCAACACCGAAGCCAGCAAATAGATCGACAACAGGGCAAAAAACGGCGGGAAATCGGAAATCAGCCAAGACAGGTGGTCGACCAACAGCTTGATGGTGCCCGCATTCTGAAGGCCAAGGCCGATGACCAGCATGGCAAAGATCAGCACGAGGATAGAGCCGTCGATGGAACTCCATGCCTCGTCGGCGTCGATGCAGCGAAGCACAAGGCTGGCGCAAACCGCAAGGATCGCAAGCGTCGCGATATCGAACAGACCCAGGGCCGCCAGCCCGACCACCGCAGCCACGGCCGTAAGCGCCAGAGGCGCGCGTCCGCGTCGGAACGCCCGACCCGTCGGGTGGCTGACCGAGACCAGCTCTGCCTCGTCTTCCAGCATCTGATACGCACCCGATGGCCCTTGCAGCAGCAGCTTGTCGGCCGGGCGCAATTGCACGTCATTGAGCTCCGAGCCAAGATCGTATCCTGGCCGATGGACACCCAATACCCGCACCCCATAGCGCTGTCCGAGGGACATCCGGCCCAGATTGCGCCCCGTCGTCGGCTTGCGGGGAGAAACGACGACCTCGACCGTGACGGCATCGTCCTCGAATATCTCGTCACGTCTCAGACCCACCTTGAAGCCATCGTCGTCGTGCATCGTGAGAAGTTCGGAGGTGAGGGCGCGAAACACCACCTTGTCGCCTTGCTCGACAGGATGGTCCGGCGCCGGATCCTTGCGCCACGCTCCGTCATGGTGCACCGAGATCACCTTCACGCCGGAGCGGTTGAGCGGCCCGATATCGGCCAGCGTCGAGCCGGCATAATCTTCCTCGGTAATAATCGCTTCGGACAGAAAACTCGTCTCACCCATGAGCTGGTTGGGATCGCTGGCCTCTCGGTCGGGCAGCAGCCATGGCCCCAGAAGGGCAAGCGTCAGCCCCCCGGCGATAGCCACCAAAACGCCGAGGGGGGTGATTTCGAATATGCTGAAAGGCGCAAGCCCCTGATCGCGGGCGACGCCGTCCACCAACAGGTTGGTTGAGGTGCCGATGAGCGTGAAGGTCCCGCCGAGGATCGCCACGTAGGACAGGGGCATGAGCAGCCGGGTGGGTGCCATGCCAAGCGCGGCGGCAAGACGGACCACCACCGGGATGAGCATAAGCACGACCGCCGTGTTGTTCACAAAGCCGGACGCCACCATCGTCGTGCCGAAGATCATGCCAAGCGCGAGCTTCGGCCGGCTCTTCCCCTGTTGGATCGCCATCTCCGAAAGCGCCTCCAGAACGCCCGTGCGAACAAGCGCGCCCGAAAGCACGAACATCGCCCCGATGGTCAACGGCGCCGGGTTGGAAAAGACCGAGAGCAACTCGTCCGGGCTGACGTAGCCCAGTGCCACGAACAGTGCGGCAAAGCCTACGGCGGACACTTCCGGCGGATAGAACTCCGCCATCATGACCGCAAAAAGCGCGATGATCAGTGCGAGGGCAATGAAGGCCTTGTAGTCGCTCGCGAAGGTGACGATTTCTGACATCCCACTCGGACTCCTCGTAGCCGGTTTCGCGAGTCACCCCTATCATGTCCCACCAAAGAGATACGGTTAGCCGCTTTGCGGCGCGGCGCCTGGTCTGGTGGTCGAGCCACCTCCCGACAAAGGTCAGACCGGTGCCGGGCCGGGAACAGGCGGGGCTCAACGCCCTGGCGGCAGGGCATTGCGCAGGCTGGCAGCGACGGTCCCCTGCTCATAACATGGCTGCCGTTCGTAGATCGACACGATCGGGTGGTCGAAAACCCGCCAGCCTTCCTGGGTCCAGGCATCGTCCAGTCGGAGACCGGGCACTGGGTAGCCCGGGGCCGCGTGGAACACGCGGTCGTAGCAGAAGTCCCCGCTCTCCAGTCCCCGATACCACGCGACCGTGAGCGGAAACCGGTCGGGCAGGCGGGTCATCGCCTGCCGCTGGCGCCCGGATGTGACAGCTATCAGCCGTGCCTCGCCGGCAACGGCTGCAAGCCTTTCGGCCTTCTCGGGCGTGTCCGGGCCGGTGATATCGAGCACCCGCAGATCCCAGCGCTCGGGTACGCCCGGAAGGCGTCCCCACCATGGATGGGCGGGCAGGCCCTCGTCCCAGGCCGTCTCGTTCGCAAGGACCGTACCCTCCGGATAACGTGCCAGGAACTGCGTGGCCGCGATCCGCGGGTGTGTGCCGGTATGCAACCGGACCACGCCGGACCCCCAGAAAACCGCGAAACAGACCACGAGCGCCGCGATCGCTGTGGCGTACCTGTCGAGGACAAGCCCGGCTAGGACCGCGAGGGGTGGCACCGCGGGCGCAAGATAGCGCAGGATCGGCGTATCAGCCCAAAGAGTGAAGGCGAACGGGGCGGCGGCAAGTGCGGCCAGACACCCGATCGCGGGAGCCGCCCCGCGGACGAACCGGACCGCGCCGAGACAGAGAGCGAGCGTTATGGCCGGCCCCCAGGCGAACAGGACCGCGTCGCGCAGCAGCGCACCCGCACCGTATCCTGCCATCCAGGTCCAGTTCGGGGGGAAACGGGGATTGGAGTGCAGTTCGGAGATGCGCTGAAACGCGCCAAGCGCCACGGGGTTCGGCGCGATCCCGAGCAGAGCAGGCCCCTGAAACAACGACGGGCTGGTCAGGCGCAGGACGGCCAGGAACGCGATTGCGCCCGCCACGGCGGCCAGGGCGGCGGCACGCCGTCCGGTCCGGCCGGCAATGTAAAGCAAGGCCAAGAGAATGGCAGGCGCCAGGAGAAGGCCGGACAGCTTGCATGCGGTGGCGAGCCCGGCGGCGGCACACGCCGCGACACCCCAGCCTGCCGCGCGCATGGCCCCGCCGTCCGGCCCGCTTGCCCGCAGCGCGTTCAGCAGGAACAAGCCGCACAGCGCGCAAGCCGCAGTCAGCCATGACTCGACCGTCATGAAGACCGATTGCTGCAAGGCCAGGGGCGCTGTCGCGTAGAGCGCCGCCGCGCAGAACGCCGGGCGGAAGCGGGGCACGACCGCCCAAGCCGATGCAAAGACCAAAGGGACTACGCTTGCGTCGAGAACCGCCGAAACCGTACGCCCGAACGCCTGCATTTCGCCCCAGCCTTCGATCCCGAGCGCCCTGGTCAGAAGGCAGAGAACGATCACGGGCCATTCGCCATAGGCATAGAGACGTCCCTCCCGGTGCGGATTCAAGGGGGAGACGGCGGGGTCGAAATACCACTGCGACAGGGGCGCGCTTTCCGCATCGAGCGCGGCGCGCATTTCCTCCAGGACGAAGATCAGGAAACGCTCGTCCGCATGCAGGCTCGCCCCGCCGTCCCACCACAGGCCCAGCAGCCGCGTGTAGAGGGCTGCACCCGACAGCACGGCGACGGCGAGGATCTGAAGCCCGCCAGGCGGTCTCGTGGTCGCGGAGAAGGCGTTCGTGTCTGGCATCCTCCGGCGGGTATTGCGGCAAAAGCGGAGCGGTCGCAAAGCAAAAAGCCGGCCCCCGTGGCGCGTTGCCCGCCGCAGGGGGACGTGGTACTGCGCGGTGCCGGTCGTGGACCGGTGCCCCGCCAAGCCAGGGAGAAAGCAGCTGCCTGATAACACAGAGCTTTCCGTCATCATGCCGGCCTATAACGAGGAGGATTGCATCGTCGAGGCGGTACATGACGTTGTCGGCAATGTATTCTCGGTGGTCGAACTGGCCGAGATGGTGGTGGTGGATGACGGATCGACCGATGCGACGCTGGAGCGCGCGCGGGCGTGCTGTGAGGACGATCCCCGGATCCGCGTCATAACCCGTCCCAACGGCGGCCACGGACAGGCGCTGATGTCCGGTCTGGCGGAAGCGCGGGGCGAGCTTGTTCTCTTGTTGGATGCGGATCGTCAGATCGGCCTGGAGGCATTTGGCGAGCATCTGAAGATGCTGCGCACCGAAAACCTTGTTGCGGTCCTGGGCGTTCGCAAGCCGCGCCACGATCCGGCACACCGGCTGGTGATCTCCTGGCTGATGCGGATCGCCCTGCGGCTGGTGACGAGAACTCCGCCGACCGATCCCGGAGTGCCGTACAAGCTGATGCGCATGAGCTTGTGGTGCCGCGCCATCGGGATGATGCCGCCCGGCTGCACGATACCCTCCGTGCTTCTGGCGGTTATCGCCCAGCGGCTGAGCCCCGGCCGAGTCCGCGAAGTCCCTGTCTGCCACGTTGCCCGGACCACTGGCAGAACGGTGCTGCGCTGGGGCCGCCTGGCGCAGACCTGCCGTGCCGGCATGCGCGACGTGATGTGGTTTAGGAACGCTTTGAGAAAACCGGATCCTTCGCCGCTGGACTAGTCCCGGCCGTCTGGTACAGTCGCACGCAAAATGGATGCGGGGGTGCGCGACTGATGTTCAATTCGCTCAAGCTGGCTCTGATCGCCCTGACTGCGGCCTACGTCCTGGCCGGCTCGGGACAGCAGGCCGAGGCGCGAAACGTCCCCGGATCGGCGTCCGCCGGAATTCTGCAACTGGTCGAGCCTGCAACGGACGACGTACTGGGCGGAATGGTCGGGTCGGTGCGTTCCGCGCTTCGGTTCGACGGGGCGCAGGTCAGCGTCCGTCGCGGCGTCGGCGACGGCTCTCCGCTCACCATGACGAATTTCGGATATGGGACGGGGGACGGCGGCTTTGTCTTCGGCAGCCTGAATTACCGTCGCTACGAACTGGATACGGAAGTCGAGGCCGACATCGTTACCGGCTCGCTGGGCTTTGGCCGGACCATCAATTCAAGGGTTGCGATCTTCGGCGCGATCATCGGCGAATCCACGACCGCCGAGACACCGTTCAACAACGGCACCCTCGACAACACCGGCGTTGGTCTGTCTTTCGGTCTGGATTATGTCGTGTCCGAACCCTTCGTGATCACCGCCACGGCAGGCAATTTCTGGTACGTCTACGACGTGACACGCAATGGCGGCGCCGTGACGGGCAGTTTCGACTCGACCCGCCAGTTCGTGGATCTGCGGGGCAGCATGACCCATGACTTCTCGGGCTTCGATCTACAGACCAGCTTCGGCGTGCGGTACATCCGCCAACAGGACTCGTCCTACCGGGAATCCGGCGGCGCCCTTGTGGGCGAGGCGGAGTATGAGCGGGTCGTCGGGTTTGGCGAGGGCCGCCTGCTGTTTGACGGGCCGGCCGATTTTACACCCTACCTGGCCGCCGACGCGCGTGTCGTCGGTGTGTCCGACGATCTCCCGCCGGGTGCAACGGCGATCGACGTGCCGACTTTACACGGCGGGCTGGGCTTCGGCGTCGTCTCCCACTGGCAGGGAGGGGACTTCGACCTCGGCGTGCGCGCCAACACGTCGGAGGAAGGCTTTACCGGGTACGAGGCAGCCTTCGGGATCAACCTGCGGTTCTAGGAGCATACCGCCGAGATGCAGGCCCGCCGTGTACTGACCGCAATCGCGGCGCTGGCGGTGTGCCTGGCGGTCGTGGATCTGGCGGCGGCCCGGTCGTTTTTCGACCTGATTGCGCGGGGTATCGCCTGGCTGGCCGATCCACTGCTGGACACGCTCGGACTGCCGGTGAACCGGCAGGGCAACGAGTTGCGTGCGGCTGACGGGGCCTGGGCGGTCGTCGTGTCCGAGGTCTGCGATGGCCACGGACTGGTTGCCGCCTGGGCGGCGATCTGCGCCGCTCTCGCCCCCGGTTCGGCGCGCGGGATCGCGGCAACTCTGATCGGTCTGCTGGCCATCCAGGTCTTCAATCTGTTGCGTGTCATCGCGCTGGTCGCGGGCCTGTCGCATGGGCCGGACCTCTTCCAAACCCTGCACCTGGAGGCGTTTCCGCTTTTGACTGCGGCTCTGATGGCAGCGCTGACGGCGACGGTCGCCCCGGTGGGGGCGCGGCGCCTTGCGGCCGCGCTGGCGCTGGGGCTCGGACTCGCGGTCTTGTGGTATTCCGTCGCGGAGAACATCGCGGGCGCCATACTCGTCCCATTCGCAAATGCGGTGCTGGCGGCATTCGGGCCGGACCTCGTGCGCGGGATCTCGGGCGCGGAGGGTGCCTGGAGCATTGCCACCACCCTGGTTGCGCGGGCCGAGCCTCTCGCGTTCTATTCCCTGCCGATCCATCCCGCCGATTTCCTTGTCGCGCTCCCCGCGCTTCTGGCTGCGGCGATCGTTGCGCGGCGCGGCGCGGTGGTCGTCGCCCTGGCGCTTTGCGCCGCGGGTGTGGCGCTGGCGCTCGGAACCGTCACGGGACTATGGAGCGCGATGGAACAGGCCGGAGCCCCGCTGCAGAAGGCTCCCGGCGGCGGCACAGCCGCCGAGATCGTGCCGGCGGAACAGCCCGGCGCGATTGTCCGGGGCGTGGCGCGCCTGGCGCAAAACCTCATCGTCCATGCAAACCTCCTTGTGCTTCCGGCGCTTCTCCTGGCCGCGAGGTACAGACCCGATGAAGACTGAACGGCAGATCGCGCTGGGTCGCAGGCTGCTGCCGTGGATCCTGCTGATCGCGGCGGTCATGCGCCTGGTCGGGCTTGGCTGGGACGACTATGCCGGTCTTCATCCGGACGAGCGCAATCTGGTGGCCGGCGCCGCGGAACTGTCCTTTCCCGACGCAATGCTGCCGCGGTTTCTGGCGTATAACGGGCTGTCGCTCTGGCTGCCCAAGCTGGCCGCGGTCGGGTGCGTCGGCTTCGAGGGGGCCGAGTGCCTCACCTGGGCGGCCCGCCTGGTGTCGGCGCTGTTCGGCATCCTGACACTGGTTGCGGGCGTCGCGGTGGCCGGAGCCCTTGCGGGAGCGGTGGCCGGGTGCTTGGCGGCGCTGCTGCTTGGTCTGTCGGAGCCGCTGCTGCAATGGTCCCACTTCGGTACCACGGAAAGCGCGATGGCCGCCGCGCCGCTTGTCCTGTGGCTCATCGCAATCGGCTATCTGCGGGGCCGCTTGTCCCTGACGCACACGGCGCTGGCCTTCGGCGCGACCCTGGGGCTGGCAACGGGTCTCAAGACCTCTGCCGCGAGCTTCGCCCTCGTGCCGTTGGCGGCGCTGCTCTTGGGGCCTTCTCCGTTTGCCCTGCGCCGCCTGGCCGCGGCGGGGGGCGCAGTCGCCCTGGCGGCGGGCCTGTTCGTCATGTTCACACAGTCGGTTCTGTTCGACCGCGCGGCCTTTCTGTCCACGATGGCGTTCGAGCGTGGCGTCGTGTCCGGCGCGCAAGAGGTGTTCTGGACCCGCCAGTTCGAAGGCGCGTCCCCCGGCGGGTTCGAACTGCGGCAGCTCTGGCAAATGACCGAGGGGGTGGGCCTGGCACTGGCCGCCATCGGGCTTTGGGCCGCGCTGCGCGGTGCCAACCGCACTCTCTGGTTGCCCGCGCTTGCCTTCTGCGCAGCCTATCTCGCGCTGATCGTGACATGGGAGGCGAAGTTCATCCGGTATCTCGCGCCGGTCGTGCCTGTCGTTCTGTGCCTCGCGGCAGCGGGCGCCGCCTGGGTACTGGACCGCTTTCGAAGCGACCTGAGCCGTGCGGCCATCGCCGTGTCGCTCGCGGTCTTCGGCCTGAGCGGTATCTCGCTTTGGGTGGGGCATCTGCGGCCGGATCCGCGACTTTCGGCAGCCGCCGATCTGGCCCGGCGGGTCGCGCCGGAGGACACGATCCTCGTCGAGCCGCACGATCTGGGGTCCTATCTGCTAGGGCGGCCAGTGACGCTTCTGCCGCTGGAGGCCCCGCCCGATCCCGAAACGATGGGGCGGGTTCTGGACCAGGGCGACTTCATGCTGATTCTCAGCCGTCGCAACTGGTCTGTCCTGCCTGGCGCCAGGGGGTTCGATACGGTGTGCCGCTATTACTCGGCCCTGGCGCGCGGCGCGCTCGGCTACGAGGTCGTTACAACTCACCGCCGCGACGCTCCGCTCGCCGGGCTGCTTGCGCCCGGCGTGGCTGCGGAGGAGACGCGGGTCGTTTTCGACCGTCCGGAGGTCTTGATCCTCGAGCGGGTGCGGCGCCTGTCCGCAGAGGAAATGGCCGCCATACTCGCCGAGGACGCGCCGCCCGAGCGGTGCGCCGCCCCGGCCCTTGCGGCAGAATGGCGGCTTCCGCGATGATGCTTCCGGCACAAGAGATGGCGGAGGTGCTGCGCTGGCTGGTCTGGCTGTGGATTGCAGGCTGGCTCGTCTTTCCCATCGCCACCCGGCTCTCGCCCGGATCGTGCGACGGCGGCTATGTCCTGTCGAAGTTGCTCGGCCTGCTCGCGGCAGGCTATGCCGGATGGCTGCTGCCGGCCCTCGGGCTGGCGCGGTTCGACGCATCGGGATCAGCGATCGCGCTTCTCTCGCTGGCACTTGTCCGGTTCGCCTGGCGGGCCCGGGATACCGTCTTGCCCGGCGTCGCGCCGCTCAAGACGATGCTGACTGTCGAGGGGCTCTTCGTGATCCTGTTCGCGTTCGGCCTATCACAGCGGCTGCACATGCCCGAATTGACGGGTCTGGAGAAATTCACCAACCTGGCCTTTCTTATGGCCGCCCGTGGCGCCGAGACGATGCCGCCCGTCGACGCCTGGCTGGCGGGCCGCGAGATCAACTATTACTACCTCGGACACGCGATTACCGCGCTCTGGTCGCGTTTGGCGGATGTGCCGGGGGACCATGCCTACCAACTCATGATGGCGACGATCTTCGCCACGACGTCGCTCGCCACGGGCCTTGCGGTGATGGAACTGCTTCGCCGGGGCGGGCGATGGGTGGCGAGCGTCTGCGCTGCGCTCGCCGCACTGGCCTTCGCGTATGGCGGCAACTTGCACAGCCTTCTGTACCAGGCGTTTCGCGACTGGATGCCGACGGAGAAGCCCGTATTCCACTATCCCGACTCGACGCGGTTCATCGGCTTCGACCCTGACGTCGCCGACAAGGGATTTACCGAGTTCCCAGCCTATGCGTTCCTGGTCGGTGATCTTCATGCGCACGTCCTCGGAACCCCGGTCTTTCTTGCGGTCATCCTGGTGCTGCTCGGTGTTGCGCGGCGGGCCGCGGCCGGGGCAGGGGTCGGATACGGGGCGGCGGCTGCGCTTGGCTGGCTTCTGGGGCTGTTCGCGGCGATCAACCCCTGGGATCTGGTAACGGCCGGGGTTCCGGCACTCCTGCTGTGGCTTGCGCTGGTCGGCCGGGTCACGGCCGACCGGATGGCCACGGCCACCGTAATCGCCCTTGCCTGCGCCGCGGCCACTGCGGCTCCGTTCGCCGCCGCCTTTCAGTCGTTCTCCGACGGACTACGACCTGTCGATGCCCGGTCGCCTATGTGGCAGCTGCTCGTCCTCTATGGCCACGCGCTTCCGGCCGCGGCCGCGCTGGCCACCCTGATCTGGGTCCGGCGCGGGCGGGCCGGTGTCGAACTGCTCTGCGCTTCGGGGCTGCTGTTGTCCGCAATCGTGCTGCTTGCCCTTCCCGAGTTGGTTCGGATGGAGGACATCTACGGCGACGATTTCTCCCGGGCCAACACGATGTTCAAACTCAGCTTCCGGGCACAGTCGCTGATCCTGATCGCGGGATTCTGCGCCGTGGGCTTTCTGGCGCAGGGCAGGACGGCGGCCTTTGCCTCGGCACTTGTTGTCGCCGCGCCGCTGGTCGGAACGCTCGCCTATGTGCCCCAGACATTCACACCGCCGCGGGCGGGTCTGACCCTGGACGGGCTCGGATTTCTCGGCGCGGAACGGCCGCTGGCCGAGGCCCTGATCGACGCTCCTCTCGCGCCGGACGAAGCCATCATCGAGGCCGCCGGCGAGAGCTTCACCGACACCGCCCGGATGTCCACCGTCAGCGGCAAGCCGACCGTGCTTGGCTGGCGCGGGCACGAGTGGCTCTGGCGCAACAATTCCGAGATTCTCGACCGCCGGCACCGGGACGTCGCCGTCTTCTACACAACGGGATCGACAGCCGAGCGCTGCCGTATCGTGCAACGCTATCGCCTGCGCTACGCGGTGATCGGACAAGCCGAGCGCGCGGCGCATCCCGACCTGAACGAAGAGGGGATCGTCGCGCTGGGGCCCATCCTCGCACAGGCCGGCGACAGTAAGATCGTGACACTCCGCGCCGACGAGTGCTCGCCATGAAGTTCGGCCTTGCCTCGCTACTACGGGCGGGGGTGTCTGTCCTCTGCCTCTGGGTCGCCTGGCGGCTCATGCCACCCTCGGCCAGCTTGCTGGGAAACGGCCTGGCCGCGCCGCACTGGCTGGCCGTCGCGGTATGCGCCTTCGCCGGCATCCTTGGCCTGCTGTCACTGCGCCTGTGGCTGCTCGCCCGGTCGGCAACCGCGGTGCCGGTCGGTGGCGGCGCCGATTGGGCGCGCATCACCTGGGCCGGTCTGGCCGGAGCGCAGGTCGGCGTCGGCCTGATCGGGTGTGACGCGGTCAGGGTGGCCGGAGCCCGCGCTCTTGGCTGGCGCACCGCGGGCGCCGTGCGGCTGATCCTCGTCGACCGGATCTATGGCCTGCTCGGGTTGATGCTTCTCGGCGGAGGGACCATTACGGTTGCCGTCTCCGAAATTCGCGTCTGGATGGCGGCGGTCCTTGCCGCAACGCTTTTTGCAGGCGGTCTTTTCGCTGTCCACCGCGCGCGCGTTTCGAGCGCAGGTCGCGAGCCGAAATCGCGACGCCTTCTCGTGGACGGGACCAAGCCGGGACGCGCGGCGCTATTTGTCCTTCTAGCGGCGGCCGGACACCTGCTGAGCGTTGTGCTGTATTTCAGTGCTGCCTGGGCGTTCGGACTGGCGCCACCTGTTCAGACCACATTGCTGGCGGTTCCGATCGGCCTTCTTGCCGCGGCACTGCCCGTCTCGGTCGGCGGCTGGGGTGTGCGCGAGGTTGCGATCGCCCAGGCGTATGTGTTCCTGGGCACACCCTATGCCGACGCAGTGCCCGCATCCTTATTGTTCGGCGCCTGTTTTGCTGCTATGTCGAGTACTGGACTTTTGTTCGTTCCGGGTATCGTGTCCGGTGCCGCGGTCCGAAAGAAGAGTGGCGAGGGGACACCGTCAGGATGAGGCGTAACAGCACGGCGCTGATACCGGTGGCTCTGGGTGTCGTCCTGGCCGCTGGCCCGGCCCTGGGTCAGGGGACGCCGACGCCCACGCCGGTTGCACCGACCGCGACGCCGACGCCGGTTGCACCGACCGCGACGCCGACGCCGGTTGCACCGACCGCGACGCCGACGCCGGTTCCGCCGACTGCGACGCCGACGCCGGTTCCGCCCACCGCGACGCCGACGCCGGTTCCGCCGACTGCGACGCCGAC
>NZ_JARGYC010000084.1 GCF_029168335.1 Psychromarinibacter sediminicola
CGTCCCGCGCATCATCACCCCCAGCATGCCGTGCAAAGGGTGAATCACGTTCTCAAACCCCTGTCGAGGCAGAGTTTTTCAGCAGCCTGTTAGGGCCGATGCGGCACTGCACAACAGTCATTGTGCAGTTGCAGCAATAAGGGACATCTCCGCTGCACAGATTTTCCGCGCATTCGCCGGAACCTGTTCAACGATACATCGGCTTTTTCGCGCTGTTGCCCCCTGCGAACGCCTACAGCACCGACCGGTAGAGCCCCCGCACGGCCTCCGGCGTCAGCGCCACCGGGTTGCCGCCGCCGGCCGGGTCGCGCAGCGCCGCCGCCTCCAGCGCATCGAGGTCGGGGGCCTCTACCCCCAGAGCCGTCAGCGTTCGCGGAATCCCGAGACTGTCGTTGAACGCCGCGACGAAGGCGCGGAAGCCGTCGAACCCGCCGTCCAGGCCCAGATAGGCCGCCGCACGGTCAAAGCGGTCGCGGATGGCCGCGGCGTTGAAGTCGAGGACGGTGGGCATGAACACGGCATTGGTCGTGCCGTGATGGGTGTTGTGATGCGCACCCACGGGATGGCTGAGCGCATGGATCGCGCCCAGCCCCTTCTGGAACGCCACCGCCCCCATCGCCGCCGCGCTCATCAACTGGGCCCGCGCCTCGATGTCGCTGCCGTCGGCATAGGCCCGCGGCAGGAACTCCTTCACCAGCCGCATCCCTTCCAGCGCGATCCCCTGGCTCATCGGGTGGTAATGCGGCGAGGAATAGGCCTCGACGCAATGCGCGAAGGCGTCGAGCCCGGTGCCGGCGGTGACCGCTCTGGGCAGTCCGACCGTCAGCTCCGGATCGCAGATCACCACCGCGGGCAGCATCTTCGGGTGGAAGATGATCTTCTTCTCCCGCGTCTGCGTGTTGGTGATGACGCCCGCGCGCCCCACTTCCGAGCCGGTTCCGGCCGTGGTCGGCACCGCGACGATGGGCGCGATGGTCGCCGCGTCGGCCCGGGTCCACCAGTCGCCGACATCCTCGAAGTCCCAGACCGGGCGCGTTTGCCCGGCCATGAAGGCCAGCGTCTTGCCCAGATCCAGCCCCGAGCCGCCGCCGAACGCGATCACGCCGTCATAGCCGCCGTCGCGAAACGCCGCGATCGCGTCGTCCAGATTCCGGTCCGAGGGATTCGCGTCGACCTCCGCGAACACGGCCCGGCCAAGCCCCGCCGAACCCATCAACTCCAGCATGCGGGCGGTGATCTCCATCTCCGCCAGACCCCGGTCGGTCACCAGCAGCGGGCGCGAGATGCCCGCCGCGGCGCAGGCGTCGCCGATCTCCGCGACGCGGCCGGGGCCGAAGCGGATGGCGGTGGGGTAGGACCAGTTTCCGGTAAGCGACATGCAAGAGCCTTCCTGAAGGGGATGTCGCGCGGAATTAGCAGAGCCCCGCGCAAGCCTGTCAAGGCGGTCGGTCCGCCGCCGGTCCCGGGGGCCGACCATCGCGGCGTCAGCCTGCGTCGATTGCGCCGCGCCGCCGGCAAGAGGCTCCGACGGTCATTTCGAAGCGGATATTATAGTTCAGGATCAAAATCTTGCCGGTCACCAGGATGCCACCCCGCCGCGCGGGCGGCCCTTGCCCGTGCCCTCTGCCGACAGCCGCATCGACTGATTCCTGCTCGCGGCTGCCGGCGCCGACCCGGGGGCCGCCGCGATGTGCCAATCCGGCAACATTCGGCGCTGGCGATGTGGCAAGAGGCGGCCCAAACCGCGCCCCGCCAAGCATGCCGGTTGTCGCGATGCAGGCGGCCCTATACCGTCGCCCCACCTCGTGCAGATTGCGCTGCTCAACGCCCCAGAGGAGACATTTCCCGTGCCCCTGCGCCGCCCGTTTCGTATTGTCGCCAGCCTTGCCCTCGCCGCCGCCGCCAGCGTCGCCGCCGTTCCCGCCCAAGCCGCGGAGGACGACCCGCGGATGCAGCTTCTCGTCATCGGCGCCTCGCCCGAGGCCGGGCTTGAGGGCGGCCTGAGCGGCGACCGGCCGATCATCGCCATCGACGCGCTGCCCGAGGCCGGAGACGTCAAGCAGGAGGTCTTCGCCGCCCGCCTGCGCGCCAACCCGGTCTCCACCTTCGTCTCGACCCCCTCCGACGAGGGCAAGCAATTCGAACAGTTCTTCCTCGTGGCCCGCGCCGCGTTGGAACCCGCCGGCGGCAATCACCGCCTGTCACTGGGCCGCGCGCAGTTCTCGATGGAGGATTTCGCGGGCCGCCTCGGCTCTGCGGTGCAGGCGTTCGACCCCCGGCACCGGCGGATCGGATTCCTGCATATCGTCGACCCGGCCGACGCATTCCCCCGGGCTCTGCCGGAGCTGCAGACCGCTCTGGGCGGTCTCGGGTTCGACATGATGGTGCTGATGATCGAGGGCGAGGGCGCCGCCTGCGACACCGCGCAGCCTCTGCACTATTCGCTGATGGCCGGCCTGGCCGACCGGGCGCCCTTCGGCAATGCCGACGGCGCCTCGACCGTGGCCGAGGTCGAAAGCTACCTGACCGGCGCGCTGGCCCGCGCCGATGCCCGCGATTGCGGCCCCACCTACAGCCTGATCCTGAAATCCGGCGACGACCCGAACCGCGTTGTGGTCGAAGGCGCCATGCCGCCCTTCGTCGAGATGGAGACGCGGCTCTACCACGAGACCTTCGAGGCGATGTTCCTGCTGGAATCCGAAGACGCCGACACGGTCCACGCCTTCCTCGAAAGCTGCGTCTACTGCCCCAGAGAAGCCGAACTGACCGGCCGGCTGAAGGCGATGGAGGATACCCGCCGCACCGCCGCGCTGGAGGGCGAGATCTGGGAGCGGATCAAGGCCGACGACACCCGCGAGCGGCTGGCGATCTATGTCGAGAACTGCGCGCTGTGCGAGCATCGCGCGGAGGCGCTGGCCCGGATCGACAGGATCGACGCCAAGGCCGCCGCGTTCGAGCGCGAGCGCAAGGATTTCATGCTGGCCAGCGAGGCCCGCGACCTGCCGGCCCTGCGCGCCTATGCCGCCGATTGCGTCGCCTGCACGCACAAGGCCGAGGCCGAGGCACTGATCTCCGAGATCGAGGCCGACACCGCCTATATGGCGGAACGCGCCCTGCTGGCCGAAGCGGTGGAGATGCGCGACCCCCTCCGCCTGGACGAGTATCTCAAGACCTGCACGGTCTGCGACGGCCAGGACGAGGTCGCCCGCACGATGGAGGTTCTGGTGCGGCTGAAGGAGGTGCGCGACCCCTGCCTGAAGCTCGCCGGCCTGCCGCAGCACGACGGCCCCCGCAAGCTGGAAGACATCGACCAGGCCCAGGCCACCGCCGCCTGCGCGGCCGCGCTGGAGGAGTTTCCCGAGGACGGCCTGCTGCGCACCACCATGGGCCGCATCAAGCAGGCCGCCGGCGACGTCGCGGCGGCGAAGGCGGCCTACGCCTTCGGCATGGACCGCGAGGTGCCCGCCGCCTACGGGCTCGCCGCCTATAGCCATTACGCGCCCACCGACGGCAGCCGCGTCGACCTGGACAAGGTCGAGGAGCTGGCCTCCACCGGGGCCGAACTCGGCGACTGGCTCAGCCACGAGATCCTGACGGTGATCTACTCGAAGGATCTGGTCCCCGGCAAATCCGGCGAGGACGCCTTCGACATCGCCGCCCGCATCGCCGAGGAGGGCAACCCGCTCGCTCAATTCTTCGTGGGGTACTACTACCTCACCGGCACCGGCACCGAGCCGTCGGACAGCGAGGCCGAGGCCTGGCTGAAGAAGGCCGTCGACCAGGGCTATACCCACGCATACTCCTTCCTCGCAGAGCTGCACGAGCGCGGGACCGACGGCACTCCGCGCCCCGACATGGCGGCCGATCTCTACTGGGCGGCGCTGGAACAGGGCGATCCGACTGCGACCGATCGCCTGACAACACAGCTTAACAACCGGGACCGGGAAGTGGTACGGATCATCCAGGCGAAACTGCGTGAGGCGGGGCTGTATCGCGGACGGGTCGACGGGGTGGCCGGTCCTGGGACGGTGTCGGCGATCCGCGAATACGCGGACACGCTGAAGACGCAAGGCTAAGAGCGAGCAGAATCGAGGGGGCAGAGATGAGAAAGCACCTATTCGGGGCGGTCCTGGGCCTTTTGGCCCTTGTGATGGCGAGCGGCCAAGTGCAGGCCGCGGCCGGATGCCCGAAATCGCCGATGCGCGTGATGGTGGTGGGCGACAGCCTGGCCGACGGGCTCTGGGCCTCGCTGACCCGGACCTTCGCGCAATGCGACACGATGCGCGTCGTGCGGCTGACCGCGGTCTCCGACGGGCTGGCCAAGACCTCGGGCAAGGACTGGATCCAGCGCTATTTCGCCAAGGCCGGGCAGGTGCGCGACAAGTCCGCCGACATCGTCGTGGTGCAGCTCGGCGCCAACGACATCACCGCCATCCGCAACGGCCGCACGCGCGAAAGCTTCAACACCGAGACCTGGAATTCGCTGTACCAGAAGCGGGTGATGGAAATGGCCCGCACCTTCGAGGCCAACGCCGCCGAGGTGTTCTGGTTCGGGCTGCCCATCGTCGGCAACACCAGCTGGGAGCCGTCCTACCAGATCATCTCGCAGCTTCAGGCCGCGGCGGTGCGCAAGGCCGGCGGCCGCTTCATCGACATCCACGAGCTGACCAAGTTCGGCACCGGCACCTTCTCGATGAGCGGCACGATCGGCGGGCGGGTGATGCAGATGCGCGCCTCCGACAAGGTGCATTTCACCAAGCCCGGCTATGACTACGTCGCCTCCATCGTCCTGCCGGAAATCGAGAAGGTGATCGCCAATCACAACCGCCGGATCGCGCTGCAAGATGTCGAAATTCAGTAAGGCGCTCCTGCCGCTCGTCCTCGTCCTGTCCGCGGCCGCGTGCAGCACCGGGGCGGACCGCGCCGGCGCGCAGGATCTCGGGCTGGAGATCGTGTCGGCCCCCGCCCCCCGCGCCGAGACGCCGCCCCCCGAGAAGGAGGCCGTCAACGTGTCCAACCGACAGGAGCATTTCCGCCCGCCCTCCGGCGGCGCGATCCCGACCAAGGTGTCGCGCAACGTCACCCCGGACGACCCGCTGCGCGTGATGGTGATCGGCGACTCGCTGGCCGACGGCTTCGGCATCTTCATGAAGCAGATGGTCGCCAGCCGCGGCCTGCCGGTGACCGTGACCAACCGCGGCAAGACCTCCACCGGTCTCGCCCGGACCGATTTCTACAACTGGCCCGCCAATTTCGCCCCGATGGCCGCCTCCGGCGACCCGGACGTCGTGGTCGTCCATTTCGGCGCCAACGACAACCAGCCCATCCGCCTGCCCGGCGGCGGGTCGGTTCCCTACGACACGCCGGAATGGGACGCCGCCTATCGCGCCGAGGCGCGCAAGATCCTCGACGTGGCCGCCGCGAACGGGGCGGTCGTCTACTGGCTGGGCCCCGCGCCCGACCGCGACAGCCACCGCAACGCGCTTTTGACCAAGGCCAACCGCCTGTTCCGGGCCGAGGCGCAGGCAGCCGGCGCCCACTTCATCTCGCTCCCCGCCTTCGCGGCCGGTCCGAACGGCGAGTTCGTCAGGGTCGCGGGCGGCACCACGATCCGCGCGGGCGATGGCAGCCATTTCACCGTCGCGGGCTACAACATGGTCGTCGACCGCATCCTGACGGCGATCGAGCGGGACAACCCGGGCATCTTCATGCCGCCCAGCGTGGAGGTTGCGGGCCTGCAGTAACCCATGGTCTTCCCGACGCTCCAGTTCATCGGGTTCTTCGCCGTTGTCCTGGCGCTGAACGGGCTCGCCTGGTCGCATAACGCGCTTCGCAAGGCGCTGCTCATCGCGGCGTCCTACGTGTTCTACGCGGTGTGGGACTGGCGCTTCTGCGGGCTGATGCTGTTCGTCTCCGCCGTCGCCTGGGGGGCGGGTCTGGCCGTGCAACGCCCCGCACTGCGCAAGCCCGCCAAGGGGCTGGCCATCGCCGCGATGCTCGGCGTGCTGGGCTTTTTCAAGTATTTCGACTTCTTCATGCTGTCGCTGCAGCAGATGCTGCAGGGCACCGCCTTCGCGCGCGACCTGACATGGATGGTGGTGATCCTGCCGGTCGGCATCTCGTTCTATACGTTCCAGGCGATCTCCTACGTGATGGATGTCGACCGCGGCCATATCCCGCCGCGCCGCAACCCCGCGGATGTCGCGCTCTACATCTCGTTCTTCCCGCAGCTCGTCGCCGGCCCCATCGTCCGCGCCGCGCATTTCCTGCCGCAAATCGACGCCCCGACGCGCCCCGACGCCACCGCCCGCGCGGCGGCCGTGGTGCTGATCCTGTCGGGGCTGTTCAAGAAGATGGTGGTCGCCAACTACCTCTCGGTCCTGCTGGTCGACCCGGTCTTCGGCTTCCCCGACGGGCAGTACTGGCTGTCGGCGCTGGCCGCGACGCTGGGCTATGCGGTGCAGATCTATTGCGACTTCTCGGGCTATTCCGACATCGCCATCGGCGTCGCGCTGCTTCTGGGCTATCACTTCCACCGCAACTTCAACCAGCCCTACCGCGCGGAGTCGCTGCGCGCCTTCTGGCAGCGCTGGCATATCTCGCTGTCGACCTGGATCCGCGACTACCTGTATATCCCGCTGGGCGGCAATCGCGGCTCGGTCCTGCGGCGGAACTTCACGGTGATCCTGACGATGACACTCGCCGGCTTCTGGCACGGGGCCGGGTGGAACTTCATCCTCTGGGGCTTTTTCCACGGCGCCGGCCTGGCGGTGGAACGCTCGCTTCGCCGCCTGCATGTCCGCCTGCCGAAACTCGTGGCGATCGTCGCCACGCTCGTCTTCGTCGCGATCCTCTGGATCCCGTTCCGCGCCACCTCCTTTACCGAGACGCTGGGCATGTTCGCCGCCTTCACCCGGGCCGAGGGCTATGCCGCCCCCGAGATCACCGCGACCGTCTGGGTGCTGATCGCCATCGGCCTGGCGATGAACTGGCTGCCGCTGCACTGGCGGTCCTGGGCGGAAATGGGCCTCGCCCGGCTCGGCCCGGTGCTGCAGGCGGCGATTCTCGCCATTCTCATCTGGGTGATGTTCGCCACCGCCCAGGAGGGCGTCGCCCCCTTCATCTATTTCCAGTTCTGACCGCCATGCGCCCGATGACCCGCTTCACCCTCACCTGTTTCGCCGCACTTGTTGCAGCTTGGCTACTGTCCGGCGAACGCTTCCTCGACGCCGTGTTCGGGATGATGGACCTGGGGCGGGTCGACGATACGATCATCGCGGGGGTTGTCGTGCTGGAAGACTGGAAGGCCGGTCTTTCGCTGCCGGATGTCTTTGGCCAGCTGCGTGCGGCAATCCATCAGGGATTGGGATTGCGGTGACATGTATTGGACAAGACGCGCGGCGCTGGCCGCATTGGGGGCCCTGGCGCTGACCGGCCCCGCCCGGGCCATCGAGGCGCCGGGGGTCGGAATCGATTACCTCGAAGCGCTGGGCCAGCCCGGCGCGCTGAGCGAGCAGGTCGCCTACCTGCCGCCCTCGGCCATCGACCCCGCCTACAGCCACGTCATCTACATCAACGCGGCGCTCTCCGGCGACGGGGCGCAGAAGATGTGGATCCTGGAACGCGCCAATGGCGGCTGGGCGCTGGCGCTGTGGGACCAGGATTACTGGGACGGCAAGGGCGAGGTGCCGAGCTACAGCTGGCCGGTCTCGACCGGGCGCTACTACCGGGGCAACAACCGCTCCGGCCCCACGCCGCTCGGCATCTTCAACGTCGACGACCGGGCGTTCCGCCATGTGAAGGGCTGGGGCGCGCCGGGGATGTACAACTCGATCTTCATCGACCTGCACTATTCCGGCGGCCGCATGTCCGGCGTCGCGATGCACGGCACCACACGGTCGAAATACCGCCTGCTGGGCCGGCCGGACAGCCATGGCTGCATCCGGATGGAGCAGCCCAATGCCGATCTCGTCTGGGAGCTGTTCCACGGCGACGGCCGGCCGGGCGCGGAGTCGCCGCTCTGGACCGCCGCGGTGCCGCGCTACTTCACCTCCGAGCCGCAGCAGAACTGGAATCCGCGCTGGAACTATGTCCGCGACGGATCCTACCTCACGGACGAGGCGGGCGAGCGGCTGACCAAGGCGGGCTATTCCGCGCTGTTCGTGATCTTCCGGGACGACCTCTGATGCGGCTTGCGGGGCTCGTCGCGCTGGCCGCGCTCCTCGCCGCGCCCGTGGCCGCCGGGGCCGCCACCTGCCGCCCTGTGGTGGAACGTGTCGCCCCGCCGGTGAACCCCTGCACCGGCCGCGCCCGCGTGCGCCTGTCTGCGGTGGGGGACGTGCTGCTGCACCGTTCGCTCCAGGCGCACGGGCTGGCCAGCGCGAACGGCTATCGCGAGATGTGGCGCTATGCCGAGCCGTATTTCCGCATGGCCGATATCTCCTACGCCAATCTCGAAGGCCCCGTGGCCCGTGGCGTGAACGGCAGCTTCACCGCCGTCCGCGACCCCGGCCCGCGGCTCGACGACAATGTCTATACCGGCTACCCGCGCTTCAACTACCACCCGCGTATCGCGGGGCAGCTGAAGGCCGCCGGGATCGACGTCGTCTCGACGGCCAACAACCACGCGATGGATCGCGGGGCGCTGGGCGTCGACCGCACCATCGACGCGCTGAAGGCGGCCGGGCTGGCCTACACGGGCACCATCAAGAAGGGCGCGGCGCGCGATTTCGTGGCCTATGTGGCAAGCCCCGCCGGCGCGGTGGCCTTCATCGCCTGCAGTTACGACACCAACGGCATCTCCGACCCGAATCGGCAGGTGCTGTTGTGCTATCGCGACCGCGCCGAACTGCTGGCGCTGGTCCGGCGCGAGGCGGCGCGGCCCGACGTGGCGGGCGTTATCGTCACCCCGCACTGGGGCGGCGAATACAGCCACGCGCCCGACGCGAACCAGAAGAGCCTCGCCCGGGCGCTGGCCACGGCCGGAGCCACGGCGGTCATCGGCACGCACCCGCATGTGGTGCAGCCGTGGGAATGGCTGCCAGGGGCAGGGGGCACGAAGACGCTGGTGATCTACTCCACCGGCAATTTCGTCTCGGGCCAGCTTGCGCCGATGAACCGCCGCACCGGCCTGCTGGCGATGCTGGAGATGTGCCGCGCGCCCTCGGGCAAGCTGGCGGTGGCGAATGCGGGCGGGCTGCCGATGCTGATGAACCGCACGCAGAACGGCCCGCTCCTGACCCCGGCGGGCAGCACGTCGGGCCCGGTCTCGGACACCGCGCGCGCCCTCGTGGCGCGCCATGTCACGCAGGCCGGCCTGACCGTCGATTTCCGCTGCAGCGAGCAGGCGGAATGATCCGCGGGGCGCTCATCGCTCTGCTCTTCGCGCTGGCCGCGCCGGCCCAGGGGCAGACCCTGCTCAATGCCTTCCTCGCCCCGGCCACGCCGCGCGCGCTCCACGTCCCGCCGACATCGGCCCACCAGCCGTTTCCGCAGGCGCAGGCCCGCGGCCTCCTCAACTTCCGCGGCAACCCAATGCGCAACTGGTACGGCACCGGGCCGCTGCCGCGGAACCCGCAGGTCCTGTGGCGCGTGGGCACCTTCTGCGGGCCATCGTCGGAGGGCGGCGAGACCCGTACCTGGTGCGGCACCGGCTGGACCGGCCAGCCGGTGATCCGCGCCGACACCGTGCCGCCGGAGGTCATCTTCGGCGCATACGACCATTCGGTGCATTTCCTGAACGCCGAAACCGGCGTCGACACCCGCGCCCCGTTCCCGACGGGCGACATCATCAAGGGGTCGGTCACGCTCGACCCGACGGGCGCGCCGATCCTCTATTTCGGCTCGCGCGACAACCATCTGCGGGCGATCCGGCTGGACGACGGCGAAGCCACCGAGCTCTGGCGGCTGTCCTCGATCACCGGCGACGGCATCTGGAACAACGACTGGGATGCGAATCCGCTGGTCCTGGGCGACGTGCTGCTGACCGGGTCGGAGAACTCGTGGTTCTACGCCGTCGCGCTGAACCGGGGCACCGACGCGCAGGGCCGCGCGACCGTCGCGCCCACGGTTCTCAACCGCATACCGGGCTTCACCAAGGAGCTGTTCTCGCTCGTCGGCGACCGCATGGTCAGCATCGAAAGCTCGCCGCTGGTCATCGGCGACAGGGTCTATTTCGCCAATTCCGGCGGGCTGGTGCAGGGCTATTCGATCCCGAAGCTGCTGGCCGGGGCCGACCGGGCCGCGGCGCTGACCTTCGAATACCACATGGGCGACGACGTCGACGCCACGCTGGTCGCCGATGCCGAAGGCTTCATCTATGCCGCCGCCGAGAACGAGCGCCGCGACAATCCGGCGAAACGCGCCTCGGGCCAGCTGGTCAAGCTGAACCCGGCGAAGCCCGACGCGCCCCGCGTCTGGGCGCTGGCGCTTCCGGGCACGATCGGCGGCAAGGGCGGGCTCTGGGCCACCCCGGCGCTTTTCGCCGGGCATCTCTATGTGCCGACGCATCAGGGCGGGCTTTATGCCATCGACGCCGCGACGGGGCGCATCACCTGGGAGCACGACTTTCCGGAACATACCTGGTCCTCGCCCGTGGTGATCGACGGCGAGTTGCTGGCGCCCGACTGCTCTGGCACGATCTCGCGGTTTTCGCTGAGCAATCCCGCGCGGCCCCGGCTGATCTGGGCCTGGGACGTGCCCGGCGCGGGGTGCTGGGAATCGACGCCGGCGGTGTGGGACGGCGTGATCTATATGGGCAACCGGAACGGTTACTTCTACGCGCTGGGCGACGACCCGGCGGCCACGAAAGGACTGACCCTTGTCGAGCTGCAGTAGGATCGTCGCGGCGCTCGTCGCTGTGCTTCTCGCGCTGCCCGCCGCCGCGCAGGAGATCGTCATCACCTTCGGCGGCGACACCAATTTCGCCGGCTCGCGCCAGAACCCGAACCCCGACCTGATCCGCAAATGGGGCGTCCACACGCTGGACGAGGCGACGGCCACGCTGAAGACCGAGTGGACCGGGGATATCAACTTCGTCAATGTCGAGACGGTGGTCGGCGACCGCAACGGGGCGATGAGCGGCAAGCGGTTCGTGTTCCGCTCGCATCCCGAGCAATTCCGCCACCTGATGGATCTGGGCGTGAATGCCTTCGCGCTGGCCAACAACCATTCCTGGGATCACGGCTGGCCCGGCATCGAGATGACGCAGGCGTTCTTCTCGGGCGAGGACCGCCCCGACCGCCCACTGCTCTTCGCCGGGATCGGCACCGAGGACGTGGCCTTCGCGCCCAAGGTGATCGAGGTGAAGGGCGTGCGCATCGCGCTGTCGGCGATGTCCTTCGGCTCGGGCGCCTTCAGCCCCACCGCCACGCGCGCCGGGATGGCGTACAATTCGCAGTACGACCGCATCCTCGACGGGCTGCGGGAGGCGGAGGCCGACATCAAGATGCTGTCGGTCCACTACGGCATCGAGAACGATATCAATCTCGGCTGGGGGCAGGGCGAGATGTTCCGCCGGGCGGTGGAGGAGGCGGGGGTGAACCTCGTGATCGGGCATCACCCGCATGTGGTCCGCGCGGTGGAGGTCCGGCCCGAGGACGACGCGGCGATCTTCTACTCGCTCGGCAACTTCCTGTTCATCGGCGGGGCGGAGAAGGATTCGAAGCCCGTGGGCCACGACTACGGCCTGCTGGGCAAGGCGTATTTCGACATGACCGGGGGCCGTGCGCGCCTGCGCGCGCTGGAGGCGGTGCCGCTGAAGGGCGTCCACGAGGTGCCGCGCCACCCCTCGCCCGCCCGCGCCACGGCGCAGGTGACCCATCTGAACGGCCTGTCGGAGCGCAATCTCGGCGCGCTCGCGGCGCGGTTCGCGCTGTTGTCGGAGCCGACGCCGCGCGGGTTGGCCTGTTACGGCGGCCCCTACGGCCCGGCGGCGCGGGCGCGCTGCTGCACGATGGAGCGCAGCGTGCATTGCGACCTGCCGGACCTGATGTAGGGGGCCGGGCTCTTGCCCCGTTGGCCGTGCCGCGGGCCCCGATGGCGCGGCATGGCGTATTTGGAACGAGAAGAAGGGGGATGCGCGCTCAGCTTTGCAGGTAGCGGAAGATGGCGGAGGCCAGCCAGCCCGCCGCGATGGCCAGCGCGATGGACAGAAGCCCGTAGATCATCGCCTGTTCGTGCGCCAGCACGTAGAGGAAGCGTTCCAGCCCCACCTTCTGCACGTAGATCACCGTCTCGTGCGCGTCGATCACCTGGCCGCCGCGGGTCAGGAAGATGCGGGCGGTGTAGTTGCCCTCGTGCAGGTTCGCCGGCAGCGCGATCGAGGTGCGGAACAGCGTCTCCTCGGAGATGTCGATCGTGCCTTCCTTGAGCTGGTAGAGGTCGTCCTCTTCCCGGATGCGGATCAGCGCGTCGGTGAAATCGGCGGTGTTGGCCGTGATCGTGGCGCCGCCCACCGCACGGATCGCCCGCCGGATCGACACCTTGTGGCGCAGGTCCTCGACATAGGACAGCACCTCTCGGAACGGGGCCGAGGTCGCCACGGCGTAGAAGCTCGGCGCGCGGTCGATCTCTACCGAGTCGGTGTTGACCCAGATGCCGGCCCGCCGCGCCTTGCGCCAGACGGTCAGCGGCACCGAGGGGCCGGCCACGGCGACGGCGACATGCAGGGGCTCTGCGCCCGCAGGAATCGGCTGAAAACGCTTGACCGCGCCGAAGATCAGGATCTCCGAGCCGTCGAAATCGGCGGTGATCGACACGCGGGTCTGGCTGAGCCCCGCGACGACTTCCTCGGCGCGGGCGGGCAGGGCGGCCAGCAGCAGGAGTATCGCCACGACCCAGCGCATCACACCCCCACCGCGTCCTTGATCGAATAGGGCTCCGCCGGCGGCAGAATCAGGTCCAGCCCCAGCTTGCCGCAGACCCCCAGCACCAGCAGCGCCAGCAGGATGCGCAGCTGCTCCGCCTTCATGTGCACGGCGAGCCGGGTGCCGAACTGCGCCCCCACCACGCCGCCGAAGATCAGCACCAGCGCCAGCAGCATGTCGACGGAGTAGTTGGTCGTCGCGTGCATCAGCGTGGTGAAGCCGGTGACGAAGATGATCTGGAACAGCGAGGTGCCCACGACGACCTTCGTCGGCATCCCCAGAAGGTAGATCATCGCCGGCACCATGATGAACCCGCCGCCGACGCCCATGATCGCCGCCAGCACGCCCACCGCCGCGCCGACCAGCAGGGGCGGGATCACCGAGATATACAGCCCCGAGGTCCGGAACTTCATCTTGAACGGCAGGTTATGGACCCAGTAGTGCTTTTTCCGCTTCGGCGCGCCGCCGCTGCGCCGGGCCTTGCGCATGGCGTTCAGGCTTTCGACGAACATCAGCCCGCCGATGATGCCCAGGAACACCACGTAGAACAGCGTCACCATCAGGTCGACCTGCCCCACCCGTCGCAAGAGCGCGAAGACCTGCACGCCGCCCGCCGAGCCGACGAGACCGCCCGCCAAGAGGACCCAGCCCATGCGCAGGTCCACCGTCTTGCGTTTCAGATGCGCCAGCACGGCCGAGAAGGACGACGCGACGATCTGGTTGGCGCCCGTCGCCACGGCCACGGCCGGCGGGATGCCCACGAAGAACAACAGCGGCGTCAGCAGGAACCCGCCGCCCACGCCGAACATCCCCGACAGGATGCCCACGATGCCGCCCAGCCCCAGAAGGAGGAAGACGTTCACCGAGACTTCGGCAATGGGAAGGTAAAGTTGCATGGGCACCCGAAGGGACGAGGGGGTGCTCTCCTAATGAACCCAAAGCGGACCGCTAGTCAAACCGGTGGCCATAGAATCTGGAACCGTTGCATAACCGGTCCGATATGGCCTAGCCGTCGCGCAGATAGCGGCGCAGGATGCGCTCCAGCTTGGCGGCGCCCAAAGGGGCCATCGCCTTGGTGTGCGCGTGGCTGATCGCCTCGTCGCTCATCCCGGCGGCCATGTTGGTGACGGTCGAGATCGCGGCGACCTTCAGGCCCAGGAAACGGGCGAGGATCACCTCCGGCACGGTCGACATCCCCACCGCGTCGGCGCCCAGCGTGCGGATCGCGCGGATCTCGGCCGGCGTCTCGAAGGAGGGCCCGGAATACCAGGCATAGACGCCCTCGGTCAGCGCCACGCCCTCCTGCTCTGCCGCGGCCGTCAGCGCGGCGCGCATCGCCGGGTCGTAGGCGTCCATCATCGGCACGAAGCGCGCGTCGGTCGGCTCGCCGATCAGCGGATTGAGGCCGGAGAAGTTGATGTGGTCGCTCAGCAGCATCAGCTCGCCCGGCGGGATGTCGGGCCGCATCGACCCGGCCGCGTTGGTCAGGATCAGCGCCTCGGCCCCCAGCGCCGCCAGCACCTCCAGGGGCAGCCGCATCGCGTCGCCCTTGCCGCTTTCGTAGTAATGCGCCCGCCCGCCGAAGACGGCGACGCGGGTGCCCTCCAGGTCGCCGATCACCAGCTTCGGAGTGTGCCCGCTGACGCCCGCATGGGGAAAGCCCGGCAGGTCGGCATAGTCGATGGCGGTGCCGTCGATGGCGTCGGCCAGGTGGCCCAGGCCGGAGCCCAAAACGAGGCCGACGCGCGGCGGCGCGTCGCCGGCACGCGCGCGGATCAGGTCGGCGAGGGATTGAACGTCGCTCATTCAGACATCTCCAAAACGACAGACGGCCGGCCCAGGCGTAGGGTGCGTGCCCGGCACGCACCGCCCGCCGCCTCACCGCTCCTTGACATAGGGCTGCCCGCCGGCGCGCGGCGGAATGGCCCGGCCCACGAAGCCGGCCAGGATCACCACCGTCAGGATGTAGGGCAGCGCCTGCATGAACTGCGTCGGGATGTTGATGCCGAACAGCTCCATGTTCTGGAACCGGTTGCCCAGCGCGTCGAGGAAGCCGAACAGCAGGCAGGCCATCAGCGCGTACCACGGCCGCCACTTCGAAAAGATCAGCGCCGCCAGCGCGATATAGCCGCGCCCCGCGCTCATCTCCTTGACGAAGCCGGCCGCCAGCCCGGTCGCCAGGTAGGCGCCGCCGATGCCGCACAGCACGCCCGCAATCACCATCGCCATGTAGCGCAGCCGCACCACCGAGATGCCGGCGGTGTCCACCGATTCCGGGTTCTCGCCCACCGCGCGCAGGTGCAGCCCGAACCGCGTGCGGAACAGCACCCACCAGGCCAGCGCGACCGTGACGATGGACAGGTAGACGAGGATCGTGTGCCCCGACAGAAGGTCGGAATAGACCGGCCCGAGCACCGGCACGTCGGCCAGCGTTGCCGCCCCCGGCAGCTCGATCGGGGCGAACCGCCCGCTGCCGGACAGCTGCGGCGTCCGCCCGCCCAGCCCGAACCAGGTCTCGCCGATCACCACCGTGATGCCGGAGGCGAGGAAGTTCAGCGCCACGCCGGAGATCAGCTGGTTCCCCCGGAACGTGATCGAGGCCAGCCCGTGGATCATCGACAGCATCAGCGACGCGACGATGCCGGCCATCATGCCGATCCAGACCGATCCGGTCATCGCCGCGACCGAGGCCGAGAAGAAGGCCGAGATCAGAAGCTTGCCTTCCAGCCCGATGTCGATGATGCCGGAGCGTTCCGAGAACAGCCCCGCCAGGCAGACGAAGACCAGCGGCGTGGCCGAGCGCAGCGTCGCGTCCAGGATCGGGATGATCGTGCCCAGGTCCATCGGCTATCCCCTCGCCGTTGCAAGCCGCCAGGCGGCGAAACAGAAGAATGCGCCCAGCGCGGACTCGATCCCGCGGCGGGCGCGCTGATAGGCGGCGCGGACCGGCGCGGCGGACAGAACCAGCGCCCAGGCGCCGTGGCAGCCGAACGAGATCGCGAACGAGCCCAGAAGGAACAACGCCACGATGCCGGCGCCGCCGCCCTCGGTCGCGCCGATGCTGGCGATGGCCAGCCAGAACACGATGGCCTTGGGGTTGGTGATCTGCAACAGAACCCCGGCCAGCCACAGCCGGCCCCAGCCCAGCCGCGCCACGCGCACCGCGCGGAACTCCGGCGGCTCGGCCGCCTTTCGAAAGGCGCCCCAGGCCAGGTACAGAAGGTATCCGGCGCCCACCAGCCGCAGCACCTGCATCGCCCAGGCGACGTCGTTCAGGATCAGGCCGACGCCGACCAGGGTGCCGAGATTGAGCAGCACGCTGCCGCAGGCGATCCCGAGGCTCGTGACCAGGGCCGGCGCGCGCCCCTGTCCCATCGAAATGCCGACCAGCATCGCCACCGCCGGCCCCGGCGAGGTCGCGGCGACCGCCAGGATGCCGTAGGCCGCGAGGAAGCCGGGCAGGTAGGGCAGGATCTCCATGACTCAGGCCCCCGCCCTGGCGAAGAGTTTCTCGAACGGCATCCGGATCATGTTGTCCAGCGCGCCCGTGAACAGGATGACGAGCGCCTGGATCACCAGAATCATCTCGCGGCTGACCGCCGGGATCTCGAATTCCAGCTCGCCGCCGCCCTGGTAGAGCATCCCGAACAGGAGCCCCGCCAGGAACACGCCGGCCGGGTGCGACCGGCCCATCAGCGCCACCGCGATGCCGACAAAGCCCGCGCCCTGTACCGGGTCGATGACAAGCCGCTCGGCCTCGCCCATCACCGCGTTGATCCCCATCAGGCCCGCGAGCCCGCCGGAGATCAGCATGGTGATCATGGTGATCTTCACCGGGTTGATCCCGGCATAGACCGCCGCCTTCTCCGACTGCCCGAAGGCGCGGATCTGATAGCCCAGCCGCGTGCGCCAGATCAGCAGGTAGACCAGGATGCAGCAGGCGATGGCCACGAAGAAGGTCACGTTCAGCGGCGCCGAGCGCGAGAAGGGCAGCCCGATCCAGGACGCCATGTCATAGGCGTTGGGCAGATGCGTGCCATCGGGGAATCGCGCCGTCTCGGGCGCCATGGATCCTTGCGGCTTCAGCACGTTGACCAGCAGGTAGACCAGAAGCGCCGAGGCGATGAAGTTGAACATGATCGTGGTGATCACGATATGGCTGCCGCGCTTGGCCTGCAGATAGGCCGGAATCGCCGCCCAGGCCGCGCCGAACACCACCCCCGCGATCACCGCGAAGGGCAGCGCGATGATCCAGTGCGGCCACGGGATCGACAGGCACAGCAGCGCCACGCCGAGGCTGCCCAGCGCCGCCTGCCCCTCGCCCCCGATGTTGAACATCCGCGCCTGGAAGGCGACGGCGACGGCCAGCCCGGTGAAGATGAAGTTCGTCGCGTAGTAAAGCGTATAGCCCCAGCCGTAGGTCGACCCCACGGCCCCGTTGACCATGATCGAGATCGCCTCGAACGGGCTTTCCCCGATGTACAGGATCACCAGCCCCGACACGATCAGCGCCAGAAGCAGGTTGATGAACGGGATGAGGGCCACGTCGACCCATTTCGGAAGCCTGGTCATCGGGCGGCCCCTGCCCGGACGGGCCTCAGACGAAGAGCTTTACGATGGCGACCAGCGCAAGGGTCAGCCCCGAGGCCACGACCATCGGATACCAGCGGTTCTCGCTGTTGATCTTCGAGGTCTCGGCGATCAGCTTGGCGATCTCCGCTTCCATCCTGTTCAGGTTCAGCCGACGTTCTTCGTCTGTCATAGGCAGGGCCCTCCCGCTCCGAACGTCCCGGATTCGGGTTAATAGATAGTTGCCCATCGGCATCCGTGCAAATGGCCCACACGAGACGACGCTGGATCGGCCGTGGGCCATTTCCACCTGCCTCGCGCGGCGGAACGCCGTGCAGCGCCGCCTCTCGGCGATTGCTCTGCAATCGCCTGTCGGCAGGGCATTTCGTTTCGAAA
>NZ_JARGYC010000085.1:2500-17407 GCF_029168335.1 Psychromarinibacter sediminicola
CGATACGCTCCACCACGTTCCGTTCGGTTGCGACCTGAACGGTTTCGATTTGACCGCCGAGCGCTTTCGAGCGTTCCGCCGTCCAATCGGACGTCTATGACATCGTAAAGAGAGATACACATCAGTTTCATGCTGATCTTGCCAAGTGGGGTGGGATCTGCGGCGCTGATCTACGGATCAACCGCGAGGCATGTAACTATCCAAGTCAAGTACACTAACCAATGCCGCTCGAAAGAGTGGCCATGTTCTTCCGGACGAACCAGCCGGAAGAGCGGGATAGTATGCTTTTGATCAGTGTCACCGGAGCTCACAAAAGGACCGGTGGCCACAGAAGAAGCCTGTCTTCTTCTGGATCAAATCAAGCGCGAGAAGGGCGTTTGGTGGATGCCTTGGCAGTAAGAGGCGATGAAGGACGTGATACTCTGCGATAAGCTTGGGGGAGCCGAGAATAGGCTTTGATCCCAGGATCTCCGAATGGGGCAACCCACCTGACAGTTGGTTATAATTGCCTAAGGGCAGCTTATAATCGGCTGAAACAGGTACTTGAGACCTGAACACATAGGGTTTCAAGAGCAAACCCGGGGAACTGAAACATCTAAGTACCCGGAGGAAAGGAAATCAATGATACTCCCCTAGTAGTGGCGAGCGAACGGGGATCAGCCGAGCCGGAAGTGTGACTGGAACGATCTGGAAAGGTCGGCCATAGCGGGTGACAGCCCCGTACAGGAAGCACCATGGACGTATTAAGTAGGGCGGGACACGTGAAATCCTGTCTGAAGATCGGGGGACCACCCTCGAAGGCTAAGTACTCCTTACTGACCGATAGCGAACCAGTACCGTGAGGGAAAGGTGAAAAGCACCCCGACGAGGGGAGTGAAACAGTACCTGAAACCGGACGCCTACAAGCAGTCGGAGGCTCCTCGAGAGCTGACGGCGTACCTTTTGTATAATGGGTCATCGACTTGGTCTCACGAGCAAGCTTAAGCCGATAGGTGTAGGCGTAGCGAAAGCGAGTCTTAATAGGGCGTCGAGTTCGTGGGATCAGACCCGAAACCGAGTGATCTAGGCATGACCAGGATGAAGGTAAGGTAACACTTACTGGAGGTCCGAACCCACACCTGTTGAAAAAGGTCGGGATGAGTTGTGCCTAGGGGTGAAAGGCCAATCAAACTCGGAGATAGCTGGTTCTCCGCGAAATCTATTTAGGTAGAGCGTCGTACGAATACCCCGGGGGGTAGAGCACTGGATGGGTAATGGGGCCCCACAGGCTTACTGATCCTAACCAAACTCCGAATACCCGGGAGTACTATACGGCAGACACACTATGGGTGCTAACGCCCATGGTGGAGAGGGAAACAACCCTGACCTACAGCTAAGGCCCCCAATTCGTGGCTAAGTGGGAAAGCAGGTGAGACGGCCAAAACAACCAGGAGGTTGGCTTAGAAGCAGCCATCCTTTAAAGATAGCGTAACAGCTCACTGGTCTAATCAAGCTGTCTTGCGGCGAAGATGTAACGGGGCTCAAGCCACGAGCCGAAGCTTAGGACTGCGTATGCAGTGGTAGCGGAGCGTAGTGTGATAAAATCCACGCCTCCTTAGCGGTTTCGACCGCATTGGAGGCTCGGATTTGACTGTGAAGCCGGCGCGTGAGCGATCCGGTGGAGTGATCACTAGCGAGAATGATGACATGAGTAGCGACAAACAGGGTGAGAGACCCTGTCGCCGAAAGTCCAAGGGTTCCTGCTTAAAGCTAATCTGAGCAGGGTAAGCCGACCCCTAAGGCGAGGCCGAAAGGCGTAGTCGATGGGAACCAGGTTAATATTCCTGGGCCAGGAGGATGTGACGCATTGTGGCGACGTGCAGGCCTTATCGGATTGGTCTGTATTCAAGACAGTGCCTGGAAATAGCCCTCCATTAGATCGTACCCTAAACCGACACAGGTGGACTGGTAGAGAATACCAAGGCGCTTGAGAGAACGATGTTGAAGGAACTCGGCAAAATACCTCCGTAAGTTCGCGAGAAGGAGGCCCGGCACACGACTGTCGGGGGCACAAACCAGGGGGTGGCGACTGTTTACTAAAAACACAGGGCTCTGCGAAGTCGCAAGACGACGTATAGGGTCTGACGCCTGCCCGGTGCCTGAAGGTTAAAAGGAGGAGTGCAAGCTCCGAATTGAAGCCCAGGTAAACGGCGGCCGTAACTATAACGGTCCTAAGGTAGCGAAATTCCTTGTCGGGTAAGTTCCGACCTGCACGAATGGCGTAACGACTTCCCCGCTGTCTCCAACATCGACTCAGCGAAATTGAACTGCCTGTCAAGATGCAGGCTTCCCGCGGTTAGACGGAAAGACCCCGTGCACCTTTACTACAGCTTCACACTGGCATCAGGCATGTGATGTGCAGGATAGGTGGTAGGCTTTGAAACCGGGACGCTAGTTCCGGTGGAGCCATCCTTGAGATACCACCCTTCGCCTGCTTGATGTCTAACCGCGATCCCTTATCGGGTTCCGGGACCCTGTGTGGCGGGTAGTTTGACTGGGGCGGTCGCCTCCCAAAGAGTAACGGAGGCGCGCGAAGGTTGGCTCAGAGCGGTCGGAAATCGCTCGATGAGTGCAATGGCAGAAGCCAGCCTGACTGCGAGACTGACAGGTCGAGCAGAGTCGAAAGACGGCCATAGTGATCCGGTGGTCCCGAGTGGAAGGGCCATCGCTCAACGGATAAAAGGTACGCCGGGGATAACAGGCTGATGGTGCCCAAGAGTCCATATCGACGGCACCGTTTGGCACCTCGATGTCGGCTCATCTCATCCTGGGGCTGGAGCAGGTCCCAAGGGTACGGCTGTTCGCCGTTTAAAGAGGTACGTGAGCTGGGTTTAGAACGTCGTGAGACAGTTCGGTCCCTATCTGCCGTGGGTGTAGGATACTTGAGAGGAGTTGTCCCTAGTACGAGAGGACCGGGATGAACGATCCACTGGTGGACCTGTTGTTGCGCCAGCAGCAGTGCAGGGTAGCTATGATCGGAAAGGATAACCGCTGAAGGCATCTAAGCGGGAAGCCCCCCTCGAAACAAGGTATCCCTGAGGGCCGTGGAAGACGACCACGTCGATAGGCCGGAGATGTAAGCGCAGCAATGCGTTCAGTTGACCGGTACTAATTGCCCGATAGGCTTGATTTGATCCAGTAGAAGCCAGGTCCAGCCCTGGCGGATCAGGAAGCATACACCGTTGGTGTACGCGACTTGGAATGTGTTCCTTTCTCGGTTTGGTGGTCATAGCACGAGCGAAACACGCGATCCCATCCCGAACTCGACCGTTAAGCGCCGTAGCGCCGATGGTACTGCGTCTCAAGACGTGGGAGAGTAGGTCACCGCCAAACCTAGCAAGGAACACATCGTATCTCTCTTACGATGCCATCAAGACACATCTTGGCGCGGGGTGGAGCAGCCCGGTAGCTCGTCAGGCTCATAACCTGAAGGTCGTAGGTTCAAATCCTACCCCCGCAACCAACGATACTTGCGATGCCTCCGCCGGTCCCGCCGCGGAGGCTTTTTGCTTTTGGGCCTCCCGCCCGCCGGCATTGTCTGCTGCGCCATCCCGCAACCAACGATTTGCGGTAGATACCGAGTTCCCGATGGCCTGTTCAGCCCCCGGCGAACTCGATCGTGAACCGCGTCCGCGCCCCTGGCGGCGGCGGCGGAAACGGGGCGGATCGCCGGATGTGCGACAGCGCGATCCGGTCCAGCTCCCGGTTACCGGAACTGCGGGCGATCGAGACCGAGACGAGCCCCCCCGACGGCGCGATGCTGAAGGCGACGAGCGCCGCGCCGGCGACCCGCGTGCGCTGACGGCGGGTCCGGCTGATCTTGCGCATCACCGCGTTCCCGTACTGCGCCGCGGCCCTTGCGTTTCCCACCCCGGTCTCGGCCCGTCCGCCTGCGCCGCCGGTCGTGTCGGTCGCGGCTTCCGACCCGCTGTCGTCGCCACGCATGGCGGTCTGCGAGGCGTTCCCGCTCGCTTGCGGCGGCGCGGGCGGCGGGGTCGTGTCGCGCGCCGTCTCGGGCACCAGGTCCGGCGGCCGTTGCGCCGGCGGGCGCGATACGGGCACCGCCAGTTCCGAGCTGTCGTCCGCCACCGCCTTCGCCGTCTCCGCGGGCGCGGCGCTTTCGGTTTCGGGCACGACCGGGGCCGCCGGCGTGGTCTTGGCGACCGGCGGCGACGCGGCCGCTTCCGGCGTGGTCGCGGGCTCGGAGGGCGAGGAGGTGTCGGGCTCGGAGGGCGAGGCCGGACGCACCGGCCGGGCCGTCTCGATGCGGACCGCGGGCGTGGCCTCGGCCAGGGCCGCGTCGGCCACCTCCGGTTCGGCGGCCTTGGGCTCCGCGGGCTCAGGCGTCACGGAGGGCGCGACCTCGGGCGTTGTGGCCTCGTCCGGTGCCGTCTCCGGCGCGCGCAGCAGCTCCGGGCCCGCGGTCGCTTCCAGCGGCGCCGCGTCGGTTGCGCTCGGGGCGGGCGGGGAGAGTGCGCTCGGCGTGACCGCCTCAGCGGCGCTCTCGGCCGTCTCCGGTGTTTCGACCGTCGCGGTCTCGGCTGTCGGCGTCTCTTCGGCCGTTGCCTGCTCCGCCTCTGCAAGCTCTGCCATCGCGACCGGCTCTGCGTCTTGCGCAGGCGGTGCGGCCTCCTCCGGCGATGCCTCCGCCGTCTCCGCGACCCGCGGCGTCTCGGCCGTCGCCGCCTCCGCGATTTCGGCCGTCTCGGTCTCCTCGGCAGGCCCCGTCATCTCCGGCCGGTCGGTCGGCTCGGTGACCTCGGTCTCCCGCGGCTCGGTCATCTCGGCGGGCGGCGGCGTCACCGTACCCGCCTCCATGTCGGCAAAGCTGTTGCCCAGCCGCGCGATCCCGCCCGCGGCGGCCGCCATCTCCGGCGCGTCGGGCGGGTCGGCCACCAGCAGGCCCGCGCCGTGCAATGCCAGCGACAGGACGAGCGCGGCCGGTGCGATGAGCTTGTCGTACCTCATTCCAGCCCCTTCTCGGTGACCAGCCAGACCTCGCCCGCGCCGGCCTCGCGCAGCGCCCGCGCCACGCGCAGCAGCTCCTGCGCGGGCAATTCGCGGTCGGGCACCACCCGCACGGACGGCGCCGGCCCCCCGACCCGCGCGACGACATCGGCCGGCGTGGTCACCGCATCGCGATAGCGCAGCGTGCCGTCGGGCAGGATCGCCGGCGCGTCGGGCGGCGCGCGCCCGTCCAGCCCGGCGGTGTCCACCAGCGACACGTCGCCATCGAGCGGCGGGGCGAGTGCGCCGGCGATCATGAAGAAGATCAGCATCAGGAAGACGATGTTGATCAGCGCGATCGTCGGCTCGCCGCGCGGCTTCTGTCGGGGCAGACGCAGGGCCATCGAATCACTCCAGAACGCGCAGGTCGACGCCCGGCAGCCCGCGCAGCGCGACCAGCAGGTCGACCAGCCGCTGCGACGTCGTCTCCTGCGTCGGCGAGACCAGCACCGGACTCTCCGCGCCGTCCCCGGCCTGCGCATCCAGCCGGTCGGGCAGCGCCTCCAGCGCCACCGTCTCGCCGTTCAGCGACAGCTCCGTCTGCGACAGGCGCAGGAACAGCGGCGCGGCCTCGGGAGCCGGCCCGCCGGCGCCGGCGCCGCCGGTCGACAGCGGGATCTCGGCGAACTTGGTGAAGGTCGAGGTCAGCATGAAGAACAACGGCAGCAGGAAGATCACGTCGATCAGCGACGTCATCGACACGGCCCGCCGGCGGGGTGCGGCGGTCCTAACCGGCATGGGCCGCCGCTCCCGCCCGGCTGCCCAGTGGCGCCGAGGCACGCTCGGGCAGCGGCGCGAACAGGGTCTCCACGGCGATCTCGGCCAGCGCACGCTCGCGGGCGACGCGCGACTCGAGGAAGGTCAGCAGCAGGGTCGTCGGCATCGACACCGCCAGTCCCGCCGCCGTGGTCAGCAGCGCGACCCAGATGCCCCCGGCCAGCGTCGAGGGATCGACCGAGGCGCCCGCGTCCTGCAGCGCCTGGAAGGCGTCGATCATGCCCAGCACGGTGCCGAACAGCCCCAGGAGCGGCGCGATCTGTGCGATGCTGTCGAGGATGCGGAACCCGGTCTCCAGCCGGTCGAGCCGGGCGGCGGCCTCGGCCTCGATCCGCTCCTTCGCGGCCTCCTCCGGCGCCTCCAGCGCGCGCAGCAGAACCGGCGCCAGATGGCTGCGGCTGCCGCGCAGGGTCGCGCTGGCCCGGCCGGGCTGTGCCCGGTCGATCTCTTCCAGCGCCCTGCGCAGGCCGCGGTGGCGCCCGACGCCGGCGGCGCCGAACTGCCACAGCTTGTAGAGGATCACCGCCAGCGACAGCACCGACAGCGCCATCAGAAGCGCCACGACGGGACCGCCGAGGTCGAGGATGCCGGCCAGCCGGTCCTGCAGGGCGGTCCAGATCACCCGATCACCTCCACGCCCGCGCGGGTCGACAGGTCGAGCCGGTCGGAACAGGCCTCCCGGTCCAGCCCCTCGCCGGTGCAGGTGTCGATGCCGTTGATCAGCACCCGGCCCAGCGCGTCGCAGGCCAGCCCGGAGACGTCGAACTGCCGCACGCGCGGCCGGTTCGCCGGCAGCTCGCGCAGGTCGAACAGGGTCAGCCGGTCGACCTTGCCTTCGGTGGTCATCAGCACCGTTTCCAGCACCAGCTGCTCCACGTCGGTGCCCAGTGCGTTGGTCGCCATGAAGGTCAGCCGACAGCCGCCCTCCAGCGGCGACAGGGTGTTCAGTTCCACGAAAAGCGCGGTGGAGGCGGGCTCTTCCGCCTCCTGCGCAAGGGCCTGTCCCGCCAGGGTGCCGAAACCCAGTGCCGTGGCGAGACAGGCCAGCCTCAGTCGAGGTGCACGCATGTAGACTCCATTTCTAGAACTCGAAGGCCTTGGTGATCGACACGCCGATGGAGCGGCCCGGCCCGTTGTCGCCGGCCAGGCTGTTCCGGTAGGCGGTGTCGAAGACGTTATCGACCGAGACGCCGAAGGTGACGCCCTGCATCGGACCCCGCTGCGGCGTCCAGTCGAGGAACAGGTCGTGCAGCACATAGCCGTCGTAGGCGTCGCCGCCGCCGTAGTCGATGTCGTCGTAGAACTTGCCGCGCCAGCCGTACTCGACGCCGACATCGGGCGCCTTGCCGCCCAGCGTCAGCACCAGCGACCGCTGCGGTATCGAGGTCGGCGTCTCGCCCGTCGACTTGTCCTCGCCGCGCACGTCCGAGACGGCGAGCCGGCCGAAGGCGAAATCGGACTCGTAGGCCCCCTCGACCTCCAGCCCCCAGATCTCGGCGGCGTCGATGTTGCGGTAATAGGGCGTGCCCGCGGTGCTGTCCCGCGCGATCATGTCGTCGATCTCGGACCAGAAGCCGGTGGCCTTCACCTCCACCGCGTCGTTCGGCGTGAAGATGCCCTGCCACGACCCCGAGACGCCAAGCTCGACGCTGTTGGCCGTCTCCATGTCCAGGTCCGGGCTGTTCGGCTCGTCCGCGTCCGAGGAATAGATCTCGTCCAGCGTCGGCACCCTTTGGGTATGGGCCACCGAGCCGAAGATCGCATAGGTGTCGTTCAGCTGGTAATGCGCCGCCAGCTTGGGCGAGACCAGCGTCTCCCCGAAGCCGCTGCCGCCCACCATGTCGCCCGGCGTCAGCGACACGAAGTCGGCGCGCACGCCCGGCACGATGGTCAGCGTGTCGTTCCAGATGAATTCGGCCTGCAGGTAGACGCCGATTTTCTCGTCGGTGCCCTCCGGGTGAAAGCCCAGGGGCCCCATCGACGTCTCGGCCACCCGGTCCTGGTGCGAGTACTGCACGCCGGCGGTCACGTAGTTCTCCCACGCGCCCATGCTCAGCTCGAAGGTGTTCTCGATCTTCAGGCTGGCGGTGCGGTAGGCGTACTCGCCGTCGGCGAAGAGCGGCGAGGGGATCGGTGCCGAGGCATCCTCCTGCACGACATTGGTGTCGGAGTAGCTGAGCACCACGTCGAGGTCGATCCACGGGGTGTCGCTCGCCGGGTACTCGTAGCGCAGCGCCAGCGTCTCGTCGTGGATGTCGCGGTCGATCGTGCCGAAGGCGCCCAGCGTGCCGGTCTGCGAATACTGCGTGTCGTCCGCCTTGCTGTCCCACACGCTGTAGGAGGCGGTCAGCGAATGCTCGTAGGCGTCGCCGAACGAGTACTTCGCCTTCAGAAGCCCCGACGCCGCGTCGAATTCCGACCCCGGCACCTCGGTCCCGTCGCCGTCCTCGTAGTTGCCGGCGGTGCGGTAGTTCAGCGCGAAGACCGCCTCGAACGCCTCGCTGGGCGCGAAGGCGTAGATCGCCGAAGCCAGTTTCTCGTTGCCCTGGCTGTCATAGCCGCCGCGGAACCGCAGCGCATGCGTGCCACCCGCGGTGATGAAGTCGCCCGCGTCCTTCGTCTCGAAGTTGATGACGCCGCCGATCGCGCCCGAGCCGTATAGCGTCGACGACGCCGGTCCGCGCAGCACCTCGACCTGCTTGTAGAGTTCGGGGTCGGAAAAGAACGACCCCATCCGGTACTGCTCGTAGAATTTCGTCGCCCCGTCGACCGTGACGATGATCTTCGATTCGTCCGACGCCGCCAGCTCGCCGACGCCGCGGATGTTGAACGACACCCCGCCGACGCGCTCCGAGCCGATGCCCTGGATGCCGGGCACCGTGTCGAACAGCTCGGCCACGGTCGTGGCCTGCTCGCGGTCGATATCCGCCTGGTCCAGCACCGTGACCGCCTGCGGCGTGTCGATGGCCACTGATTCGCTGCCGCCGAAGCCCAGCACGATGCGCCCCAGGCGGGTGAACCCGTCCTGCGCCGCCACCGGCCCCGCCAGCATCGCGGCCGAGGCCGCAGTCGTACACAACAACAATGAATGAACGCTCGTCGCGCGCATGTTTCGTCCCCTTCGGATGTCTTGTTTTTGTGGGGCTGGCGCGAAGCTGGCTGCGGTTCGCCTGCAGGTCCGCGGCGAACGTCACTTGCATCGGTTAAAATGACCGACTAAAAAAATCAAGTATATCCTGTGCGCATCTTTCGCACGACACCCAGCAACGTCCGCATCGCCGATGCCGGGACAGCCAGGCCGATCACCACCCTATCTGGAGGACCGTTGCCGATGGCGATCACGGTGGAGAAGACTGCGGGCGCGCTGCGCCACGCGATGGCGGACAACACGGACAAGCGGCCCCGCGACCTGGCCGACATGCTGGGCGTGCGCGAGGCCGACCTCGTCGCCGCCCGCGTCGGGCGCGGGGCCACGCGCATCGGCGCCGACCCGCACGCGCTGATGCCGCGGCTCCGTGACCTGGGCGAGGTCATGGCGTTGACCCGCAACGACAGCGCGGTGCACGAAAAGATCGGCGTCTACGACAACTACCGCCCGGGCGATCACGCCGCGATGGTGCTGACCAAGGACATCGACCTGCGCCTCTTCCCGCGCCACTGGGTCCACGCCTTCGCGGTGGAGCTGGAGAGCGACCGCGGCACCCGGCGCAGCCTGCAGGTCTTCGACGCCGCCGGCGACGCGGTCCACAAGGTGATCCTGCGCGACGGCTCGGATGTCGACGCATGGCGCGCGCTGGTGGCCGACCTCGCGACAGGCGACAGCGCCGACACGCTGGACCTCGCCCCGCGCCAGCCCCCCGAGCCGCCGAAATCCGACATCGACAAGCGCGAGGCGCTGCTGCGCGAATGGGACCGGATGACCGACACCCACCAGTTCCTGCGCCTGACCTCCAAGCTGAAGATGAACCGCCTCGGCGCCTACCGCATCGCGGGCGCCCCCTACGTCCGCCCGCTGCGGCCCGACGCGATGGACCTCGCGCTGGAAACGCTGGCGGGGCGCGGCGTCGGCGCGATGGTCTTCGTCGGCAACCGCGGCTGCATCCAGATCCACACCGGCCCGATCCACACCGTCAAACGTGTCGGCCCGTGGCAGAACATCATGGATCCCGGCTTCAACCTGCACCTGCGCTCCGACCACATCGCGGAACTCTGGGCCGTCGAGAAGCCCACCAAACGCGGCCCCGCCCTGTCGCTGGAAGGCTTCGACTCCCGGGGCGCACTGATCCTCCAGGTCTTCGGCCTGCGCACCGACGAGCTGGACGAGCGCCCCGCCTTCGCCGAGATCGTCGACGACCTGCCCGAGGCCGACGCGGCGGAGGTGGTGTCGTGAGGCGCCGTCCCTGCAAGAGCCTCCCGACGCCGCTGATCGTCTTCTGGTGCCTCGTCGGCCCCTTCGTCGCGGTGACCGCCGAGTATTCGTCGGCGCAGGACGTGCCGCAGGACGAGCGCGTGCTCTCGGTCGGCGGCTCGGTCACGGAGATCGTCTATGCCCTGGGCGAAGGCGACCGGCTCGTCGCCCGCGACACCACGTCGAGCTACCCCGAAGCGGCGCAGGACCTGCCCGATGTCGGCTACATGCGGGCGCTGACGCCGGAAGGCGTGCTGTCGGTGAACCCCGACCTCGTCATCGCCGAGGCCGGCAGCGGCCCGCCCGAGACCATCGACGTGTTGCGCGAGGCCGCCATCGACTTCGTCTCCATCCCCGGCGGCTTCGACCGCGAGTCGGTGCGCGCCAAGATCGAGGCGGTCGCAGCGGCGCTGGACGTGCCGGCAGAGGGCGCGCGGCTCGCCAGGGAGATCGACGCCGCGCTGGCCGAGGCGGCGGCGGAGGCGGCCGGGCACGACGACCCGCGCCGCGTCCTGTTCATCCTGTCGACGCAGGGCGGGCGCATCATGGCCTCCGGCACCGGCACCGCCGCCGACGGCATCATCGGGCTGGCGGGCGGCGAGAACGCGATCACCGAGTTCGCCGGCTACAAGCCCCTGACCGACGAGGCGATCATCGCCGCTGCGCCGGACGTGATCCTGATGATGCAGCGCGGCGGCGACCACTCGATGCCGGACGAGGCGCTGTTCTCGCTGCCCGCCATCGCCTCCACCCCCGCGGGGGAAGCCGGCGCGCTGGTGCGGATGGACGGCCTGCTCCTGCTGGGCTTCGGCCCGCGCACGCCGCAGGCGGTGCGGGAGCTGAACGCCGCGCTCTACGGTACCGACTGATGACGGCGATGGCGGACATCCTGCGCCCGCGCCGTGCGCCGGTGCTGCCGGGCGACCGGACGGTGCGGGCGCGGGCCGTCACGGCCGGGCTCGTCGTCCTGCTGGCCGCGCTGTCGGCGGCGAGCCTCGCCGTTGGCGCCACCGGCACCTCGCTCTGGGACGCGCTGGCCACGCTGGCGCGGGGCGGCGAGATCGGGCTGCGCGAGCGCATCGTGCTGTTCGACATCCGGCTTCCCCGGCTGGCCATGGGCCTCCTCGTGGGCGCGGCGCTGGCGGTCTCCGGCGCGGTGCTGCAGGGGCTGTTCCGCAACCCGCTGGCCGACCCCGGCCTCGTCGGGATCGGCCCGGGCGCGGGGCTCGGTGCGATCTCGGCCATCGTGCTGGGCGGGATGCTCCCCGCCAGGCTGCAGGCCCTCGCCGGCAACCACCTCGTTGCCGTCGCCGCCTTTCTCGGCGGCTGGGCCACGACGCTCATGCTCTACCGCGTCTCCACCCGCAACGGCCGCACCTCGGTCGCGGTGATGCTGCTGGCCGGCATCGCCATGGCCGCGCTGGCCGGAGCCCTCTCCGGCGTGCTGATCTACATGGCCGACGACGCCCAGCTTCGCGACCTGACCTTCTGGGGCCTTGGTTCCCTCGCCGGCGCCACCTGGACCAAGACCGCCGCCGCGCTGCCGCTCATCGCCCTGTCGCTGGCCGCCGCCCCGTTCCTCGCCCGCGCGCTCAACGCGCTGGCGCTGGGCGAGCCCACCGCGGCCCATCTGGGCATCCCCGTGCAACTGATGAAGCGCCTCGCCATCCTCACCGTCGCCGCCGCGGCCGGCGCCGCCGTCGCGGTCTCGGGGGGTATCGGCTTCGTCGGGATCGTCGTGCCGCACCTCCTGCGGCTGGCCATCGGCCCCGACCACCGCTACCTCCTGCCGGCCTCCGCCCTCCTCGGCGCCGCCATGCTGATCGCCGCCGACATGGTCGCCCGCTCCGTCGTAGCGCCGGCGGAACTGCCCATCGGCATCGTCACCGCGATCCTCGGCGGGCCGTTCTTCCTGTTCATCCTGCTGCGCAACCGCGGCGTCCTGGCGATGTAAGCCCCATGTTCTCGGCCCACGATATCCATGTCTCGATCCACGGCCGCGCGATCCTGACGGGCGTCGACTTCGCCGCCGCGCCCGGCCAGGTCACCGCCATCGTCGGCCCCAACGGCTCCGGCAAGACCACGCTTCTGAAGGCGATGACCGGCGAGATCGCCTACCGGGGCCGCGTGAGCCTCGACGGCCGTGACGTGGCCGCCATGCCCGGCTGGCAGCTCGCCGCCCGCCGCGCCGTCCTGCCGCAATCGGCGCAGGTTGCCTTCCCCTTCACCGTGCTCGAAGTGCTCCGCCTCGGCCTCGCCGCCGGCCTCTCCGCCGACCGCCGCGACCTGCCCTCGGCCGCGCTGGCCCGTGTCGGCCTGTCCGGCTTCGAGGGCCGCCCGGTCCAGGCCCTCTCCGGCGGCGAGCAGCAGCGGGTGCAGCTCGCCCGCGTCCTCCTGCAGGTCTGGGAGCCGGTCGCCGACGGCGCCCCCCGCTGGCTGGTCCTCGACGAGCCTGTCTCCTCGCTCGACATCGGCCACCAGCTGGAGGTGATGCAGATCGCCCGCGACTACGCCGATGCCGGCGGCGGCGTGGTCGCGGTCATGCACGACCTGAACCTCACGGCCATGTTCGCCGACCGCGTCGCGATGCTGCACGACGGCCGCGTGCTGGCCCGCGGCACCGCCCGCGACGTCCTGCGCGACGACGTGCTGTCGCGCGCCTACGGCTGCACCCTGCGCGTCGACCGCACCCCGCCCGACCCGGCCACGGCCTTCGTCCTGCCGCAGGCCGCGCAGCACGCCTGAACCCGACCGCCGGAGGGGCTCTGCTCAAGGCGCCAGGAATCGAAGGTCAGACGCCGACATCCGGATCGTGCCCGAGCGCCTCGCCACCGGCAGGGTTCTCCGCCGGCAACGGCTCTGACGGGGCAACCGGCGCGGCGAATTTCGCCTTGAGGAGGCACTCGTCGTATTCCGCACGAGCTTCGGAATCGTAGACGAGGCCGCCCCCGACATTGAGCACCGCCTCGCCGCCCTCGTGCAGCGTGACGGTGCGGATCGCCACGTTGAAGCGCATGCCGCCCGACGGCGCGAGATAGCCGATCGCACCGCAATAGATGTCGCGGGGACGCGCCTCCAGCGCACGCAGGATCTGCATGGCCCGGATCTTCGGGGCGCCGGTGATCGAGCCGCAGGGAAAGAGGGCGCCGACGATCTCGGCAAACCCGACGCCGGGGGCCAGCCTGGCCCGGATGCGGCTGACCAGCTGATGCACCGTCGGATAGTGCTCCACGCGAAAAAGCGCGGGCACGTGCAACGTTCCGAGCGCGCAGATGCGCGAGATGTCGTTGCGCAGGAGATCGACGATCATCAGGTTCTCGGCCCGGTTCTTCGGATCCTGCCGCAGGGCCTCGGCGAGCCGGGCATCTTCCTCCGGCGTGGCCCCGCGCCGGATGGTGCCCTTCATCGGATGCGTCTCGATCCAGCCCGCGTCGTCGACCTCGAAGAACAGCTCCGGCGAGCGCGAGAGGATGGCAGGACCGCCCAGCCGGACGAGCGCGCCGTAGCGGACCGGTTGCCGGGCGGTCATGGCGTCGAAGAGCGCGGCGGGGTCGCCCTGCCACCGCGCCGCGATCGGGAAGGTCAGGTTGGCCTGGTAGCAGTCCCCGGCACAGAGGTGGCGATGCACCTGCTCGAAGCGCGGCGCATAGTCCGCGAAGGACCAGGCCGGGCGAAACCCCGTGAGCGACGCGCCGCCGGCCGCCGGTGGCGCGACCTCGCGCGTCTCCGGTGCATCGAACACCCCCATCTGCACCAGCGGCAGGCGGCAGTGCGCCGGGAGGTGATCGCGGAGTTTCGGCTCCAGCGCATAGCCCGCCTCATAGCTCAGATAGCCCGCGCACCACCTGCCCGCAGCCTGCGCCCGCGCGACCTGCGCCAGTGCGCCCGCGACCTCTTCGGGCGTATCGGCGCGGATGATCTCGCGGGGGCGCGAGAAATGCAGTTCGCGACCGGCGAGATCGTCGCGAAACAGGATCTCCGGGCCGTCGACCGGCCCGCTGCTCGGGGTGGCCGAGATGTCAGGCGTCATCCGCTGCCGTGGTATAGGCCTGCGCGGTGTCGTAATCCGCGGGGAGCCGCATCTCGCGCAACGGTTTCACCCGCCGGATCGCTTCGGCGTAGAGATCATGCGCCTTGTAGGCCGCGAGGGCCGCGTCGTCGGCGAACTCGCCATAGACGACGATATCGACCTCCTTGCTCTTGGGGTCGGATTTCCGGTTCAGCGCGATCTCGAGGCGGTCGGCCTCCGGTATCCGGGTGAGAAGGCGAAGCCCGTCGCGGATGGCGACGAGATCTTCGTCGCGCCGGGCGGTGAAGAAGACGAAATGACGGATCATGCGAACCCCGGTACTGCTTCTGCAAAGGCGCGGATCGCCCGGACGCGCGGCGCGGACCCTCCCGCAAGGCGCGTTCTACGAGCCTCGCCGAGCTGTTCAACCGGATAATGCGCGATGCGCGGCGCTCCCCGTCGCGGGACGTCCAATCCGCGTGCCGCGGGGAATGCCTTGAGGCGCTGCTGCGGGACGACCTTGCAACCTGAAGAACTCAGGTTCCAATCCCGCCCCGCAACCGTAATAGCGTCGCTAGAGCTTCGTGCGTTTAATCGTGGGCATATCCTGCGGCCTTGAAGTAGTTCCAGCATTCGTCGGGTTCGAAGAGATCGCAGATGTCGCCGA
>NZ_JARGYC010000086.1 GCF_029168335.1 Psychromarinibacter sediminicola
GGACGAGGCAGCCTTCATCACCGGCACGACGATCATCGTCGATGGCGGCCAGCTCCTGCCTGAAGGCAACGACTTCAGGATCAACCCCGAATGACCGATACCGACATACAGAGCTTCCTCGACATCGAGCCGATCGAGGAGGGGCAGTTGGAAACCCCGGTCCCGGTGGTCGAGCTCGACGTGGTCGACCGGAATATCCGCCGCTGGCAGGAACGGTGCGACGCGCTGGGGATGGCCAACCGGCCGCATATCAAGACCCACAAGCTGGTGGGGCTGGCGAAGTTCCAGATCGCCGTGGGTGCCAAGGGCATCACGGTGCAGAAGCTGGGCGAGGCCGAGGTGATGGCCGATGGCGGCATCACCGACATGCTGATGACCTTCAACGTCGTCGGCGAGCCAAAACTCAAGCGCCTCGCGGCGCTGGCCCGGCGCACCGACATCTCGGTGGTCGCCGACAACGCGGCGGTGGTCCAGGGCCTCGGGAAAGCGGGGCGCGATGCCGGACGCGACATCGCGGTGTTGGTCGAGTGCGAAACCGGCGCGGACCGCAACGGCGTCGCGTCGCCTTCCGACGCGGCCGAGCTGGCCCGCATCATCGATAATTCCGACGGGCTGCGCTACGGCGGTCTGATGACCTACCCCGCCCCCGGCACCCGTAGCGCGGCCGTGGCCTTCCTGACCGAGGCACGCGAACGCATATCGGCGGCAGGGCTCGAAACCGCCGTGATCAGCTCAGGCGGCTCGCCCGACATGTGGAGCGACGAGGGGCTGGCGCCGATCACGGAATACCGCGCCGGGACCTACGTCTATTTCGACCGCGCGCTCATCAAGTTCGGCGCCTGCACGCTGGAAGACTGCGCCCTGAAGCTCCGCGCCACGGTGGTGAGCGTGCCGACCGCCGATCGCGCGATCCTCGACTCGGGCTCCAAGGCGCTAACCAGCGACCTGAACGGCCTGTCCGATCACGGGTGCGTGCCCGTCCTGTCGGACGCCCGCGTCTACAAACTGAACGAGGAGCATGGCTACCTGGACATCTCGGGAGTCGCGGCGCCGCCCAAGGTGGGCGACCTGCTTGACGTGGTGCCCAACCACGTCTGCCCGGTGAGCAACCTCTTCGACAAGATCGCCGTCGCGCGCGGCGGCCATGTGCTGGGCCTCGTCCGCGTCGATGCGCGCGGACTGGTCTGGTAGGGACGCGGGTATAGCGTTTGTGGGGGAACATGGGGCGGACCGGCCGCGCGGCTACCCGACTGTGATCAACGCCGCCGGCACGCTGACGCGGCTCTCCGGCGCCCCGCTGGCGCCGGGCGTCCTCGAGGCGATGGCCGAGGCGGACGCGGCGTCTGCAGACATGTTCGAGGTGCAGGCGCATGCCTCCCGCGACATCGCGGCGGCCACCGGAGCCGCGGCGGGGCTTGTGACCTCCGGCGCGACCGGGGGCCTGCTGCTCTCCGCGGCGGCGGTGCTCGCGCGGCTGGATGTCGGGCGGATGGACCGATTGCCGGAGACGGAAGGTCCGAACGAAATCATCGTCGCGCGCGGCCAGCGCAACGGCTACGACCATGCGCTCCGCGCCGCCGGGGCGCGGTTGGTGGAGGTGGGGCTGGCCGAGCCTCTGTCGGGCGCCGGGATCCGTGAGGCGGAGCCTTGGGAATACGAGGCGGCCTTCGGCCCGCGAACCGCCGCGATCCTCCATGTCGCGAGCCGCCGCGCCGCGCCTTCACTCGCAGAGGTGGCAGAGGTCGCCCGCGCGCACGGCCTGCCGTTGATCGTGGACGCGGCCGCCGAGTTGCCCCCGCAGGACAACCTGCGGCGCTTCGTCGGCGAGGGCGCGGACTTGGTGATCTTCTCCGGCGGCAAGGTTCTGGGCGGGCCAGCCGGGACGGGGATCATGGCCGGCAGAGCCGAGTTGATCGCCTCGGCGGCGATGCAGGTGCTCGATACGGACGTCCGATGGGCCGATTGGACACCACCTTCCGATTTCATTGACAGGACCCGGCTGCGCGGCTTGCCCCGGCAGGGGATCGGGCGGAGTTGCAAGGTCGGCAAGAATGAAATCGCAGGGCTCCTCGCGGCACTCGATCATTTTCTCTCCGAGGGCGACGAGGCCCGCCATGCGCGCTGGCTCAAGACCTGCCGGCGGATCGTCGATGGCCTCGAGGGAGCGGGTCGTTTCACGGTTTCGATCGACGGCGCCGAGCGGACCGACGGCATTCCGCTCGTCGAGCTGCGGTGCGCCGATCCGGCGATGGCGGAGCGCCTGCGTCACTGCTTCACGGCTCACCCTACACCGGTGCACACCGCCTTCGACCCTTTCCGCCCCGACTGCGTCCTGGTCAACCCGGTTTGTATCCGCCCGGGGGAGCTACCCACGCTACTGGACGTACTAAACCCCTGACCGACGCGCTGGTTCGCCGCTTGACAGCAACGCCGGCGAAGCGGATGATCATTGTGTCTGCTATTCGGGAAGCATGTCCACTATAGCAGACATCATATATTTCGGGGAGATCTACCATGAAAATTCGGATGAAACTCGTAGCGGCAGCCTTTGCCGCGGGCTCGCTCCTGTCGGCCGCGTCTGCGCAGGCACAGGAGAGCAAGCTGGACGAGGTTCTCGCCCGCGGGCACCTCATCGTGGGAACCGGCAGCACCAACCCGCCCTGGCACTTCAAGAGCATGAGCGACGAGCTACAGGGCTTCGACGTCGACATGGGTCACATCGTGGCCGAGGCGCTGTTCGGAGATCCGGACAAGGTCGAATACGTCATCCAGTCCTCGGACGCGCGCATTCCCAACCTGACCACCGGCAAGGTCGACCTCACATGCCAGTTCATGACCGTCACCGGTGAGCGTGCCCAGCAGGTCGCCTTCACCATCCCCTATTACCGCGAGGGTGTGGGCCTGATGATGAAGGCGGGCGGCAACTATGCCGATTACGACGCGCTGAAGGCGGCCGGATCCGACGTGACTATCTCGGTACTACAGAACGTCTATGCCGAAGAGATGGTGCACAAGGCGCTGCCGGAGGCGACGGTAGACCAGTACGACTCCGTCGACCTGATGTACCAGGCGCTCGAGTCAGGCCGCTCGGACGCGGCGGCGACCGACCAGTCCTCCTTGGCCTGGTACATGGCGCAGAACCCGGGCCGCTATGTCGATGCCGGCTACGGTTGGAACCCGCAGTCCTATTCATGCGCCGTGGCGCGGGGCGACATGGACTGGCTGCACTTCGTAGACACCGCCCTGCACGAGGCAATGACCGGCGTGGCCTTCGACACCTATGCCGCCTCGTTCAAGAAATGGTTCGGCCGCGACCTGCCGCCGCCGCAGATCGGCTTCCCGGTCGAATACAAGTAAGCTGACCGGTGCGCGGCGGTGTTGCCGCCGCGTATCCGACGCACAGCGGATCACCAACCTCCATGGGCTACACACTCAATTTCGACGCTGTCTGGCGCAGCTTCGACCTGCTGCTCGCGGGTCTGGCGCTGGGCCTCGCGCTCGCCTTCGCGGCGATCCTGCTGGGTTGCGTGATCGGCCTGGTGACGGCCTTCGCACTGCTGGCGAAGTCCCGGATGGCACGGATGCCCGCCGGCCTTTACGTCACCATCATCCGCAATACGCCGATCCTGGTGCTAATCCTCTTCACCTATTTCGCGCTGCCCGAGCTCGGCATCCGGCTGGGCAAGATTGAGAGCTTCATCCTGACACTCGCCATCTACTCCGGCGCCTACTTGGCCGAGGTCTTCCGCGGCGGCCTTCTGGCGATCCCGCCGGGGCTGCGCGAGGCGGGGCTGGCCATCGGCCTGACCGAGATGCAGATCCGCACATCGATCATCGTGCCGCTGATGATCCGCAACGTCCTGCCCTCGCTGGGCAGCACCATCATCTCACTATTCAAGGACACCTCCCTCGCGGCCGCCATCGCCGTTCCCGAACTGACCTTCGAGGCGCGCAAGATCAACGTCGAGACGTTCCGCGTCATCGAGACCTGGATCGTCGCGAGTCTGATGTACGTCGCTACCTGCACCGCCTTGGCCGCAATCATGCGGAAGGTGGAGCAGCGCCTGACGGTCCCGAGGTGACGCCATGGACCCGATCCGGTTCGGAGAAATGCTGTGGCTTGCGCGCATGCCGATCCTCAAGGGGCTGGGCATGACCGTTTCGATCTCGGCGCTGGCGATTATCCTCGGCACACTGCTGGGGATCTTCGTGGGCCTGTCGCTCACCTACGGCGCGCGGCCGCTGCGCTGGCTGGTGCGGGGCTATACCGACTTCATCCGCGGCACACCGGTGCTGGTGCTGGTTCTGGCCAGCTACTACGTGCTCAGCACCGTGGGCCTCGATCTGACCGCCTTCCAGGCCGGTGTATTGGCTCTGACCGTTTTCTGCAGTTCACATGTGGGCGAAATCCTGCGCGGCGCTCTCCAGTCGATCCCGAAGGGGCAGATCGAGGCGGCCAAGGCGATCGGCCTGACCTTCCGCGAGACCTTCGCCTATATCCTCGGACCGCAGGCGCTGCGCCAAGCGCTGCCGGCCTGGGTCAACACGGCGGCCGAGATGGTCAAGGCCTCCACGCTGTTGTCGATCATCGGCGTCAGCGAACTGCTCTTGCGCACGCAGGAACTGATCTCGCGCACCTTTATGAGCCTCGAGTTCTACTTCTTCGCGGGGCTGCTCTACTTCACTATCAACTACGCCATCGAGCATCTCGGCCGCTATGTCGAGCGCAAGACGGCGGTGCCGTCCTGACGGGGAAACGATGCCGGACCACCTTCTCGAGATTGAGGACCTTCACAAGAGCTTCGGCGAGACCGAGGTGCTAAAGGGCGTCGATTTTACCATGGACAAGGGCGACGTTGTCTCGGTCATCGGCTCAAGCGGCTCAGGCAAGACGACACTGCTCCGCTGCATCAACATGCTCGAGGAGTTCGAAGGCGGCACCATCCGCATCGAGGGCGAAGTAATCGGCTACACCACCGCCGGCGGCCACCGCCGCCGTAAGCCGGAGAAGGAGATTGCCCGCCAGCGCGCGCTGACCGGCATGGCCTTCCAGCAGTTCAACCTGTTCCCGCACATGTCGGCGATCGATAACGTCACGCTGGGCCTGATCAAAGTCAAAAAGCTGCCGAAGGAGGAGGCCCGCGCCGTCGCCATGCGATGGCTCGACCGCGTCGGGCTAGGCGAGCGGGCGGGCCACTACCCTGGCCAGCTCTCCGGCGGCCAGCAGCAGCGCGTCGCCATTGCGCGGGCCATCGCCATGAACCCGCACCTGATGCTCTTCGACGAAGTCACCTCGGCGCTGGACCCAGAGCTGGTGAACGAGGTGCTGCAGGTGATCCGCTCGCTCGCCGAGGACGGCATGAGCATGCTCCTCGTCACCCACGAGATGCGCTTCGCCCACGAGGTCTCGGATATCGTCGTCTTCATGAACGACGGCGTCATCGCCGAGATGGGCAACCCACGCGAGATTTTCCCCAACCCGTCGACCCGGCGGCTGGCGGAATTCCTCAAGACTTCATCGTTCAACTGACCCCAAAGGGAGAAGATACCAATGTCCATCAAGAGATATGGCGCGGGCGAAACCGGCGCCGGCAAGCAGGGCCTCCCCTTCGCGCGTGCCGTCGAGGCGGACGGCTGGCTCTACGTCTCGGGCCAGGTCGCCATGAAGGACGGAGAGATCGTGAGCGGTGGGATCATCTTCGAGAGCCGCCGCGCCATCGAAAACATGCTCGCCATCCTCTCCGAGGCCGGCTATGGCACTGAGGATATCGTGCGCGTCGGCGTCTGGCTGGACGATCCGCGCGACTTCTGGTCCTTCAACGGCGTCTTCAAGGAGTACTTCGGCGAGCATCCCCCGGCGCGGGCTTGCGTACAGTCGTACATGATGGTGGATTGCAAGGTCGAAGTTGACTGCATCGCCTACAAGCGCAAGTAAGCTCCGAGAAGCCCGGCAAGAAAGGCGGCAGGATGGGCATTGAGGAAACACGGACGGAACCCCGCAGGGCGCGCGGACTGGACCGCGCTTTCGAGATTCTGGATTTCCTCCGTGCGCAGCGCCAGCCGATGCGACCCAACGAGATCGCTCAGATTATCGGCGCGCCTCGCTCCTCCGTCTACGAACTGGTAAACGTCCTGCTCCGCCTGGGCGTGATCGAGTATCGCGGCTCCGACGGCCGGGTCTTCCTAGGCCGAAAGCTCTATTTTCTGGGCGCGGCCTACATGGACGAGCTGGACCTGATCCAGGCGGCGGAAAGCGTGCTGACCGAGGTGACAGCGCAGATCCAGGAGACCTCGCAGCTCTGCATGCTGGACGGCAACAAGTACACCGTCGCGCTCATGCGCGAGAGCGCGCGGCCCTTCCGCATCTCTTCGACCATCGGCGAGGCGGTGCCGCTGCCTTGGACGGCCTCCGGCCGGCTGCTGGTGTCGCACATGACCGACGACGAGATCCGCGATTTCATCCCACCGGAGGATTTCGTGCTACCCGACGCCGCGCCGCTGGATCCCGACGAGTTCCTGCGCCAGGTCCGGCAGGCCGAGACGGACGGTCACTTCACCTTCAACAGCGAAGTGGAGCGTTTCGCCCATTGCTTCGCCGTGCCGGTGCGCGACGGCGCGGGCATCTGCGCCGCCACGCTGTGCCTCGTCACCCCCGAAGAGGACGGTCGCCGCAATCACGACCACTACCTTGACACGCTGAAACGCGGGGCGGACCAGCTGTCCTTCCAACTCGGGCCGCAATCCAGCGCGACCGAGGACGCCGCCCCGGCGCGGGCCGCCGCCAGGTAACCCCCTAGAGTACATCGTAGCGCCGCGGATGGGTCGAGATGGCCCTTGAGGCGCTGCGCACTCCGCGTGCAACCGCTTCGTCCACCGACCCCCCCGCTGCGAGCGCATGCAGAAAGGCCGCGTTGAAAACATCCCCCGCGCCGATCGAGTCCACCACTTCGACCGCCGGCGCAGCGCATGGCGAGCCCCCCCCAGGCCCATGCGCCTCGGCGCCATCGACTCCGCGCTTGACGACCGCGATCGCCCCAGGAGCAAGCAAAGACGCAAGCGCTTCGGCGTCCGCGGCCCCATTGCCCTGAAGCGCGCTGGCCTCAGCCTCGTTGACCAGCAGGCAGTCCACCGCCCGCGCCCAGCCCTGCGCATCCCGCCGCGCCGCGCCTTCCCAACCTTCGGGGGGCCAGCCCGTGTCCAGGGCCACGCGCGCGCCCGCGGCACGGGCATGTGCGAATAGCGCACCGTACTCCGCGGAGAGCGCGGTGGTCAGGAACGACCCGCACAACAGCAGCCACCCGCCCGAAAGCCGGGACCAATCCAACCCGTCTCGCACCTCCTCCCAGCGCAGCGCCGCCAAGTGGCCCCGCGTCGTGAAGAACGTCCGCTCGCCATCGGGATGCGTGATCCCCACCGATACCGTCGACGGTCCCCGCGTGACCGGCCATGCGGCCGACTGGGGCGCCAGCTGCTCCCTCATCCAAACGCCATATAGATCCGCGCCAGTGTTGGCGAAAAACTGGTAGTCTGCGCCGAGGGCCCGCCAGGTCAGCGCCGAGTTTGCCGCAGAACCGCCCACGCGCAGGTCGTCGTGCTGCACGACGACCTCTGAGCCGGGTACCGGCCAAGGCTCTGCCGGGCCGAGGATCATATCGACATTTACGTTTCCGACGACGGCAAGCGGTTTCATCGGGTCACTCGATCCTTGTGACCTTGCTGGAACGCACGGGCGTGCCGACATCCGCAACGCGTCGCGCGGCGAACGCAACCATGAATTCCTGAGCCAAGGGCAGGATCCGGAACAGTGCCGCCAGGTCCGCCGACGGCGGCAGCGTGACCGACGTCGTGCCCGGCACAGGCGCCCCGCCTGAGGCGTCGAATACGACTGTGGGCGAACCAGCTTCCGCCGTCACGGCCGCAAGCCGGCCGACTAGGTCGGCGGTGGCATCTGCGCCGCGGAACATCACCAATCCGACCCGCGAGCCCAACATCTCCAACGGTCCGTGCCGCAGCTGGCCACCCTCAAGCGAGAAGCAGGGCAACCGCGACAACTCGGTCAGGCCCAGAGCGACCGCCTCAGCCAGCCCCTGCAGCCGTCGGCCACTGGTAACGATGGTATCGACCTGCTCCAGCGCCTGCAGGACCGCCCCAAGATCCGCCTCACGCGGATCGCGAAGCGCATCAGCGACGTCCTCCGTCGAGGCCCCCAACTCCCCCAGCACAGCAGCGTGAAGGGCGAGCGTGACCGTCAGGCTGCGCGTCGCGGCGAAGGCGGTCTCCGTCCCCCCGGCGCCGATCAGGCACGGCACCGCGCGAGATAGCGCCGAGTCTGGCTCCATCGTCAGCCCGAATACATCCCCAGCGGTTCGCTTGCCGCCGAGCCAGCGCAAGACTTCGGCGCTTTCGCCAGACTGAGAGGTCAGCAGGACGGTCCGCCCAACGACCGGCAGCGGGGCGTAGAGCTGTTCTGAAAGCGGCAGCGCCAGCGCGTCGATGCCGAGCGCACGATAAAGCGGCTCCACCGCACGCCCCGCCCCCTGCGAGGCGCCCATGCCCAGCAGTAGCAGCCGCCCTCTCTCACGAACCGCGTCCGCGACCCGCCGTGCCATGTCTCCCGAGGCGCGAAACGATTCTAGCGCATCCTCATGCTGCCGCGCCATCTCCTCGCGAATCGCCATAAGCCCGGGCGCTGACGAATTGTCGATCTTCATGTTCTGATCCTCATATCCTTGATCGGCAGGAGACAAAGAAGATCCTTCCGCATGACCGCCCGTCCGAAGACGGGGCCATTCAGATCACGCCGTGCACCGGGCCCGCTCACGTCCGGATCACGCCATCTTTGGCTTTTCCGGAAGCCATTTTTTCTCCACGCTGCAGATCATCGTGTACGCCGGATTGAAGACGTTTCCCACTTCATAGCGGACGGTCTGGCCGAGCAGATGCGCGGCATCGGAATCGGACAGCCCGTAATCGGACTTCAGCCAGGCCACCATTTCGGTCGTCGCGTGCTGGAGTGCCTGGTCGAGCGGGCGTGCATTGCCCACGGTAAAAATGCGATTGTCCAGTTCGCCGCGCGGCCAGCCGATCCCCCCATGCTTTTCGACGGTCAGACGCAGTTCAACGTCGCAGCAGGTCTCCACCCCGGTGCCGGATATCTCGCCATCGCCCTGTGCCGCATGGCAATCGCCGACGAAGAACAGGGCACCGGACACGGAAACGGGGAAACTCACGCTGCAGCCGATGGTGAAACCGCGGTAGTCCATGTTGCCGCCGTTCCGGCCGCTGGTTGCAGTCGAGATCGCCTCGCCCCCCGCTGGCGCTACGCCAAAGCATCCGATCATCGGCGCGTATGGCAAGATCAGGTGCTTCAGCGCGGCACCCGGAGCTTCAAGCCGAACTGTGGACGCTTTGCGATCAATGATCCATTCCGAGCGGTCCCTGGGCGGAATATTGCGCGCGTATTCCGGCTCCAGAACGTTCGCCGAGAGGGCGGCGCGGGTCCAGCCCGTCTCGCGGGCCGGGTCGATCCTCAGAATATCGACCCGAAGCGCGTCACCGGGCTCCGCACCGGCAACGTAGATCGGACCGTTCATCGGGTTTGGTCGGTCCGCCGTCTGCTCTCCGTGCGCATTCGTCCCTGCCGCATCCAAGGTCTCTGTGATGACGATGTCGCCGCTGGAAATGTGCATGGCCGGCGCCATATCCGCCAGGACGTTCGACCAAGCCGATGGTGTGAAACGATGTGTTTCGGTCAAGAAGGTCTCTCCTTCGGCGCCACCTCGGAAGCCGTGATCTGCCTCAATATTTCGAAGTCTGCCTTCTATGGTGTCTAGTAGCAATACGGACCTGAGCCGTCGGTTGACGTAAATGTCATCAAAGATTGAACCGGTGATTGCGGCCCGCCGCTGGGACCGCAGCTGAACAATATGGAGCTATGGCTGAATTTGGGTGATGCGGCCTGAGAAGGCGGCGACGTCTTGAAGTACTTGAATGGGCAGGCTCGGTCATGTGGCGAACGCTACCGATGCCCCTGCCCCGCCTCAAGCCGAGTTCCTTTGACAGCCTCTCTTTCAGGTCACCCCGCCCCGCTTGCTAATCCATCTTGACCGGCGCCGCAGACGACTGCGCAAATTTTTTCGCCGGCGGTGGCATTGATCTGTCCACAGTGCAAGGCAGTCACTGCAGCGACACCACTGAGATCCGCGGCTAGCCCCATCTCGAACCACAGCCACTCTGCTGCATCGAGCATCTGGGTATCTGTAACCAGGACGATGTCGTCGACGTGCTGATCGACCAACTCGTAGATACGCTCGTCAGTGCGGCTGCACGCGAGCGTCGGAATGGACGTGGTCACCCGATCAAGCGTGATAACGCCGCCCGCTTTCAACGAGTTTTTCAGTGTCGGCGAGCCTTCCGCTTCGACGCCGATGACCCGCACGTGCGGTGTCAGAGCCTTGATCGCAGTTGCCACGCCCGAAATGAGGCCCCCACCGCCGATCGCAACGATCACCGTATCGACTTGTGGCAATTGGTGGAGCAGTTCGAGCCCGACGGTTCCCTGGCCCGCGACCACCAGCGGATCGGCGAAAGGGTGAAAATAGGCAGCACCTGTCTTCCGGACGCGCTCGAGTGCAGCAGCGTTCGCGTCATCCCAGACGGTCCCGACGATCACCGTTTCAGCGCCCCATTGGTGAAGCTTCTCCACTTTTTCGGGTGAGACGTTCCCCGGCAGAAATATTGTGACCTGCACTCCGGCCATGTAGCCGGCCTGCGCGGTCGCAAGGCCATGATTTCCGCCGGATGCAGCCACGATCCCTTTGTCGAGAACATCCGGCGGCGTCGCGAGAAGCTTGTTGGTCGCTCCGCGCGCCTTAAAGGAACCCGTCACCTGGAGCAACTCGAGCTTCAGCATCAGTTGGGCACCTTCTGCGACGGGCGTCTTGAGTTGGTTCGCCTCGATTACGGGCGTATGACGGACGCGGTCGCGTATCCGCTGTTCGGCCGCGCGGATATCATCGATCCCGATCACGGAAGCTCTCCTTCATACGGAGTGGCCACGACGAGGCAGCAATTCCCGGTTACAACGCGTCCAGGCTGACGCCGTCCGTAGAGGATGCCATTGGCGCCATAGCGGAGCGTCTCCGGAGGTCGAAATGGATCTCCGAGGTGATGCACACGGCCCGCTTCCTGCCCAGCACGGACCTCGGTTCCGAGCGGATGATATCCTTCGAAGACCCCATTGGCGCTTGCGAACACGTAGCCTGGCGGACCGGGTATCGTCAGGACCGGACGATCGCGGCCCTCTGTGCGTTCCGGCTGGGTCTCGCTTCGCTCCAGGATGCCGAGATGGCTCAACACATTCTGCGCTCCGCGGCGGCAGATCTTGAGAGCCTCCAGCGACACGGTGCCGCCACCGCCCATTTCGGTTCCGACTGTGGTGAGCCCTGCTGCGACCGAGGCCGCCGTGGATGTCCTACGTTCCCCGAGATTGTCGACAACAACAGTGAGGGGTGCGTCGAAGGCGAGAACGGCGGCAGCATTACGTTTGTGGTGTTCCGGATCGGGCGCCGGCTCGATGATTCCGCTCGGTAGGATGTCGAGGGAGGAACCACCGGAATGGAGATCGAGGAAGGCATCTCCGAGCGGAAAGATGACATCGTTGACGAATGCGGAGGTTTGCTGGGTAATTGAGCCCGCAGGATCTCCCGGAAATGTGCGGTTCATGTTGAGACCGTCGACGGGCGACGTTCGCCGGCCGGCTTCGACGGCAGCGATGTTAATCGCAGGTAGGAGAATGACTCGACCTTGTACCCGCGTCGGATCCAGCTCGCGTGCCATCTCGCCCAGTACGATCGGTCCCTCGTATTCGTCGCCGTGATTGCCGCCCTGTATGATCGCTGTCGGTCCATCGCCATTCTTAACAACTGCGATCGGAATTCGGGTTGTTCCCCAAGCGTCCTCATGTGGCGAATGCGGGATATGTATGAAACCGGACTGTTTTCCAGGATTCTCAAAGTCAACGGTAACGAACGCGGTGGACTTTCGGGACATGTAAGCGCTTCTCGCCAAAAAAGGGGAAGTTGGAGATTGTGGGGAGGCGCCGCTCATAGGGCGCCTCCCAAAAGAAGCGGCTCGCGCGATGGCGCCGCACCAAGAGACCCTCACATGCTCGGGAAACTTTCCGGCAGCCTTTGGCCGAGCCATTCCTCCGTCAAGTCCGAAAGCCTCCCGTTGTTCAGATTGTAGAACACGAAGGTGTCGACCCAACGCAGCAGCTCGGGATTTCCCTTTGGAACGCCAACATGGGTGGGCGAGTAGCGGAATATCTCGATCGGCGCGAGTGCGTTGTCGGGATCGCGTTTGGAGAGGTCATTTGCGATGATGTTCGCCGTCGCGAACAGCTCAACCTGACCGGAGAGATAGGCGGACGCGGCCGTCGCATCGTCGTCGTAACGCTGAATGTTGGCGTCCGGCATCCTCTCCGTTAGCTCGATGTCCTGTGTCGTCCCGCGGGCGACCCCGATGGATTGGTCGCCGAGATCAGACAAGCTCTCAAGTCCCGAGTCCTCCGGACCAAACAGGCCGATGGAGAGCGCCGAATAGGGCGAAGAGAAATCGATTTGCAGCGCCCGTTGCGGCGTAGCGCCCATCGCGGCGATTGTGAGATCGATTCGGTTGGTGGCGAGGTAGGAGATCCGGTTGGCGCTGGTGACGGTTGTCAGCTCCAGCTCGACCCCCAACCCTTCGGCGATCATTTTGGCGACCTCGACGTCGAGCCCGATCTGCTCGTTGTTCTCGTCGAGGAAGCCAAAGGGAGGAACATCCGACGGCACGCCAATCCTGACTGTACCGGCGTCGAGGATGTCTTTCAGATCGGCTTTTGCCGGTGCGGAAATACCGATAGAGACCAGCGCAGCGCTGGCAATCGCCGTTAAGTATTTCATCATTTCCTTCTCCTCCTATGTTAACCGTCAGTGCAAGACGGCGTCCAGAAAACCGGTCAACTCCGGAGTGCGTGGATGTTCCAGCGTCTCGCGTGAGTCTCCCTCCTCGTGAATGCGGCCCTCGTGCATGAAGACGGTTCGGTTGCCGACCGTTTTCGCGAATTTCATTTCGTGCGTGACGAGCAGCATCGTCATTCCGTCGGCCGCAAGCGCCTCCAGTACCCGCAGCACCTCACCGACAAGTTCGGGGTCGAGTGCCGAAGTGATCTCATCGAAAAGCATCACTTTCGGTCCCATTGCCAGGGACCGGGCGATGGCGACGCGCTGTTGCTGTCCGCCCGACAGTTCGTCGGGATATGCGCCGAACTTGTCTGCGAGACCTACCTTGGTGATTACCTCATGAGCGATGTCGCGGGCTTCGGCGTATGGCGTCTTGCGAACGACCTTTAGCGCGAGAGTGACATTGCGCTCCACCGATAGATGTGGGAACAGGTTATAGCTCTGGAACACCATGCCCACCCTCTGCCTCAGGTTGTTGAGGTCGGCATTGGCGGCCGTGACCTCGGTACCATCCACCGTGATACGCCCCTGCTGCACAGGCTCTAGGCCGTTAATGCACCGAAGTAGTGTCGACTTGCCCGACCCGGATCGTCCGATGATCGCGACAATCTCCCCTTCTGAGACAGACAGGTTGATGTTCGACAGAACCTCGAATTCACCGAAGCGCTTGTGCACCGCCTCGAGATTAACGAGCGACATGGATCCTCCGTTCGAGTCTCTGACTCACGTTGGAAAGGCTGTAGCAAATGACGAAATAGATCGCCGCGACGGTCAGGTAGATCGACATCGGCGCGAAGGTTGCGTTATTCAGCATCTGTCCGGCCCGGCTCAGCTCCACAAAGCCGATCACCGAGGCGAGCGAAGTGTTCTTGATGAGCTGAACGATAAAACCGACAGTAGGGGGGATATTGATTCGCACGGCTTGCGGAACGATGATGTAGCGTAACCGCTGTAGATAAGTGAGCCCAAGCGCCGCAGAGGATTCCCACTGTGTTTTCGGCACGGATTGCAGTCCACCGCGCCAGATCTCCGCAAGATACGCGCTTGCGTAAATGGAGAATGCTGTCACAGCCGCGGTCCAAGCCCCAACGCTCCATCCAAACACACTGAACCCAAAAAAGAAGATGAAGAGCTGACCCAGGACCGGTGTGCCCTGGACAAGATTAATATAACCTATCGCCAGCCAGTTGGCCGGTCGCAACGGCACGATGCGCAGTACGGCGACGACCAGTGCGATCGTCCCTCCGATCAGCGCCGAGGCCAGAGTCAGGAGGATCGTCCAGCGTGTTGCCAACAGCAGGAACAGTATATCCTCGGAGCCGAATTCCCGGATCATCGAGCGGGCCTCCTGACGAAGACGCTCCAGTAGATGCCCAGGAAGACGCTACGGAACACCAGCGTCAAACAGAGGTATATCAGCGTGATCGCCGAATAGACCTCGAACGACCGAAATGTGCGCGAATCGATGAAGGACGCTTGGTGGAAGAGTTCGTTGGCTCCGATCGTGGAAACGATACTCGACATCAGCATGAGCAGGATGAACTGACTGGTTAGCGCGGGGTAGATCGACTTCAGCGCCTGAAATAGAATGACGTAGCGGAACACCTGATATCCGTTCATCCCGAGCGCGTGTCCCGCTTCGATCTGGCTTTTTCGGACCGACTCGATGCCGGCACGGATGATCTCTGCGCTGTAGGCGCCAAGGTTGACCGAGAGCCCGAGGAGAGCTGCCTCATTGGCGGTGAAGCGCAATCCGAGACTCGGCAATCCGAAGAAGATGATAAACAGCTGCACCAGTAGAGGGGTGTTGCGGATCGTTTCGACATAGACCGTTGCGATGGCCTTGAACGGCCCCGGTGCACCGGTTCGCATCGCGGCGACCACGACACCGATGACGAGACCGATCACGATCGTTGCCGCAGAAAGCTGCAACGTCAGAAGAACGCCTTCGACGAGTTCGTCTCGGTACGCCAGGAGAGAACTAAACCGGAAGTCATAGTTCATGATCGCGGTGCGCTCCCGCTTTTGTCCGGGTGATTGAAACGCCCGGACACCTCGTAGGATTATTGAGGATGTTAACGCCGCTTCAAATGTGACGTCAAGCGTCGTATATAAAACGATGTACGGAGATCTCGCCATGAATGACCAGCCTAGCTATTCTGCCCCGGCGCTGGAAAAGGGGCTCGATATACTGGAACTCCTGGCCGTAGAGGGCACAGCGCTCACCACGAGACAGGTCGGGGAGCGGCTCGGTCGCTCAAAGAACGAAATCTTTAGAATGGTTCACGTCCTGATCCAGCGCGGCTACATCGCCCGCGCGCCAGACGGTGAGGGCCTTACGCTTACCAACAGATTATTCGCTCTTGGGATGCAGACCGCACGGATGCGCGACCTGATTGCAGTCGCTGGCCCAGTTATAGAGCGTCTCGCTGACGAGATACGTCAATCCGTTCACCTTGTTGTCGCCAACCGCGGGGAGACGGTCGTGATCGGTGCGGCCTCCGGCGGGTCGGAGATGACCTTCAGCCTCAAGCTTGGTTATCGCCGGCCACTTGTCGACGCTCACTCCGGCCTCCTTTTGATGGCGTATCAGGTGCCAGAGGTTCGCCAGAGAATGATCGAAGAGAGCATCGCCGTGTGCCAATCCGAGATTGACAGGGCTGCGCTCGAGAATGAGTTAAACCTGCTGCGCCGCGAGGGGTCGATAATCAACGAAAGCCGCGATATCATCGGCGTCACCGACATTGCTGCACCTATTGTTCTCGGAAATGAAGAGGCGATAGCATGCATCATAGTCGCTTATCTCAACCGAAAGAAGACTACACCTGACTACGATTTCGCCCGCGGGAAGCTCGTTGATGCGTGCTCTGAAATAGCCAGGCGCATGGAGGAGTTTCGGCCACCGCTTCACGCGGCTCAGAGCCCAACCGAAAACTAAGTTGAGTGATTTCAGCCAGTTATGATTCTCTGGGGTTGCGACACCTTGGAGAATACGATGCCCTGGACTGAAATCACCCGCAGAGACTATGCCCGGGAGGGCCTCCGCTATGCAACCGACAGCACAGACGAGGAGTGGGCGGTGATTGCGCCCTTCATGCCTGCGCGAAGCAGGGTCGGACGTCCGCGCCGAACGGACATGCGTGCGGTGTGGGACGCGATCCAGTACATGGCGGCGACGGGGTGCCAGTGGGCAATGCTGCCCAAGGACCTCCCGCCGTTTACGACGGTCCAGTATTACTTCTACATGCTGCGCAACAGCGGGACGCTCGATCTGATGAACGATGCTCTGGCCTGCGCGTCCCGGCTCACGGCTGGCCGCGCGGCAGAGCCGACGGCTGGCATCATCGACAGCCAGTCTGTGAAAACCACCGAAAGCGGCGGGCCAAGGGGCTTCGACGCCGGGAAGAGGATCAAGGGGCGCAAACGCCATATCGTCACGGATACGCAGGGAAATCTGCTCGCGGCGATGACGCATTCCGCCGGCGTTCAGGACCGGGACGGCGCGCCCGGTGTTATCGCGTTCGCCACGGAGAGCTGGCCGACACTGCGCCATGTCTTCGCCCCTCTCGGCGATTGCACGCAATCGCCTGCCGGGCAATGGACGGAGGCTACGCCGGCGACAAGCTGCGCGAAACGCTCGCCCGCGCCAGCGGCCCGGAGGTCGAGATCGTCAAGCGCCCGAACGCAGCGCAGGGGTTCGTTGTCATCGCCCGTCGATGGGTCGTCGAACGGACATTCGCCTGGCTCGGTCGCTGTCGGCGTCTTGCAAAGGACTGGGAAGCATCGATCGCCTCCTCGGATGCTTGGCTGCTGATCGCCTCGATCCGCCGCATGGTCCGACACGTTGTCAGAACCCGAAAAACCCAGCATGAATTTTGATTCAGACTGTCAGCCTTTTCCGAACCCCGATTTGAGAGACCCTGGAGTTGCCAATAGGCACTGTCGCGTTAAACGGCCGGCGAACAAGACGGCGGGTAGGTAACATTCCTCATGCTTCCCCCTCACCTACACCCGCCATCGCTTTCCGCCGAGGATAATCTAGAATGCCGTCTGGCTCTATTTCCGGTTTGCGCTGAGCTATCGCGACGTTGAGGACATGCTCGCCGAACGCGGCATCGATGTGTCCTACGAAACCGTCCGGCGATGGGTCCACAAGTTCGGCGGCATCTACGCCGAGCGGGTCCGTCAGCGCCGACCAAGACCTTCAAATCGATGGCACCTCGATAAGGTCTTCCTCAAGATCGGCGGAGCTATGCCCGATTATGGGTGACGCGGCTTGATCAGGCGGCGCGGGACGTCCGGACGATCCTGCTCGACGGCGTGACCGGTCTTTTTTTCCTCGTAATCCCGTGCCGTTGGAAGAACCGCCAGAGTGACGAGGTCGAGG
>NZ_JARGYC010000087.1 GCF_029168335.1 Psychromarinibacter sediminicola
GGACCCGACGTTCGCATCTGCGAGCGACCCGCCTTCCAGCCCCGGCGACAGGAATAACGTCCTTCCAACCCGACTTCTTCAGCAGCCTGTTAAGCCCTCAGAGCCGGACAATTACTATGGCAGGCTGAACCTTGTCCCGTCCGATCTGATGACGGACATGCAGACTGCCAAGATCGTCATCACCAACTATCATGCATTCAAACTCCGGGAGAAGGTGGTCCTGGCCAAGGGCACGCGGGCGGCGCTGTCCGGACACGGCGACGGGCCGCAGACGCTCGAGACCGAAGGACAGATGCTTGCCCGCGTGATGCCCGAACTGATGTCCTGCGGGCCGATCACAGTGATCAATGACGAGGCGCATCACTGCTATCGGGAACGTCCTGACGCGGAGCAGGAGAAGTTGACCGGCGATGCGAAGAAAGAGGCAGAAGAGAACAGCGAAGCTGCAAGGCTCTGGATCTCCGGCCTCGAGGCGGCCAAGCGCCATCTGGGTATCCGGACTGTCTATGATCTATCCGCGACACCCTTTTTTCTTTCCGGTTCCGGGTGGGTGGAGGGCACGCTCTTTCCCTGGGTTGCCAGCGACTTTTCTCTCATGGACGCCATCGAATGCGGGATCGTGAAGCTGCCTCGTGTCCCGGTCGCCGACAACGTCGCAGGTCAGCCAGAACCACTCTATCGCAACCTCTGGAAGGCCATCGGGAAAAAGATGCCGAAGAAGGCGCGCGGCGAAAAGAAGCCTGACCCTCTTAAGCTGCCGCTGGAACTACAGACCGCCATCGACGCGCTTTACGGCCACTACGAGAAGACCTACCGAGAATGGGAAAAGGCGGAGGTCGGCATTCCTCCGGTTTTCATCGTGGTCTGCAACAACACCACAAATTCAGAACTCGTCCGTGACTACATTGCAGGGTTCGAACGTGAGGACGAGAACGGAGTCATCGACACCGTTCAGGGTCGCTGTTCGCTCTTTCGTAACTACGCCGACGGCGGCGAGCGCCTCGACCGGCCGCGCACGATCCTGATCGATAGCTCCGCCATCGAATCCGGCGGCGAGGTCGACAAGGGCTTCCGCGAGGCCCATGCCGCCGAGATTGAGGCCTTTCGCCGCGAAAAGGCCGCGCGCGGCGAAGGCCTGGACCAGATCGACGAGTCCGAAATCCTGCGCGAGGTGATGAACACCGTCGGCAAGAAAGGGAAGCTCGGCGAACAGGTGCGCTGCGTTGTGTCCGTCTCCATGTTGACCGAAGGCTGGGACGCCAACAACGTCACCCACATTCTGGGCCTGCGAGCTTTCGGCACGCGGCTTATCTGCGAACAGGTCGTCGGTCGTGCCCTGCGTCGCCTGTCCTACGACGTGAACGAAGAGGGGCTCTTCACCACCGAATACGCCGACATCATGGGCATCGACGGGCTCAACTTCTCTGACGGCCCTCGCGTCGCGCCGCCCACGCCGCCGCGCGAGGTCGTGCAGGTTCGTGCCGTCTCGCCGGAGCGCGACCACCTCGAGATCGTTTTCCCACGGGTCCAGGGTTACCGAACGGACCTGCCGAACGACACGCTTGCCGTCGATTTCTCCAAGGTCGAACCCTACGAGCTGACCCCGGCCAAGGCCGGAGCGACCGAGGTCACCATGCAGGGCATCGTCGGGGAACCAGCCCACATCACGCTCGAGCATCTTGGCCAGATGCGACCGTCCGAGATCGCGACCAAGATCGCCTCGCACCTGGTCATGCACAAGCTCCGCGACGCGGGCGAGGCACCGAAGACCCACCTCTTCCCGCGCGCCAAACGCATCGTGCGCCAGTGGCTCGACAGTGACCGCCTGATCCTCACGGGCGGCACGCAGAAGGCGCAGCTGACCTACAAGCAGATCGCCGACGAGGTCTGCGATACGATCCTTCACGCCCTCACGGTCGGTCGCGAGGGCGATGCCGTCATTCGTGCCGTTCTGGAGCCCTACAGCCCCACCAGGTCGACCATGGACGTGTCCTTCAACACCTCTAAGGCCACGCGGTTCTGGCCACGTCCTGACCGGTCGCACATCAACTGGATCGTTACCGACAGTGACTGGGAGGCGAAGCTCGCGAAGGTGATCGAGGACCATCCGATGACCCGCGCCTACGTCAAGAATCACAATCTTGGCTTCGAAATTCCCTATCTCGTAGAGGGCGAACCCAAACATTACCGACCCGATTTCCTGATCGCGCTGGACACGCCCGAACCCACCACCCTGATCATCGAGGCAAAGGGCTTCCGCGATGCCAAGGACCGGCTGAAGGCTGAGACCACGCGCCACCAGTGGGTGCCAAGCGTCAACACGCTTGGCCGCTACGGCCGCTGGGCCTATGCCGAACTCCTCGACCCCTACCGCTACGCCGAAGATCTCGACCGGCTGATTGGACAGACCGTCGGAGAGCCTGCATGACGGACATCAAGTTCGGCCGCCTCGAAGATCTTCCCCTGCGCGAGGCCTGGAAGCATGAAGCTCTCCAGTTCACCCCCTGGTTGGCGGAGAACATCGAGCACCTGTCCGAGGTCATCGGCATCCCGCTCGAGCTCACCGGGACCGAGGTTGCGGTCGAGAGCTTCACTGCCGACATCCTCGCCCGCAACCCGATGGACGACAGCGTGGTGCTGATTGAGAACCAGTTGGAGACGACCGATCACACTCATCTGGGCCAGATCATGACCTATCTCGCCGGACTAGAGGCGCACACCGTCGTCTGGATCGCCCCCGCCTTCCGCGAGCCGCATCTATCCGCCATCCGCTGGCTCAACGAACACACCGCCGACGGGTTCTCCTTCTTCGCCATCAAGACGCGTGTCGTCCGGATCGGAGACAGCCCCTTTGCGCCTATCTTCGAAGTGGTCGAGAAACCGAACGACTGGGATCGCCGCCTCACCCGGAAGTCCCGTGAAGTAAAGCAAGACAGCGATCTGGGTGAACGTCGTGAGGCATTCTGGAGCGCCTATCTCGAAAAGCATCCCGAAGCTGCCGACTGGGGCCTGAAACCCTGCCGCGCCTCTTCGACCTGGATGGCGATCGACGGCCTGGGCGAACCAGCGATGCTCTCGATCTGGATCGGACAGAACAAGAGCGGGGTTTTCCTGCGCGGTGCACGGGGTGAACCTTGGGAGCCGCTGGCCGCGATACTCGAACCCTACGCAGAACGCCTCGAAAACGAGTTGGGCGCCCTCTTCCCCGGCGGCCGACATGGCTTTCTCGGAGCTGAAACCGATTTGAACTATCACGATCCGAAACAGAGGAACGCCTTGATCGACTGGTTCGAAAACAAACGCAAGGCCTTTCAGGCTGCAATGGCACGGATCGCAGAGGCCGAAAAATGACCGACAAGAAAACCCCCATCGACCCCATCACCCACGACGACCAACGCGTGAACATCCCCACGCCGGAACTCGCGCCGATGATGGATCCGGACGATGCCCGGCCGATCAAGGTCGCCTACAAGCAGCGCAACCCGGATCTCGATCCGCAGCTGATCTGGCGCGGCAAGGACATCGACCAGACCGAGATCACAGTCGATGTGCCGCCGATCTACCTGCAGGAACAGGTTCACCCCAAGGCGATCATCGAGGATCTGAGGGCAGGGGGCAAACGCAACGGTGAGGGCGGCGGCGTGGACCTCTTCGACCATTTCGGCATCACCGATGACGACCGCGAGGCGGAGATCGAGTTCTACCGACACCACCGCAAGTGGTCGAACCGGATGATCCTGGGCGACGGGTTGCAGGTGATGGCGAGCCTGGCCGAGCGCGAGGGGCTCAAGGGGCAGGTGCAGGCGATCTATATCGACCCGCCTTATGGCATCAAGTTCAACTCCAACTTCCAGTGGTCCACCACCTCGCGCGATGTGAAAGACGGCAAGCTGGAGCATCTGACCCGCGAGCCCGAGCAGGTGAAGGCCTTTCGCGACACCTGGCGCGACGGCATCCATTCCTACCTGCAATACCTGCGCGACCGTCTGGTCGTGGCGCGGGAGCTGCTGACCGAGAGCGGGTCGTGCTTCGTTCAGATCGGCGACGAGAACGTCCACCGGGTGCGGGCGCTGATGGATGAGGTGTTTGGCGAGGAGAATTTCGTCAACACGATTATCTTCAAAAAGAAGAGCGCCACCTACGTCACAGAGAGCGTCTTCGACGAAATAATCTGGTATTGCAAGAATCGGGAAAAGCTCAAAGTCCGGCCGTTGTTCGATGAGCGGAAAGACCCAGAAGGCGAGAGCAAGTTCAATACAGTCATCACTGAACCAATGGTGCTGAACAACGTATCGCGGCTGAAACAATCAGAAATCGATAACCTCATTGAAACAGGTGGCCGATGGGCGCGGGTCAACTATCCTATTGTCAGTCAACACCCGAGCGAGACACGAAGCGGCAACTACAATTTCCAAGGTTCAAGCAAGATATGCGGTACAAACAAGCAATGGCGCTTCAGCATCGAAGAATGGCTACCAAGGATCGAAAGATCAGGTCGAATTTTCGACGGCGGCGGCAAGTCACTTGGTGGCGTGGCCTTCTGGGATGACTGGAATCAAGTTGCGATGTCCAACATCTGGACCGACATGCACGGGGAGAAATTCCCGGTCTATGTCGTTCAAACTTCCATACTCGCCGTTCAGCGCTGCCTCCTCATGACCACCGATCCCGGGGACCTCGTGCTCGATCCCACGTGCGGGTCCGGGAGTACCGCCCATGTCGCCGAGCAGTGGGGGCGGCGCTGGATCACCATCGATACCTCCCGCGTGGCGCTGGCGCTGGCCCGCGCGCGGATCATGGGGGCGAAATACCCCTGGTACCTGCTCAAGGACTCCGCCGAGGGGCAGAAGAAGGAGGCCGAACTCACCCGCTCCGCCCCCTCGACGGTCGACACCTACAACGACATCCGCCACGGCTTCGTCTACCAGCACGTGCCGCACATCACGCTGAAAAGTATCGCCAACAACACCGAGATCGACACGATCTGGGAGCAGATGCAGCCCGCAGTCGAAGAGGCCCGTGCCGCGCTCAACGCCGCCCTGCAGAACCACCCCGTGCCCTTCCAGGTCGAGACTGGCGGTCGCAAGGGCAAGAAGATCGACTTCACCGCGTCCGGCGAGGTCGAACTGCCCAGCGGAGAGATGGCCCCGGCGAACGGCTTCATGGAGTGGGAGATCCCGCGCGAGGCCCCCGACGGCTGGCCCGACACGGCCAAGGCAGCGCTGCACGCCTTCTGGGAGGCCCGCATCGCCCGCCAGAAAGAGATCGACGCCAGCATCGCCGCCAAGGCCGATCACGAATACCTCTACGACAAGCCCTATGAAGACAAGAAGCGCGTCCGCGTCGCAGGCCCCTTCACCGTCGAAAGCCTCTCGCCCCACCGCACGCAGGCGGTCAACGAACATGGCGAGCTGATCGACGAGGCCGACGCCGCCGCTGGGCGCCGCGGGGCAGGGGAGCAGGAGGCCGAGAACTACCGCACCGCGATCCTGGAAAACCTCGCCAAGGCCGGAGTGCAGCAGGCCGGGCGCGAGGATCGGATCGACTTCACCTCGCTGTCGGCCTGGCCCGGCGAATGGCTCGCCGCCGAGGGCCGCTACATGGAGGGCGAGACCGAGCGCCGCGCCGGCATCCTCATCGGCCCCGAATACGGCACCCTTCAGCGCGCCGACCTCGTTGCCGCCGCGCGTGAGGCCGCGGATGCAGGTTTCGACCTGGTGATCGCCTGCGCCTTCAACTTCGACGCCCACACGGCCGAGTTCCAAAAGCTGGGGCGCATCACCGTCCTGCAAGCCCGGATGAACGCCGACCTGCACATGTCGGGCGACCTGAAGGCGGGCGGCGGCAACCTCTTTGTGGTCTTCGGCGAGCCCGACATCGAGATCGTCGAAGAGGGCGACCGCCTGCGCGTGCGCCTTCTGGGCGTCGACATCTTCCGCCCCGCCACGGGCGAGGTGTCGTCCTCGGACCCCGAGGACATTGCCTGCTGGTTCATCGACACCGACTACGACGAGCAGAGCTTCTTCGTCCGCCACGCCTATTTCCCGGGGGCGGAGATTCCCTACAAGCAGCTCAAGACGACGCTGAAGGCCGAAGTCGACGAGGATGCCTGGGAGAGCCTGAAGCGGACGGAATCCCGGGTCTTCGCTCGGCCGAATTCGGGACGGATCGCGGTGAAGGTGATCAACCACCTCGGGGACGAGGTGATGAAGGTGATCGGAATATGAGCATGGAATACGTTTTGGAGCGGCAGTTGGCCGTGGCTTATGGCTATCCATCGACAACAGGCAGCCGACCGAAATTCGTCGTCAAAGCGGGTTCGACCGCTGTGAAGAACGGATCCCCCAATGTGAAGCGGAAGAACTGGCTTACGGACGAATTGGTCCGCAAGGGCATTCTCGCGCCCGATCCTCGAAACTCAAGTCTGTGGGTCTTCCAGCAGGACCACGAATTCTCGAACGCATCGGCTGCCGTAGATGTCGTCAACGACGGCAATCTCAGTGCTCCGCAATACTGGAAAAACACGACCACAGGCAGATCTTTGAAGGAGGATCTCGCGGCCATTCCATGACCTTCCGCATCGCCGACACTTTCTCTGACGCGCTGACCAAGCTGTCCGGCCAGGAACAGAAGGTCGCGAAGACCACGGCCTTTGACGCGCAGATGAACCCAGACCACCCCGGCCTCCAGATGCACCGGGTCGACCGGGCAAAGGACCCGCATTTCTGGACCGCGCGGGTGAACCGCGACGTCCGGCTTGTCCTGCACAAGAAGGACGGGGCCACGCTGCTCGCCTGGGTCGGTCACCATGACGACGCCTATCGCTGGGCCGAGCGACGCCGGATCGACGTCCACCCAAGGACAGGTGCGGCGCAGATCGTAGAAATCCGCGAGACCGTCGAAGACGTGATCATCCAGCGCTACGTCGAGGAGGCCGTGAAGAAGCCCCGTCTTTTCGCCGACGAGGACGACGACACGCTGCTGTCATGGGGCGTGCCGGAGGACTGGCTGGACACGGTGCGCGATGCCACCGAGGACACGGTGCTGGATATTGCCGGCCACCTCCCGACGGAGGCTGGCGAGGCACTGTTGCAGGCGGCAACGGGAGAACGACCGGTCCCTGCGCCGCACGCCGAAGACCCATACGAACACCCCGATGCTGCGCGTCGCTTCCGCCTCACGACTACGGAAGCCGATCTTGCCGCCGCTCTCGAGGCGCCTTGGGAGAGATGGGCCGTCTGGCTGCACCCGGCGCAGAAGGAATTCGTGGACCGGGACTTCAATGGCCCGGCCCGAGTGATCGGCTCGGCTGGGACCGGCAAGACGGTTGTCGCCCTGCACCGGGCGGCCCGTTTGGCCCGCGAGGATGCCGAGGCGCGCATCTTGCTCACCACCTTCAACCGGCGGCTGGCAGATGGCCTTTCGGCGAAGCTGCACATGTTGCTGCCCGACCAGACGGTTCGAGACCGCGTCACGACCCGTGCACTGGGGCCTCTGGCGCACGATCTCTACATCGAAGCCTTTGGCTCGGTCGAAGAGGCGACACCCGATGATGTCGGCGAGGCACTGGTCGACGCCGCCGCAGCGGCAGATGTGAGCGTGGAGCCTGGCTTCCTGCGGGACGAATGGCGTCTCGTTGTGGATGCCTGGGCGGTGGCCGATCGCGATGCATACCGAGACCTGCCGCGCCTGGGCCGGCTCACGCGCATGGCGGCGTCGCGCCGGGATGCGCTGTGGGACGTCTTCGCCGATGCGCGCGCCTCGCTGGAGCGACAGGGCAAGCGAACCCGCGCCCAGATGCTCCACGCTCTCGCGGTGCATTATCGTGGAGGTGCGACACGACCGTTTACCCATGCGGTTGTGGACGAGGCACAGGACATTTCTGTGCCGGAACTGCATTTTCTGGCCGCCATCGCTGGAGATCGGCCGAACGGCCTATTTTTCGCTGGTGACATCGGCCAGCGGATTTTCCGCGCGCCATTCCCCTGGAAGGCCGCCGGAGTAGATGTGCGGGGACGCTCGCGCAGCCTGAAGGTCAACTACCGCACGTCGCAGCAGATTCGTAGCCAGTCCGACCGACTGCTGCCCCCTAGCTTGACCGAGACAGACGGCAACGAGGATCGGCGCACCGGCGTCGTGTCACTGTTTGACGGCCCGGCGCCCGATATCGCCGAATTCCCCGATGCTGATTCAGAGATCAAAGCTGTTGCCGCTTGGCTTGCCGGCTTGGGTGAGGAGGGTGTCAGAGGGACGGAGATTGCGCTCTTGGTTCGCAGTGAGGACGAGATTCCTCGTGCCAAGGCTGTCGAGGACACCTTCCGATCGCTGACCGGCCGCGATGCTGTACCGGAGGTCCGTGTCATGCACGAAGCGAAGGGGGCCGAGTATCGTGCTGTCGCAGTCATGGCATGCGACGAAGATGTGATACCCAAAGAGGACCGCCTTCTCGAAGCGCGCGATGAGGCGATGATCGAGGAAATCATGGCAACGGAACGCCATCTTCTTTATGTCGCTACCACCCGCGCAAGGGAGCGTTTGTGGGTCTCGGGCGCAGGCCGCGTGTCTGAATTCCTTGAAGACCTCGTTTAGAACCAGCGGCCTGGAAATTTCCTAAGGCAGGCGCATATCCGGAAAATGTGCTCTCATTGACTGCGGTCGCGCTGCTCTTTTGGCTATTTTCTTAGCTCGATTATTTCCTCGGCTCTTGTGTGCTTGTGGGTGACCAGGACCACCTGCGAGACCTGGTCTGTCAGACGACGGAGGGCTTGCGCCGTGTATTCGGCCCGGTCGTCGTCCATGGCGGCGTCGACTTCGTCGGCCAGGAAGACCGAGAAGACCTTGTTGGTGAGGATCTGACCGAGAGCGATCCGGACGGAGAGGTTCGCCACGGCCTTCCCGCTGCCGGAGAGCGTGTTGATCTTCTGGCCATCGACCATGATCTCGAAGTCCTCGCTGACCTCGATCATAGATCGTTCACCGCCCGTCATCTGGCCGAGGAGGAAAGAGGCCATCTTGTTCAGCGACGGCAGCAGGACGGTCTTCACCTGGACCTTCAGCTCCTTGATGATCTCGCGAGCCTTCAGGAAGTCCTCCGACCGCTGCTGTAGGTCCGCGACCTCCTCCATCTTCTGCTCGTAGACGGAGCTGTCCCGCTTGTAGCGATCCAGATCCCGCTCGTAGTCGCGAGCCAGCTGGAGCTGCGCGGTGAGCTGCTCCAGCTCCTCGGCTGAGCCCTCGAGCTCCTCGAACCGGGCCTGCTTCTCGGCCAGCTGAGCGTTGTACTGGTCGTAGGCCTCCTTCTGGCGCTGGTACGCGGCCAGCGCCGCCTGGTAGGCCTCCACCTGTTTGATCTGCTCCGTGACATCCGGCAGCTCGTCCAGCGTGGCCTCGGCCTCCGAGATCGCCTGCTTCAGACCAGCGATCTTCTCGTCGTTACCGAGGCGACGGCGGTGCTCCGTGATCTCCTGGCGGCTGATCGCCGGCGGCTCGGTCTCGGCCACGTTCTCGAGGTCACCAAGGTCGGCCACCGGCCACTGGTGCTCGCACTTCGGGCACTCGTGGTAGCCCCGAGCCAGCAGCTTCTGCTTCTGCTTCCAAGCCTCAACGGCATCCCATTGCGTCTCGAGGGCGTCGAGCTCTTCAGACGAGTACTCTTCGGGTTCGAGACCCCGCAGGTCAGCGCGCAGCTTGGCCAGGTTACGCTCGACGGTCTTCCGGTACTCCTGAACCTGTTCCAGGTCCTCGAGGCTCTGCTCGACAGTACAGGGTTCGGGCTCGACCGGCGCTTCCGGCGCCTGTGCCAGGAAGCCGCGGAGCTGGTTTTGTTCCCCCACCCGGGCCTGGGCATCCTGCCGCTTCGGCTCCAGCTCCTCGCTGGAGACGTAGCCTTCCGGCTGTTCCGGTTCGACCGGCTCTACCAGGGAGCGGCTGACGGCCTCAGCCTCACGCTTCAGGGCGTTGCCTTCGGTGCCGGCCAGAGAGATCAGGCTGTCGAGCGTGTCCAGGCCGACGGTGCGATCCACCATCGCCTTGCGCGCCGACGGGGTCATGTCCGACAGGGCTTCCACGTTGCCCTGGTTGCAGGCATTCGCCACGTCGAACACGGTCAGGTCGTACCCGAGTGCGTTCTGGATCGCCTCATTCACCGGCTTGGTCCCGGAGGCGAGATCAGCGCCGTCCCGCGTCAGAGTGGCTTTGGCCGCCTTGCGAACGACGCTGTACGAGGAGCCGTTGACGTCGAAATCGAGCTCGACGTGCAGCTTCTTGTAGTCGGCCGCCTCACCGCGGAGCGCCTTCGAACCGAACAGCGCGTAGCGGATCATCTCGACGATCAGCGACTTGCCGCTCTCGTTCGGGCCGATGATGCCAGTGACGCCCCGCGAGAAGTCGAAGGTACGATCGTGGTGGGTGAAGCAGTTGTCGAGGTACAGCCGCTTAAGCATTGGAGAACTCCTCCAGCAGACGGTCCTTGCAGCTCAGCCCCTCGAGCGCGCCGCCGAGGAGGCTGCGCAGATCGAGGCTCTCGAACTCGGATGTGTCGATCTCGACGCCGTCTTCGTCTTCGTCGGTCACCCGCTTGGCGGTGAGCGAGAGACAGTCGACGTTCTCAGGCAGCGTCTCGCCTTCCTTGAGCAGGACGCGGACGTTCAGGTTCGTGGTGTCGAACTTCTCGAGCTCGTCCAGCGTCGTCGTGACGTACAGCCAGCCAGTGTCGTCCTCGGCGTGGGTGTAGGGCTGCATCGAACCCGTCACCGTGATGTCGACCCCATGGCGCTTCTCCTGCCGCGGCAGGTGGTCATGGCCGGAGACAGCCGTGGTGATGTTCTTCGCGGCCAGGAGCTTCGTCGGGATGACGTTGTGACCGCCATGGTCGACGATGTCCCAGTGACCGAACACAGCATCCAGCTGGTCGGGCAGCTCGGCCACCAGCTCCTCGGTCGGCTGGAACAGGCTGTAGGGGACGAAGCCGTATCTGTTCAGGACACGCGGTCGATCACGCACGACGATGATGTTCGAAATGCGGGAGACCAGCGCCTCGAACAGATCGAAGGACGAAGCGCGGTCAGCATCGCGTGACATGTCGTGGTTGCCAATCAAGACCACGTAGGTCGTGGCCGGGTTCAGCTCAGCGGCCTGGATGTAGGCGTTCGCCGCGGCGAGCACGATCTCCGGGCTCACGATCCGGGTATCGAACAGATCGCCCATGTTGACATGGAACTGCGTATCGACCTCGGTCAGGGACTCGCAGAAGTCGCGCCACTGCATCTCCTCGCGCTCGCCGACGCGGTGCAGCGGGACACCGGTCTTGAACTTGCGGCCGAGATGCGGGTCGCCAAGGGTCGTGACATCATCCATTAGGAACTCTCCAAAACGCTGGAACTGATGCGGAGGTTTTGTTGTGGGAGCCGTGTCGCCTCGATGAGCCGAACCTCGTGATGCAAGCTCTGGTCATCGGGCTGCGTGAAACCACGGCCCGGTAAACGAAACGATCAGTGTGAGTGAAGAAAAGGGCCCAGCCTGCCGTGGTTACGGCAGCTTGAAGGTCACCACACCCCAGTCGTTGCCGTTGTGGTGGATGTCGTCGAAGTGGATCTCCACGTCGACCATCTGGTTCAGCTTGTCGGCCTCGGCACAGGCCTGGTAGAAGTCCGTCCACTCCGAGAAGTTGGTCTTCGACGAGTTGAACGCGATCCGCGAGCCGGCCTCGAACTTGTTGTCCTTGTCGATGACGATGTCTTCCGCCAGATGGATCAGGACGTCGACCGACATGTAGGGCTCGCCACCGCCAGCGCCGCGGGCCCGGACGAGAGCGTCGTGCCAGCTGCCGCCCTTGTCGCAGCTCACGCCGTCGTAGGTCGAGAGATAGGTGGCCGGGTTGCCGAACCGAAGCGTGTGCTTCAGCGCGAAGCCCTTGTCCTCGGTCATGTCGATCTGGGCCTTGAACGGCTCGGTGTAGTGCTTGCGCGTCTTGCCGAACCGCAGGCCGAACTCGTCGACCTTCAGGAAGGGAACCGCATTCGGGATGACGCTGGTCTGCGCCAGGGCCGTCGCCATCGAGGGCTTCTGGAAGGTGGTCACCTGACCACCCGTGCCGACGTGGCCCTCGATCAGTTCGCCCCCTTGGGGCTGGTCATCGGCCGGCATCTTCTCGGCGTTGGACTGGGCTTGCTTGACCGCTTCGTTGATATCCATGAGGATGTGCTCGTAGTCACAGTTACAGTTGCATCCCTTAGGACGCGGGGGAGCGTTGCCGCCCTCCCCCGCACCTGACAGGGAGGATCACCGGCCTGACGACCGATGGGCGACTTTTGGTCGATTTTGAATTGAGATCAGCCGCTATTGCCGTAAATGAAATCAGCCATCTTTAATGTCGGGGCTGGTGTGGTCTCTGACTCCTTCTGTCTTGTCTTGAACTTTATCCGCTCCTTCGAGGGATCGACATCGCTGGCCAGCTTCGACTTCCTCTCGACGATCTCGAAGATCTTCTGGTCCACGCTGTTCTCGTATTCCATCACGGTGATCAGCACCGGCGTCTCCCGTTTGCCGCGGACGGCGCGCCGGTAGGCCTGGACGAAGTTGCTGTCCATGTAGTCGAGGCTCATGAAGACGATCTGGTCGACGTGGCCCCAGTTGTAGCCGATGCCGGCCGTGGCCGCGGAAGCGATGACGATATCGATCTCGCCATCCTGGAACTGTTCGTCGATCTGCGCGCGGCGTGCTGCGGAGATGCGGCCGTCGATCACGCCGACCTTGAAGCCCATCTTCTCGCACATCTCGGCCACCCGGTCGTGCTGCGCGGTGAGCGCGGAGAAGATGACCAGTGGTTTGCCAGTGCGCTTGTGGTCCTCGAGGTGGATGCGCAGGCGCTCCTCCTTGCCCGTCTCCTTGATGGTGTCGAGCGGTGGGCCGAACTCCTGCGGGTGCTCCATCAGCTGCCGGCACCGGATCAGGTTCACGCCTGGCATCGTGCCGTCAAGCCAGCTGTCCTCGAGCTCGAGGATCGCTTCCTCCTCGAATTCGTCGTACCAATCGCGCTGCCGCGGCTCCATCTCGCAGGTCTCGTGCTGGATGATCTTCGCCTCGGGGCCGTAGGCTTCCTCGAACGTGTGTCGGATCGCCATCCGGCCGAAGATCTTGCCGACCCGCTGCGGGTCGCGCCAGGCGACGACACGGCCGTAGCTGTCCTCGATCGCGTGCGCCATCAGGAAGCCGTCGTGGCCGCCGATGTAATTGCCCGGCTCGCAGAGCTCGATCAGCGGGTAGGCCGAATCCAGGCGCCCGTCGATGATCGTCCCGGTCATGGCCACGAGATAGGTCGTGCGCTGCATGAAGGTGTAGAGGCTCTGGGTCCGGTTCGAGCCGTCGCTCTTGAAGCCCAGGTGCCACTCGTCGCCGACCAGCATGTCGATTTCAGGATGGCACTCGACGAGGTAGTGCCACTCTCGAGCGAAGCAGTCGAAGCCCATCAGGAAGCATTTGCCGTCGCTCTCCATGAGCTTCTTACGCTTGGCCGGGGTGCCGTCGACGATCACCACGTCCTCGGGTGCGAACTCGGACCAGTCCAGGAGCTCGTTCCGGTTCTTCGTCAGGAGCGACTTCGGCATCGTCCAGATCGTCCGGACGCCGTCCTCTTTCCAGCGATAGTAGATGTAGACGCAGGTGGGGGCAGTCTTGCCGGTGCCGGGGTCGGAAAAGTTTCCGCATCGGGCACGCGAATAGTAGAACGTCAGGTCAACGACCTGGTAGTCTCTCAGCTCCATAATATCCTCTCGGATAGATAAGGGGTTACTTCTTCGAGCGCTCTTTGATCATGCGCTGCCTTCTCTCTTCACGACTTTCCAGCGGAGCATCCAGGTCCTCACGACGGGAATATCTCCTCAGGAGCAGAGCCCCGAGGTTCTCGAAAGGAAGCATCAAGAGGTCTTCGAGCGAGAAGTCCCGGATGTTCGTCTCGATCTTCTGGACTGGAGGCCGAATAACCATCCCAGGCTGACCGGTGATGATGACCGTTCGAGGGATGTACTCCGCCATCTGGCCCAGAGTGTCGACAACCTTCTGCTCCTTGGTCGTGGCCTGGACTAGGGCGAGCGGCTGGACATTGGTTCTCGTCAGTTCCTTCTGGAGTTCTGCTGGTTCCGTCATCCAGATCGGCTTGACGACCCTTTTGATCGGCGAGCTCATGCGAGAAAGCGTCGTCAGGTAGAGGCGCAGATCGTCGTCTGGGTCCTCCACGAAGAAGATGTTCTGGCCTGAGGGATGGGGGACCGGCATCATGGCCCGAACGAGAGGATCATCACTGATCTTCGTCCAGTTCTCCCAGTGTACGCGGTCAGGGATCGGCGCCGCAGCCGGTACGAGATGATTGCACATCCCACCCCGGGCCCTGAACGGCACCTTAGCCTTTAACCCTACGAAGTTGGTTCCAGAGCGCCCCTGAATGAGCCAAGCTACAGATCCATCCCAGTGAAGCCCGTAGTGCTCAACCTCCTGCGACATCGGTTTCCTCTGGGCCGTTAGCAGCAACGTAAAGCGCGGCCAACTGGCCTTCGCGCGAGGCCTCGTCTGCCATCAGGAACAAACAGTCAAGGGCTTGCTCGTCGCCGCGCCGGCGGTGCGCCGAAACCAGGGTCCAGTAGTCCTGCAAGTCGTTTACGACTGTCATTCGGGCTCCTTAAGCAATTCGATGCGTGGACCGGGAGTGTATGACGAGATGCCCACCGATACCAGTCGCTCGAGTTCGTTGACCTTCGACAGGGTCCCTACTTATTTAATCTCGACCCGGCTTAGATATCACAAATCTTCTCGCCATTTTTCCGCGGTCATCCGGAGCCAGCTGGGCAGGAGCGGTTTCAAGGTTGGCGAAAGATCCTCAACGGCGGCGCGACGGATCAGATTTAGGACCTGTTTGTCATCCCGGCTCAGAGCGCGTTTCGGCCAGGCCCCCTTGATGCCATCCACCGCCTGCGCGAAGCCCTCGGTCCACGCACGGAAGCGCACCGGGGGCAGGTCTCGGACCCTTCCGCCGATTTCGCCGAGGATCACAGCCTCGTTCAGCGCGTCGTAACGCAACATCAGGATGTCGAGGATGCGTTGAATCGAACCGTGGCCCTTCACCTCAATCCCCTCCATCAGCGGCGTAAGCCATTCATTTGGGGATGCGAATTCCGGGGCGATCAGCACGGCGGTCAGGTAGCCATCAATCTGATCCGGATTGAGCGGGCTGCCTTTGAGCAACTTGGCCAACTCGCCCGGTCGCTCAGCCTCGATTTCAAGTGGCTCGTAATCTTCGTTGTCCCACTCCGGTTCATCGTCGAGTTCTCCCATTGCGCGCGCCGCTGCCACCTCCAGCGTTTGCTCGAGAATATCTTCGAAGACCGGTATTTTCTTGATCTCTCGACCAGCCTCCAGCGCCTGGGCGACAACGGCAAAGCTCTTCCATGCGTCAGGCCGGGCGCTGCTGTCGTGGCGCAGGATCAGCGCCGATCGGGCGAAGAATCTTGCCCATCGATCACGCCTTTCCCCGAGATGCCCCGCGACGATCTTCTTTGCGCGGGCAGCGGTCGACGCCGCTTCAAGGGCTGCCATCAGAGTGGCGTCAGAGACAAACCAGCTGCTGGAGATGTCATGCTCTGAGAACCAGTCCCGGCTCTTGCCGATCAATCGGCCACGGCGAGCATCTGACAGAGCCGCAAGCTCTCCATCCGGATCTGCCGCCGCAAGAAGGGCTGCAAGCCCCTCGGTTTGTGGCGCCACATCGCCAATGCCGAACATCGGCGCGACATCCAGGAAGCCCGGCGCTGCCACCGAACCGCGCGTCAGCCCGTCGCCAAGGGCGACGCCAATGGCGGGGGCGAGGTAGGAAGGCGACACGTCATGCATCGTCATCGCCTGCTCAATTCGCTCGACGATGGATTTCTGATCAGCTCTGCTGGAACAAGGAATGACGTAAGCGTCCTTTATCCCGTGGCCTTCCTTGATCATTGCTGCGGCCACTGCGCGCGTGCTTCCACGGCTACAGACGCCCATTATGCTTTGCGAGCCGGTGCCGTCGGGAAGCGACGTCATCACCCGATGAAGCTGCCACGGTTGCGGGACGTTTCCACCTGATGGCTCCCGACGCAGCGCAGTCTCGATCGTTGTATCGAGCGCCTTGCCGTCTGGCAGCCAGTTGCGGATCAGGATGAGGTCGGACAGCAGTGCGGCATCCACATGTGCGCTTTCCGCAAGCAGCCCGAACCCGGCGATGGCGGCATCGCGCATCTCCGCAACCGGATCGAGCAAAAAGTACCGCCCTGCGGCAATCATACGTTGATCGCCTTGCCCGATCATCTGCGCCAGAAATGAGGCCGTCACCTGAGCCGGCATGGCTCCCACAACTTCGCGGAGCCCGGTATAGGTCTCAAAAGGCGTCGAGCCATCCGGGACAAGCGCTTCCGCCAGGCCCGCGACATCCGGAAGCTCGGTTATCTCGTCCCCCGCATGACCCTCAAGGGCGTCGGGTGCCATGCGCAACCGGTTGGGGGGTGTGAGACCGGCGCGGAGGTAAGCCTGGCAAAGTCCGAAGCAGGTCTCGGCGTCAAGCTCGCCTCGCTTTGTCCGTTCTACCCAGCCCGCAGCAAGGGTCTGGAAGAACTCGTTCGCCCCGGGCTCCTCATTCTCATGGTTCATTCGCGCCTCGTCCAAGATCCGCGACATAAGGGTAAGGCAATCGTCGGTATGCTCCATTTCAGCATCTGACAGCGTGTCGACGAGTTCCAGAACCGCTTCCGGATCATGTGAAAAAGACGCCGCCCATCGATCCGCCCACAACAGCGTTCCTTCTGGATCACCAGTGGTTGGCCGATCCATAAGACAGGTGCCGGCTAATTCAGTCACAAATACCCCGCTTTTTGCACTTGCCCACCGCGTCAATGGCTGTAGCAAGCTACCATTCTGAGAACAGGCTAACATCGGCGAGTGGTGTCCGGAAGTCGGCTTCGATCGAAGAGCGTGAGAATTCGAATGGCTTGACTTTGGCGCGTGCGTCGAATGTCTCATTCGACCAGCCGCGGCGCAGCATTCTGCCCCACCGGTGAATAGCAGGATTGGGCCGTCCCCTTCCGTTTTCTCTGCCCCGTCGAACGTCCGCAAAGCGGCGCTACGCAGTACACCCGAAGGGACTGATATCGGCGGTTCAAAGCGTCTGATTCAAATCAATAGGTGTGCGAAAAGTGTGCGGCCGGAAGGGCATTTCCTGGCCCTCGTGACCGAGTTGTCCGATACCCAAACGCAGAGATTGCGGTGTCTTGAGCTAGTCACACGTGAAGAATGGGCAAGCGATTGAGAACGTGTGGTTTTGGCTGCATTTGCAGTATCCGTTTTCGCAAGGTTTCCCGGCTTTTGGTG
>NZ_JARGYC010000088.1 GCF_029168335.1 Psychromarinibacter sediminicola
CTGCCCCCAGTATCTGCCCCAGGGTCAGTGAATCAGTCCCTCGGCCGAATGGGAATCCCCAATCGATTCATGTCGGTGGGCAAACGCTCTAAGTTATAGTCGCTTAAGGGCTCATAGAGGTATCTTCGTTTTCCATACGGGTCCTTCCCGAGGCGGATAAGGTCGAGCCGGTGGAAGCCCACGGCGTTTATCATGTCACCTTTTACCCAGACACCCTCGCTGCGCCAGGGATCGGGAAGACGTGGACGGATATCAATCTGGCAATGATATTGTCGCACGGGATCCGGCGGCGTCGTACTGAGGGCCACAATCGTGCACAAGCCAGGGCGTCCCTTCATTTTGGGACTTATTACGACGACTGGCCGCCGCCCCACCATCTCCGGCGCGACAAAGCCGCTTTGGAAATTACAGGTGACGACCGTTCCAATCGTAGGATGTTCGCGAATTGCCATTATTGTATTTCGCACTTCTTGTGGTCGATGCCGGTCTTTCGGTAGCAGTCAGACAGGGTCAACCAGCACATCCCAATCGTCAACGGCTCTTTGAAAACGGATCGCACAAGTCGCAATGGCCGGCGAAAAGCAAATGGTCCCCATGGATGGATTTCAGGTCGTGAGACCCCCACTGGAGCACATAAAGCAATGCCGACGCGCCCGCCCGCAGGGGGCTTGACGCCCGATCCCCTTGGCCGTATGACCGCGCGACGAGATTCAGGGGCGCCCCTGCCGCGGCGCCCGTTTTGCGTTTGCGGGGCCGCCTGCCCCTGATGCCAGAGACGAGGATGAAACGATGTCGCGCCGCTGCGAACTGACCGGAAAGGGGCCGATGGTTGGCAACAACGTCAGCCACGCCAACAACAAGACCAAGCGCCGCTTCCTGCCGAACCTGAACGACGTCTCGCTGATGTCGGAAACGCTGGGCCGGCCGGTGAAGCTGCGGATTTCCGCCTCCGCCCTGCGCACGGTGGACCACCGCGGCGGGATCGACGCCTTCCTGGCGAAAGCCAAGGACGACGCGCTGTCGCCCAACGCGCTGAAGATCAAGAAAGAGATCGCGAAGGCCCAGGCCTCCGCCTGATCCCCTTTCGCCGAGTCGATTTTGGCGGCCCTGTCCCCGGCGGACAGGGCCGCTTCGTTTTGCCGCTTTCCCGTCGCGCGCGTGCCTGCCTATATCGCGGACATGACCCGGACGCGGCCCTTCCTGGCGACCCTGCTGTCCCTCGTCCTGCTGGCGACCAGCGGGGCGATGGCCGTGGCGCGCGGACAGGCGATGGCCGCCGGGCAGATCGTGCTGTGCACCGGCACCGGCCCGCTGGCCGTGGCCGTCGACGCGCGGGGCGAGCCGATCGGCCCGCTGCATGTCTGCCCGGATTGCGCGCTGACGCTGCTGGCGGCGGTGGATGCGCCGGCGCCGGACGTGACCTTCGCCTCGCGCCCCGTCCCGGTCCGGTTCGAGCAGACCGCCCCGCGCACGGGCGCCACGCCGTTCCTGGAGGTCCGGGCCCGCGCGCCGCCTCTCGTGTGACGTTTCCCTTTCGCGTTTCACGATACAGACAGAGCCGAGGAGCCTGAACGATGCCTGTCAGACCGACCCTTTTCGCGGGGCTTGCCGCCCTTGCCACCACCCTGCCGGCGATGGCCGAGATCACCGTCGAGGACGCCTATGCCCGCTCCGCCTCGCCCATGGCGAAGACCGGCGCGGCCTTCATGATCCTGCGCAACGACGGCGAGGCCGACGACCGTCTGGTCTCGGCCCGCACGGGGGCGGCGGCCGTGACCGAGCTGCACACCCATATCGACATGGGCGACGGCGTGATGAAGATGACCGAGGTGGAAGAGGGCTTTGCCGTCCCCGCCGGCGGCACCCACGTCCTGCAGCGCGGCGGCGACCACGTGATGATGATGGGGCTCAAGGCGCCCTTCGTCGACGGCGAGAGCGTGACCGTCACGCTGGTCTTCGAGGAGGCGGGCGAGATGGTCGTGGAGATCCCCATCGACCTGACCCGGAAGCCCGGCGACATGCCGATGGACGGCGGCAGCTGACCCTGGCCCCGGGCGCCGTGTGTCACGCGGCGCCCGGACGCTCACAGCGCGTGAACGCTTTGTCCCGTGCAAATTCAGCCACCTGGAGAGTGTCCAAGCTCGGACACCCCCAGCATCTCCTCCACCCAGGCCGGCACCACCCGCGTCGCCGGCCCCTCGCGCTGCTCGTCGAAGGCCCGCGCGTTGGCCGACGCCTCCAGGTTCAGCTCCAGCGTCCGCGCCCCCGCCTCGCCGGCCAGCTGGACGAAGCCCGCGGCCGGATAGACCTCGCCCGACGTCCCGACGGAAACGAAGAGATCGCAGGCCGTCAGCGCCTCGAATATCTCGTCCATGAGGTAGGGCACCTCCCCGAACCACACCACGTCCGGCCGCGTCGCCGGCTGCCGGCAGGCGGGGCAGGGATCCTGCGGCGCCATCTCCTCGCCCGCATCCCAGCGATGCCCGCAGGCCCCGCAGAGCGCCCGCGCCAGCGCGCCATGCATGTGCCAGACCGCCCGGCTGCCCGCCCGTTCGTGCAGGTCGTCGATGTTCTGGGTGACCACCAGCACCTCGCCCGGCCATTCTCGCTCCAGCCGCGCCAGGGCGGCATGGGCCGCGTTCGGCGCCGACTCGCGGCAGTTCTTCCGGCGCGCGTTGTAGAAGTCGTGGACCAGCGCCGGATCCCGCGCGAAGCCCTCGGGCGTGGCCACGTCGTTCAGGTCGAACCGGGTCCACAGCCCGCCCACGTCGCGGAACGTGCCGAGCCCGCTTTCCGCCGACACGCCGGCGCCGGTCAGGATGACGATGTTGCGCATGAAGCCCCCTTGGCCGTTTGCCAGAGTGATTCCAGACCGGGCCGCGCAAGGCAACGCCGGCGCTTGACGCCGGCGCGCATTCGGCCTTTCCTGCGCGCCATGGTTCGAAGCGTCCTGTTCGTCTGTCTTGGAAACATCTGCCGCTCGCCCATGGCCGAGGGCGCCCTGACCGCGCTAGCCGGGGCGGAGGGGCTGGACCTGACCGTCGACAGCGCCGCCACCGGCGACTGGCACACCGGCGAGCCGCCTTATCCCCCCGCCGTCGCCGCCGCGGCGGTGCGCGGCTATGACATCGCGGGCCAGCGGGCGCGCCCCGTCACGGCGGCGGATTTCGACCGCTTCGACCTGGTGCTGGCGATGGACGGGGCGAATTACGACAATCTGCAACGCCTGCGGCCGAGAGAGGCGCGGGCGGAGCTGAAGCGCTTCATGGACTACGCGCCCGAGACGGGCCGCGACGCGGTGCCCGACCCGTACTATACCCGCGATTTCGAGGAGGCGCTGGACCTGATCGAGGCCGGCGCAAAAGGCCTGCTCGCGGCGATCAGAAGCTGACCGCCGGGTTTCGATGCGAGCCGAACGGGCCCGTCCCTAGCCGCAGTGCTTGCCGGCTGTCGCGCCGAACGTCTTGTACTTTCTCCAGAAGACCTCGTGCGCGGCGTTGTCCGATTGACGGATCTCCTGCGCCATGTGCGGATCCTTGAAGAAGCGTGCAGCCATCCTCTGATCGCTCGCGCTCAGCGTGCGATCCGCAACGGCCTGGATGCAGCCACAGAGGGCCGGGTTTGCCGCCGCGTTGCTGGAAGTGAGACAGGCCCGCTCGATCGTGCCTGCAAGTGCCGTGTTGGAACACAGGACGGCAAACGCCGCCGTCACGACAACCTTTTTCATCGCCTCGCCCTCGTCCCCGTGCTTGCGCGTGGTTGATTGCTTATGACCGAGACTCTTGCCAGATTCGCCCCCGGATACAAACCGCGTTTCCCCTCCGGAATTGTTCATCGGCAGTTTGACGCCGATCCGCGCGTAACCCGTTGACGTGTCGGCAAAATGCTACACACGGTTTGGTTGTGCCGCCTCAGGCGGGCACGGTCTGCGCGATCCGGACAAGGTGATTGTCCCAGGCCACGGCATGGTCGGCGGTCCACGCGCCGCCCTCAACGCCTTCCGTGCCGCCGCCGACGCGCCCCGTCCCGCTGGTGTAGACGAAGCCGGAGGCGCCGGCATTCACGCCACAGACGTCGCGGCTTTCGATCTGGTGCAGCCAGCGGCCGTCTTCGGCGTCGAAGACCTGGATCAGCCCGCCGCGCGGCGAGGTGATGGCGATGCGCGCGCCGTCGGCGGAAAACGCGATACTGCCGGCATAGCCCTGCATCCGGCGGTGGGCGTCCGCCTCGGCGACGGCAAGCACCGGGTCGTCCCCGCGGCGGTGCAGCGCGGCCAGCGGCGGGCTGTCACGGGTGTCGCCCTGCCACTGCATGGCGAAAGCGACGCGCCCGTCGTCGCGCACCGACAGGTGGCGGATCGAGTTCCTGTGCATGTCGTGCGGCAGTTCCACCCGGTCCAGCTCAGTGCCGTCCAGCGTCACATAGCTCAGGTTCGGCTGCATGAACGGGATGTTCAGCTTGGCGCGCCCCGAGGCGGGGTGCGTCTCGATCCCGCCATTGGCCACGGCGAAGATGTCGGTGCCGGGCAGGCGGCGGATCTCGTGCGGGCCGGTGCCGCCCGAGGCGATCTCGCCCAGCCGGGCATAGCCGTGCGCCGCGTCCCACAGGCCGATCACGCCGCGCGCGGTCTCGAAGTCGTTCTCGGGGGTCAGAAGCACGGTGCCGTCGGCTGAAAACGCGCCGTGGCCGTAGAAATGGCGGCCCTCGGGCGCCTCTAGCCGCGCGCGGGTCTCGCCGGTGGCGCAGTCCAGCACGATGGCGAAGGTGCCGGGGCGGCGGGCGAAGGCCACCGCCTCGGGGCGTTGCGGGTGGGCGGCGGCGGCGTGGCCGCGGCCGGGCAGGGGGAGGTGGAAGATCGCCGCCCCGCGCGCGGTCAGGCCGTAGAGGTGATAGCTGCCGTCCGGCTGCCGCGCGGCGGCGAGGTAGGCCGGGTCGCCCGCATCGGCCCAGCCGAGCGCCGGGGCGAGACCGGTGGAGAGAAGTCCGGCGAGAAAGCCGCGCCGCGTGGCCATGGTCAGTCTCCGTCCATCGCGTTGAACCCTGCCGCCACGCCCAGTTCGGGGCCAAGCTCGGCACCCAGGAGCGTGCGGATGCGGTCGATGTTCTGTTGCAGGATCTCGACCTCCAGCCGCCCCTGCGGCTCGTCGACCCCGGCGAAGACGGGATCGTGCGACAGCGCCGCGACCTGCTCCAGCGCGCGGGCATAGGCGTCTTCGAGGATGCCGGTCACGTAAGGACTATCGGCGGCCAGCAGCAGGGCAAGCTCGCGGGTGCCCTCCAGCGACAGGCGCACGTTGCGCAGCGCGCGGCCCGAGCGGCGGGCTTCGGCGCGGCGGGGGCGGGGGCGCTCGAAGGTGCCGAGCGGGCGGCCCAGCCGGGTGTCGGAGGTGAATTGCAGCTCCGAGACCACGGCGCCCAGCAGCACCTGCGCCGCCTCGTCGCGGCTGCGGTAGGTGTCGTTGTCGCCGGCGTTGCGCAGGAGGTCGGCAAAGCCGGTCTCCCACCCGTCGAGGATGGCGCGGGCGTTGGCCTCGATGTCGCGGGCCGCGCCCTGCACCAGCGCGCAGCGATAGGCCTCGGGCTCGGCCGTCATGAAGGCCTCGTCGTAGAGCAGGAATTCCATCGCGTAGAAGCCGCGCGCGGCGACGGACAGCTCGTCGAACCCCGCCTGCGTCTCGATCACCGGATCCTCGGCCGAGATCAGCCCGCCCAGCTGGCGCGGGGTGAAGCCGCGGGCGTCGGGCCAGAAGGCGAGCGCGTAGGCGCGGTCACCCTCTTCGGCGGGCCCGAAGCGCAGGTGGCTGATCCGGACCCAGGCGTCGAAGGCGTCGTTCCAGGCGGCGCGCAGCGCGGGGCTGTCGGCGGCGCAATCCTGCTCTGCGGTCGCGGCCAGGTCGTGGGCCTCGTCCACCAGGGCGGTGTAGCCGGGCAGGATGTGGTCGTCGACGATCTGCCCGATGTCATAGGCCGCGGCCGTCCCCGGCCAGAGAAGCAGCGCGCAAGCGGCAAGCGGTCGCAACATCTAGAGGCTCTCCAGGAAGGTGATCAGGGCGGCGCGGTCCTCGGGCGGCATCCGGGCGACGGCGTCGCGCTGGGCCTGCGCCTCGCCGCCGTGCCACAGGATCGCCTCCAGGAGCGACCGCGCCCGGCCGTCGTGCAGGAAATAGGTGTGGCCGGAGACGCGCTCGGTCATCCCGATGCCCCAGAGCGGCGGGGTGCGCCATTCATAGCCGTCGGCGCGGGCCTCGGGGCGGTGGTCGGCCAGCCCATCGCCCATGTCGTGCAGCAGCATGTCGGAATAGGGCCAGATCAGCTGAAAGCTCTGGGCGCTGTCGTCCTCCAGCCGGTGGGTGACGAAGGACGGCGTGTGGCAGGAGATACAGCCGGTCTCGTGGAACACCCGCTTGCCGTGCAGCACCTCGGGGTCGTCCACGTCGCGGCGGGCGGGGACGGCCAGGTTGCGGGAGTAGAAGGTGACCAGGTCCAGCCCCTGCTGGTCGATCTCGTAGGTGCGGTCGTCGCCGTCGCCGTGAGTCGCGGCGAGGCAGTCGGCCTGCAGGTCGGTGCATTCGCCGGACCCGGCGGTGTGCAGCGGGTTGGAGATGCCGATGTCGCCGACGAAGGCGGCGGCGGTCTGTTCCTCCACGGTGGGGTTGCCGGCCTTCCAGCCGAAGCGGCCGAGCATCGGGATCCCGTAGCGGTGCGACATGACGATGTTCGGCCGGCCCGAGATGCCGTCGCCGTCGGCGTCCTCGGGATCGGCGTTCGCGAGGATGTCGGCCGCCGGGATCGCCTCCAATAGCCCCATGCCGATCATCTGCGGCGCGACGCGGGGCGACAGCATCGCGTCGGGATGCAGCGGGCCATAGCCGAGATCGGCGGCGGTGTAGCTCGGCTCGCGCAGATGCGCGATCTCGCCGCCGGACAGCGCCACCTCGGTCTCTTCGTAGTCGATCCGCAGCGTGTATTCCGGCGGGATGCCGGGCAGGCCGAAATCCTGCAGCTGGGTGCCGTAATTCGGGTCGGGCGCGGTGGCGAGGTAATCCTCGATCTCGGCCACCGCCTCCTCCGCCCCGCCGGGAATCGAGATGCGCAGGAACATCGAGACGGCGCTGTCGTCGGGGCCCTCGGGCGGGTGGCCGCGGCCGTCCTTCAGGTGGCAGCGCTGGCAGGAGCGGGCGTTGTAGATCGGCCCCAGCCCGTCGGACGCCTGGGTCGAGGCGGGGGCGGAGACCCAGAGCTTGCGGAACAGCCCGTTGCCCACCTTGAACTCCAATTCGCCGTCGAAGCCGATATTGGCCGAGGGCTGCGAGAAGGCGTCGGCATTGTTGCGCGGGCGGACGGTGGCGGCGCCGGCCGACCGCTCCTCGTATTTCTGCGGGGCGTCGAAGCTCTCGGCCGGCGCGGTGACGGCCGCGATCCGGGCGGCCTCTTCTGCGGTGCGCGGGACGATGGGAAGATGCGGCTCGTCCAGCGGGCCGGGGATCGCCGGGGCGGCGGTCACGATGGCGAGGGCCGAAAGCACGGTGGCCGGAACGCTGCTTCGCATGGGCTGCGACTCCCTGACGAGTTGAACCTGCGCCTCTTATCTTATAAATCTACTCAGGATTAAAGGGTGACATCCCGTAACGCTCTGATTCACAGGTGCGACACATGGCCATGACCGCCGCGGTCCATCCGCTCGACACCCAGGCTCCGGCATTCCGGCAAACGATGAACGCCGCCGACCGCAGCCTTCTGGAACACCTGCGCGTGACGGCGCTGGACTGCCGCGCCGCCGCGCGCGCCGACCTGTTCGAGGCCTGCGCGATGCTGGCGGTGGAGAAACCGAAGGCGCGCGAGGCGCATGCCAAGACGCTGATCCGCACGCTGTCGCAGATCCTCGGCAAGGCGCCGCGGTTTCACCGCCCCGGCGTGGCGGAGCTGAGCTTCGACGAGGACTGGCTCGTCGCGCTGTCCCGCGCCGTGCGGCGCGAGGATCACGACAGCATCGCCTTCCTTCTGCGCTCGCGCGTGCCGCAGCATGCCAGGCGCAGCCTGCTGTTCCTGATGGCCATGGTATCCGAGAACTTCCGTCAGGTTTAGAATGATTCCAAAAAGGGCTTGAACGCCCTGCGCAAAGGTCTAGAACGGGCCGCAGCCAGGGGCGCCCGCGGGCGTCCCAAGCCACCCCCCCCCGTACGCGAGACCAGGAGTGGACCCATGACCCAGACAGCCGTTGACCTGAGCACCGACGCTCAAGCCGAGATTTGCGAAGCGCTGAACCAGTGCGTGGCGGAGACCGCCGTGACCACGATGCTGGCGCAGAACTTCCACTGGAACGTGACGGGCATGGCCTTTGCCCCGCTGCACGAACTGTTCCAGCAGATCTACGAGGATCACTTCGCCGCCCAGGACGACCTGGCCGAGCGGGTCAAGGCGCTGAAGGGCCACGCCAACGGCGTGCTGGCCGAGATGGTCAAGGCCTCGAAGGTCGACGAGTATCCCGACAGCAAGGGCGCCTCGGCGCAGGACATGATCAAGGCGATGCTCGCCGCGCAGGAGACGCTGACCCAGACCATCGGCGGGGCGGGCGAGCTGGCCGCCAAGCACGGCGACACCCTGACCGAAGACCTGTGCATCGAGCGGGGCCGCACGCACGAGAAATTCGCCTGGTTCCTGCGGGCGCATCTGGACGGCTGATCGGGCCATTCGCGCCTTCGCCCGGGCCGTCCACCGGCCTGGGCCAATGAAGATCACAGCGGCAGGCTCATCTTCACGCCCTTCTTCCTGAGCTTCTTCATATAGGCCGGCGCCCAATGCGTATACCGGCCCATGTCGTTCTGCTGATGCACCAGCATCTCGACGAACGCCTCCTGGTGCTCGGGCTTTTTCAGCGACTTGAACATCTTCTTCTGCGTCTTGGTCATCGAGCAGCCGATGCAATGGCCTTCGCGGCGGAACTTGCACACGTCCACGCAGGGGCTGGGGATCTTGCGTTTCTTGCCCATCGTCCTCGTCCCATCATGAGAAAACGGGCGGCCCCCGGGGGACCGCCCGCCACAGCTAATGCCGCGGTCTTCTATTGAAAGACGGCGTCGGGGTTGTCGAGGCTGTCGGAGCCCTCGAACTCGATCTGGTCGAGCCCCAGATCCGCCACGATCCGCTCGATGGTCCGGGTCTGGTCGATCAGCGCGTTGACCCCGCCCATCACCAGCTTCTCGCCTGCGACATTGCCGCGCGCGAGCATCTGGTCATAGGCCATGCCGGCCTCGGCCACGTATTTGATCTGGCCCAGCTCGCGCATCGTCTTCGCCAGCTTGTCCCGCATCTCGGCGTCCAGCTCGGGGTTGGAGGCGGCGACGAGGTCGCTCAGCGCGGCGCCCTCGACGACGGTGCCGTCGATCCGGGTGTATTCGCCGAGATAGACGTTCTGGATGCCCAGCCCGTCGTAGAAGTGGCTGTTATGGGTGTTGTCCGAGAAGCAGTCATGCTCTTCCTCGGGGTCGTTCAGCATCAGGCCCAGGCGCATGCGCTCGCCCGCCTGCTCGCCGTAGGACAGGCTGCCCATGCCGGTCAGCATCGCGACGATGCCGGCATCGGTGTTGCCCATCAGCGCGGCGCGCGCGGCGCCGCCGTCCTCCCATTGCGCCGCCATCCATTCCAGGTCGCTGACCAGCAGGTCGGTCGCCGCCTTCAGATAGTCGGCGCGCCGGTCGCAGTTGCCGCCGGTGCAGGCTTCGCCGCTGGCATAATCGGTCCAGGGCCGCTCGCCGGCGCCGGCCTCCAGCCCGTTCAGGTCCTGACCCCACAGCAGGAATTCGACGGCGTGATAGCCTGTGGCGACATTGGCCTCGATCCCGTCGGCCTCGTGCAGCGTGTCGGACAGCAGCTCGGGGGTGATCTCGGTCGCGTCGATCTCCTCGCCCGAGAACGTGAAGGTCGGGTTCGCGATGACGTTCAGCGCGGCGAATTCGTTCGCGTCGGTCGGCCCGGCATAGGTGGCGTCGACATAGTCGATCAGTCCCTCGTCCAGCGGCCAGGCGTTCACCTTGCCCTCCCAGTCGTCGACGATCGGGTTGCCGAAGCGATAGACCTCGGTCTGCTGATAGGGCACCCGGGCGGCGACCCAGGCGTCCTTGGCGGCCTGCAGCGCCCCGGCCGAGGGATCGGCGATCAGCGCGTCGACGGCGGCCTGCAGCGTTCTCGCCGTGGTCAGGCTGTCGGCGTATTTCGCGGCCGCGATATCGGCATAGGTCGTCAGCACGGCCTCCTGGGTGACGTCGGCGGCGAACCCCGCATGGGCCAGGCCGAGGGTCAGCGCCGTCGCGCCGGCGGCGGATCTGAGAAGTCGCATGGTCATCCTTTTCAGTGGATCGTTTCGGGTGTCTTCGGGTCGGTCATGGCGTCGGACGGCAAAGCCGCCAGCGCCATGCGCTTGAGGGCCAGGCCGAACCCTTCGGCCAGGCCCACGACGGCCGGGGCCATGTCGGCCCGGATCATCGTCATCGCCAGCATCAGCGCGTCCTCGCGGTCGCCCTCGGCCGCGGCACCGACGAGCGTGGCGAAACAGCACTCGTCCCCGCCCAGGCAGCGGCAGGTGACGCCGTGGCGCATCAGCGGGCGGCGGCCGTGGCGGGCGCAGAGGGCACAGAGCTCCGACAGGCCCCGCACCGCGGCGCGCCCGGCCTCCGGCCCCAGATGCACGCGAAAGTCGCTTTCCACCTGCGCGCGCTCGCCGGCGCCCTCGCACCACAGCCGGAAATACAGCACCGCTGCCGCGCTCACAGCGTCCAGTTCCGTGATATAGCCGACGGGCGTCCCGCCCCGGCGGCCAGTATGCGTGTCGCCGGCCGTCATTTCGTCAGGATCAGCTTGCCGGCGCGGGTGATCCGCAGGGTATAGACCTGATCGCCCAGCACGATCTTGGCCTCGCGCCCGCCGCCCGTCAGCGCCTCGGCCTGGTGCACCGGCATGTCCGCGCTGGCGCGGGTGGCGTGGAAGGTCTCGGAGGTGTCGAATGGCAGGGTCACGGCCGCACCTCCGCCCTGCGGTCGAGATTGTCCAGAATCCATTCCACGCCCAGCGACCGGCAAAGCCCGCCCTCGGCCAGGATCGCCCGGAGTTCGGCCGTCACGGCCTCCGGCATGTCGCAACGGGAAAGGGATAGCGTGGTCCTGATCTGCATGGTCGGCTCCATCTCTGGTCCCGGGCTTCCCCGCCTTGCAGATCGGGGTGGCTGGATCGTTAATACCTTCCAATAGGTGACCGATAAGGTCAGAATTGTCAATCCGACATTTTTGGTCGGATTTTGCGCGCCGCCAACCTGCACAGGCTCTGTGCGTTGCGCGGCGCCACGGTCGCGCTAAGCTGCCCGCCACCGAAAACGGAGCGCGCCATGTCCCAGCCCCTGCCCACCTATTTCATCTCGCACGGCGGCGGCCCCTGGCCGTGGGTGCCGCAGATGCGCGAGACCTTCGCCAACCTGGAGGCGTCGCTGAAACGGATGGTGGCCGAGCTGGGCACCCGGCCGCGCGCGGTGCTGATGATCTCCGGCCACTGGGAAACCGACGGGTTCGCGGTGATGGGCAGCGCCCGGCCGCCGATGGTCTACGACTATTACAACTTCCCCGAACACACCTACCGCGTGAGCTATCCCGCGCCCGGCGCGCCGGAACTGGCCGAGCGGACCGCGGCGCTGATCGCGGCGGCGGGGCTGCCGGCGACGGTCGACGCGGCGCGCGGCTACGACCACGGGGTCTTCGTGCCGATGGCGATCATGTATCCGGAGGCGGACGTGCCGCTCTACCAGGTGTCGCTGCAGCATGGCTACGACCCGGCGACGCATGTCGCGCTGGGCCGCGCGCTGGCGCCGCTGCGCGACGAGGGCGTGCTGATCGTCGGCTCCGGCCTCAGCTTTCACAACCTCGCGCTGTTCGGCCCCGGCGCGAAAGAGCCGTCGGAGGCGTTCGACGCCTGGCTGACCGACACGCTCGCCCAGCCGCCCGCCGCGCGCACCGCGGCGCTGCTCGACTGGGAGCAGGCCCCCTATGCCCGCGTCTGCCACAAGCAGGAGGACCACTTCGCCCCCCTCTTCGCGGCCCTGGGCGCGGCCGAAGACGCGCCGGCGCAAAGGATCTATCACGACACGGATTTGATGGGCGGGGTCACGGCCTCCAGCTATCGCTTCGGCTGACCCTTCTTCTCGTTGAAAACACGCCGGGGGGTCTGGGGGGCTGGCCCCCCAGCGGATCGGCCCGCGCCAGCGGGTCGACCCCAGAGCCTGTCGCGTTCAATCGTATTCGCCTGCCGCTCCGACCGCATTCGCTTTCGCGAACGCTGCCTCGGGGCGTCAGGTGAATGCGTGACTCGAATGAAGCGCGACACGCTTCATATGCCCCGCCCGCGGCACCCGGTTGAACGCCCGCCGCCGGAACGCCACCGCATGCACTGGCAACAGCCGTTCACGTCGAGCCTACGGCCATCTCAAGAGCACCCTCGAAGCTCTCGCCAATGGGCATCCCGCCAGCCGGATCGATGATCTCTCGCGGTGGAATGCACCGGCACAGTCAAGCTGACCGGGCCACGGGGTTTATGCATCGCCTACGGCTCAGTCGGCCTCGCAACCGGTGTAAATGAAAGCGTCTATTCGCGTGTCACGCACGATTGTGCGCCCGAGCGTCACTTCGACCACGACGGTCAACTTGTGCGCCTTGCAGGAGTAAATCCCTCTTGCCCGGAGGGCGCCCTGGAGGGCGATACGGGGGAAGGGGCCAGCTATGGCAGCCTGCAGTCGCGCGGATGGGACGAGTGCTTTCCCACCGTGGCGCCCTCGACTGGCGAGGGCTTCGGCTGGAAGCCGGCACTGCGCGATCACGGCGTGCTGTGGGGGCGGCCCTGGGAGTGCTGGCACGAGAGCGACAGCGTCGTCGCCGTCTTCCGCGACGAGGCTTTCCGCTTCGAGCGCACGCTGACGCTTGCCGGCAACACGGTCACCGCCGCCTACGGGCTGCGCAACACCGGGACGACAGCGTTCGGCTATCTCTACAGCCAGCACATGCTGCTCAACCTCGAGGTCGGCGAGACCATCGACGTGGCCGGCATAGGCCCGATCCTTCAGGGGGGCAGGCTCTACCAGGGGCGCGATGTCCGCTGGCAGGAGCTGCAGCACCTCAACCCGGTGCGCGGGGTCGATGCCGGTATCGTCGAAAAGCTCTACGCCATGCTCACCGGGCCGGCCCGCTGCACTGTGACCGGTCAGGCGGATGCGCTGGAACTGGCCTGGACGTCGCAGGACATGCCGGCGGTCGGCCTCTGGTTCGCCTATGGCGGTTGGCCGTCAGGCGAAGCCGGCCACCAGGTGGCCATAGAACCCACGAGCGCGCCGGTCGACGCGCTTGCGGACGGCGGCGCGGCATGGCTGGAGCCAGGCCGCGGCCGCCGCTGGTCGATAACGGCAACACTCAAGACCCCGGATGAAGGGGCGGAAAGGCAATCACGATGAATACCGGTTCCGACAAGATCAAGTTCTCGGTCGATCAGGGGGTGGCGACGCTCACCATCGCGCGCCCGGACAAGCTCAACGCCATCACCGCCGCCATGGCCGCCGACATTGTCGCGGCATGCCGGGAGGTCGATCGCAATGACGAGATCAGGGCCCTGATCGTTGCGGGTGAGGGGGACCGCGCCTTCTCGGCGGGGAGCGACATCAACATGCTCGACGATCTCGGCACGCCCTGGGAGGGGCGCAATCGCGCCCTCTACGACAGGGATTACATCGATCCCCTGCTGAACCTGCGCAAGCCGGCGATCGCCGCGATCGATGGCTATTGCCTGGGCGGCGGCCTCGAGGTGGCCATGACCTGCGACATTCGCGTTGCGACCGAACGCTCGCAGTTCGGCGCCCCGGAAATCCGGCGCGGCTGGCACGCCGGCTCGGGCAACACCTCGATCCTGCCGCGGCTGATCGGCTACGGCAACGCCGCCCGCTGGATCCTGACCGGCGACAGCTTTCCGGCCGAGGAGGCCTACAGGGTCGGTTTCGTCCAGGAACTCGTCGCCGTCGACGAGCTCATGCCCCGGGCCCAGGCGCTTGCCGAGCGGCTCGCCAAGAACCCACCGATCGCCCTGCAGTCGGCCAAGAACATCATTCGCCAGTCCCAGGGCACGGCCGTCAGCGTCGGCCTGGCATGGGAGAACGACGGTTACACCTTCTGCATGGCCACCGAGGACGCACGCGAAGGCATGCAGGCTTTCGCCGAAAAACGCGAACCGAACTTCAAGGGACGCTGAGACGCGAAATGACATCCAATGGACCCCTTTCCGGAATCCGTGTGCTCGATCTCACCATCGCCATGGCCGGGCCCCTATGCAGCCAGAGGCTGGGCGAGATGGGCGCGGAGGTCGTCAAGATCGAGGCGCCCGGCGGCGGCGACTTCTCCAGGCATTCGCCCATGGCCGGGGTGAGCCGCTTCGGCGATGCGACCTGTTTCGTCACGCTCAACCGGAATAAGCGCTCGCTCGTGCTCGACCTCAAATCGGAAGCGGGCAAGGACGTGCTTTATCGCCTTGTCGAGTCCGCGGACGTGTTCGTCCAGAACTTCCGGCCAAGGGTCGCCGCCAAGCTTGGCATCGACTATGCAACGCTGAACGCGATCAACGACAAGCTCGTCTACGCCTCGATCTCCGGCTACGGGGACGAAGGCCCGATGCGCGACCGGCCGGGGCAGGATCTGCTGGTCCAGTCCTATTCCGGGCTGACCTTCAACGGGGGCCAGGCGAGTGGCCTGCCGCATCCCTCGCCGCTCTACATGGTCGACACCTCCGCCTCCCACATGGCGTGCGAGGGCATCCTCGCTGCGCTCGTGGCACGCAGCCGCACCGGCAAGGGGCAGGAGGTCAAGACTTCGCTGCTCTCGGCCATCATGGAGATGCAGATCCAGGAGGTGACGTCCTATCTTGCAGCCGATGCGCCGCCGCGCCGGGGCGCAAGCCCGCAAGTGTCGATCTGGATGGAGCCGCCCTACGGGGTCTATAGCTGCGAAACCGGCAACCTAGCCATCGCCCAGGCCGATCTCGAGGTGCTGAGCGACGTGCTGGAATTGCCCCAGCTCGCCCGGCTCAAGGTCGAGCGTCCCCCGCAAAAGGATGCCGACGCGGTAACTGCCTGGCGCGACAGGATCTGTGCGCTGGTGGCTGGGATTCTGGCCACCAAGCCGGCGGAGTACTGGGACGAGCTGCTTCACGAACACGGTGTGTGGTGTGGTGTGGTGCAGGACTACGCGACCTTCCTAGAGAACGGACAAGCCGATCCCTATCTCGTGAGCATGGAGCATGCCGTGGGCGGCACCTACAAGACCGTGGCGCCCGGCATCCGCTTCTCGGACGACCCGCAGCCCGAAATGCGCGGCGCACCGATCTATGGTGCCGATAGTACCGCGATCCTGTCCGAGTCGGGGTTCGGCGAGGCCGAGATCGGAACGCTTTTGCAATCCGGCGCGGTCGTGGAGAATTCGGACCAATGAAGATAACCAGCCTCGAGACATTCCTGGTGCCGCCCCGCTGGCTGTTCCTCAAGATCGAAACCGACGCGGGGATCAGCGGTTGGGGCGAGCCCGTGCTTGAAGGACGGGCCGAAACGCTCGCCGCCCTGATCGGGGAGCTGTCGGATTTCCTTGTCGGCCAGGATCCGCGTCATATCAACGATATCTGGCAGATGCTCTACCGCAATGGCGGCTATCGCGGCGGGCCGGTTTTGATGAGCGCCATATCGGGGATCGATCATGCGCTGTGGGACATTCTGGGACAGGTGCACGGCGTGCCGGCATATGCGCTCCTCGGCGGTGCCGTGCGCTCGCGGGTGAGGGCCTATACCTGGGTCGGCGGCGATCGGCCGAGCGATCTCGTCACGCATGCAAAACGCGCGATGGCGTCGGGCTTTTCGGCCGTGAAGCTGAACGTGTGCAGCGAGCTGGCGATCGTCGAAAGCCATCGCGCGATCGACGAGATCGTCGCGCGGCTTGGCGAACTGCGGTCGGCTGTTGGGAACGAGCTCGACCTCGCCTTCGACTTTCACGGGCGCGTGCATGCGCCAATGGCCCGGATCCTGCTCAAGGAGCTCGAGCCGTTACGGCCGCTGTTCGTTGAGGATCCGGTGGCCGCGGACCACGTCGAAGCGCTTGCCGAACTCTCGCAGTCAACGTCGATCCCGCTCGCAGTGGGCGAACGCATGCACACGCGCGGCGAGTTTCGGGCACTTCTGGAAAGCCGTGGCGCCCAGATCATCAATCCCGACCCCTCGCATATGGGCGGGATCACCGAAACCATCCGTCTGGGCGCCTTTGCCGAAAGCTACGATGTCGCGCTGGCGCCACATTGCCCCCTGGGTCCGATCGCGCTCGCGGGATGCCTGCAGATCGACGCGGTGTGCCACAACGCCTTCATCCAGGAACAAAGCCTTGGCATGCACTACAATCAGGAAAGCGATCTGCTCGACTGCGTGACCGAGGATACGCGGCTCATCTGTGAGAACGGAAACATAGAAATCCCCACAAGGCCCGGACTTGGTATAACCATCGATGAGGACCAGGTGCGCAAGCTTGCCGAGACAGGGCATCGCTGGCATGCACCTGTGTGGCGACACGTCGACGGGTCGATTGCCGAATGGTAGCCGGGCGGACCGAGGAAATCGAGGCAGCCCGGCGGTTTCCCGGAATACATGCCGTGCTGTTTGCGCTCTTTGACCAAGGCGAACACCTCGACCGAGGCGCCATGCGTGCGCAAGTGGAATACTGCATTGAATGTAAGCGGCCGCCCATCACCCTTGGCGCTGCGGGTTGACTATTCAGCGAAGCTCCAAGGCATGAGTTCGTCGATGTCGCTCTGCATATGCTG
>NZ_JARGYC010000089.1 GCF_029168335.1 Psychromarinibacter sediminicola
ATCCGGGCTGACATTTTGGGCTCGATGCAGACATGCGGCGGTGCAGTGGTCTTTTAACCGACGGCCCTGGCCAGTTGCTCGGTCGGTCCCGGCCCAGACCTGCCGCTCGCCAGCCTGGGCCTCTCTGCGGTGCAGCTTCCCCAAACCGGTCATCCGGGGCTTGGTGCAGCACGGTCTCGCCAGCCAATGTCCGGAATGCGGGACCTTCCGGACCTTCGCTGCATCTGCTTAGTCAGCGCTGCTTCCGCGAAAGCCGTTGGAAGAAGAGCAAAGCTGCCATTCACCGCACAGTCCAGAAACGGCAGCTCGGAAGAAGGAGCGGCCATCCTATGAGGACCTACCGCCGAGCAAGAAGCCACACGAAAAAAAGCCCGCCGACAAGGCCTGTCACTACGCCGATCGGGATATCCTGCGGTGCCATCACCGTTCTGGCGAACAGGTCGCACCAGATTAGGAACACCGCGCCGAGCAGGGCTGAAAGCGGCAGGACGCGGGCCTGGCTGCCGCCTACGACCATACGGGCGACATGCGGGATCATCAGTCCGACGAAGCCGATTACCCCGGAGAACGCCACCATGACCCCGGTCAGCAGGGCGCCCGCGATAAACACCTCTAGCCGGAACCGCGACACCGGGATACCCAAGGTCGCTGCGGTCTCGTCCCCGATCGTCATGGCGTCGAGATCCTGCGCCCTGAGCCAAAGCCACGGGCCGCAGAGCGCGAGCGCGAGGGCGGGGAAAATCAGATGCGACCATTGCGCCAGTCCGAGACCGCCCAGCATCCAGAACAGCGCGGTGTGCGAGGCGCGCGGATCGCCGAGGAAAATCATCGCGTTGGCCCCAGCCATCACGATGAAGGACACGGCCACCCCGGCGAGCACCAGCCGTTCTGCCGAGGCCGCGTCCGCGAGACGTGCCACGCCGAGCACCAACGCCATCGCACCGAGGGCGCCGGCGAAGGCGAAGATCGGCACGGTGGCGAGGCCGAGGATCATCCCGGTGTGCAGCAGCGCGGTGATCGCGCCGAAGGCCCCGCCGGAGGAGATGCCGAGCAAATGTGGGTCCGCCAGAGCGTTTCGGGTGACGGCCTGCAAGACCGCGCCCACCAGCGCCAGCCCCGCACCCACAAGCCCGGCAAGGATCGCCCGCGGCATTCTCAAGTCCCAGACGATGGCCTCGTGACCGGCCGGCCAAGTGACCTCGACCAGGCCCGGCATGAGCTGGTTTGCGATGACACCCCAGACCGTCCGGGCCCCGACAGGCACCGCGCCGACACCCACGGCGAATGTAAAGGAGAGCCCAAGCGCCAGAACCGCAAGCCCGAGCGCGGCTGGAAACAGCCGCGCTCGCCGGGCTGGAGCCCGGCCGGCGATCGACAGGGAGATATCCGTCATTCCCCCGCCTCTACGATGGCCCGGGCCAGCACGCCCACCGCCTCGATGTTGCGCGGGCCAGGCGTGGCAGCGACATAATCGAGCGTAACGAAATTGTCCTCACGCACGGCGGTGACGTCGGCGAAGGCCGGGTTCGACATCAGGAATTCGCGCTTCTGGGCGGCGGTGACCTCGCCGTAATCGACGATCAGGATCATCTCTGGATCGCGCGCGATCACCTCCTCCCAACCGACCGTCGCCCAGCTCTTCTCGAAATCGTCCATGACGTTGACGCCGCCCGCGGCCTCGATGAGCGCGGTGGGCATGGCGTAGCGCCCGGCCGTGAACGGCGTGTCCTCGCCGCTGTCATAGACGAAGACGCGAAGCGGCCTGGCGCCGTTTCTGGCAGCGCCCTTCTGCCGGGCGAGATCCTCGCGCCAGTCGGCTACCAGCCCCTCGGCCCGCTCCGCGACGCCGAAAATCGTCCCGAGGTTGCGGATATCGGCATAGAGATCCTCGAAGCTCGCCTTGGGCTTCTCCATCACATGCGTGCAGCTTTCGGCGAGTTCGTAGACCGAAATGCCAAAAGGCGCGAGCGTGTCGGGCGTCACTTCGCCGCCGACATTCATGCCGTAGTTCCAGCCGGCAAAGTAGAAGTCGGCATTTGCCCCCAGCAGCACCTCGCGGCCAGGATATTGCGGCGATAGTTCCGGCAGCGTCTCGACATCGGCGCGCAGCCGCTCGTCGAGGGTCTTCCATCCGGAGACACCGGTGTAACCGACCATGCGATCGCGCAGTCCGAGCGCCAGCATCATCTCGGTCAGGTTGACGTCGTTCGACACCGCGCGCTCCGGCGCGCCCTCGAAGGTGATTTCACGGTCGCAGCTCTGCACGGTCACGGGGAAAGCCTGAGCCGCGGCAGGGGCGGCAAGGAGAAAGGCGACAGGAAGGATTCGGAAAGTCATGGGTTCAGGTCCTTTTGGCGGAGGTAAGGGTGTAGGTGAAGCGGTTGCGCCCCGACGGTTCGAGGCGTTCGCGGCGGGCGGTAACGGCAAAAGCTTGGGCCACGGTCGCCGCGTCCAGCGCGGCATCCGGCGTCCCATGCGCGATCATCTCACCGTGCGACAGCACCAGCACCTCATTGCAAAGATCGAAAGCGAGGTTCAGGTCGTGCAGGCTGGTGACGATGGTGACGTCGAGGCCGCGCAGCATCTCCAGCACCTCGAGTTGGTGGCGGATATCGAGATGGTTGGTGGGCTCGTCGAGGATCAGCACCTGCGGTTCCTGCACCAGCGCGCGCGCCACCATCACGCGCTGCTTTTCTCCGCCAGACAGCGTGCCGAAACGGCGCCCGGCCAGCCCGGAGAGGTCAAGCCGGTGCAGCGCCGCTTCGACGATCCCGGCCTCGCGAGCGCCGGGGCCCGAAAGGCCGCGGCGATGCGGCACCCGTCCCAGTCCCGCGATCTCGCGCACACTCAGCGCGAAATCCGTCGGTTGCTCCTGGAGCACGGCGGCGACCCGGCGCGCAGCGGCCCGAGGCGTCATGCGCCACAGATCCTCGCCACCGATTTCAACCTTGCCGCCATGGGGCCGATGAAACCGGTAGAGCAACCGCAGCAGCGTCGACTTGCCGGCGCCGTTGGCGCCGACGATGCCCAGCGTCCGACCGGCGGCCAGATCGAAGCTCACGCTCTTGAGGATCGCCGGCCCATGACGGGGCCCCCAGCGCAGATCGCTGGCGGAAATGGGCGCGGCGGTCATTGCCAGACCCGCAGGGCAGCGTGGTCCTTGCGGATCGAGACGACCACCTCGGGTTCAATCCGGAGCGACACGCGGCCGCGCCAGACGAACCGCCGGCCGCAGCCGTCGAGCCGCGTCGCTCCGGTCAGCTCGAAGCCGGGACCGGCGGCCACGGCAGCGAGGTCGACGGCGCGTCCGAGTTGCCTCGACAATTCCCTGGCACAGCTACAGCTTGCTCGCGAGGTCGCGTCCGCTTTGCAGGAAGTGTTCGATCTGGTCCGGTCCATGCAGCCCTCCGCGCATTCGCGGGGCTTGCGCACAGAGGGACCGGCGATTTTGGTGCGGCAGTTGCCGACGAGCCATCATGGCCTCCTGTCCCGGACACCCCGCCCGGGTTGAGTGACATCTGCGATGGCAGGTCTCCTGACTTGCGGGTCTACGCTTTTCCGAACCTTCCCGGGCTGTGGAACCCAGTGGTCTTCTCGGAAACGCTCGCCGCTTACAGTTGCGGGGGCAGTCACGGAGTCGGCGCCTGTTGGCTACACCTCACCGTATTCCCTTTTCATCCCGCGTCGCCCTCAAGGGCCAACGGGAACCATCACGGTAAAGGGATGGCACGCCCTCCCCGCCGAGGGCAAGCGTCGATTATGCACCTGAGGCAATGGCGGCACATGCGCTCGCATACAGGTCACTCTGTGACGACCACGTAGCGCGGAACGCCAGTTGAGGGTTTTGGAAAGTGTGTCTCGTGGCAGTTGAGTTCGAGCGAATGTCCGGTAATGGGATGTGCCGGCTGCTTCCCCCACCGTCGGGTTATCCTGAACCGGGATCGTCCGCGTCAAAGGAGAAGCAGCCATGTGTGCGAAGAAGACAGGAAGCCTTGAAGACCTCGCGGTTGTCGGCATCGACATCGGCAAGGATACGTTCCACCTGGTCGGGTTCGACCGCTCCGGTCAGGTGGTTCTGCGCAAGCAGATCAAGCGGCTCTGCGAGAACCAGCCCGAGGTGTCGGTGAAGTTCACCTCGACGTCGCCTGTCTCGCGCGCCTCCTCCTCGAGCATGCCGACCCGCGCCAGTTCGGGGATGGTGAAGACGACGCTCGGCACGCCGGTATAGTCGGGCTCGACCCGCTTGTCTTTGAGCATGTTCGACGCGGCGATCTTGCCCTCGAAAACCGCCACCGGGGTCAGCGGCTTGCCGGGGGAGGCGGCGGCGTCGCCGGCCGCGAAGATGCGCGAGTTCGACGGCGATTGCAGCCAGGGCATGACCTTCACGCCGCCTTGCTCGGTCTCGATGCCCGCGGCACCGAGCTCGAGATGGTCAATCGAGGGCACCCGCCCCACGCCATGCACGACAAGATCGGCTTCCATTGCGTCGGTGGCGTCCGCCTTCCGATACACCGCGCGATACGCCCCATCCGCATCCTCGACCCGCTCGACCGCAGCCTTGTCGATGATCTCGATCCCTGCGGCTCGGCTGCGGTCCAGCAGCATGTCGACCAAATCGGGATCGAACATCTTCAGCTGCCGCGCGCCGCGGTCGAGGATCGTCACCCGCGCCCCGGCACGTGCCGCGATATGCGCGAACTCGAAGGAGATGCAGCCGCCGCCGACGAAGACGATCCGATGGGGCAATTCGGCGAGGTTCAGGAAGTCGGTGCTGTCGATCAGCCTCTCGGCGCCGGGGAACTTCAGCGGCCGCGGCTTCGCTCCGGTGGCGATCAGCGCGTGGCGGAGGGCGATCTCGCCCTGTCCCTCGATCTCGATACGGTCCTCGGCGGTGAAGCGGGCCCGGCCGTGCAGCGGTCGCACTCCGGCCTCTTTCAGCCCGCGCTCCATGCTTTCGGGCACCGGGTCGGTGAAGCTCTCCTTTTGCTTCATCAGCGCGGGCCAGTCGATCCGGGTCTCGCCCGTGATGCCCTTACCGGAAAGTCGCCGCGCAGCCTCGATCGCCTCGGCTCCGGCGCGCAGCATCTTCTTGGGGTCGCACCCCCTTAGCGCGCAGGTGCCGCCATAGGGGAGTTCGTCGACGATTGCCACGGACCAGCCGGCATTGCTGCATTTCTTCGCGGCGATGATCCCGGCCAGGCCGGCACCGATGACGATCAGGTCGAGCGTGTCGGTCATCTCTGCTCTTCGTTCTGTCGTATTGGTTTCGTGGGGTCAGACCGGCGCGCGGGGCCCTGCGATGATGACGCCGGCGCCCAGAAGGCAGATGCTGACGCCGATCAGATCCCACCGATCCGGCCGGACCCCCTCGACCGCCCAGAGCCAGAACAGCGAGGCCGCGACATAGATGCCGCCATAGGCTGCGTAGGCCCGTCCGGCGGCGGCGCTGTCAGCCAGTGTCAGCAGGTAGGCGAACAGCGCCAGCGAAGCCATGCCCGGAACGATCCACCAGATCGGCTTGTCCAGCCGGAGCCATGCCCAGAAGGCGAAGCACCCGGCGATTTCGGCAAGTGCGGCGCCAATATAGGCGGCAAGGGTGGGCATGGGATGTTCCGTCTCCTGTCGTTGTCGAGGGCCGCTACCCTGCGCAGCAGCTGAGCGCGGCCACGTCTTTCTCGAAGGTCTGGGCGGCAAGCTTCAACCCCTCGACGGTGGTGAGGTAGGGCATGATGGTGTCGCCCAGCTCCTCGTAGGTGAGCCCCGCCTTGAGGGACATCGCCGCGGTCTGGATGCTGTCGGCACCCTCGGGGGCGAGGATTTGTGCGCCCAGCAGCCGTTTGCTGCCCGCCTCCGCCACCAGCTTGATCAGCCCGCGGGTGTCGCGGGCGGCCAGCGCGCGCGGCACGGCGTCGAGTGGTAGGATCGATGTGACGACCCCGTGCCCGGCGGCACGGGCCTGCGCCTCGCTTAGGCCCACGCCCGCCACCTGCGGATCGGAAAAGACCACCCAGGGCATCGTGCCGTTGTCGTAGGTGCGCGTCGCGCCCGCCACCGCGTTCCGGGCGGCGATCTTGGCGCCATAGGCCGCCATGTAGACGAACTGGTCGCACCCGGTGACGTCGCCAGCGGCCCAGACGTTCGGGTTGGCAGTGCGCATCTGCGCGTCGACGACGATCCCGCCAGACGCGTCGGTTTCGATCCCGGCGGCACCGAGGTTCAGCCCGTCGCTGTTCGGCATTCGCCCGGTGGCAAGCAGCAGGCGCTCGGCGCTGAAGCTCTTACCCTCGGTCCCGGTCAGACGCACGCCGCCGCCGTGGCGTGCCACGCTCTCGTAACCTGAGACGCTTGCAAGGCGGATGCCCTCCTCAGCAAGGTAGCTCTCCAGCGCCTCGGAGATCTCCGGCTCGGCCTCCGGAAGCACGCCCCTGCGGCTGACCAGCGTCACCGCGACGCCGGCACGGGCGAAGAGCTGCGCCAACTCCACGCCGATGTAGCCCGCCCCGAGGACCAGCAGAGAGATAGGCAGCGCGGTAATCTCCAGCGCCGAAGTGCTGTCGAGGGCGTCGACCTCCTCGATACCGGAAATTGCCGGCACATGCGGCCGGGAGCCGGTCGCGAAGATGATCTTCGTCGCCGTAAAGGCTGCGCCGTCTACGTTCAGCCGGCCCTCGTCGTCGAACCGGGCGAAGCCCTCGATGTAGTCTACATTCTCGTGCCGGGGCAGCACGTCGGCGTATTTCGCCGCGCGCAGCTCATCCACCAGCGCCTGCTTCTGTGCCACAGTCGCGGCCCAGTCGGTAACGCGGGCCTCGCCCTCGATGCCGTCGAACCGGTTGGCCGTGCGCGCGTGGTGCAAGCCTTCGACCGCGCGGATCAGTGCCTTGGAGGGCACGCAGCCCACGTTGACGCAGGTGCCACCAAGGGTTCCGTAGCCGATGAGGGCGACCCGGGCCCCGGCCTCGGCAGCGGTGATAGCGGCCGAGAATCCGGCGGAGCCCGCGCCGATCACGGCAAGATCGTAGGCGCCACCCTTGGGAGTGCAGCAATCTCTCATGTCAGTCTCTCTTCAGCTGGTGCGTTGGCGCTGCCAGAGCGCATAGAGGGTGATGCCGATGAACACCGCGAGCGCGGGCAGAAGCACGATGTCGAGCCAGCCCAGCAGGTCCGCCAGCCCGACCGCGCCCAGCAGGATCACCAGGATCGGAGTGAAGCAGCACAGCGCGACAAGGACGGTGCCGATCAGACCATACTTCAGGAGACGATCGTTCTTGCTGGAGTCGGTTTCGCGTTCGGTCACGAGCCGCTGTCGGCGGCCAGTGCAGCGCCATAGCCGACGCCGGTGACGGCCGCGATCAGCGCTTCGGGGTCGGTGACCGCATCGTCGTATTGCAGAACATAGATGCCATCCTCGGCCTCGCCGGGGGCGAACTCGGCGATCTCTACCGTGTCCACACGCTTGAGCGCGGTGGCGACGATGTAGCTGCATGAGGGGCAGGTCAGTCCCGTGACGTGAAGCCGGGTCTGCGCGTCCCCGGCCAGGGCCGCGGCAGGAGCGAGAAGCAGGCTCGCAGCAAACAAGATGCGTTTCATGGGGGGAACTCCGTGTCAGATTTTCAGGACGAAGGGGGCGACATAGGGAAACGCCAGGGCCAGGAGCACCACGAGCAGCGCGCCCCAAAGCAGCCCTCGCATCAGCCCGCGATCCAGCGGACGGGCGCAGGTGCCATCTCCGCAATCTTCAGAGGACGCCGGGCGGTAAGCTTTCCAGAATCCGAAGCCGAGCGCGACGGCAGCGAGGGAGAAGGTCACCCACTTGTAGGCGTAGAGCGCGGTGAGCTGCCCGATGAAGACGCCGGTGACGCCAAGGCTGACCAGGACAAGAGGCAAGATGCAGCAGGAGGTCATTGCCAGCGCACCAAGCAACCCGGCACCGGTTGCAGCCCATCCCGTCCTGTCGGCTCTTTCGTCAGTCTGCCGCTCGGTCTCTATCGTCTCCGACGTCATCGCCTCATTCCCGTTGTCACTTATCAAACTCCAACGTAGTGTCTGTAGCAACTACAGGATCAAGGAGAAATCCGGTGCCAGACGATCACGCCAACGCGAGCGAGCTGAAGCGCTCCGATCTTGCCCGCCTGACCGGCTGCAATCTCGAGACGATCCGCTACTACGAAAAGGTCGGCTTGTTGCCCGACCCGCCACGCAGCCCCGCGGGCCATCGACGCTACGGGGATGCTCACGTGGAGCGACTGAACTTCGTGATGCGGTCCCGGGATCTCGGCTTCACCATGGAAGAAATCCGCGATCTGCTGGGCCTGGTCGATCGCGGAAGCCACACCTGCGCTGAGGTCGAGCGAATGGGGCGCCACCATCTCGAGGTGGTCCGCGCCAAGATCCGTGACCTCCAGGCCATCGAGACCGTTCTCGCCGGGACGATCGCACGCTGCACCGGGGGCGACACCCCCGACTGCCCGCTGCTCAATGCCCTCAATGAGGGGCAGACCACCTCAATGCGCGTAGAAGGAGCTACGGAATAGCTGCCATCAGAGCGACGCGCTGCGAAGGTCCGTTCTCCTGGCCCCATCGACCGTCGCCGGCTCCGACGCGAATGGCCCAGAGCGGCCGTTTGACAGGGGCTCGTCGGAAGTCCGCGATCCGTTGAAAAATGATGGTCACCGCTGATCCAGATCACGTGTAGCATTTCGGTAAATGCGGCCCAAGGCCTTCGCGACAGAAAATGGCCCGTCGCGCCCCTCCATGCGCCGGCCGATCAACGCTCTGTCATCGGACCCCGCCCTTGCGGCGCTGCCGCTCTGCCTTTACACGCTCCGCTCAACCGGTCGCAGCCTACCCGGTCATCAAAACAAGGGTCAAACAATGAACACTCTGGTCATCTGCTCGGGCGGACTCGATTCCGTATCGCTCGCCCATATCGTCTCCGCCGAGCAACGGCTGACGCGACTCGTGTCCTTCGATTACGGCCAGCGCCACCGCAAGGAACTCGATTTCGCCGCCGCAGCCGCGCGCCGCCTCGGCGTGCCGCATCACCTCATCGACATGCGTGCCATCGGCGCCTCGCTAACGGGCTCGGCGCTGACCGACGATGTCGACGTGCCCGACGGGCATTACGCCGAAGAGACGATGCGCATTACCGTCGTGCCGAACCGCAACGCGATCATGCTGACCATCGGCTTCGGTGTCGCCGCGGCCAATGGCGACGACGCTGTCGCCACCGCGGTCCATGGCGGCGATCACTTCATCTATCCCGATTGCCGCCCTGCGTTCACGCAGGCATTCGACGCGATGCAGCGCATGGCCCTCGACGGCTATGCCGACGTTCGGCTCTACACGCCCTTCGTGGAGCGGACCAAGACCGACATCGTGGCCGAGGGCGCCAGGAACGGCACGCCCTTCGCCGAGACCTGGTCCTGCTACAAGGGCGGCGAGGTGCATTGCGGGCGCTGCGGCACCCGCGTCGAGCGGCGGGAGGCCTTCCACCTCGCCGGCGTCGAGGACCCGACCATCTATGCAGACCCCGATTACTGGGCCGTGGCGGTGGCAGAGAAGGAGGCACGCTGATGTTCCGCATTCGCAAGGAGTTCCACTTCTCTGCCTCCCACCAGCTTGTGCATCTGCCGGCCGATCACCAATGCGCGCGGCTGCACGGTCACAATTACATCGTGGTGGTCGAGCTGGCCGCCGACGCGCTCAACGCGGATGGCTTCGTGCGCGACTATCACTACCTGAAGCCCCTGAAAGACTATATCGACGACACCTTCGACCATCGGCACGTAAACGACGTGCTCGACGTTCCGTCGACCGCCGAGAACATGGCCAGGCATTTCTACGACTGGTGCAAGGTCCGCTGGCCCGAGACCAGCGCCGTGCAGGTCAGCGAGACGCCCAAGACCTGGGCCGAATACCGGCCATGACGACGCTTCGCATCGCCGAGATCTTCGGACCGACGATCCAGGGCGAAGGCGCGCTGATCGGCGAGCCGACGCTTTTCGTGCGCGCGGGCGGCTGCGATTACCGCTGCTCGTGGTGCGACAGCATGCACGCGGTCGACAGCGTCTATCGCCACGACTGGGCGCCGATGACGCCCGAGGCGGTCTGGGCAGAGCTGCGCCGCCTGTCGGAAGGCCGGCCGGTCACCGTCTCGCTCAGCGGCGGCAATCCGGCGATCCAGGATTTCGGACCGCTCATCGCGCTTGGCCGCGCCGCGGGCTACCGCTTCGCCTGCGAGACGCAGGGCTCGGTCGCACGGTCCTGGTTCTCCGATCTCGACACGCTGGTCCTTTCGCCCAAGCCACCCTCGAGCGGCGAACGGGTGGATTGGGACACCTTCACCGAGTGCGTCGAAGCCGGCCGCGGCGCCCGCAGCACAGTGATGAAGATCGTGGTCTTCGACGGCACCGATTACGTATGGGCCAAGGAGGCCCATGCCCTTCATCCCGACTTGCCGCTCTACCTCCAGCCAGGCAATCCCGAGGTGGACCCCGAAACCCCGGTCGACCTGCAGGCGTTGGCCGACAGACTCGGCTGGCTGACCGAGACCGCGCTGGCGGACCGCTGGTTCGAACCCCGCATCCTGCCGCAACTGCATGTCCAGATCTGGGGCAACAGGCGCGGCGTCTGATCTTCCGGAGACCTCCATGACAGACTCGATATACAGCGACCTGAAGCAGCTCGGCGGAGCCACCCGTATTCCGGCAAGTCCCGAAGACGCCGAGCTCGAGCGGGTGGCCAACCCGCAGGCCGATATCACCTATAACGTCCGCTTCACCGCGCCGGAGTTCACCTCGCTCTGCCCGATGACGGGGCAGCCGGACTTCGCGCACCTCGTCATCGACTATGTGCCCGGCCCGTGGCTGGTGGAGTCGAAATCGCTCAAGCTCTTCCTGACCTCCTTCCGCAACCACGGTGCCTTCCACGAGGATTGCACCATCTCGATCGCGCGACGGCTGGTCGAGTTCCTGGAGCCGCAATGGCTGCGCATCGGCGGCTACTGGTATCCGCGAGGGGGCATCCCGATCGATGTATTCTGGCAAACGTGCCCCCTGCCAGATGGCATTTGGATCCCCGATCAGGGGGTGCCGCCCTATCGCGGCCGGGGTTGACTTGGGAAACACTTGCGATCCGGGGGCTGCAAAAACCGCGCTCCTTCGCAAAGCGGACTTTTATTTCGAACGCAGCGAATGGCAGAACTCCGCCCTTTCTGCAGGTGCCGAGCTTTCTACGGATACGTGCGTTCGACGCCGCCTTCAGATCGGCGCAGCTCGGCTGGCAGGTGAGTACGGACCCGCAGTTGCGCGCACATGGTCCAGTGAACTTGCGTTCACTTCCTTCGTACCCATAGCGCTCGAGTACCGCGGCTCCCAGCTAGCCAGCACCACGCCGCCGATGGCATTGCCCGCCGTCGGCGCCGCTATCCACCCGCCTGATCAACAAGGTCCCGCATCGCGCGGATCAGATCGGCCACCTCCTTCCGTTCGTCGATGGCTTGGGTGGTATAGCGGCCGTGCTTCAGGGCACTAGAATTTCCCGTCGGCGCCCCCGTCGATTTCCCGCCATGCATCCGGCATCTTCCATTCATCGTCGCGGGGCATTTGCATGCCGTCTTCTCTCGCGTCATCGTCCCACAACGCGGGCTTAGGTATATAGGCAATCTGCCTTGCGTTAGGCAGACCAGGAGCGGGGACATTTTCCGGTGGCACCCAAGAATGGCGCCTGTCCATAACTTTGCATTCACTGCCATTTTGCCAAGCACCAGTTTGGGTGTTTTCCCATGCGAATTCGTAGGCGGTTTTCAGTAATATATCTTTGTCGTATTTCATGAGATTTCTGTCACTCAGACAAAATCTGACAAACGCTACATGGCCGAACTCCCATGTTGTTACGCTCACGGGTGAGCATACTTTGCAGGAAGCGCCTGGCCTGTCTGCTCGGCCAGGAGAAACTCCAAGCGTCAAAGCGCCCCAAAAAATTTGAACACGCCACCCTTCGCAATAGGACCCTCAGCCGAAGCTTCTCAGGTCTTCTTCACTGAAATATTCATGCTGCTGCAAGCCTTAAGAGAGGTATACATGCAAAAAGACCGATAACTATCTAATATTGAACCAAAAACCTTACAGCTATTGCGTGACGCGCCCTATCGGTACTTGTGAACTTGCGTTCACTTGGGCGTTCAGATGGAAATTCATATCCAGCCCCTGATTTTCATAAGAAATGCCATGGCCTTGAGTTATCCGGTATGTTGCGGCATCAACATGTCTGCCACGACCCTTTGAGACATCCACAGCACTCCATGGCGAGCGCTGGGTCTCTCCTGAACCAGAACGCCACATGCATGTGCCGGTCCGAAAAACTCTCTTCGAACCAAGCGGGTACTTCCAATGGTGAGGAACTCTGGGCATCAACCATGGCCATCGGAGAGCGTCAGCCATGGCCTCAAAGACTTGCGGGGTAATCGCTTCTCCGGCTTGGCGGAACTCAGAAAGCGCATCGAGAATGGCGACCCGATAGCCCTTTACCAAGCCGTAATTCTCTGCGAAGATGGCAATTCACCGATGCCAGCATGGTTGACTGATCGGCTGCTGCAAGCAATCGCTGGGTACTATCTGGGCAAGAAGGCCGGAAAGAAGGGGGCAGGTAATTCGCCCCTTCCGAGAATTCGGCGACAGCTCGAACTTCAGGTTCGAGTTCGGGCGGTCTTGGGCGTGATGGAATGGCAAGAAGATCGCAACAAGTACCAGATGATGCCCACGAAGAGCATAGAGGCTTGGTTCAAGAACAAGCTGGTGAAGCATAGCACCGATCAAGGCAAGGGAGATGCTTTGCGGATCGCGAGTATCGGATTGAAGGACTTGCATATTCAGAAAGGCCAACCCGCCATCAAGTGCAGCGAAGTCACGCTGCGCAGAACGCTAAAGCAGCAAGGGGTTCAGGCTGCACCGATCATTCCGCCCGAAGCCGCGGTCGCTTTTGGCTTTAACAACCCGGATAATTTCTTCGGTACGGATCAAATACCTCCTCTTGACCTTGAGTGAACTTGCGTACACCAGGGATTTTCTGAGGTAAAACTCTGCTGACGACATTTTTGATCAAAATAGAATTATTTCTTTTATATATTTGATCAGAGCTGGATGTGCAAAATGGCCCCAACTAGCATCATTGGGACCGTATCATGCGCTACCTGTCTTTCTCGCAGCTCCAGCTAAAACTCGGCGCTAGAAGTAAATCTGCAGTCTACAGAGACGTTCGTCTCGGCCGCCTGCCGGCACCCCTGAAGATCGGCGGAAAACTGTATTGGATCGAGGACGAGGTCGATTCTGCAGTTCATGAGCAACGGGTCTGCGGCATGCCCAAGGCCGATATCAAGTCGGAGCAGGCGGATGACTGAGACTACCCGCTCCACCTCCCTTCCGGGTCCGACTGGCAACAACAAAAGGGAATGCGCCGATAACTACCGTGGCGAACTCTTCCGCATCGAGGATATCCGCGTGGCCGTTTGCCGAGATGGCCTCCAATGGCTCCTGCAACGCCGGAGACCCGCTGTGTCGCCCGGAGAGCCGGCCTGGGAAACGCTCGGCTACGACACCCGCCGGAACGGCCTGATGCAGTTGCACCGGCATTACACGGGCCAGGACGCCCCCCAGTTTGCCGGGCTGCCCGAGTACATCACGTTGGCCGGCGCGGACCACGATCCGGAGCGGGCCTGATGAACATCCAAGCAAGCACCAAACCGCAAGCCAAACCGGTCAAGTATGTGAAATGCTTCGGGCACTACGTCCCGGTGTACGCAGGCGAGGAAGAGCACCTGGAAAAGGATATCCAGACCCTCGCGAAGGCTCGGAAATTCGAGAAGAAACTGCTCAAGAAGAGTGAACTCGAGTTCACTGCCGACAAGCAAGCCAAGAAAGCCGCCCGACACTACCTACGGTCCAAACGCTGCTTGAGGGCCAAGATCATCAAGGCCAATGCCCGCCGGCCTCTCAACGACCGGATGTCACTGCGCCAGATCATCGAGCAGTCCATGAAATATGACGTGCTCAAGAACCTGAACGAGCCGGCGACGATCTCCCCGCTTCCCAAGTCCGACGGCGGGTTCCGCCAGATATGCAACTTCGGGCCGGTGGCCCGTGGAGCGCAGCGCATGGTGCTGAAGCTGCTCCGCGCGGCCTACAAGCCGGTTCCGTTTCAATTCACCCGCCTGAGCGTGAAGGACGCAATCCAGACCGCGCTCAAGGCCATAACAGAGGAGGGTCTCCACGAAGTAGCAGAGATTGACATCAAAGGCCATTTCCCCAGCTTCGCGGCGGGGGATTTGATCAACGCTCTGCCGTTGCCCAAAGCGGCGGTTGAACAGATCGTCATGGCCGAAAACGCCAACTGGATCGGGCCGAGTGTGCCCAATGGTCTGTTACCTGTGTTTTCTCAAACCCCCACCGGTATCCCGCAGGGAAGCGCGGCTTCGAGCGAAGTGGCAATCTGGAGCGTTTCGCATCTCAAGATGCCGATAACGGTGAACGGCTCGGTGATCGTGAATTTCGCCGACAACTTCTTCGTGTTCGCCAACTCCAAGTTCGCACTCGATGCCACGTGCAATCTTCTGCGCTCGGCCATCGCCGGGCTGCCGGGGGGGCTTTTTCATAGTGTGCTAAAGCTGACCGGGACTGTCGAAACCGGCTTTCCGATGCTCGGGTGCTGGATCGCGCAGGAGGACGGTCAGCTTACTGTTTGGCCGACCGAGGCGAACTTGGACCGGCTGAACGACACGGTGGACGACTTGTTCCATAAGGCCGCCACGCTCTTTGAGGCTGCCGAGGCGGAGAAGTGCGAAATGCTTCGCTTCCAAGCTGTTCAGTCGTATCTGCGCCTGCGGAACTTCTGCCAAGGCTGGCTCACCGCCTATGCCTTCTGCGACCTGGACCCGTGCATCAAAGAACACCTGTCGTGGCACATCGAAAATTTGACGTGCTTCTACTACATCACGGACGCCGAGGTGAAGGCTGCGACCGACGCGTCGGTCGGGAAGCCGGATGCCTACGGGCATCACGCATCATGATGTTCCGCCCGAAACTTTCCTGTCGGCTTCGACCATTGCCCTTCTTGAGACCGGAACTCCTTTCCCGTTCCCAGGACCTCGGTGCTGGTGTGGCGCGGAGCCTGGCGGTGTCAGTAGTGCCCCGCGCCAATGGTACTAAGGATTTGGCGTCCGAGGAAATGCTTGGTACGGTAAGCGATGTTTTTCAGCGTCTTAGCGGAAATCCCTGCAAATGCGCCGGCGGCTTGCCCCGAATTCACTGCGGGCCGGAAGGAAAAGCTGACACTGGGCGACACATCCACCGGACCGGGGGAGAATAGCGATATGGGCGCGCCTGTCTTCACTGAGGCCGAACTCCGCCGGGCGTTGAAGGTCGCTCTCGAGTTCGGCGCCGCAGTCGAGGTCTGCCCGCGCCGCGGTGTGATTAAGCTTACTGTGGATAGAGCAAAGGATGCGGCGCAAGCTGGTCCGGTGGATGAGCGGCTGCCGGAGGAATGGTGATGCGGATTAATCTGCCTGGTCTCCTGATCGAGCGGCAGAAGTCCGGCGCGAGGCGTTACCGGGTACGTGTCGAGGGCAACAAGCAGCTGCGCATCCTGCTGCACGTGACCCCGGACGATCCCGAGTTCATGGAGCATTACCGGGCAGCACGGGCAGGTTTCTCGAGCCCTGCCCCGCAGCGGCTGGCCGACACCGCTATCCCTCACTCGCTCGCCTGGCTGACCTACCGATTTGAAGCCGCGATGCATGAGAGGGTGAACGCCAGCCTGATGCACGCCGGGACGTTGAAACAGCGTGCTTCCTTCTACGCCCGGCTGCGCGAGGCGCACGGCGACAAGCACATGGTGATGCCGCGGGCGAAGGTGATGGAGATCAGGGACGGGTTGGCAGGAACGCCCGGCGCGGCCGACAACATGGTGAAGGCGATCCGGGCAATGTACGGCTGGGCGGTCGACATGGGGCACGTGCAGGAAAACCCGGCAGTTGGCGTGCCGGCGATCAACCGTGGCACCGGCGCTGTGCCTTGGTCGGTGGACGACCTGCAAGCGTTCCGCGACCGCCACCCGAAAGGCACGATGGCTTACCTAGCGCTGACGCTGTTCATGTTCACCGCCGCCCGGATCGGCGACGTGGCTCAACTTGGCCGACAGCACGAGCGCACGATAGACCGGGTGCGACATCTCGACTGGCAGCCGGAGAAAAAGGGCTCGGCGCGTGTCTGCATCCCGATCATGCCACCATTGGCCGAGGCCATCGCCGCGCAGACCGTCGTCGGTCAAACATACCTACTGAATGCCTGGGGCCGGCCCTTTGCCTCGAAAGCAGTGTTTGGAAACTGGTTCCGGGATCGCGTCCGCGAAGCCGGGCTCGATGACCGCAGCGCGCACGGTATTCGGAAGGCGGCGGGCGAGTTGATGGCACTCGCAGGAGCCACTCAGTATCACATCATGGCGGTGCACGGTCACACCCAGGCGCGCACATCGGAAAGCTACACAAGCGGCGTCAACCGGACCCGCCTGGCGCGCGAAGCCATGCAAGCGATGGCGGGGATTGAGTGGTGAAGTGAACCGCCCCGGGTTTACCGGAGAGCGTTTGGTTCAAATTTCAGGCGGCAGTATCGCAGACAGTCATGGTCGCAAGGAAGGCCTCCTCTGCTTG
>NZ_JARGYC010000008.1 GCF_029168335.1 Psychromarinibacter sediminicola
CCGCCGGGGCGCGGTCGAGCTTTGCGATGCCGGAGACATAAGCATGTATGTCGAACACTTGGCACCGTCCTCGCCAGTAGCGCCGCCCCGGTGGGCGGGGCGGCGCTGCACGGCGTTCCGCCGCGCGACGCAGGTGGAAATGTCCCACGGCTGATCCAATGTCCTATCGCGCGGACACCCGCGGCCCTGTTAGCGCTATCCACATAAAAATCAGCGCCTTAGCCCCCTGCCCAACCTCGGACACCCTCGGACACCCGCCTCAGGAGGCCCGTTTCTCCCCCTCCGGCTCCACCTCCGCCAGCGCCGCGTCCAGCAGCGCCACGCCGGCCCCCGGCCGGTGCGCCCCCTCGCTCAGCACCCGCCGCCAGCCCCGCGCCCCCGGCCGGCCGGCGAACAGCCCCAGCATGTGCCGCGTCACCTGATGCAGCCGCCCGCCCTCGGCCAGATGCGCCGCGATATAGGGCTTCATCAGCTCGACGGCCTCCTCCGCCCGCGCCAGCGGCGGCGGCTCGCCCCAGATCGCCCGGTCCGCCTCCAACAGGATGTCGGCCGGGCGATGATAGGCCGCCCGCCCGATCATCACCCCGTCCACCCCCTGCGCCAGATGCGCCCGCGCCTCCTCCAGCGACCCGATCCCGCCATTGACCGAGACGTGAAGCTCCGGGAACTCGGCCTTCATCCGGTAGACGAGGTCATAGTCCAGGGGCGGCACCTCGCGGTTCTCCTTCGGGCTCAGCCCCTGCAGCCACGCCTTGCGCGCATGGATCGTCACCCGCCGCACGCCCGCGTCGCGGATCGTCTCCAGGAAGGCCGGCAGCACTTCCTCGGGGGCCTGCGCGTCCACCCCGATCCGGCATTTCACCGTGACCTCCACCGGTTGCGCCGCGACCATCGCCGCCACGCAGTCGGCCACCAGCGCCGGCTGCTCCATCAGAACGGCGCCGAAGCACCCCGACTGCACCCGGTCCGACGGGCAGCCGACATTCAGGTTGATCTCGTCATAGCCCGCCTCCGCCGCCATCCGCGCCGCCGCCGCCAGTTCCCCGGGCTCCGCTCCGCCCAGCTGCACCGCCACCGGATGCTCGGCCGGATCGAACCGCAACAGATGCCGCGCCCCGCCCCGCACCAGCGCCGCCGCCGTCACCATCTCGGTGTAAAGCAGGGCATTCCGGCTGAGGAGCCGATGCAGGTACCGACAGTGGCGGTCGGTCCAGTCCATCATGGGCGCAACGGAAAGTCTGTTATTCGCTTCAGTCATCTAGACGCGCTTCTTAAGGCACAGGATGGGCGGGCGGGCGGACGCTGCCGACAGGCCTGCGGCTCATGTCAGATCGTTTCTCAAGATGAAAGCTCCAACGTCACTCAAGACCACTCTTCCGCCTGCGATCCGGTTCAGGACACACGCGCCCTTCATTGAGGGTTGCACGACCCGGGCGATCATATCCCCGCAACGCGCATATTCAAACGCGCCGGTTCCGGGCCAAAGGGAGCGCCTGGGGCAGCGGGATCCGTGACCCGGGTTGCCGTCATGAATTCGAAGAGCGGCCCGCGCCGTCCGTCGTGAAGGACCGGATCGTCCGAACGGCGCCTTCGAAGGCCTTGCCCTCGGCATCGGCAAGCGCCGCAGCGACAAGGCGCGGTTCACCCTGCGGCATCGCTCCGGGTCCCGACCAGCATCGTGGCCATGGTCCGGTGGCGCCGCGCGGACCTGTCGTTCCGCGACACGCCGGCCGGATCAACAGCCATGCGAGCGATGCCAGCGGAGGCGAGACTTGGATGCCCAGGAGCAAGCCCGTCAGGGCTGTCCAAACGGACGCCGCTGACCGCTATCGCGCGCTTCCCGGCCCGGCCAGAAGCGTTTCGCTGTCATGTTCGGGCACATCGCCGATCTCGGCCATCTTCGCGTCCAGCTTTTTCAGCATGGCGGCGAAGACCTCGGCATGGTCCGGATCGTCCGCGAGGTTGTGCTGCTCGTGCGGGTCGGTCTCGCAGTCGAACAGCTCCCATTCCGGCGCCTCGTCGCCCGGGTTGGCGCCGATCTGGCCGAGCGGATCGTTGTACCAGTGGATCAGCTTGTAGCGCGCATCGCGGAGTCCGTAATGCGCGAACGCATTGTGGATCTCGTCCTTGTGCATCCAGTAGCGGTGATACGCCACGTCCTGCCAGTCGCCGCCCGCCGTCTCCTCGAACAGGGGCCGCAGGGACGTGCCCTGCATGTAGCTCGGCACGGCCTCGTCCGCGTAATCGAGGAAGGTCGGGGCAAAGTCGACATTGGTCGCGATCCCCTGCGAGACCGTGCCCGCCCGGATGCCCTTTGGATAGCGCACGAGAAACGGCATCTGGAGGCTTTCTTCATACATGAACCGCTTGTCGAACCAACCGTGCTCGCCCAGGAAGAAGCCCTGGTCGGAGGTGTAGACGACGATGGTGTCCTCGGCGAGACCCGCGCGGTCGAGATGGTCGAGAAGGCGCCCGACATTCTCGTCGATCCCCGCGATGGTGCGCAGATAGCGTTTGACGTAGCGCTGGTACTTGAACAGGTCGAGCTCGCGCTTCGTCTCGAACCGGAAAGGTTCGCCCGTGGCGCGATCTATCAGCACCAGCCCCTCGGGATCGTCGGGCACCTTGCGCTGAAGCGATCCCGGCTTTTCCTGCATGCCGACCTCCGCGCCCCCTTCGGGCAGCACCAGCCCGAGATCCTCGTAGGTCATGTCGATCCGGACCCGCATCTTCGCCGCCGCGGCCGCGGCCGCGCGGTCGGAATAGTCGTCGTCATAGGTCTCCGGCACCGGCAGGTCGTCGACATAGAGATCGGCGTGCCGCGGATGCGGAACGAAGGGCCGGTGCGGCGCCTTGTGATGGCACATCATGAAGAACGGCCGGTCGGGATCGCGCCGGTCGATGAAGTCGATGCACTGGTCGGTGATGATGTCCGAGGCGTAGCCCGGCACCGCGCGTTCGCCCTCGGCGTCGATCATCACCGGATCGAAATAGTCGCCCTGCCCCGGCAGAACCGACCATTCGTCGAAGCCCGAGGGCTCGTGCGCCCTGCCCTCGCCCAGATGCCATTTCCCGAAGATCGCGGTCTGATAGCCGGCGCGGCGCATGTGCTTGGCGACGTTGGGCAACCGGTTGTCGAGATGGGTGTCCAGCGTGGTGACCAGGTTCACGTGGTTGTAGGTGCCGGTGAGGATCGAGGCCCGGCTCGGCGTGCAGATCGAGTTCGTGACGTAGCAATGATCGAGCCGCATCCCCTCCTGCGCCAGCCGGTCGATGTTCGGGGTGCGGTTCAGGCCGGAGCCATAGGCCGAGATGGCATTCGCGGCATGGTCGACGGACATGATGAACAGGATGTTGGGCGCGGTCATGGGCTTGGTCTCGACTGGTTCGGGTGGGGGCGTGTTGTCGAAGGCGACGCGGACGCCCGGGGTGCTGGCGGCCCTGTCTGGAGCGGGGTCGGAGCGGCGTCAGGTCGGCGCAGGTCCGGTCTGCAGGGCCGACCAGAGGCGGGATGACCGGCGGCGCGGCATGGCCATCCGTGATCGTGTCGCCAACCGCCGGCGCGCTCGGGACCGACGTGAAGGCGCGTCCGCCGCGCGACCCCGACCGGCGTCACCGCCGCCGCGGCCGCCAGGGCTGCCGTCCTCCGCATGCTCGTCTGGTCTCCTCCCATTTCCGTGCCGCGACCGCCTCACATTCGGCTTCGGGCTGCCGGGGATGGCGGCGTCACCGGCTTTCCCTCCGGCGTGATCGCGTACCAGCCATAGGCCTCGTCCGGCGTGTCGAGGCCACGCAGGATGGCGCCCAGGGCCGTGTAGAGCCGGTCCTCCACCGCGGCGTCGCGGATCGGGGCTGTCTGGCCGGGATCGTGCCGGAGGTCGTACAGCGCAAAGCCCTGGTCCTCGAATGTCTGGCCGTCGTGGTTGGGCACGCGCATCGCGTCCGGCAACGCCTTGATCCGCATCAGCGGCATCTCCTTGCTGAAGTCGAATGGCGGTGCCATCTCGGCGGTCTTCAACTCGGCCGCGCTGAAGGGCGCGCGCATGCTGCGGGTTCAGCGTGTATTCGAAGAGCCCCTCGCCCAGCGTATCCGGAGGATAGTGGAACATCACGTATCGCCCGTCCGTCACCCCCAGCGGCCCGCCGAAGACTCCGAAGGCGACAACCCGTTCGTCCCGATCCGCCTCGCCGCGGAGATGCGGCATCAGCGACCGTGCCCGGACCTCGGCGGGGATATCGCAGCCGAAGATGTCGAGGATCGTCGGCATCAGGTCCGGCGTCTGGGTCACGGCATCACAGCGCTGGCCCGCCCGGTCCGGCAGATCGGGGTGATGAATGAACAGAGGGATGTGGGTCACTTCCTCGTAATAGGGCATTCGGCACTTGCCCCACCATTCGTGTTCCGACAGCAGGAATCCGTGGTCCGTCGACAGGATCAGCGCGGTGTCCTGCCACAGATCGTGCTCGTCGAAGTAGTCGAGGAGCCGCCCGAGATAGTCGTCGCACATTCGGACGAGCGCGGCATAGTTCGCCCGAATCTCGGCGATCTCGTCGGGCGTCTCGGTCACGCGCTTGTAGTCCGGCCAGTTCAGGACGGGGCCCTCATAGGCGCTGTCGCCTTCCTTGCGGAAGCGGTCGGGCGCGAAGAACGGCTCGTGCGGGTCGAAGAGCTCCAGCTGCAACAGCCAGTTGTCGCTGCCGCGGTTGGTGTCCAGGAACTCCCGCGCGGCGGCGAAGCATCGCGGCGTCGGCTGATCCGCCTCTGCGGCCATGTGCTCGACATTGACCAGGTGGTGCAGCCGCGCCGGCTTCTTCGCCGGATCGTAGTGGGGGGCCGCGTAGCGCCGGGCGAAATCGTCGAGCGGCGGCGCCACCATGGCCTTCCAGGGGTCGTATTCCTGTCCGCGCACGAAGTCCCAGGAGCTATAGCGGGTATGATAGCCGGCGCCGCCATCCTCGAAATAGTGGAAATGGTCGGTGACCAGATGGCTGTAGGTGCCGCCGGCCTTCAGGATCTGGGCGAAGGAATTGTCATAGGGTTCGAGCGGTCCCCAGCTGCGGTGCATGAAGCTGACGCGGCCGGTCTGCATGTCGCGGCGGGCGGGCATGCAGGGCATGCTGCCGACATAGTGGCGGTCGAAGGTCACCGAGCGATCCGCGAGGCGCTGGAAATTCGGAGTCTCGAGTCCCCCGCCGTAGCTCTGCAGAGCCAGGCGATTCAGCGAGTCGAACAGAACGAACACCAGTCTCACGGCGGCTCTCCTCCTTAGGCGGCCAACCTTCCGCCCAAGCTGGTATCAAGCTTCCGTTAACCTAACCAATTCCAAAACGACCCGTCGCGATAACCTGCATCTATGCGAAGTCTGCGCCATGACCGCCCGGGCGCGCCTCGCCTCCCGGGCGGCGTGCCGCGACGGCCGCGACCGGCGGGATCGACAGGATATCCCGAAGTTATCGCCTGGATGCATATCGGAATTACTCAATAAGGCGCATCCCGTGTACGGCATACGAACGGAGGAGGAGGATATCCATGCGAACCGTCCTGGTCTTGCTGGACAGTCTGAACCGGCTCGCCCTTGGAGCGTATGGCGGAACCGAGGTCGCGACCCCGAATATCGACCGGTTCGCCGCGCGGGCTCTGACCTTCGATTCCCACTATGTCGGTTCCCTGCCCTGCATGCCGGCGCGGCGCGATCTGCACACCGGGCGGCTGAACTTCATGCACCGCTCGTGGGGGCCGCTCGAGCCGTTCGACAATTCGATGCCCAGGAGTCTCGGCCAGGCGGGCACCTACACGCATCTGGTGACCGATCACTTCCATTATTTCGAGGACGGCGGCGCAAACTACCACACGCGCTACGCGACATGGGATCTGGTCCGGGGGCAGGAATACGACACCTGGAAGGCCAAGGTCGCCCCGGATCTCGAACGCTACGGGCGGGAGTTCTCCGACCGTCACTACAATGACGGCGCGCGGACCCGGCTGCAGCACCAGATCAACCGGGACCATATCCGCGACGAGGCGGACCATCCCGGCCCGCAATGCTTCGACAAGGCGCTCGAATTCCTCGACGAGAACCGGGAGGCGCAGGACTGGCTGCTCCAGATCGAGTGCTTCGATCCGCACGAGCCGTTCTTCGTGCCCGAGGGATACAAGGCGGCCCTGCCCCCCTCGGGGTATGACGGTCCGGTCCTCGACTGGCCGCGCTACGGACCCTGCGACGACACGCCCGAGGAGATCGCCGAGATCCGCCGCAACTACCATGCGCTCGTCGCGATGTGCGACGCGCATTTCGGCCGGTTGCTCGACTATTTCGACCGCCACGATCTGTGGGACGACACCGCGCTGATCCTGACGACGGATCACGGCTTTCTCCTGGGCGAGCACGAGTGGTGGGGCAAGAACATCCCGCCCTATTTCGAGGAAATCAGCCATATCCCGTTGATCATGCACGTGCCCGGCCGCGGCGATCTTGCCGCGACGCGCACGGAGCAGACGACGCAGACGACGGACCTGATGCCGACCCTGCTGGACCTGCACGGCGCCGACATGCCGCCAGAGGTGCGGGGCCGGTCGCTTCTGCGGCTGGTCGACGAGCCCGAGGACCGGATCGCCGTCTTCGGCCAGTTCGGCGGGCCCATCGGCGCCAGCGACGGGCGGCATGCGCTTTATCTCTATCCCGACCGGATGGAGGAGTCGGGGCTCCACGAATACACGCTGATGCCGTCGCATCTGAAACTGCCCTTCGGCACCGACGAACTGGCAGCGGCGACGCTCGTGCCACCGTTCGACTTCACCAAGGGCGTGCCCCTTCTGCGCGTGCCGGCCGCGCCGGGCCAGACGAAGCGTCCGCCCGGCGCCGCGCGGGAGCTGCTGGCGTCTTTCGGAACGATGCTCTTCGATCTCGTGGCCGATCCGCAGCAGATGACGCCGATCCATTGCGAGGCCGCCATGCACCGCCTGACGGCCGCCATCGTCGATACGCTCGACGCGCACGATGCGCCGGCCGAGCTCTACGACCGCTTTGCTCTCAGGAGCCGAGCGACCTGAAGCGAAACTTCAATGGGAGGAGAAGACGACCATGTCGACCCTCAAGACCATTCTCGGAACCACCGCGCTGTCGGTGCTGGCGGGAACCTCGGCGCAGGCCGCGGAAATCGACATGCTCATCAACCAATCGCCCTGGCTCAACGGCTTCATCGCGATGGTCGAGGAATACGAGGCGCAGAGCGACAACACGATCAACCTCGACGTGACGCCGTTCGGCGGAATGCTCGAAAAGACGCGCAACTCGGTGCGCGGGTCTGACGGGCGCTACGACCTCATCGCCCTGAACGCGGCCGGCATGGCCGAGTTCTACGCCGGCGGCTTCCTCGAACCGCTGACGAATATCGACGACGGCTTCGCGCTCAACGAGAACATCCTGACCTTTGGCGGCTCGACCGGCTGGGACAGCGAGGCCGGCGGCTTCTCGGAGGATGGCGACCTTCTCGGCGTGCCGATCAACGGGAACGTCAACGTGCTCTACTACCGGACGGATCTCTACGAGGACGCCGGGCTCGACGTCCCCGAGACCTGGGACGCGCTTCTGTCGAACGCGAAGGCGCTGGCCTCGGATGATGTCTATGGCTTCGTTCCCCGGGCGGCGCGCGACTCGATCCTCTACAATTTCACGCCGTACATCTTCAGCCACGGCGGATCGTTCTTCGCGGACCCGTCGGCGGGCGACTACAACGTGACCATCGCCTCGCCCGAAGCCCTCGCGGCGCTCGAAACCTATATCGAACTGGCGAACGAGGCCGGCCCGCCCAACTCGGGCGCCGTCGCGCAGGCCGAGCTGATCCAGCTGATGTCCACGGGGCGCGGCGCGCATGCGATCGCCGTGGTCGCGGCCTACCCGGTGCTGAACGATCCCAACAACTCGATCGTCGCCGGCAAGATCGGGACCGCGCTGATCCCCGCCGCCGAAGGGCATGAGCACGCCTCGGCGGCCGGTCACTGGGTGGCGGCGGTCCCCAGGAACGTGTCGGACGAGGCGAAATCCGCCGCGCTCGACTTCCTCGACTGGTTCCAGGCGAAGGAGCAGCAGCTCTACTATGTCCAGTCGGGCGGCATCCCGGTGCGCGACGATCTTGCGGACTCGGCCGGCGACAACCCGTCCTTCGCCTTCCTGCCCGCCTTCTCCGGCAACGCGGCGGTGAGCCACATGAACATGCCGCTTCCCGAGGGCAGCCAGATCAAGGACGCGATTTCGCTGTTCCTCAATCAGGCGGTGATCGGCGAGATCACCCCGACCGAGGCGCTGAACCAGGCGGCCGACGAGATGTACCGCATCCTGACCGAAGCGGGCTACGACATCGACGAGCCATCGAAGCTGTAATACGGCGCGTCCGGTGCGCCGTGTCCGCGGCGCACCGGTCCAACTTCCGACGGAACCCCTTCCCATGTCCGCAACGACCGCCCAGAGGCGCAACAGGATCTGGCGCTACGGCTCGCTTCTGCCGGCCGCCCTGCTGCTGATCGTCCTGACGATCTACCCGGTCTTCAACCTCGTCGGCCTCTCGCTGTCGGACGTCGAATGGATCGACGGCCGGGCCGACACGAGCTTTACCGGCCTCGACAATTTCGAACAGCTCTTCCAGCACGAGCCGGTCTACTGGGCCGGTGTGCGCAACACGATCGTCTTCGCGGTCTGCGCCGTCACCGCGCAGATGATCTTTGGCTTCGCGATGGCGCTGGCGGCCCGGCGCGCGTCGGGCTTCGGGCGGGTCGCGCTGACGACGATCTTCCTCATGCCGATCGTGATCCCGCCGATCGTCATCGGCGCCATGTGGCGGCTGCTGCTCGGGCGCGATTTCGGCGCGGTGAACACGCTTCTGGGCTATGTCGGGCTGGGGCCCGTCGATTTCCTCGGCAACCCCGACGTGGCGCTCGCCTCGGTCATCATGGTCGATATCTGGCACTGGACGCCCTTCGTCTTCCTGCTGATGCTGACCGGCCTGGAAAGCCTCGACGACGAGGTGTTCGAAGCGGCGCGGTTCGACGTGAAGACGAACTGGCAGGAACTGCGCTACGTCACGATCCCGCTGATGATCCCGACCATCCTGATCACAGCGGGGCTTCGCATCGTGCTGACGTTCAAGGTCTTCGACGAGGTCTACCTCCTGACCGCGGGCGGCCCGGGCACGGCCACCGAGGTCATCAACTTCTCGATCTACCGGACCTTCTTCGCGCAGGACCGGGTCGGCGTCGGCTCGGCCATGTCGCTGCTGACGCTGGTGGCGGTCGCCGTTCTGATCGTTGCCGTGAACCTCGTGATCCGGGCACGACGCAAGGCGAAGGAGATCGCGGAATGAGCGGCAAGTCAGCGCGCAAGGGCTTTCTGGGCGGCCACCTCGTCGCCTGGGGCTATGCGCTCATCATCGTCGGGCCGATGTTCTGGATCCTGTCGAACTCGTTCAAGCGGCAGATCGACATCCTGATGGGCACCGGCTTCGCGACGCCGATCCTCGACAACTACCGCACGCTGCTGTTCTCGCGGCAGTCGGACTTCCTGATGAACCTCTGGAACAGCGCGCTCGTGGGGGTCGTCTCGACGGTGATCGTGCTGGTCATCGCGACGCTGGCGGCCTTCACCGTCGTCCGGCTGGAGCCGCCGAAATGGGCGACATTCCTGCTCCTCGGCTGGGCGCTGGTGTTCCACATGCTGCCGACGCTGACCTTCGTGGGCTCGTGGTACGTCATGTTCTCGAACCTGGGGCTGCACGGCACCTATACCGCGGTGATCCTGACGCATATCGTCCACGCCCTGCCGCAGACCGTGTTCCTGATGGTCGGGTTCCTGCTGAACATCCCCAACGACCTGATCCAGGCGGCGCGGATGGACGGGTGCAGCTATGGGCAGGTCTTCCGCCGGATCGTCCTGCCGCTCTCGTTCGGCGGCATGGCGGCGGCGGGGGCGCTGGCCTTCATCCAGTCCTGGTCGGACTTCGCCATCGCCTTGAACCTGACCGACCAGGACACGATGACCGCACCGGTCGCGATCGCGACCTTCGCGCAGGAACACCAGATCCGTTACGGCGAAATGGCGTCCGCCTCGGTCCTGTCGATGGTCCCGGCGCTGATCCTGATCCTGTTCGGGCAACGATACGTCGTGCGCGGCCTGATGGCCGGCGCCGTGAAGTGAGGCAAGACATGGCATACCTGACGCTGGAAAAACTCCGCAAGGCCTACGGCAAGCACGTCGTCATTCCCGAGATCGACCTCGAACTCGAGGCCGGCGAGTTCGTCTGCCTCGTCGGTCCGTCGGGGTCGGGCAAATCCACCCTTCTGCGGATGATCGCCGGGCTCGAGTCCATCTCGGGCGGGCGGGTGACGGTCGCGGGCGCGGACATCACCGGCACCGATCCCTCGGACCGCGACATGGCGATGGTGTTCCAGAGCTATGCGCTTTATCCGCACATGACCGTGCGCGACAACATGAGCTTCGCGCTACGGATGCGGAACGAGGACAAGGCGCTGATCCAGGAGCGCGTGGCCGAGGCGGTCGAGATGCTGGATCTCCACGGGCTCGAAGACCGCAAGCCGTCGGCGCTGTCGGGCGGACAGCGTCAGCGCGTCGCGATGGGGCGCTGCATCGTGCGCAAGCCCAAGCTGTTCCTCTTCGACGAGCCGCTGTCGAACCTGGATGCCAAGCTCAGGACGGCGACGCGCCACCAGATCCGGCGCCTCCACGACCAGCTCGGCGCGACCTCGATCTTCGTGACCCACGACCAGGTCGAAGCGATGACGATGGCCGACCGGATCGCGCTGCTCGACCATGGCGAAGTCATGCAGATCGGCACGCCGCAGGAGCTTTACCTCAACCCGAAGAACCGCTTCACCGCGGGGTTCCTCGGATCCCCCGAGATGAACTTCTTCTCCGGCACCGCCGAGATGGCCGAAAACGGCCTGCACGTCCGTGCGTCCGACAGCCTGTTCCTCCCGGCGTCGGACGCGCGCCTCAAGCGTCTCTCGGACCGCCTCGTGCCGGGCCAGACGGTCGAGGTGGGCGTCCGCCCCGAGCATTTCGTCATCGCCGACGCGCCCGGCCCCGACACGCTGTCGCTGCCCGTCGAGGGGCAGGAATGGCTCGGTCACGAGGCGTTCGTTTTCGGGCGGATCGGCAAGCAGGAGGTCGGCGTTCGCGTCGCCAGCGGCGCGGCCGCGGACGACACGCTGCCCAGGACCGGAAGCGCGGTGCCTCTGACGGTTCTCGAGGATACGTGGCATGTGTTCGATCCCGAAACCGGCGAGACCCTGTCGCTCTGATGGTGCGGCTCTTCGGCGAGGACTGGACGCGGCAAGACCTGGAGCGCGCCCTGCCCGATCCCGGTGCGCTTTTCGGCATCGAGCATCTGCAGGTCGCGGACGGTCCGGCGCGCGGGCAGCGGGTCATGCGGATCGAGGCGGGGGCCGGCCTGCGGGTCGAGCTTCTGCCCGACCGCCTGTGCGATATCGGCGCCGTCTGGTGCGATGGCGTGCCGTATTTCTGGACCGGACCGAACGGCGCGCAGACCCGCCTGACCTCGGGAACGAACGGCACGCTCTACGGCCTTCTGCAGACCTGCGGATTCGACCATATCCGCGCCGCCGAGACCGTGGACGGCACCGCCTATCTGCAGCACGGCGGCATGATGCAGACCCCGGCGCGCATCCTGTCGGCGGCGGCGCGGTGGAGCGGCGACACATGCGTTTTCCGCATCGAGGCCGAAGCCCGCCAATTCGCGCTCGGCACCGGCACGCTGCGGCTGCGACGCGAGGTCGAGATCCCGCTCGGCGCGCGCGAGATCCGGATCGCGGACGCGCTGGACGTCATCGGCCAGCCGGTGCCGGTCATGGCGATGTACCACGTCAATCTCGGCCTGCCGCTCGCGCGCGGAACCAGCCGGCTGCATCTGAACGGCGCGGACCTGACCGAAAGCGCTCTCGGTACGGACGCGATCACCACGCGCCCGAGCCGGCCGGCATCGCAGGTCACCCTCGGCACGCCGGGCGGTCCGACCTTCCGTATCGACTACGACGGCGGCGCGTTCCCCGTTCTCCAGACGCTGCGGAACATGTCGCCCGGCACCGGCCTGATCTGCATCGAGCCCGCGACCCACGAGCGCCGCCGGCGCGCCGACCTGATCGAGAGCGGCGCGCTTGTGCCCTCGCCGCCGGGCACGACGCACCGCTTTGGCGCGGTCCTGCGGTTCGAGCCCTGACGCCGGACGACCGCGCCACGGGGGCGGATCGACCCGATCGGCATCGCTTTTCCCGAACTGACGCCGCCGCGCGTCGCGCCGAACCTCCCAGGCCAGCGCGCCGCTGCCTCGGACACGGCGGCACGCGCGTCGGTCCTCCGCCCGATCAGCACAAGTGCTTCCCGGCATCCCCGGAATAGCCTAGGGTTATCCCGGGAGAGAGGCGAAACATGCGGGACATCTGGAGACTTCAGCACTTCCTCGGCGTGGTCGAGGCCTCGTCGATCCACGGCGCAGCGCGGAACCTGAACATCAGCCAGCCCGCGATGACGAAGTCCATCCGCCTTCTCGAGGAGGCGCTCGACACCGAACTGCTGGTCCGGCTGCCGCGCGGCGTGCGGCTGACCGAGGCGGGCGAGGCCCTCTATGCCCGCGCGCGCGAGATCGAGGCCTCGTGGAACGCCGCCATCGTGGAGATCGGCGCGCAGTCCAGCGGCATGGGCGGCGTCATGCGGCTCGGCGGCGGTCCGGTCTATTGCTCGATCCATTTTCCCGGCATGCTGGCCGACCTGCGCCGCCGGTTTCCGAACCTGCGCATCCAGGTCTCCACCGGCGTCGGCAACGAGCTTCTGCCCGAACTCGCCCGCGGCGACATCCGGGCCTATGCGGGCGGCATGCCCGAAGAGGTTCACGAGCTCGGCTCGGACTTTCTGACCGAGGAGCTCTACCGTCAAAGGAACGCCGTCTTCGCCTCGCGCGACCATCCCTTGTTTCGCAACGAGACCGTGACGCTGGAGGACACGCTGACCTACCCGTGGCTATGCCTCTTCAGCGGGCAGCAGGCGAACCTGCGGATCCGGGACTATTTCCGCGCCCGCGGCCTGCCAGAGCCTCGGCTGGCGCTGGAAAGTCACTCGCTGCAGATCGCGTTCAAGATGATCGCCGAGCATCGGTTCCTTGCCTGCATGCCCACGCCGCTTGCCGGGTCCGACGCCGGGATCGACCTTGCCGAGGTCGAGATGGACGGCTTTTCCTGGAGCATTCCCACCGGCGTCACCATGCACCGCCGCTCCGCCGAGTTCGGTCCGATCCGCCAGATGATCCGGTCCCTGCGGAGCGCGACGGAAGCCCTGCGCACCGGCTAGGGCGGCTCATGGCCCTTCGCAGGCGACGCGGAAGCCCGAGTTGCCGGTCGAGCTGTCAGGGTCGTTCCGGGTCCGCGAATGGACGTGGTACCGGTCGCAGTAGCTGACATGGCAGAGGTAGGAGCCGCCGCGCTGGACGCGGGCATAGCCGTCCGGTGCGCCGCCCGGATCGCGCAGCGGGAACGGGCCCTTCGGCGGATGCGGCGCGTAGCGGTCGCGCGCCCATTCCCAGACATTGCCGCAGGCGTTGTAGAGCCCGTAGCCGTTCGGCGCGAAGGCGGTCACCGGCGCCGTGCCGAGATAGCCGTCCTCTTCCGTGTTCTCGGTCGGAAAGCGCCCCTGCCACGTGTTCATCGCGGGCGTGCCGTCCGGCATCATCTCGTTGCCCCAGGGAAACTTCTTGCGGGCCAGCCCCCCGCGCGCAGCGAATTCCCATTGCGCCTCGGTCGGCAGGGCCAGCCCGGCCCAGCTGCAATAGGCCAGCGCATCGAACCACGCGACATGGACCACCGGATGATCCGCGCGGCCCGCCACGTCGCTGCCCGGGCCCTCCGGCGCGAACCAGCACGCGCCCTTCACCTTGCGCCACCAGCGCAGGCCGGGAGGCGAGACGGGATGAGCGGCGGGGTCGTCGAGCAGCAGGTGAAAGACATAGGACCACCCCTCGCGTTCGGCGACGGTGCGATAGCCGGTCGCCTCCACGAAGCGGGCATAGTCGGCATTGGTGCAGGCGGTCGCCGAGATGCTAAAGGGCGAGAGCTTTACCTTGCGGCGGGGGGAGTCGTAATCCTCGGGGAACCGCGACTGGCGCGTGCCCATCTCGAAGAACCCGCCCCTCAGCGGGATCAGCCGGTCCTTCAGCTCCGCGCGCACGGCCTCGGGCGCGGGCGGCACGTCAAGCGCGGCCTCCATGTAGAGGTCGGGATCGGTCCCAGCGCCCTGCCCCGTGTCGCAACATCCAGACATCGTGCCTCCCAGGTCGGCGCGGCCCGCTCTTCGGACGCGGCCCGCGCATGTCGTCGAGATCCCGACGATAGTCGCTCCGGCGCCGGCGTGCCACCAGGCGCCGGAGTCTTTCGAGAACCTCATTCATACTGCCCTTTCGCGCCCGGCCGGGCCCCGCCCGGCCGTCGTGGGACGGCTCGTCTCCGATCAATGAACGTATTTTTTCGTGGCGACGATCGACAGCGGCTTGCGCACCTCTTGTGCCACGTCCCCGGGCCTTTGCGTCCCGGCCAGCTCAAGCCTCAGCCGCCGCCCGGCCGCCGCACCCAGCTCTTCGTGGGCCTTCGCGTCCAGGGCCGTCTTGGACGTCCTCAGAGACCTGCCCGCCTTGCCGGCGACCCGAACAACCTCGACTACCGTCCCGGCGGCTTCGGCCGGGCCGTCATCCCGCCTTCGCGCCGGTACGCTTTCCGAGGACCGCCCGGGCCGGCGCTATGACGTATTTCACCAGCGGGATCAGGAGGGCCCCGAGCAACAGCCCGATCAGCCCGTCCAGCACGGCCGTCACGATCCATGCCACGGCGCCCGGCGCGGTCGTGACCGCCTGTGCCGCCGCGCCCGCGAGGTCGTGGATGACGTCGTAGGGCGCGTGCAGGCCCAACTCGTGCAGCCCGTGGACGATGATCGAGCCCCCGACCCAGATCATCGCCGCCGTCCCGACGACCACCAGCAGCCACATCAGCCCGGGCATGCTGCGAACGATCCAGACCCCGAGCGTCCGCGTAGCAGCAAGCCGCCCGGCAGAGGCCATGTGCAGCCCCACGTCGTCGGCTTTCACGATCAGCGCGACCGCGCCGTAGACCACCAGGGTGATGATCATCCCTGCAACCGCGAGCGCCCCGGCCACGAACCAGATCGACAGATCCGCGGGCAGCGCCGCGAGCGTGATCGTCATGATCTCGGCCGACAGGATGAAGTCCGTCTTGATCGCTGCGGAAACCTTTTTCTCCTCCAGGTGGGCGTCCGCAAGTTTCTCGGCGTAGACCTTCTCGGCGTGGTGGTCGTGGGGGTTGAGCGCATGCCAGACCTTTTCGGCCCCTTCGAAACACAGATAGGCGCCGCCCAGCATCAGCAGCGGGGTGATCGCCCACGGCGCGAAGAGCGACAGCAACAGCGCGAGCGGCAGCAGGATGACGAGCTTGTTGAAGAGCGAGCCGCGCGCGATCTTCCAGACGATCGGAAGCTCCCGCTCGGCCGAGAAGCCGTGGACGAATTTCGGCGTGACCGCCGCGTCGTCGATCACCGCACCGGCTGCCTTTGAGGACGCCTTGACCGCCTGCCCGACGACATCGTCGACCGAGGCCGCCGCCACCTTGGCAATCGCCGCCACGTCGTCGAGAAGCGCCAGAAGTCCGCTCATGTCTCTTCCCCTACCTCAGGCGCGGAGTCCGGCCGCTGTTTTGCGTTCGCAAGGGACACCATGTCCCCGATTTGCTCAAGGCCCAACCTAGGCGCGTGCGCCAGCGCGTCCAACGTTGCGGACAACGCCCTGCCCGGCCCTCCGAAACCGGGCTTTCCCGCGCCGGCGGGTTTCAATAGTCTGGCCCGGCCGCGCCTCCGCACCCGGCGCAAGACGCGCGCGCGCCGTCGGAGGTCGCCGGACCAGACGCCCCCAGAACAAGGAGAGAGAGATGGCACAGGAAAAGATCGGCTTCGTGGGAACCGGGTTCATGGGGCACGGGATGGCCAAGAACATTCTGGCCGCCGGCTATCCGCTGACGGTCATCGCCCACCGCAACCGCGCGCCCGTCGAGGATCTGCTGTCGCGCGGCGCGAGCGAGGCCGCGACGCTGGAGGAGCTGGCGCGGGCCTCGTCCATCGTGTTCATCTGCGCGCCGGGATCGCCGCAGGTCGAGGCGATCGTCGAGGCGCTGTCGGACGGGCTCGACGCGGGCGATGTCGTCGTCGACTGCTCCACCGCCGATCCGGTGTCGACGGCGCAGCTCGCCGAGACCCTCGCGGCGCGCGGCGTCCACATGGCCGACGCGCCGCTGGGCGGCACGCCGGTTCAGGCCGAGGAAGGAACGCTCTCGGCGATGATCGGCGCCGATCCGGAGGTGTTCGACCGGATCCGCCCGGTGGTCGAGACATGGGCCGCCAACATCGTCCGCATCGGTGCCACCGGCGACGGCCACAAGATGAAGCTGCTCAACAACTTCCTGTCGCTCGGCTATGCCGCGCTGTATGCCGAGGCGCTGGCGCTGGGCGAGAAGGTCGGCCTCTCGCGCGAGACCTTCGACAGCGTGATCCGCGGAAGCCGGATGGATTGCGGCTTTTACCAGACCTTCATGGGCTACGTGATCGAGGGCAACCGCGAGGCGCACAAATTCACATTGTCCAATGCCTTCAAGGATCTGCGGTATCTGGAGAGCCTGGCCGACGATGCCGGGCTCGCCAATCCCGTCGGCAACGCGGCCAAGAACAGCTTTGCGATGGCCTGTGCCGACGGTGGCGACGGCCCCGAGGATTACGTCCCACACCTGGCGGATTTCGTCGCGCGCCGGAACGGGCTGGACCGCTAGCCGGCCGCCCGGCCGCCGCCGCCCGAAATTTCCGGTTGCATTCGCCTCCCGGCTCCCATCAAATTCAATTATCGAAATCTTTGGGAGGACAGTATCATGCACAGGCGCGAGGTATTGGCGGGGCTGGCAGCGGCCGGCGCGGGCGCGCTGCTGCCGCGCTTCGCGGTGGCCGAGATACCGGCGGGGGCCGGAACGGTGCGCACGGTGAGCGACGGCAACCTGGTCCTGCCCCGCAGCTTCGTCCTCGGCGGTCTGCCGGAGGAGGAGCTTGCGCCGATCCTGAAGGCGCACGGCGTCTCCGGCGACCAGCTGACCCCGCCCTGTAACGTCACGCTCTACCAGGACGACACGCGCACCGTGCTGTTCGACGTCGGCGCCGGCGCGACCTTCATGCCCTCGGCGGGCGAGCTGTTCGAGAGCCTGGACGCGGCGGGCGTCGCGCCCGAGGACGTGACGGAGGTGGTCTTCACCCATGCCCATCCCGACCACCTGTGGGGGCTGCTGGACGATTTCGGCGACCCCGCCTTCCCCAACGCGCGGCTGATGATGGGGCGTGCGGAATGGGACTACTGGACCGACCCCGAGACGGTAAACACCATCGGGGCGGAACGGCAGGCCTTCGCCGTCGGCGCGGCGCGGCGGCTGGAGATGGTCGCGGACCAGATGGAGTTCTTCGAGGACGACGACGAGGTGCTACCCGGCATCGTCGCCGTGGGCACTTTCGGGCATACGCCCGGCCACATGTCCTTCGATGTGGGCGGCGGCGACGGCGTGTTCGTGATCGGGGATGCGGTGGCGAACGCCCATGTCGCCTTTGCCCGGCCCGGCTGGGCCACGGCCAACGATCAGGATCCGGAGACGGCGGCGGCGACACGCACCGCGCTGATGGGCCGGCTGGCCGAGGAGGCGCGGACGGTCATCGGCTTCCACCTGCCGCATGGCGGGACCGGGCGCGTCGTGGCGGAGGGGGACGGGTATCGGTTCGAGGCCGCGGACAGCTAGGAAGGACGCGCCGGGCAGGTCTACGGCGTCACCGCCACGGGCCCCCGGCGCGCTATCAGCAGCTGCATGATCAGCGCGCCGGCCCACATCGACGCCACCGCGACCCAGGCGGTCAGCGACAGGATCGCGCCGCCCGAGACCCCGGCGCCCACGGCGCAGCCCCCGGCCAGCATCGCGCCGAAGCCCATCAGGACGGCGCCCAGCATGTAGCGCTCCATCGGCGTATCCGGCCCGAAGCGCTCGATCTTCCATTCGCGCGCCAGAAGCGCCGTGGCGGCCGAGCCGACGAAGACGCCGGGGACAAGTCCGATACCGAAGGACAGCACGACCGAGCGCTCCGCAACCAGCGCCATCAGGGTGTCGGTGGACGGCCCGGTGAAGGTGACCGACGAGATCGGGATGACCTCGAAGGACACTGCCGCGATGGCGTAGGTGCCGATCCAGCCCAGGGCCACGGCCACGCCCACCAGCATCGCCGCGATCCAGCGCGTCGCCCCGATCCGGCGATGGAAGGCCAGCGCGAAGGCACCGGCCAGTCCGAAAAGCCCGAACACCAGCGGCACCCGCGGGCCGAGCCCGAGGATCTGGCCCAGGTCCCGCGCCGCGCCGCCCGGCACCGTCCAGAGCGTTGCCAGCGCCTCGCGCGCCGGCGCGAGAATGCCGGTATAGCTCGCCTGCGCCACCAGCGTGACGACGAGCCCCGTCACCAGGGCGCGCATGTTGCCCGTGCCCGACAGCACCAGAAGTCGGCTGGCGCAGCCGCGCGCCAGGATCATGCCCGCGCCGAACATCAGCCCGCCCAGGATCGCCCCGCTGAGCGAGCCGGTGGCCGCCAGCTGGCGCGACCCCGTGACGTCGAGGACGCCGCTGCGGATGGCCAGCTGCGTGACGCTCAGTGCGGAGAAAAACGCCAGAAGCCAAACGGCCATGCGCTCGCCCAGCCGGTGCTCGGACACCTCGATGGTCGCCGCCCGGAGGCAGAACCGCGAGTGCTGCGCCGCCGCGCCGAACAGAAGGCCGACAAGCACGCCCAGCCCGCCCAGCAGCGCTGGCTCGCCATAGCTGTCGATGAGGGTTTCAAGCATGAGACCGGTCCTTTCGGGACACCTACCAGCCGGAGGCCCCGCGCGGGATGATCTGGATCAATCCCGCCCGCCCCGGTGCGCCCCGGAACGGGCGATTGCCTGTGCGCGGCCGCGTCAGCCGGCCATCGCCTCTTCGATGATGCCTTCCAGCAGGTCCTCGACCGCGTCCATCGCGCCGTCGGGATAGTCGCGGTGGCCGATCATCACCTGCCCGTCCCGCTCGGCCACGAAGATGCCGTAGGGGCAGTGCTGCAGGTTCATCGGGTCGGCCTCCATCACCTCGCGGCTGACGACGGCCGAGCAGAAGATGTAGATGTCGGCGGCCTCGAACAGCGTCACGTCGCTGCCCACATCCTCGCCCGTGCGGTTCAGCATGTCGCCGACATGGCTGACATAGTCGATCACCAGCCCCCGGTTCACGATCGCCGTTTCCACGGCGAAGGAGGCGTCCTCGAAGCTGCCGTCGTAGTCGTGAACGATCGGGTCCTGGGCCAGCGCCGGGCCGGCGAGGGTCAGCGCGGCGGCGGCGGCGAGTAGTCTTTTCATCACTTGGTCCTCTCTTGCATGGTCAGGCCCCCGGATCCCGCGCGTCCGGACCCGGGGACGCTGCAGTCAGCCGAACATGTCGGCGGTGATGCCGGCGTACCAGCCGACGGATTCCTCGTAGGTGGCCTTTCGCAGGTCGGCGTCCTCGCCGGTCTGGCTGATGAAGCCGTCGACCTTGGCGATCTTATCCGGCGTCGCCTCGTAGGTGGCGCCGACCTTCACGCCGTCGTTCTCGTCGATCAGCGACCAGCAGGTATTGGCGTATTTGGCCGGGAACACGCGGCTGCCGGTGAGCGCCCCGCGCACGGCGTTGGCGCAGACCTTCGCCTGGGAGTTGGCCGAGAAGCCGGATTTCGGCATGTCGCCCTGCGCGCTGGCGTCGCCCAGCACGTAGACATCCGGGTCCGCCTTGGTCGACATGTCAGAGGCATTGACGGGGGCCCAGTTGCCGTCGGTCACGCCGGCCAGCTCGGCGATGCGGCCCGCCTTCATCGCGGGGATCACGTTGCAGACATCGACCTTTTCGACCGCCCCGTCGATATCGACGGTCATCTCGTCCGGGTTCACGCTGACATTCGCGCCGCCGAAGTCCGGGCCGATGCGTTCGACCATGCCGCCATAGTGCTTCTGCCAGCCCTCCTCGAACAGCGCCTGCTTGGAAAACGACTGCTTGGGGTCGACGATCAGGATCTTGGCGCTGGGGTTGGTCTGTTTCAGGACATGCGCGACCATGCTGATCCGCTCGTAGGGCCCCGGCGGGCAGCGGTAGGGGTTCGGCGGCGCGACCATCGCGTAGAGCCCGCCTTCCGGCATCGCCTCGACCTGCGCCTTCAGCAGTTCCGACTGCGAGCCGGCCTTGTAGGCATGCGGCATCGCGTTCTGCGCGGTGATGTCCCAACCGGGCACCGCGCCGTCGACGAAATCGATGCCGGGCGACAGGATCAGCTTGTCGTAGGGCAGCGTGTCGCCGCCGGTCAGCGTCACCGTCATCGCGTCGCGATCCACGCCGACCGCCCAGTCATGGACGACGTTGATGCCGTAGTCCGAGGCGAGCGTGCCGTAGGTATGGCCGATCGAGGCCAGATCGCGGAAGCCGCCGATATAGAGGTTCGAGAAGAAGCAGGTGTAGTATTTCCGCGTGGGCTCGACCAGCGTCACGTCGATGGCGCCATCGCTGTCCTTGGCGATGTAGCGCGCCGCCGTGGCGCCGCCCGCGCCGCCGCCGATCACCACAACCTTCGGCTTGCCCTGGGCCCGGACCATCGGAGCCGCCAGCGTCGCGACGGCGGCCGTGCCCAGGAATGTGCGTCTGTCCAAAGTCATTCTCTCCTCCTCCCTGTAATGCGCCCCCTAGTCCTCCGGGGCCGCGAAATATGCGGCGAGCGCCGCAATCTCCTCGTCGTTCAGGCGGCCGGCGATCATGTTCATCACCGGGTGCTCGCGCGCCTTCGACTTGTAGGCGTGCATCGCGACGACGAAATCCTCCTCGGGCCAGTAGACGATCGAGGGGATGCCCTCGTCCCCGCCCTCGGCCTGGTGGCAGGTGGTGCATTCCGAGGACAGGTAGGCGCCGTATTCGGCATCCCCGGGAATCGCCAGGATCTCGGGGTCGACATCGTGGTCGGTGGGCGGCGCCGTGGGGTCGGCCTCGGGGATGTCGCGGGGCGAGGCCGAGAAGGTCCGCAGGTAGGCGATCAGGTCGGCCCGCTCCTGCGGATCGGCGATGCCGCGAAAGCTCATCCGGCTGCGCGGGACGATGGCCTTGGGGTTTTCCAGAAAGGCCGACAGCGTGTCGATATGCCATTCCAGCCCCTTCGCGCCGGCGCGCTCGAAGGCGGTGGAATAGCGGAAGCCCTCGACAGAGGCGGCGGGCCGGCCGAACACGTTGTTCAACACCGGCCCGATCCGGTTCACCGCGTCCGGGCCGACCTGGTGGCAGCCCGAGCACTGTTCGAAAAGCGCCTCGCCCCGCTCGGCATCGCCGATCTCGGCAGCCGCCGCGGCCTGCCCGAAGCAGACGACGGCAGCCAGGGAGATACCGGGGCCGGTGCGGCGCATCACTCGAAGGTCCGCAGATAGGCGATGACCGCCTCGATGTCCGCCTCGTCCCGGAAGCCGGCGAAGGACATCCTGTTGCCCTTGATATAGCCGCGCGGGTCTTCGAGGAAGGCGGCCAGATGCTCCTCGGTCCAGACGAAGTCTTCCTCGTTCAGGTCCTCAAGCGCGTTGGAGTAGCGGAAGTCCTCGATAGCCCCGGCCACCCGGCCGACCACGCCGTTCAGCACCGGGCCGGTGCGGTTCTTCGCGCCGTCGCCCACCTGGTGGCAGGCCTTGCACTTGCGGAACGCGGCCTCGCCGGCGGCGACCAGTTCGGGGTCGATCTCCTCGTCCTCCTCGGGCTGGGCCATCTCGGCTGTCGCTTCGGCCGCCTCCTCCTCGGTGCTGTCCTCGGTGACCGGTTCCTCGACCATCTGCTCGTCGTCGGCCGTTTCCTCGGCATTCTCCTCCTCGGGCGTTACGTCCAGCACGGTCGCGCGCATGGTGATCTCGACCGCGTCCTTGCAGTTCTCCATGCAGGGCTCGGTCCGCCAGTCGGGATATTCCGTCTCGGCCCGGTCGTCGACGATGAAGCCGTCGGCGTTGGGCATCTCGACATCCAGGAAGTTCTCGTCCGACAGGACGAAATCGTCCTCCACGAGGTAGTTGGAATAGAGGATGTAGGCGACGATGGCATAGGTCTCGTCCGCCGTCAGGCTCTGCGCGTCGCCGAAGGGCATCGAGCGGTGGACATAGTCAAAGGCGGTCGACAGGTAGGGCCAGTAGCTGCCCACCGTCTTCACCGGGTCCGCATCGGCCAGCGTGCCCTCTCCACCGGCCAGGCTCGGCCAGTTGCCGACGCCTTCCGCGAAGTCGCCGTGACAGACGGCGCAGCGCTCGACGAACAGTGTCTCGCCGTCCAGCACCGAGCCGGAGCCTTCGGGCAGGCCCCTGCCGTCGGGCATTACGTTGACGTCCCAGGCGGCGATCTCCTCGTCGGTCGCCTCCCGGCCCAGCCCGAAGGTCGGTCCCGGCTCATAGGCGGCCTCGGTGGCCTCCGGGATCGCTACGGCCTCGGGTTCGGCCTCGGCCGTCTCCACGGCGGCCATGTCGCTGTCGGCTGCGGCGGTCTCCTCGGCGGCCGGTGCGTGGCTTTCGGCCTCGGCCGGCGTCACGAGCTCGCCGCGCGCCGGCGCCGGCATGTCCACGACGAACTGGTCGGCGAGGATATAGGCCCCGCCCAGAACGGCGGCGGCACCGCCCAGGGAGGGCGCGAACAGGTTAAGAAACTTCGACATTTTCCGCCTCGCCGTTTTCCTTGACCCACCAGGTCTGGATACAGTTGTTGTGATAGATCGAGTTCAGCCCGCGCACCTCGCGGAGCTGCGTCTTGGTGGGCTGCACGTAGCCGGTCTCGTCCATGGCGCGCGACTGCAGGAACATCTCGCTGCCGTCCCACTCTATATCGAGGTAGAAACGGGTCAGCGCCTTGCTGTCGCCCTGCGTGCCGAGCCGCGCGGTCTCCCACGTCTTGCCGCCGTCCTTGGAGACGTCGACGCGGGTGATCCTGCCATGGCCCGACCAGGCCATGCCGGTGATGACCATCGGGCCGGGACCGTGGGGGATCGGCATCTGCGGGCTGGGCGAGGTGATGACCGATTTCGCGTCCATCACCCAGGTCCACTTGCGCGCCGTGCCGTCGGCCAGCACGTCGGTGTATTTCGACGTCTCCTCGCGACTTTCCACCGGGGCGTCCGTCACCTCGATCCGGCGCAGCCACTTCACCCACATGTTGCCTTCCCAGCCCGGCACCACCAGCCGGACGGGATAGCCATGCTCCATGCGAAGCGCCTCGCCGTTGGCCTTGAAGGCGACCAGCACGTCGTCGAGCGCCTTCTCCATCGGGATCGAGCGGCCGTTCGACGAGGCATCCGCGCCCTCGACGAAGACCCACTTGTCGGCAAGATCGCCCGCGGCGCCCAGCCCCGCCTCGTTCAGCAGGGTGCGCAGCGAGACGCCGGAATATTCCATGTTGTGGATCATCCCGTGCGTGAACTGCGCGCCGTTCAGCTGCGCGCCGGCCCATTCCATGCCGGTATTGGCGGCGCATTCGCAGAAATAGACGTGGTTCTCGCGCGGGAAGCGCTCCAGGTCGGCATAGGTGAAAACGAGCGGCCGGTCCACGAGCCCGTTGATCATCAGCCGGTAGTCTTCCTTCTTCAGCTCGATGGCGCCCGAATGGTGCCGCTCGAAGGCGCAGCCCTGCGGGGTGATCGTGCCGTCCAGCGCATGGATCGGCGTGAAGTTGATCGAGCTGATCGTGTCGGCCGTCAGCCACTCCACGTTGCGCCGGATCACGTCCGACTCGTACTCGATGGGCAGGCCGTAGGGCGTGGCGTCCACGCCCTCGCCCAGCCCCTGCGCCCAGGGCTGCACCTCGGTGATCAGCGGGTCGCCCTCGGCCTTCGCCGCACCCGCGGCCAGCGCCGCGCCGCCGGCGGCCGCGCCGGCCAGGACGCCCCGCCGCGTGACCTTGTTCTCGGGTTCACTCATGCCTCATCCTCCGTCTTGCAGGCCGCTCAGCCGCGCACCACCTGCACGTTGTCCCGCGGCTCGACCACGACGGTGCCGTGCCGCTTGATGTAGTTCTCCACCACGTCCCAGATCTGCGGGCCCTCGGTGCCCTCGTTCACGCTGGCCCAGCCGGCGACGACGTAGCTCTTGGCCGGGTCGATGGATTCGCCCGTCTTCAGCAGGGTCAGGTCCGAGATCCGCTCGCCCTGCGGCTTGGTGATGTCGATGCGGTAGCTCATGCCGCCGATCCGCACCATGTCGCCGCCCTGCTGGTAGTAGGGGTCGGGGTTGAACAGGTTGTCGCCCACGTCCTCCAGCACGATCTTGATGAATTCGCCGGTCATTTCCGTGCGATAGGCCTTGCCGTAGGTCATCGAGGTGACGTTCCAGATGTCCTCGCGGGTGATCGGCTCGCCCGGCATCAGGCTGGGGCCCCAGCGCACGCCCGGCGACATGGCGATGTCCGCCTCGCGCTCTTCGAGAAGCGCGTCGCAGATCAGGTCGTCCCAGGTGCCGTTGAAGTTGCCGCGCCGGTAGAGCAGCGAGTCGGTGGTGCCGACCACCTCCTTCAGGTCCGCCTCGTAGGGCGCGCGCTGCTCGTCGATCAGCGCCGTCATGTCCGGATCGGGCGCGATCACGTCCGAGAAGATGGGGATCAGCTTGTGGCGGAAGCCCATCATCTGCCCGTCGCGCACGTCGAGGTCGACGCGGCTGACGAACTTGCCGTTCGAGCCCGACGCCACGATGATCGTGTCGCCCACCAGCACCGGCTCGGGCAGCGCGTCGTGGGTGTGGCCCGACAGGATGACGTCGATGCCGCTGACGATGCCGGCCATCTTCTTGTCGACGTCGAAGCCGTTATGCGACAGGCAGACCACCAGCTCGGCGCCCTGCCCGCGCACCTCGTCGACCATCTCCTGCATGTTCTCGTCGCGGATGCCGAAGCTGTAGTCGGGGAACATCCAGCCGGGGTTCGCGATCGGCATGTAGGGGAAGGCCTGGCCGATGACGGCGATCTTCACGCCGCCACGCTCGTAGAACTTGTAGGGCGCGAAATGCTCGGCCGGCTCGTCCCACATCGCGTCGAAGATGTTCTGGCCCAGCGCCGCGAAGGGTAGCCCCTCGACCAGCTCGCGTACCCGCTCCTGGCCCAGCGTGAACTCCCAGTGGAAGGTCATCGCGTCGGGCTTCAGCGCGTTCATCGCGTTGACCATGTCCTGGCCTTCGGTGTGATAGCAGGTGTAGCTGCCGTGCCAGGTGTCGCCGCCGTCCAGGAGCAGCGCCTCGGGCCGGTCGGCGCGGATCGCGTTGACCACGGTCGCCACGCGGTCCAGCCCGCCCATCCGGCCATAGGTCTTCCCCAGCGCCACGAAGTCGTCGTAGGTCAGCGCGTAATGCGACGGGCTGCCGTCGGCGATGCCGTAGAGCTGGCGGAACGCGGCGCCGGTGATATGCGGTACCTCGCCCTTGTTGGGGCCCACGCCGATGTTGATCTCGGGCTCGCGGAACCAGATCGGCTTCAGCTGCGCGTGGATGTCGGTGATGTGGATCAGCGACACGTTGCCGAACGTGTCGAAGGACAGAAGATCGTCCTGGCTCAGCGCCTGCTGCGCGGCCAGCCGCGACCACTTGCCGAAGCCCGAGGCCCCGTAGAGGGCGGCCGAGGCCATCGCGGCCTGCAGGAAATCACGACGCGAGATCATTCTGGGGGCGCTCCTCGCACAACACATGCGCGTTTTTGAATAAGTCAGGGAAGAAAGCGCCCGCACGATGACTCGCGCGGGCGCTTCCGGGTTCAGTTGCGGACGGCGGGCGTCTCGACGGACAGGCCGTTGCCGCGCGAGGCGACGTAGAGCTCCAGCGCGCGGAAGGCGTCGGAGCCCTCGGCGAAGGTCTCGGCCCGCGTGTCGCGGATGCAGCCGCGGAAGCGGTTGTGCCGCGAGATCAGCGTCGCCTGCTTCAGGCGATAGGTCGGGAAGCCGTTGATCTGGCCCTGCGACAGGTGGTCCGCGCGGATCATGTAGCCGTAATTGTCCTCGTGGCAGTTCGCGCAGGACAGCTCCAGCTGGCCGTAGCGGGTATAGTACATCTCCTTGCCCTGCTCCCAGAAGGGGGCGGCGGGGCCGTCGATGGCCACGTTCATCGGCATCCCGCGGGACTGCACGCCGATCAGCGCGATCATCGACTGCATGTCGATGCCCGACCACTTCCAGGCGTCGGCTTCCATGCGCTCGGTCCGGCACTCGTTGATGAGATCCTCCATCACCACCAGCTCGCCGTCCTCGTCCACCTTCGGCATCGAGGCGGTCAGCCCCTCGAAGGTCGACACGTCGCCGTGGCACGAGGCACAGCTTTCGCCGGCGGCGCCCTCGACGGTGTTCCAGACGTCGGCGGCCTCGTCGACGAAGATCATCGCCGGGTTGTCGAAGTCGTCCATTTCCAGCGCCTGGGTCTCGTCGGCGCGGAACCGCCACCCGGAATAGATCGTGTCGAGGTATTCCATGTGGTCGGGCGCCTCGGTCTCGGTGACGATCTCGGTCTCGCCGTTGATGACCAGTTCGTCCTCGTCCGGCTGCGCCAGTGCGGGCGCGGCGGCCAGACCCAGAACCGCGGCCATCGCCGCGAGGCTTGGAGCGCAAGCTCTTAGCATTCAATTTCCTCCCTGAGTGTCGCCCGGCGACCGTGCGCCGCCGGGACAGAGGGCCCGATCAGGCGACCTCGATGGATTTCGCTTCCTCGTAGACGCTGCCGTCGTCGTCGTACCAGGTGAACTGGAACTCGCCCGATTCCGGCACGGTCGCGTCGAACTCGAAGTACGGGTTCGTCGAGATCGCGGGCTCCAGCGTGACGTCGATGACCGTCTCGCCGTTGAACGCGCAGGTGAAGCGGTTGATGATCGACCGCGGGATGACGTTGCCGTCGCTGTCCTTGCGCTGGCCCGATTCCATCTTGTGGCTGATCAGCGTCTTGATGGTGATCGCTTCGCCGGCGGAAGCGGATCTCGGCACCTTGACGCGGGGTCTAACACCTTCTGCCATGTCTTTATCCTTTCTGAGAAATCAGCCGCCGCAGCCGCCGATCGTGACCTTCACTTCCTTCGACGCCTTGACGAAGCTGCCATCGGCCATCTTCGCCACGGCCACCACGTCCTGGGTGCCGGCAAGCCGGATCCGGGTGGCGGCGTATTGCGAGGCCGAGAGCGGGCCGAAGTTGAACTGGGCCACGCCCGGCTGCGGGTTGCCCGCGGCCAGAACCAGGATCGCCTCGGCGCCCGGCGCGGACACCTCGATCGGAACCGTGTTGCCGTTCTCGGCGATTTCCGGGGCGGTCAGGGTCAGCCCTTCGCTGCCCGTCTCGGCCCCGCCGGTGAACTCGGCGATGGCGTCTTCCGTCGCCGCCACCACGCGGAACGGAAGGACCGTCGCCGCGGCCGCGCCCAGCCCGATCAGGAGCGTGTCGCGTCGTGTGATGCTCATGTCTCGTTTCCTTTCGTTGACCTGGACGGTCACTCTTCCTTCAGGGTCATCAGGAAGGCGACCACGTCCTCGATTTCCTGTGCCGTCAGCAGCGGCGGAAGCGGTTCTTCGGCCGCCTTGCCGGTATAGGCGTCGCCCGGTCGAATGTAGCCCGTCGACTTGTAGAACGACGGCATCATCGATTCGGGGAACATCTTCTTAGCGTTGGTCACGATCCCGCGGATCTCGGCCTCGGACCAGCGGTCCGCCACGCCGTCCAGCATCGGGCCGATCTCGCCGTGGAACGGCAGATCGGACAGCGCCGAGACCTCGTGACAGGCGATGCAGTTGCCCGAGCCCTTGTTCATCAACTCGCGGCCGTTGGCCACGTCGCCCGGAACGCCGGTCAGCGAGTCCATTACCGCGCCGTCCTCGAACATCACCTCGCCGGGCGCCGGCGGCTCAGCCCAGGCCGCGCCCGCCATCAGCAGGGTTGCGGCAAGGATCGCAGATGTCTTTCTCATGAGTCCTCCCATCTCACTGTCGGCATACCGTAGCGCACCGGCCGCCCGACTCGCAACATTAAATTCAACTAAGTGAATTTGGCCATATGTCGCAGGCCGGGGCGGGCGCGGCGCCGGCATCGCCGTCAGCCTTTCTGTGCGTTGATCATGTCGGCGTGGTATTTCTGAAAGCTGGGCTGCTCGAGATAGATCTTGTCGCGCACCCAGGTCAGCAGGTTCTTGGTGGTGTTCGCGCTGAACGCCCCCGGCATCACGACCAGGGCGGCATCCTCGGCCGTCTGGTCCTCGGGCACCTCCTCGGGGAACAGCATGATCGTCGGCGTGAACTGCTGGCGCCAGCGCCGCACGGCCTCTTTCTCGCGCATCGCCTCGCCGTCGAAGTCGGTCACCTCGACATCGCCGAACATGTTGATCTGGATGACGAAGAAGTCCTCCTCCAGCATGGTGGCGATGTCGTCGCGCACGAAGACCTCCTCGTGCATCTTGCGGCAATAGATGCAGCCGCGCTGTTCGATGATCAGCATCAGGCGCTTGCCCTCGGCGTTGGCCTCGGCCAGGTCGTCCTGCAGGTCCTTGAACGTGTCGCGCATCCAGGACGATTTGTGCAGCCCGTCGTCGCCGACGCCCAACTCCTCGCCCCAGGCGGCGCCTGCCATGAACAGAACCGCCGCAGCCATCGTCAGAATCCGTGTCATCTCCATCCTCCCTGTTGTCAGCCAATGTTGGGCCAGAACTGGACCATCCAGTTGGCGATGTAGTTGACGGTCTCGGTCGCGATCAGCACGCCGAACAGGACCAGAAGCGCGCCCATGACCTTCTCGATCGTGCCCAGGTGTTTCCGGAACCCGCGCATCCAGCGCAGGAACGGCCTGATGAACAGCGCGGCCAGCACGAAGGGCGCGGTCATTCCCACGGCATAGGTCAGAAGCAGCCCCATCCCCTGCCCCACCGTCTCCTGCCCGCCGGCCATGAACAGGATCGCGGCCAGCACCGGCCCCACGCAGGGCGTCCAGCCGAAGGCGAAGGCCAGCCCGATCACGAAGGCGCCCGCCACGGTGGTGCCGTCGGTGCTGCCCGCCTCGGAGCGGAACTGCCGGTAGAGAAACCCGATCCGGATCACGCCCAGGAAATGCAGCCCCATGACGATGATGATCGCCGCCGCGACCCAGCGCAGCACGTCGAACCAGTCGCGCACGAACTGCCCGAAGGCCGTCGCCGCCGCGCCCAGCCCCACGAAGATCGTGGCCACCCCGGCCGCGAAGGCCAGCGCCGAGAAGAAGGCCCGCCGCTGCACCCCCGGCGGCAGCGGCGCCCCGTCCTGCAGCGTCGCCACCCCCGACCCGGCCAGGTAGGACAGGTAGAACGGCACGATCGGCAGGATGCAGGGCGACAGGAAGGACAGGAGCCCGGCCAGCAGCGCGCCCGCAAGCGTGACGTCGAACATCTCCTCCCCCCGTATCGCTTTCGGTCAAGTCGCTTGCCGAACCGGCATCAACACATTACATTAGTCGAATATGGAGATCGTATTCAAGACTCGCAATGCGATTGCCCCGCTTTTCGCCACGGCATTCGCATTTCTGACGGCCGCCGCCGCGCCCGCCGACACCTCGCTGGTGATGGCGGAGGAAGCCGGCTGCATGTGGTGTGCCCGCTGGAATGCCGAGGTCGCGCCGGAATACCCCAAGACCGCCGAGGGCCGCGCCGCGCCGCTGCGGCGGATCGACAAGACCGCGCCCGTGCCCGACGACCTGACGCTGGACGGACCCGTCCGGTTCACCCCCACCTTCATTCTGGTGCGGGACGGGCAAGAGATCGACCGGATCGAGGGTTACCCCGGCGAGGATTTTTTCTGGCCACTGCTGCAACGAATGCTTATGGAATCGGGGATCGAGTACGATGCCGCGGGATGAGATGTTGGACCGGGATACCGGCAGAGACGACAGCGACTACGCGGAGAGCGGGACGCAGGACGGCGACACCCGCGAATCCAGCCTGCCCCGGTTCACCGGCGACACCTGCTCGGACGAGCTGGACGCGATGATGGCCAACGCGCAGCGGGCCTCGAACTTCCTCAAGGCGATCAGCCACGAAGGCCGGCTGATGATCCTGTGCCACCTCGCCAGCGGCGAGAAGTCGGTGACGGAGCTGGAGGAACTGCTCTCGGCCCGGCAGGCCGCCGTTTCGCAGCAGCTGTCGCGCCTGCGGCTGGAGGGGCTGGTCAAGCCGCGCCGCGAGGGCAAGGCGATCTACTACAGCTTGACCGACGACCGATCCACGCGGATCATGGAGGTCGTCTACGATCTGTTCTGCAGCAAGGACGCGCCGAAAAAATAGCCAAGGGCTGTCGGCGCGCGGGGGGGAGGAGACCGGCCATGCTGGACATGCTCGGCGAACCGCTTGTCGTCACGCTGATCGGGCTGGCCGGTGGCCTGTGCCTCGGTCTGGCGGCGCGGCTGGGGCGATTCTGTTCGATGGGCGCCATCGAGGACGCCCTTTACGGCAACGACGGGCGAAGGCTGCGCATGTGGGGCGTCGCCATCGGCATCGCCGTCATCGGCAGCTTCCTGGCCATGGCGCTCGGCTGGTTCGACCCGGCGCAGACGCTCTACCTGTCGAACACCTGGTATCCGCTGGCCAGCATCGCCGGCGGGCTGGTCTTCGGCTACGGCATGGCGCTCGCCGGCAATTGCGGCTTCGGCGCGCTGGCCCGCGTCGGCGGCGGCGACTTCCGCTCCTTCGTGATCGTGTTGGTCATGGGCCTGTCGGCCTATATCGCCCTGTCGGGTCCGCTCGCCGCGTTGCGCGTCTGGGCTTTTCCCGTCGCCGCGCCCGAGGGCCAGCTGCCCGGCATCGCCCATGTTCTGGGCGGCATGACCGGCCTGCCCGTCACCGTGACCGGCATCGTGCTCGGCGCCGCGCTTCTGGTATTCTCGGGCGCGAACCGCCGCCTGCTGCAATCCCCGGGCATGGTCTTCTGGTCCGTCGTCGTCGGCCTCGCCATCGTCGGCGCCTGGGTCGGCACGTCCTGGGTCGCGGCCAAAGGGTTCGAGGCGCTGCCGGTCGTCTCGCACAGCTTCGCGCGGCCGCTGGGCGATTCGATGCTCTGGCTGATGATGTCCTCGGGCCTGTCGATCAACTTCGCCGTCGGCTCCGTCGCGGGCGTCCTGGTCGGCGCCTTCGCCGGCAGCCTGATCAAGGGCCATTTCCGCTGGGAAGCCTGCGAGGATCCGCGCGAGCTGCGCCGCCAGATCGGGGGCGCCGCGCTGATGGGCGTGGGCGCGGCCGTCGCCGTGGGCTGCACCGTGGGCCAGGGGCTTTCGGCCTTCTCCGTCCTGGCCTTCAGCGCACCCGTCACCGCCGCCGCCATCTTCGCCGGCGCCGCGCTCGGGCTGAAACAGCTGATCACCGGCTTCGTCCCGGCGGAGTAGAACGTGTCGCGTGCCATCCGTTCGCGCGACACCCCATAGTCACCCCGCCGCTTCGGCCTTCTCTTCCAGGCGTAGCCACTCGGCCTCGGCCTTCTCCAGCGCGGCCTGCCGCTCGGTCAGCGCCTCGGTCGCCTTCTCGAACTTCACCGGCGCCTTGGTGAACAGCTCCGGATCGGCGAGGTAGTCGGACAGCTTGGCGATCTCCGCCTCCAGCCGCTCGATCTCCGCCGGCAGCGCCTCCAGCCGGTGCTTCTCGGTAAAGCTCAGCCCCGGCTCCGCGGCCTTTGGCGCGGGCTTCGCGCCCTTCAGGCCAGGTTTCTTCGCCGGTTTCGCCGGCGCCGGCGCCACCGCCGCCTCGCCCCGCTGCGCGCGGTAATCGCTCCAGCCCCCGGCATAGACGGTCGCCCGCCCGTCGCCCTCCATCGCCACGGTCGTCGTCGCCACCCGGTCCAGGAAATCCCGGTCGTGGCTGACCAGCAGCACCGTGCCGTCGTAATCGGCCAGGATCTCCTGCAAGAGGTCCAGCGTCTCGATATCCAGGTCGTTCGTCGGCTCGTCCAGCACCAGCAGGTTGGAATTGCGCGCCATGATCCGCGCCAGCAGAAGCCGCGCCTTCTCGCCGCCCGAGAGCGAACGTACGGGCGCCCGCGCCTGCGCGTCGTCGAACAGGAACTCCTTGAGATAGCCGACAACGTGCTTCGGCGTGCCGCGCACCATCACCTGGTCCGACTGCCCCGAGATCCGCATCTGCGGATCGTGCGTCAGGCTCTCCCACAACGTGGCGTCGGTGTCGAGCTGGGCGCGGTTCTGGTCGAACACCGCCATCTCGATGTTGGTGCCGAGCGTGACCGAGCCCTCGTCCGGCGCCAGCTCCCCGGTCAGCATCTGCAGAAGCGTGGTCTTCCCCGCCCCGTTCGGACCCACAAAGGCCACCCGGTCGCCGCGCAGCACGCGCAGGGAAAACGGCCGCAGGATCACACGCTCGCCGTAGCGCTTGGAGATCTCGCGCGCCTCGATCACCCGCTTGCCCGATTGCGGGCCCGAGTCCAGCGCCATATCCGCCGTGCCCTGCCGCCGGATCATCGCCCGGCGCTCCTCGCGCATCGCCTGCAGGTTCCGCACCCGCCCCTGGTTGCGCTTGCGCCGCGCGGAAATGCCCTCCACGGCCCAACGCGCCTCGGCCTTGATCTTGCGGTCCAGCTTGTGCCGCGCCTGGTCCTCCTCCTCCCAGACCTTGTCGCGCCAGCTTTCGAAATCCTCGAACCCCTTCTCCTGCCGCCGCACCACGCCGCGGTCGAGCCACAAAGTCGCCCGTGTCAGCGCGCGCAGGAACGCCCGGTCGTGCGAGATCAGCACGAAGGCCGTGCGCGTGCCCTTCAGCTGCTCCTCCAGCCAGGAGATCGCCTGGATATCCAGGTGGTTCGTCGGCTCGTCCAAGAGCATCAGCTCCGGCGCCTCGGCCCAGAGCTTGGCCAGCGCCGCGCGCCGCCGCTCGCCGCCCGAGGCCGCCGCGACCGTGGTGGCGGGGTCGAACTTCAGACCCTCGGCCGCCATCTCCACCCGATACGCCTCGCCCGGCTCCAGCGCGCTCGCCGCGAAATCGCCCAGCGTGTCGTAGCCGCTCATGTCGGGATGCTGCTGCATGTAGCCCACCGACATCCCCGGCGACAGCACCCGCGCGCCCCGGTCGGGCTCCACCAGCCCGGCCATCACCTTCATCAGCGTCGACTTGCCGGATCCGTTGCGCCCGACCAGCGCGATCCGGTCGCCCGGCTGCACCACCAGGTCGACGCCGTCGAACAGCGGATCGCCCCCGAAGGTCAGCGCGATATCGGTCAGTTGAAGAAGAGGAGCCTTGGCCATGCCGGCCAGCTAGTCGCACGCGGCGGAAAGGTCAATCCGCGCCCCCGCCCCGCTTCTTCTGGCCCGAAATACTCCCGCCGGAGGCAAGAAGATTCTGGCGCCTACCCCGCCACCAGGCGCAGCGCCCGGGCCCGCCCCGGCGGCACCGCCTTGATCTCCAGCCCGGTGAAGACGTGCAGCGTGTTCATGTCGTCGTCGACGACCGCGTGGTCGCTCACCCAGCCGCCCATCATCAGGTAGGTGCGCAGCAGCGGCGGCATCGTCCGCATCGCGCGCTTGGCATCCGGTTTCCGCCGCAGCCGGCTGGCGAACCGGAACACCTTCGGCGCCTTCACCCGCGGCAGCCAGCGCTTCGGCGCCAGGTGCCGCTCCTTCAGCATCGCGAAGGCGTCGAGATAGGCGTCGGTCTCGGTCCCCTGGAAGGACGAGCAGCCGAACAGCATCTCGACCCCCTCCTCGTCGACGAAGCGGGTCATCGCCCCCCAGGCCACCCGCAGGATATCCGGCTCGCGCGCGAAGTCCGGGTCGATGCAGAACCGCCCCATCTCGACCATCGGGCCCGAGAACCCTTCGAGCGCCTTCAGCTCGTAATACTGCGCCGAATAGCTCCGCCCGATCTCGGCGCCGTCCTTCAGCGGCAGCAGCCGGAAACAGCACACCAGCCGCCCGCCGCGCCCCTCTTCCACCAGCACGTGATGACAGCGCGCGTCGAACGGATCGGTGTCACGCCCGCCCGCGCGCGGGGCGGCGCCGGTTTCGGCGATGAAGGTGCGATAGCGCAGCGCCTGCGCCGCCGCGATGTCGTCCGGGCCCTCGGCCATCCGCGCCCGATACCTGCCCCGTCGCAACATGCCCACCTCACGATCATGCGGCCCGGCTTGGAATGCCCCGGCACCATCTTACCTATGATTCCGAAATCGCCTACAGACAACATGTGACAGCGATCTGACGAAACAAGCCGGAGACGCGCGATGGACAAGCCCGCCCCCACCGAGACCCGAGAAACGGTCGAGAAATCCGAGGCCGAGTGGCGCGACCAGCTCAGCGACCTGGCCTTCAAGGTCACCCGCAAGCACGGGACCGAGCGCGCCTTCACCCATGACGACTTCCCGAAAGAGCCGGGGACGTTCCACTGCATCTGCTGCGGCGCGACGCTCTTCGACCAGGCCCACAAGTTCGACAGCGGCACCGGCTGGCCCTCGTTCTGGCAGCCGGCCGACCCCGAGATGGTCGGCGAGAGCGTCGACCGGTCGTGGTTCATGAAGCGCACCGAGGTCCACTGCACCCGCTGCGCCGCGCATCTGGGGCACGTCTTCCCCGACGGCCCCGAGCCGACGGGCCTGCGCTACTGCATCAACGGCGTCGCGCTGGATTTCCGCCCAGACGACTGACGCCACGACCGCACGCCGGGGCCGGGTCAAGGATGGCCGGCAGGCCACCGCCGCAGGCGGCGCGCAGCGTCCTTGAGGCGGGCCCGGCGGGCCGCATCCTCGAATAGGCGTCTTGAGGGGCACACCTGCCCCTCAAGCGCGTCTCAGCAGACAATGCGGCGTCGCAACGGGCGCCACGTTCGGGATAGCGCCGCACCTTCTCACCCCGCACCGACCGCCCGGACGGCCGCGCAGCGGTCGGCCGGGGAAAAGAGCGCGCGGCCGAAGGCCGCTCCATTCGAGAACGGCTCAGTTGAGAAGCTGGTCGGCGGTGAAGTTGCCGAAGCTGCCGAACAGCTGGCGCAGGAACGAAATGCCCTTGATGTTGCTGTCGGTGACCCGGCGCGAGATGGTGATCACGCGGCCGTCCTCCAGCCCGAAGCGCTCGATGTTCTCGACGACCCCGTCCCGGTCGAAGGAGATCGCGACGACCTCGCGGTCGATCTCCTGGCGCTGGCGGAAGCCGTAGGCGCGGAACTTGGACTTCACGTAATACCAGCCGCCCGCGTCCAGGATGCCGGAGGCCGACGGCCGGCCGACGACTTCGGCCACGGTCTCGCGCGTGTCGACGCCCACGACGATCTGGTTCAGCACGTCGTCGGGCGGCACGTAGCCGTGGTTGCGGTCGATGTTCGAACAGGCGGCGACGAGGGCCAGAAGCCCCGCGCAGAAGGCCAGCCGGATCGCGGCGGTGATGCTGCTCATGTCGCCCCTCTTGCCATGGACTGGCCAAGCTTTTAGCTGCATTAGCAGATCGCAGCCCGAAGGTTCAAGCAAATGGACGATCCGGCCCGCCCCGTCGCCACGGCCCCGAAACTCCGCCTGTCCAGCCTGCCCCGCCGGGCGGACCAGCCGTTCCGGCTGGAACCCGATGCCGACACCCGTGCGGCGCTCGCGCAGGAACTGGGCCTGTCGTCCCTGCGCAAGCTGCGGCTGGAGGGGCGGCTGAGCCCGGAGGACCGCGACGACTGGCGGCTGGAGGCGATGCTGGGCGCGACGGTCGTGCAGCCCTGCGTGGCCACGCTCGCCCCGGTGACCACCCGGATCGACCTGCCGGTCGAACGGCTCTACACCGCCGACCCGCCGCCGCTGCCCGCGGGCGACGAGGTGGAGGTGCCCGAGGACGACCATGTCGAGGAACTGCCGGCGGTCCTGGACCTCGCGGCGCTGATGGCGGAGGAACTGGCGCTGGCGCTGCCGGCCTACCCGCGCGCCGAGGGCGCGGCGCCGGTGGAGGAGATATCCACCCCGCCCGGCGCCGCCCCGATCGAGGAGGAGGAGGAGACCAAGCCCTTCGCCGGGCTCGCCGCGCTGCGCGACAAGATCGCGAAGGACGACGAGTGATCCCGCGGGGCGCGCAGCCCCGGAGAACGGCGCCCGCGCCCTGCAATTCCCCGCCGATCCGATAAAAAGCCACCTCGCAAATACCGCAGCGCGGCATATATTCCGCGCATGAACCGCAGACAGCTCCTCGCCTCCTCTGGCGCCGCCGCCCTCGCCCTGCCCTTCGGCTCCGCCGCCGACGCCGCGCAGCTCACCAGCGTCCGGGTCGAGCGCAACGCCCGCCTGCCGCTCGTCCGCCCGGACTGGCCGGTGCCAGACGACCCGAACCAGAAATTCTTCATCCAGCGGTCGACCAACGCCAACACGCTGGTCTTCGCGGTGAACTACAACGGCGACGGCAGCGTGTCGCAGTCCGATCCGTCGCACATCTACTGGCGGCGCTACGCGAGCAACGGCGCGCGCAAGCCGCTGAAGCCGATCGAGCGGCTGATCGCCGGCGCCATCCAGGTCCGCAAACGCCCCGAGCCCGATGCCTGGGACATCATCGTGCGCCCGATGCAGCGGCTCAACATGGTGGTGATCCAGACCGGCCCGCACGAGACCCAGCTGATCGGGCATATCGGCGGCGTGCGGGCGCGGCCGATCTACTGCTATGCCGATGTGGACGAAAGCGGGCTGATCCCGCGGGTCACGGCGCTGTCGATGCACGGGCTGCTGCCCGGCGGCGGCGCCATCTCCGAGTATTACAGCGTCGCAGGCGGGCAGATCCGCTAATAACCGCTGGCGCTTCGGTCCTTCATCTGCGAAAAGCCGCATCCAGAAAAACGACAAGATCGAGGGATACATGAGCACCCCCACCGGCGGCCGCATCCGTACGGCCATCGTAGGCGTCGGCAACTGCGCCTCCTCGCTCGTTCAGGCCATCTCGTACTGTCGCGCCAAGGGGCCCGAGGCCATTGGCGTCAGCTTTCCCGTTCTCGGCGGCTACCGGCCCGAGGATATCGAGATCGTCGCCGCCTTCGACGTCGACCGCCGCAAGGTGAACCGCCCGGTGGGCGAGGCCGTGCTGGCCGATCCGAACTGCACCGAGGTGTTCTGGGACAGCCTCGACGACCAGCCCGCCCCGGTCCGCCGCGGCCCCGACCTGGACGGCGTCTCGGCCTATATGCGCAACCAGCCGCCCGAGGTCAGCTTCGTCCCCTCCGATGACACGCCGCTCACGCAGGACGAGATCGTCGCGGTGCTGAAGGAGGCGCAGGCGGAGGTGCTGATCGTGTTCCTGCCCGTCGGCTCGGTCCAGGCGGTGGAATGCTACGCCCAATGCGCGCTGGATGCCGGCTGCGCGGTGGTCAACGGCATTCCGATCTTCCTGGCCTCCAACCCGACCTGGGCGAAGAAGTTCGAGGCGGCCGGCCTGCCGATCCTGGGCGACGACTTCAAGGCGCAGTTCGGCGCGACCATAGTACACCGCGCGCTGGCGCATCTGGCCGACCTGCGGGGGGTCAAGATCGACCGGACCTACCAGCTGAATGTCGGCGGCAATACCGACTTCATGAACATGATGGACATGGACCGGCTGGCGCTGAAGCGCGAGTCGAAGACGGAAGCCGTGCAATCGGCGATGGATGCACGGCTCGCCGACGGCGACATCCGGATCGGGCCGTCGGACTACGTGCCGTGGCTCGACGACCGCAAGGTGGCCTATGTCCGGCTGGAGGGTCGGCTGCTGGGCGGCGCGAAGACCTCGATGGAGGTGCGGCTGGAGGTCGAGGACAGCCCGAACGCCGCCGCCATGGCGATCAGCGCCATCCGCTGCGCCCGCATCGCGCGCGAGCGCGGGATCAAGGGCGCCGTCGCCGATGCCAGCGCCTTCCTGTTCAAGCATCCGCCGGTGCAGCTGGACGACAGCGAGGCGCATGACCTGCTGCTCGCCTTCACCGGCGACGCGCCGGAGGACGCCGGCGCGTGAGCGGCGCGGCCACCCGGCCGGCCTTCATCACCGGCGGCTCCAGCGGCATCGGGCTGGAGCTCGCCCGCCAGCTTGCGGCGCGCGGCCACCCCGTAGCGGTCTTCGCGCGCGATCCCGGGCGGTTGCGCCGCGCGGTTGAAATCCTGCCCGAACTGAGCACCTACGAATGCGACGTGGGCGACGCACCGGCGGTCGAGGCCGCCGTCGGCCGCGCCATCGCCGAGCTGGGACCGCCCGGCTGGGCCATCGCCAATGCCGGCGTCGCGGAGCCGGGCCTGTTCCTGGAACAGCCCGCGGTGACGCACGAGACCCACATGCGCGTCAACTACATGGGCGCGCTGCACTTCGCCCGCGCCTGCGCGCCCGCAATGCCCGACGGCGCCAGGCTGGTCTTCGTGTCCTCCGGGGCGGCGTTCTTCGGCATCTACGGCTACGGCGCCTATGCGCCGTCGAAATTCGCCCTGCGCGGGCTGGCCGAGGTTCTGCGCGTGGAACTGGCGCCGCGCGGCATCTCGGTGACGCTGGCCTATCCGCCGGACACCGAAACGCCGATGCTGGCGGCGGAGGCGCGCACGAAATCCGAGGCGACGCGAAAAATCACCGCCGGCGGCGGGGTCTGGCAGCCGGCCGATGTCGCGCGCCTGATCCTGAAACGCGCCGAGCGCGGCCGGTTCGCGGTCGCGCCGGGGGCGCAGATGACGGCGCTTTTGTGGCTGCACTCGCTCCTCGCCCCCGCGCTCCGGCGCTGGCAGGCGGGTATCGTCCGGAGGTCCGGGCGATGATGCTGGCGCCGGCGGGGGCGGCGGGCGTGGTTCAGATGCTGGCGCTGGCCTGCCTGGTGCTGCTGGCGATCGGCTATCTGGTGGTGCTGGCGCTGATGTTCGTGCCCGCCACGCGTCGCGCCGCACGCGAGACCTTTCCGATCCTGCTGACCGAGACGCTGATCGTCGGCGTCGTGGCCGGGGCCTTTTTCCTCGGCGGCTGGGCCATCCTGGCGCTGGCGGTGCTGCTGACCCTGCGCACCGCCTACGAGGCCGCGCGCGTCACCCTGCCCCGCATCGGCATCCCCGGTCTGCTTCCGGCGCTGCTGGTGGCGGCGGGGACGCTGGTGCTGGCGCTTCTCGCCGCACCGCTGCACCCGGTGCTGCTGGCCTCCGGCGCGGGCGGCGCGACGATTCTCGCGATCTGGATCGCCCGCCACTTCGCCCGCGGCCGGCCCGTGCGCATCTTTGCCGAGCTCGCCGCCTTCCCCGTCCTGCCGCTCGTCGTCTTCACCGCCGCCGCCCTGCACGGCGGCGCGGCGACGCTGCTGATCGCCTTCCTGCTGGTCGAGACCTTCGACAGCTACGCGCTGCTGGGCGGCAAGCTGTTCGGCCGGCGCAAGGCGTTCCCGGTGCTCAGCCCGAAGAAGACGGTCGAGGGGCTCGTCACCGGCGCCGTGATGCTGATGCTGACCGCCGCCGCCGCCGGCGCACTGCTCTTCGGCTTCCCCGTCGGCGCCGCCGCGCTCGTCGCGCTGCTCACCGGGCTCTTGACCGTGGCCGGCGATCTCGCCGCCTCGCGGCTGAAGCGCGCCGCCGGGGTCAAGGACTTCCCGCGGATCCTGCCGCACCAGGGCGGCCTGCTGGACATCACCGACGCCTGGATCGCCGCCGGCGCCGGGCTGACCGTGCTCGCCGCGCTGTCGTGACGGCAGGCGCCGCGCGAGATGTTTGAACCCGCCCCGGACTCGCCGCATCATCGTCCCGACGACGCAGCGAAGGCCCCCCGCCGATGATCCGCCACCGCAGCCCGATGATCCGGCTTCTCAGCCAGCGCGCCCTGCGGCTGATCCTGGGGCTGCTGGTGCTGATCGAGGCGATCTTCATCGCCGACACCTTCACCTCGACCCTGGAAGGCGTGATCCGGCTGGGCGGCACTGCCTTCGACCTGCTTCGCGTGCTGATCCTCGGCTCGCCCGAGGTCATCGCTTTCGCGCTACCCATCGTGCTGTTTCTCGGCCTCTACTTCGCCGTCACCCAGGCGCGCGACGCCAACGAACTGGTGATCTGCGCCGCCGCGTCCGAGCCGTGGCAGCGCATCCCGCGGCTGGCGCTGACCCTGGGCACGCTGGGCTTCGCGCTGTCGCTGCTGATCTCGGGGCTGATCACGCCGCTGTCGAACTACGCCCTGCGGCTGACCTATGGCGAGTTGCAGGCGCGGCTTCTGGTCGAGCAGCTGACCAGCCCGGCCAGGGAGGCCGTCCTGCGCGAATTCGACGGCCGCGCCGTCATCGCCACCCCGCCCTCGGACCCGGAGACCGCCCCGGAGGCCGCGCGCGGCGGATTGTTCGTGTTCCGCCCCGGCGGCGGCGGACGCTGGACCGCCTCGATCGCCGACAACTGGTCGGTCGAGGGGCCCGACGACAACGGGGTCTTCCGCATCCGGCTGGAGGATTTCCGCGAGTATCGCGGGCGCGCGGGCGCGGCGCCCACCGCCGAGACCGGCCCGCGCATCAGCTCTCAACTGCCCTCCGCGCTGCAGTTCGCGCAGATCAATGTCGAGAATTTCGAGATCGACTTCACCGTCGAGGACATCCTCGCCGCGCGCGACCAGGTCCGCGCCTTCGGCGAGCGCTATCTGTTCGACGAGGACGGGCCGCTGGCCGGCCCCGAGCGGGTGCTGAGCGACGGCCGGACCGTCGCCGCACCGACCCGCGCCTTCGGCGAGATGCTGGCCCGCGCCCTTCTGTGCCTGGTCGCGGCCTCGGTGGCGCTGGCGGCGGCGGTCTGGTCGGGCACCCGGCAGGGACGGTTCGCCGCGCTGCCCGCCGGGCTTATCGCCGTGCTGGCCTGCGACGTCGCGGCGCGCGCGATCCTCGGCGAGGCCGCGGCGCTGGGCTATCCGCGGTTCTGGCCGGCCGCGGCGGCCATCGCGGCGCTGGGGATGGCCCCGGCGCTCGGCTATGTCTGGACGCGCGGCGAGCTCATCGTGGCGCCGCCGCGCAGCACCCGATGATCGACCGGCTGCGCATCCTGGTCCTCGGCATCGCCACGCGGCGGGCGCTGTCGGACTATCTGCTGGGCACCGGCCTGATCCTGTTCATCCTGGCGAGCATCGCCTACACCATCGACCTGGCCCGGTGGTTCCCGCAGATCCGCACCGCCGCCGCCGAGCGCGACGTGTCGCTTCTGTCGCTGCTGCTGCCCTATCTCGGCCAGCGCGGCGTGGACATCGTGACGCGGATGCTGCCGGTCGCCGCCTTTTTCGGTCCGTTCATCGCCGAGATCGCCCGCCGCCTGCGGCTGGAGACCGTGATCCTCGCCACCGCCGGCGTCTCGCCGCTCTACACCCGCGCCGCGCTGATGTGGCTGGCGCTGCTGCTGGGCCTGCTGAACTGGGGCCTGGAAGCCAGCTGGCGCCCCGCCGCCGTCTGGGCGCAGGTCGACAGCGGCTTTGGCGGTTACGCCGCGCGATTCCGCCGCGACTGGGTCGAGGGCAAGTGGTTCGTCCGCGGCGACATCGCGATCCGCGGCGACGTGCTGCGCACCGATACACCCGAAATGCGCGACGTGCTGATCTTCGAGGGCGTCGGCGGCGGCGCGCTGCGCAGCATCCGGGGCGCCGAGCGGATCGTCTCCGTCGACGGCCGCTATCGCTGGCGCATGGAGGGCGTGACCGAGTGGCGCAGCGAGCCGGAGGCAGGCGGCGACAGGCCCCGCGAGGTCGAGCTGCCGCTCGTCCCCGAGCAGCTGACCTATTACGGCGTTCTGCCCTACATGCTGCCGACGCCGGCGCTGAACGCCGTGTCCGATCTGCGAGCGCGCGCGCCCGAGGCCCCGGCCTATGCCACCGCCTTGTGGCGGCGCTGGACCGCCGTCTTCCTGCCCGGCGCCATCGCCTATCTGGCCATCGCGCTGGCCAATCTGGGCTTCGAGGGGCGCCGCGCGCTGATCCCCCGGCTGATCGCCCTCGGGACGCTGGGCTACGCCTCGGTGGTGACGGTCAAGGTGTTCCGGTCGCTGGGGCAGTTCGACATCCTGCCGCCGGCCCTGTCGGTGCCGGGATCGCTGCTCTTGCTGGCGGTCGCCGCCGCCTTCGTCGCGCGCCGGGCCCCCTGACGCCCGCAGGCCGCAGGCGCCGGCTCAGCCCTGCCCGGCGGTGGCGGCGGCCGGCATCCGGGGATGCGCCGCCCGCGCCGCGGCGATCCGCGGAAAGACGACACGCTCGGCGCGGGCCAGCATCGCCTCGTCGTCCACCTCGGCCCAGGGCAGGTCGTCGAGCCGGATGCAGGGCACCGGCACGCGCCGGCCCAGCTCCACCAGCCCCGGCTCGTAATGCTCCGCCGGCACGTCGGCCAGTACGTCCTCGACGGCGCGGCGCATCTCGGGCACCGCCGCGGCCTCCAGCTTGGTGATGCCGACCAGCTCGCCCAGATGCGGCTCGGGCCGGGCATCGGCGATCTTGGAGATCTCCTGCAGGTGCCCCTCGTCCCCGGCCCAGACATAGACCTCGTCGCCGGCGCCGGTGGGTCCAGACGTCACCAGCCGGTTGCCCGGCGCCAGCGCCGCCTCCAGCGCCTCCGGCGCATAGACCAGATCGGATTCGAGAATCACGACATCGCCGTCCAGCCCGTCCAGCGCCGTGGCCAGGGTCTGCAGGCTACCGGTGCTGTCGTAGAGCGGGTTATGGATCAGCTCCACGTCCCGCTCGGCGCCGAAGGCCTCGCGGTACTGCTCCGCCAGGTGGCCGGTGACAATCCGCACCCGGCCGATGCCGAAGGCGCGCAGGGTGGCCAGCGACTGCGCCGCCATCGTCTCGCCCCCCATCTCGATCAGCCCCTTGGGATAGAGCTTGCCGCGCGGGCCCATGCGGACGCCCAGACCGGCCGCGAGAATGATCGCCGTTGTGTCGTTCATGCGGCCTCCAGCCTGCGGTCACCTGCCCCGTGTGTCGCGGGGGACGTTATGCTAGGGGGGGCGGAGCATCAAGGCGAGGAACCGGCGTGACCAGGCGGAATCGGCAGCTTTCGGGGCCCGGCCCGGCGGGGTCTTGCCGGCCGGCCGCAGTGCGGGCGCCGCGGTGAAGATCGTCCAGCTCTGCCCCTACGACATGGACCGCCCCGGCGGCGTCCAGCGCCATGTGCGCGACCTGGCCGCCTGGTGCCGCGCGCAGGGGCACGAGACCCGCATTCTGTGCCCGCCCGCCCCCGGCGGCGCCCCCGGCACCGACGAAGCGGTCACCCGGCTCGGCCGGTCGCGGATGCTGCGGGTCCACGGCACCGGCTTCGAGATCGCCCGCGCCGGCCGGTCCGAGCTGCGCCGCACGGCCGCGGCGCTGCAGGACTGGGGCGCCGACGTGGTGCATATGCACACGCCCTGGACGCCGATGCTGGTGGCGCAGCTCTGGCGCGCGCTGGGGCTGCCGACGCTGGCGACGGTGCATGCCACCCTGCCCGCGCCCGACGCGAAGGGACCGGTCGACCGCTACATCCGCTGGTCGGCGCGCCGCATCCTGCCCCGCTGCGACGCCGTCGCGGTGCCGTCCGAAGCGCCGCTTGAGATGCTGCGGCGGGTGATCCCCAACCTATCGGCCGAGCTGCGCGCCCCCGCCATCGACCTCTCGCCGTGGCGCATGGCCCGCGCCGCCGGGGCGGCGCGCCGTCCCGGCCTATCGCTCGTCTTCCTCGGGCGGCTGGAGCCGCGCAAGGGGCTCGACGTCCTGCTCGCCGCCTGGCCGCGAATCCGCGCGGCGATGCCCGGCGCGCATCTGACCATCGCGGGCGACGGCCCGCTGCGGGCCGAGGCCGAGGCGGCGCGGGGCGACGGCGTCCTGATCGTCAGCCGCCCCGACGACGCGGCCGCGCAGACGCTGCTCGCCGCGGCCGACCTGCTGATCGCGCCCGCCCCCTACGGCGAGAGCTTCGGCCTGATCCTGGCCGAGGCGATGGCGGCCGGCGCCCTGCCCGTCGCGGCGGCGAATCCCGGCTATGCCTCCGTCCTGACGGGCGACGGCGTCGATCTGCTGGTCCCGCCCGGCGACGCAGGCGCGCTGGCCGACAAGGTGATCGCGCTGGCCGAAGACCCCGAGCGGCGCGCGCGCCTCCGGGACTGGGCGACGGCCCGCGCCGCCACCTTCGACGTCGCGGCCCAGGGGCCCGCCTACCTGGAGATCTACCGCCGGATCGCAGGCGCCGCCTAGCCGGACCGCCCGGCGCAGCGCGCGCTGTTGTCCTGCCCGTGCAGCGGCGAGTTCCGGCTGGCGGTGAAATCGCCCTTCACATGCTCCAGCCAGTAACCGGCATAGGTCTTGTCGGCCTTCGCCGTGAACACCTCCGGCGCCGTGCGGGTCAAGAGCGGCAGCCGCGTCCAGGCCACGTTCGGGAAGGTGTGATGCTCGTTGTGATAGCCGGTGTTGAACAGCAGCCAGTTGATCGGCCCGTAGGTCGACCGCGAGGGCGCGTCGTCGTCGGTCCCCTCGTGCTCGCTGAGCGACTGGCCGAGGTTCCAGATGCCGAGCTTGCCCAGAAACAGCGACAGCGCCCAGATGTGATACAACAGCGCCCAGGGCCCGAGAAGCAGCAACAGCGTCAGGTTCGACAGGATCGACACGCCGATGAACAGCCGCATCTGCCATTTCGGCGGCCTGCTCGCAGGCACGTGCCGCTCCGGGTCGCTTTGCGGCCGGCCGGTGATCCAGGCGTTGAGCTTGGGGAAGATCTCGTCGCCGATGATCGGGCCCAGCGGCAGCGCGTGGATGAACAGGGTCAGGCCGGTCAGCACGTGCTGCAGCCGCGGGTTGTCCGAGCGCAGCTGCATCCGGCTCTGGAAGGCGCAGATATCCTCGTGCTCGTAGTCCCGCTCGTAATCGCCGATATAGGGGTGGTGGCTGGTGATATGCTCATGCTGGTAGATGAGCTGTTTGCCGTAACTCCCCAGAATCCATTCCAGACCCAGATCGAAAGCCAGCTTCGCGCGGTCCCGCCGGAAGATCAGCCGATGCGCCGTCTCGTGGACCAGCCCGCCTGCGGAATGGATCAGCAGTTGCCCCGGCACGAAGGCGGCAAGGAAGATGACACACAGCGCGGCATCCGACACGGCCCAGGCGATCCCCCAATGCAGCGCCAGCAGCACCGGCAGCGCCAGCACGGTGCGCGGGTCGGCGCCCGACACGCCGCCCAGCTCGGGATGCGCGGCGATGGCGGCCTTGCGCATCTCGTTGTGCCGCCGCGCCTGCGGCGAGATGCCGGCCTTGCGGCCGTCCTTGGGAACCTGTGCGGGGGACTGATCCATCGTCGCGTTGCCTTCCGATGCCGGCCCGGCCGCGCCGCGCGCGGGGACCGGTCCCTGTCTAGGAAATCACGCCGGCGCGCGCAATGGCGCCGGCTTCTCCCAGGGCGCGGGGTCGGGAAACCATAGCGCCAGCTGCCGCCGCACCATCGCCACCACGCGCGGGTTCGGGCGCTGGCCGAAACTGTCGTTCAGCGTCACCGTCAGCGGTTTGCGACGGGTCAGCTTCCACAGCTCCCACCGGGTGATCGGTGCGAAATTCTCAATCGAAACATAGCCTTCCACGGCATTGCTCAACCTGTCGGGCGCCACCACGGCATGCCCCGTCTCCACCGCGTAATGCTGCAACAGGAACTCCGGCGGCACGTTGTCGGGGGCGCGAAAGCGCGACCGGCGGGTCGTGGCGATCGCCTGCGCGAAATCGGCGCACATCGCCTTGGCCACCGGCACCTCCCAAAGCTGCGGCCCGTGGATCACGTGGCGCCGCCCGGTCCCGCCGCCGAACCGCGCCGCCAGCGCCCGGTCGGCGGTGGCCAGCGCCAGGTTCCACGGGCTCGCCTTGGCCGGATCGTGATCCTGCCGCACCCGGCGCTTCGACAGGTGCACCTGCATCCGCCCGTCCGCCGCGACCATCGCGTCGCGCCAGTCGGGCGACATCACCAGCATGTCGTCCTCGAGATAGGCGAACCGCTCCGTCACATCAGGAATGCGGTGCAGATGGCTGACAATGCAGAAGGAATTATAGGTCGGCAGGTTGGCCGGCGCGATGATCCGGTCGTGATGGACGAGGTTGATCTTCGGGTGATCGACGTCCAGCCAGGGCGGCACCTGCGGCCGGCAGGTCACCAGGTGGATCCTCCGCAGCCAGGGGCAGTTCCGCGCCACCGACCGCATCGAGTAGCGGATCAGGTCCAGATTGTCGCGCGTCCGGTTCGGGTTCAGGTCGCGCGGATCGTCGGCATAGCGGTTCAGCTCTTCCAGGTAGCCCGGAAAGCTGTCGTCGACCCAGGTATAGACGATGTCCATCTGATCCATGCCGTCCCTTTCGGCAAGCGGCGCGGCGATTGCAAGCCCGGGTGTTGCCAAAGCCGTGCCCGCGTGGCACCTCCCGTCTCCATCCGACCCAGCAGGACCCTGCCCGCGTGACCACGCCAGACCTGATCCTTGCCGCCGATTTCGGCACGTCCGGCGTCAAGATCGGCGCGGTGGGGCCGGACCTTGCGCTGGTCGCGACGGTCACCGAGACCTACCCGCTGCACCTGCCCGCCCCGGCACGGGCCGAGCAGATGCCCGAGGACTGGTGGGCCGCGCTGGCCCGCGGCATCGCGCGGCTCGGGGCGGAGGTTCCCCACCTCGCCGCCCGCACCGGCGCGCTGGTCTTCACCGCGCAGATGTGCGGCGTGATCTGCGCCGATGCCGAAGGCCACGCGCTGCGCCCGGCGCTCGTCTGGCTCGACAAGCGCTCCGCCCCGGTGATCCGGCGGAAGACGGGCGGGTTTCCCCGGATCGCGGGCTATGGCGCGGGCTTTCTCGCCCGCTCGATCCGGCTGGCCAACGGGGCGCCGTCGCATAACGGCATGGACCCGCCGGGCAAGATGCTGTGGATCATGGAGGAGGAACCGGAGGTCTTCGCCCGCACCGCGCATTTCCTCGACGTGAAGGACTGGCTGATCCAGCGCGCCACCGGCGAAGCCACCACCACGGCCGACAGCGCCAACCTGACCTGGCTGATGGACACGCGCCGGGGCCGCGAGGGCTGGTCGCCGGCGCTGGCGGCGCGCTACGGCCTCCCGCTCGACCGGCTGCCCGCCATCGTCGACGGCGCGGCCGAGGTCGGGCCGCTGACCCCGGCGGCGGCAAGCCAGCTGGAGCTGCGCCCCGGCACGCCGGTGCTGGGCGGCGGCGGCGATGTCAGCGCCACGGCCATCGGCTCGGGCGCGGTGGCCGACGGCGCGCTGCATGTGTGTCTGTCGACCTCGTCCTGGGTGGCGGGGTTCTTCGACCGCCGGGTGCTGAACGTCTTCGCCGCCTATGCCACGATCACCGCCTCGATCGACCGCCGCCCGCTGCTGATCGCCACGCAGGAGGTCGCCGGCTCGGCGCTGTCCTGGCTCGCGGCCACCATGGGCGCGGGCGACGACCTTGCCGCGTTCTACGCCGATGCGGGCCCGGCGCAAAAGACCGACCCGCTGTTCCTGCCCTGGCTGGCGGGCGAGCGTGTGCCGGTGGACGAGGAGCGCCTGCGCGGCGCCTTCTACGGGCTGAGCCTGCGCCACGACGCGGGCGCGCTGAAACGCGCCGCGATCGAGGGCGTCGCGCTCAACACCCGCTGGGTCTTCGAGAAGGTGCTGGCCGAGAAGGGCGCGACGGTCGACGGCCCGGTGCCCGTGGTCGGCGGCGCGGCGGCGAATCCGCATCTGGTGCAGGCGCTGGCCGACGCGCTGAACCGTCCCGTGCGGGTGGGCGACGCGGCCTGTTCCGGGGTGCGGGGCGCCGCGGCGATGGCGGCGCCGGCGCTGGGCTGGGCGCCGGATGTCTGGACGGCGGCGCGATCCTTCGTGCAAGGATCGGCCCCGGTGGTGGACCCGGACCCGGCCCGCCGCGGCCTGGTCGAGGACCGCTACGGCGAGCTCAAGGCGGTGCGCAAGGCGCTGGTGAAACTCTACCGGCGAAGGACGGCGACATGATCGACGGGCTGATGAAGGACGTGATCGACCCCGTGTGGGAGGCGATGGCCCGCCCGCTGGTCCGCGCCCGGCTGACCCCGAACCAGGTGACGGCGCTGGGGCTGGCGCTGATCGTCCTCGTCTCGACGCTCTATCTCTGGCACGGCTCGCACTGGGTCTACGGGCTGACGCTGGCGGTCGCCTTCGTCTTCGACGCGCTCGACGGTGCGGTGGCGCGGCAGCGGGGGATGAGCAGCAGGCTCGGCGGCTATTTCGACGCGATGGTCGACCGCTATCAGGAGCTGATCGTGCTGGCCGCCATCGCCTGGGTCACGGGCCTCTGGGCGCTGGCGCTGCTGGCCTTCTCGGGCGCGATGCTGACGAGCTATGCCAAGGCCCGCGCCGCCATCGAGACGCCGGTCTCCAACACCGACTGGCCCGACCTGTTCGAGCGGCTGGAGCGGATCGTCTACCTCTGCGTCCTGCTGGTGCTGGCCGGGCTTGTGCCCTGGGCCTGGCTCCTGCCCGCGGGGCTCGCCGTCTACGCCGCGCTGTGCCACCTGACGGCACTGCAACGCGCCCGGCGCGCGGCGCGGATCCTGCGCGCGGCGGACCGGGACGGCCCGCGCCATTGACGCCTTGGCCCGGATATGATTGCTGAGCGCCATTCCAGACAAGGGACCAGATGAGGACTTCGGCTTTCGGGAAACTGCGCGACCTCGTGGGCTTCCTGGTCCGCGATGGCGAGATGCTGCGCAGTCCGATCCTGCTCTACGCCGTCGGCGCCTCGGGCGCGCGCACCGGCATGATCTATGCGGTCAACGAGACCGCCGAGCGCGGCGGCGCCACCTGGGGCCTGTTCGGCCTTCTGGCGGCGGCGGTGGTCGGGTCGCTGGTGCTGTCGCACCAGGCGCGGGTGCATGGCATCGTGATGGTGGAGAACCTCACGCTGAAGCTGCGCCGCCGGATATCCGACCACGTGCTGAGCGCCGATGTCGGCTTCTTCCAGTCGCGCGATCCGGGCGAGGTCTATTCCGCGCTGACCGGCCATGTCATGGCCCTCTCCGGCGCGTCGACCCGCCTGGTCGAGACGGTGCAGGCGGTGCTGCTGCTGCTGTTCTGCCTGGTCTACATGGCGCTGGAAAGCTGGCCGGCCGTCCCGGCCACCCTGGCGGCGCTGGCGCTGGGGCTGGCGGCCTTCGCGCTGGCCGAGCTTCCGGCGCGCAAGCTGCTGCGCCTGGCCAACGATAAGCGCGCCGAGTTCTACACCGCAATGAACGACATGCTGCGCGGCTACAAGGAGCTGCGCCTGCGCCAGGCGCGGCGGATCGACCTGGCCAAGCGCGTGGAACAGGTGGTCGAGGAGGCGCGCCTCCGCACGATCGCCGCGGAACGGATATTCTCGTTCAGCACGATGGCCGCGACCGCGGCGCTGGCCTTCCTGCTGGTCAGCATCGTGGTGCTGCTGCCGCCGCTCACCGGCGCGGGCAGCGTCGTGATCCTGCAGGTGCTGACCGTCGTGCTGTTCACCTTCGGACCGATCGAGCGCGTCGTCGGATCGCTGCCGGCCTATGCGCGGGCCATCGTCGCATACGACCAGATGAACGAGGTGCTGGCGGACATGGCCCGCAACTCGGAATCCGAGGCGGTCCGGCGCGCGCCGGACAGCCGGCCCTCGTTCCGGCGGCTGGAGCTGCGCGGCGTGACCGCCATCCTGCGCCGGCCGACGCCGGCCGCGGGCAGCACGGTCGAGGACAGTTTCACCCTGGGGCCCATCGACCTGGTGCTGGAACCCGGCCAGTCGGTGTTCATCACCGGCGGAAACGGCATGGGAAAGTCCACGCTGCTGCAGATCCTCACCGGCCTGCGCCACCCCGACGCGGGCGAGATCCTGGTCGACGGCGTTCCGGTCACCCGGGACACGGTGGGCGAGTATCGCGGCCTGTTCAGCGCCGTGTTCTCCGAGTTCCACCTGTTCCGCCAGCTCTACGGCCTGAGCGCGGACGAGCGGCAGCGCCTGCAGACCCATATCGAGGAGCTGGGCCTGGCGCATGGCGTCTCCATCGCCGACGACGCGTTTTCCTCGCTGGCCCTGTCGACCGGTCAGATGCGGCGGCTGGCGCTGTCCATCGCGCTGGCCGAGGAACGGCCGATCATCGTGCTGGACGAGTTCGCCGCCGACCAGGACCCGGTGCGCCGCGCCTTCTTCTACGACGTGCTGGTGCCGCGCCTGTCGCGTGCCGGGCAGCTGTTGATCGCGGTCACCCACGACGAGCACTGCTTCGGGAAATCCGACCGGCTGATCCGGATGGAGGACGGCAGGATCGTCTCGGACAAGCTGAACCGCCCCGCCGAGGCCAGCGCCTGACGACCCCGCCCGAAGCGGCGAAAATTCTTCGAAGAATTTTGCCAAAACTCTTTCAAGAGTTTTGTGCGCCCGGTCCTGCCGGTCAGTCCATCGACAGCCGCTGCTGCAACGCCCGCGCCGCCCGGATATCGGCCATCGGCGGCCCGCCGGTCTCCACCGCGGCGAGCCCCGCCTCCAGCCGGGCCGCCGCCTCCTTCGGCCGGCCCGCCCGCCGCAGATGCGCCGCGAAGCCCACCGCGGCGCGGAGTTCGAACAGCCCCGCGCCAATCCGCCGCGCCGCCTCGATCGCCGCCATGTAGGCGCCCTCGGCCTGCCCGTCGCCGCCATGGCCCTGCCGCACCAGCGCAAGCGCCTGCAACCGCAGGAGTTCGGGCTCCACCACCTGCACGCCGCTCGCGGTGCCATGCGACAGCCCCTCGTCCGCCAGCACCAGCGCCTCGCCGGCGCGCCCCGCCTCCAGGCCCGCTTCGGCCATCCAGGCATGGAAGAACGGCACCATCAGCACGCCGCCCGCCGCGCGATACGCCGCCAGCGCCTCGGACATCTGCGCCGCCCCGGCGGCGTTGCCCATCCGGTCGCGCGCCCGTCCCACCAGCCCCAGCGCCACCGCCTGCCACTGGGGCCGGCCCCGCGCGGCGCCGAAGGCCGCGCGCGCGGCGGCCTGCGCGCTGCGGGTCTCGCCGAGATCCTCCTGCATCGCCGCCGCGATCACCTGGCACAGCATCAGCGTGGCCGGCCGCTCCGCGCCCTCGCATTCGCTCAGCACCCGGCGCAGCGTCTCGCCCGCCGGCCCGGGGCGGCCGCGCAGCGCCTGGGTCCAGGCCAGGAGCGCCCGGCCGGTCAGCCCGGGGTCGTAGCCATGCCCGTCCGGCAGGCTGTGCAGCGTCTCGGCCGTCACAAGCGCCTCTTCGGCCGCCGCCAGCCGCCCGCGGACCAGGGCCAGCCCGCCGGTCATCACCGCCGCCAGCCCCGGCCCCGTGCCGGGCAGCGCCGCCGCCCGGTCCGCCGCCTGCCGCGCCGTGTCGAGCGCGCCCCGGGCCATCGCCCGGCGCCAAGCGCGCCACGGCTCCGCCCCGGGCGGTTCCGTCTCGGCCGGCGCTGACTCGGCCGGCGCCCCGCCGGTCTCCGCCGGGGCCGAGACGCGCAGCAGCCCGTCGGCAGGCCCCGGCGCAAGGTCGAAGGACTCCGCCAGGGCCCCGCCCAGGTCGGCGGCCGCCAGCACCTCCCCTGGCCCGGCCAGGGCGGCCGAGCGCGCCGCGGCGTGCAGCGCCACGCTGGCCAGGCCGGCGGTGCCGATCACGGCCAGCGCCCCCCGGGCCAGCCCGCCGGCGGGATACATCGCCGGCGCCCCGGCCAGCGGCACCGGCTCTGCCGTCACCATCAGCGCCGCAAGCGCCGCCGCCTCCGGTTCGGCGAACAGCGCCACGACGCGGTCGCCGGGGCCCGACAGGCTGCGCCCGCCCAGCTCCGCCACGGTCCGGCGCGCGAAGTCCGAGAACTGGGTCTGCGCCTCGTAGAGCGCCACCGGGTCGAACCCGGTGTCGAGAGCCGCCGCCTCCGGCAGGACCAGCACCAGCGCCGCCGCGGAGGTGCCCCCGTCGTCCGCCTCCGCCTCCGGCGGCAGGGGCGGCATGTCGGGCCGCGCCCGGATCTCTTCGGCGAGCGCGCGCGTCTCCGCCGACGGGTCCACATGCAGCTGCCGCTGCAGCACCGCGCGGCAGGTCTCGTACTGGCGCAGCGCCGCCGCCTTGCGCCCGGCCTCCGCCAGCGCCCGCATCAGCGCGCGATGCGCCGGCTCGCGCAGCGGGTCGACCGCCAGGACCGCCTCGGCCGCGCGGATCACCTGCGGCGGCGCACCGGCCTCGACACTGGCGCGCAGCTGTTCGTCCAGCGCGCCCAGGGCCAGCGCCTTCAGCCGCGCCCGCTCCGCCTCCAGCCAGTCGGTGAAGGGCTCGGAGCGCAGGCTCAGCCCGTCCAGGAAGTCGCCGCCGTAAAGCGCCGCCGCTTCGCGCAGATCGCCCTGGCTGCCGCCGGCGATCCGCCGCTCCATCTCGGTCACGTCGGCCAGGGACGTCCCCCCAGTGAAGCGCAACGTGGCCTTGCCGGTCTCGATCGGGTCCAGCCCGGCACCCCGGAGCGCCTTGCGCAGCACCGCCAGCTCCTGCCGCAGGCTGGCGCGGGCCTGCGGCGTGCCGCTGTCGGGCCAGAGCAGGTCGGCGACGTCGTCGCGCGACAGCGTGCGCCCGCCCGATTGCAGGAGATAGGCGAGAAGCGCCCAGCTCCGGCGCGAGGTAAGGCGGACGGGCGCGCCATCCACCGCCGTCAGGCTCGGCTGCCCAAGCACCCTGATCCGTACCGTCATCCGCGCCCTTGCCGCCTTATCCATCGCCGCGCGCCGTCCCGACGGTCCGCGAGTCGTCCGCCCGTTCCGACGGGGCGGAGCATGCGCGCCCGCGCGCCGGATTCACAGGGTCTTTTTGCGGAATTTTTGCGGCCGGCGCGTTCCGGCCTATCCGGCCCGCGGAACGGCGGCCGCGCGCGTCGGTTGCGCCAGCGCCACGAGGAGGCCGGCGAACAGGGCATGCCCCGCGGCGAAGACGATCGCGTAGGTCCACAGGGCGTCTCCGGCCAGTTCCGGCAACAGGACGCGGCCGAACAGGACATTCGCGCCGCCATGCACGGCCGCCACCAGCAGGATGTTCATGCCGGCCACGCGCAGCGCCATGTAGGCCAGCGCCGCACCGGACGCCATCACGGCGGCGGGCAGCCCGTCGGGCAGATGAAACAGCGCCACGGCCATGGTCGAAATGCCGAAGGCGACCGGCAGCGCTCCCCCGAATATCTTCAGCACCGCCTCGCGAAAGAACAACTCCTGGGCGAGTGCAACGACGAGGATCTGCACGGCAAGCCCCCATCCGAGCGCGCTCCAATCGGGCACGTGGATGTAGTAACTTGTGAAGATCGCCCCGCAAGAGACTGTCACCAAAACAAGAATCGGAATTGCGAAACAAAGCGTCCCGGTTTTTTGCCAGGACCAGCCCAGGCGGTCGACGCCGTATTGGCGGCGGCCGGGCGCCCGAATCACATGGACGACATCGCGTCCCAGAACGATCAGCGCGGCCATGAGCGTGGCACAACCCACGAGCGAAAGCGCCACGAGCCGATCCGTTTCGACCCAGCCCTGCCGCAGGACCTCGGAGAGCCCGGCGACAAAAAACAAGAGAACAGCGAAGGTTAGCGGCATCCCCATCCCGCAGTTGCGTATTTGCCATAGCAACGCGAATTCTTGATTCCGTCAACCCGTTATCTGTTGGAATTTACCGATTCCAAGATCTCGCGCGCGCCACCGTCCAGCCGGGCGCTCACGGTCCCGCAACGACTCCAGAATTTCAACCGAAAGTTGTTACACCGGACCGGTCACTGCGCCTCCTCGGCCGCCTCGACCCGAAGCGCCGCGATCTGTGCCAGCGCCGTGTTCAGCTGCTCGCCGAGCGAGGCGATCTGCGACTGCGCATTGGCCAGCGCCTCCTCCCGCGCGTCGAGCTCGTCTTGCAGCGCCTGCGTCTCCGCGCGCAGGGCGTCGATCATGTCCGCCCGGGCCGCGGCCGTCTGCTCCGCCTCGGCCCCGGCGGCCAGGGCGACGGCCAGCTGCTCCTCCAGTTCCGCCTTTTCGCCGCGCAGCGCCTCGATGCGCCCGGCCGTGCCGGACAGCTCGGCCGACAGTTCCATCTCGCGCGCCGTCGCCGCCTCCATCTGCGCCTTGAGCGTCGCCAGCCGGTCCCCGGCCGCCGCGCCCGCGGCACGCGCCTCGGCCAGCGCCGCCTCGAGCTCCGCGATTCGCGCCTGCTGCGCCGCGCCGCGCCCGGCTTCCTCGATCGACAGCTGCAGCATCGTGTTCAGCATCCGCTCGGTCGGATTGCGCGGCTCCGACAGGCGCAACAGCCCCGCCGCCGCCGGCAGATGCGGCGCGCCATCCTGCTCCACCGCCATCCGGATCGCGGTGCGGTAGCTGCGCAGCGCCGCCGGCCGCTGGCCCTGCGCCTCGGATATCCGGCCGAGATTGTAGGCGAGCCGCGGCAGGTCCGGCTCGGCCGCGCGCGCCCGCGAACAGGTCCACAGCGCCGCGTCGGCGTCGATCTCGGGCACGGCCACGCCGCCGGCCCCGGCGCTCAGCCCCGGATCCTCCGGGTCGCCGGCCAGCCGGTCGCAGGCCGCCACCAGCCCCGCGCGCCGGTCGGCCTCCGCCTGCAGCTCCGCCAGCCGCCGCCGCGCCTCGGCCGCGAAGGCGCCGTCGGGATGGGCGTCGAGATAGCGGCGGAACCCCTCCTGCGTGTTGGCCGCGACAACCTCGTCCCACAGCACCTGCTCGGGGCCCGGCACGGAATCGGCGGTCGGCGCCGTGGGCGCGCCGCCGAAGGTGAAATCCTCCAGCGACGGCGCCGCCGCATCGGTCTCCTTCGGCGCGGGGTCGGGCTTGGTCGCCTCCGGCGGCGCCGGCTCGGCCGGCGCATCGAAGACGAACCCGCCGCCCTGCGCGAGCGCCGCTGCGGCAGAGGCCAGGACAAGGGGCGGGACGAGACGCAGGCGGGATACGGTCCGGCGCATGGGACACCTCTGGCAATCGGGTCAATCAACCCGGCAAGTATTGCCGGATTCCGACGCCCGATCAAATGTCCAGACTCGGCCGCCGCACCTGCCGCCGCCTGGCGTCGATGCGGCCGTTTGGCAACGATTGGCGCCGCATTGGAACCAAACACCACAATGGTGCCGCATTTTCGCCTGGCACCGGCCCAATCCCCGTGGTTCCCTGCGGCTTAAGGTCCCGATGGGGCTAGGCTTTCATCAGGGACCGGCGCGGCGCGCGAAGCGTCGCGATTCTGAGGAGAGCGACCCATGGCAGAGAAACCGAAGACGTCCGAGGACCAGCAGCCGGAGCCGACCGTCCGCGCCTGGCCGATGCCGTTCCACAACCAGCGCCGCCTGTACCGCCCGGAGGACACGCCGGAGGCCAAGCGCACCGTTTTCACGGACTGGGCCAGCATCTGATCCGCGGCCATCTGGTCTGCGTCCCTGCCGCGCCCCCGGGCGCCCGACGGCGCGGGAACCGGCCGGCCGGCCGCCGCGTTGCCTTTGCGACCGTCCCGAGACGCAAAGGACAGCACCGATGCAGGCCGACACCGCCCACGGAGTCCAGCGCCGCCCCGCCGCGCGGCCGCGCCCGCTGAGCGCCTATCGCCGGGACGAGCTGGCCCGGCTGGAGGATCTCGCCCACCGGATGGACACCATGTTCCGCATCCCGATGACGGAAATCCGGGTGGGGCTCGACACGATCCTGGGCCTGATCCCCGGCATCGGCGACACTGCCACGGCCATACCCGCAGGCTATATCGTCTATCGCGGATACAAGCTCGGGGCGCCGAAGTCGTTGCTGGTGCGCATGGGGGTGAATGCCGGCATCGACTGGCTGATCGGGAGCATCCCGCTCGTCGGCGACCTGTTCGATCTGGGCTTCAAGGCCAACCGCCGCAACGTGCGGCTTCTGCGCCGGCATTTCGAACGCACCGCCGCGCCGGCCTGACAGCGCTGTCCGTTACACCTTGCGTGGTGGCGGGCCGCCTGCACGGGCAATTGCAGCACAGAGATCGCCGCGGCTCCCCCCGCAGCCGAACGCGAAAGGCCCGGACCACCGCCGCGGCCCGGGCCTTTGCATCACCATCGCCGACCGGACTTTTTCGAAAAGTCCGACCCGGATTATTCGCAATAATCCGGAAACGGGTCAGCCGACCAGTTCGATCCCGGCGAAGAAGTAGGAAATCTCGACCGCCGCGGTCTCCGGCGCGTCCGAGCCGTGGACCGAGTTCTCGCCCACCGATTCCGCGAATTCGGCCCGGATCGTCCCCGGCGCGGCCTCGGCGGGGTTGGTCGCGCCCATCACCTCGCGGTTCTTGGCGATGGCGCCCTCGCCTTCCAGCACCTGCACCACGACCGGGCCGGAGGCCATGAAGTCGCACAGCTCGTCGTAGAACGGCCGCTCCTTGTGGACCTCGTAGAAGGTGCCCGCCTGCGCCTTCGTCAGCTTGATCCGTTTCTGCGCGATGATGCGCAGGCCCGCTTCCTCGAACTTGGCGTTGATCTTGCCGGTCAGGTTACGGCTGGTGGCGTCCGGCTTGATGATCGACAGGGTGCGCTCGGTGGCCATGGGGGTCTCTCCTCGAAAGAAAGGCCGGACGGGGACGGTCCGGCGCGTTGGGTCGGCAGCCCGTTAGCATGAGGGTCGGGGTTTGAAAAGTGGCCACCGCGCCGCCGCCCGGCCCCGCCCCGGCGTCAGAAGACCGACTGCGACTCGGGGCTCAGCGTGAAGCCGTGCGCCTCGGCGTTCATGCAGGTCATGCCGGTCTCTTCGGAAAAGCAGATCACCCCGCCGATCCCGTGGCTGTAGCCCGGCGGCATCTTCTGCACCTCGGGGTCGGCGACGGTGTCGCCGGCGCAGATCGGCCGCCCCGGCCCGCGCACGCCGAGCTCGAAGGCATGACCCCAGTCCAGGGCGCAGTCCTCCGGCGGGTCGGCAAAGCTCGCCTCGCCCCCGACGACGTCGCAGCGCACCCGATTGCGCGCGCCGCCGTGGAAGATCACGCAATGCACGCCGCCGTCCGGGGTCTGGAACGGCAGGGTCTCCTCGGCGGCGGCCGGGACGGCGAGACACAGGACAAGGGCGGCAAGACGCATTCGGAACCTCCGGGCTTGGCGCCAGCCTAGCCCCGGCCGCCCCGCGACGGGAAGGGGGAACGCGCCGATCCCGCGCGCGGCGTCCCCCGCCATTGACATCCGCCCGCGCCCGCCGCATCCCCGCGCCCATGCTGCGGATCGACGATATCCACTTCGCCATGGAGGGCCGGCCCCTGTTCGAGGGCGCCTCGGCGCAGATTCCCACCGGCCACAAGGTCGGGCTCGTGGGCCGCAACGGCGCGGGCAAGACCACGCTGTTCCGCCTGATCCGCGGCGAGCTGGCGCTGGAATCGGGCGCCATCGCCCTGCCGCCCCGCGCCCGCATCGGCGGTGTCGCACAGGAGGTGCCGGGATCGGAGGTCTCGCTGATCGACACCGTCCTGGCCGCCGATACCGAGCGCGCCGAGCTGATGGCGGAAGCCGAGAGCGCGACGGACGGCACCCGCATCGCCGAGGTGCAGACCCGGCTGGCCGACATCGACGCCTGGTCGGCAGAGGCCCGCGCCGCCGCGATCCTCAAGGGCCTGGGCTTTTCCGACGCCGAACAGCAGATGCCCTGCTCCGCCTTCTCGGGCGGCTGGCGGATGCGCGTGGCGCTGGCCGCGGTGCTGTTTTCGGCGCCCGACCTGTTGCTGCTGGACGAGCCGACCAATTACCTCGACCTCGAAGGCGCGCTCTGGCTGGAGCAGTATCTCGCCCGCTACCCGCATACCGTGCTGATCATCTCGCACGACCGCGGGCTTCTGAACCGGGCCGTCGGCAACATCCTGCATCTCGAGGACCGCAAGCTCACCTATTACGCCGTCCCCTACGACCAGTTCGCCGAGCGCCGCGCCGAGCGGCTGGCGCAGGCCCAGGCCGAGAACGCCAAGGCCCAGGCCCGCATCGCGCATCTGCAAAGCTTCGTGGACCGTTTCCGCTACAAGGCGTCCAAGGCGGTGCAGGCGCAGTCGCGGCTGAAGATGATCGAGCGCATCCAGCTCGTCTCCACCCCGCAGGAAGCCGCGCTGAAGAAGTTCACCTTCCCCGAGCCGGAAGAGCTGTCGCCGCCGATCATCAACCTGGAGAACGCCGCCACGGGCTATGGCGAACGCCGGGTGCTGTCGCGGATGACCCTGCGCATCGACCAGGACGACCGCATCGCGCTTCTGGGCCGGAACGGCCAGGGCAAGTCGACGCTGGCCAAGCTTCTGTCCGACCGCCTGTCGCTGCAGGACGGGACGATGACCAAGGCGCGCAAGCTGCGGATCGGCTATTTCGCGCAGCACCAGGTGGACGAGCTTCGGGTGAACGAGACGCCGCTGGAGCACCTGCGGCGGCTTTTGCCGGGCGAGCTGCCGGGCAAGCACCGCGCGCGCCTCGGGGGCTTCGGGCTGGCCGCCGCGCAGGCGGAGACCGAGGTCGGACGGCTGTCGGGCGGGCAGAAGGCGCGGCTGTCGCTGATGCTGGCGACGCTGGACGCGCCGCATCTTCTGATCCTCGACGAGCCGACCAACCACCTCGACATCGAAAGCCGCGAGGCGCTGGTCGAGGCGCTGACCGCCTATACCGGCGCCGTCATCCTCGTCAGCCACGACATGCATCTGCTGAGCCTGGTGGCCGACCGGCTGTGGCTGGTGAAGGACGGGCGGGTGACGCCCTACGAGGAGGATCTCGAAGCCTATCGGCGGATGCTGCTGTCGGCGGACCGGCCGGCCGAGAAGCCGAAGCCGGAAAAGCCGAAGCCCGTCAGCCGCGAGAAGGTGCTGGAGCTGCGCGCCGAGGTCCGCAAATGCGAGGCGCGGCTGGAGAAGCTCAACGAGATGCGCGACAAGCTGGCCACCAAGCTGGCCGACCCGGCGCTCTACGAGCCCGAGAACCTGGGCCAGATGGAAGTCTGGCAGAAGAAATACGCCGAGGTGATGGACGGGCTCGACCGCGCCGAGGGGCTGTGGCTGACGGCGCAGGAAAAGCTGGAGGCGGCCGAGGCGCGCTGATCCCGGGCGCACACGAATTTTCGTCGAAAATTCGCACGCGCCCGGACAGCCGGCCCCAAAGGCTTCCCTCGCGCAGCGCGGCGCGGTAGCAACGGCCATGGACCCGGCGCAGCTCGTTACCGCCTTCGTCACGCTCTTCGTGGTGATCGACCCCGTAGGCCTGTCGCCGCTCTTCGTGGCGCTGACCCGCGGGATGCTGCCGCCGCGCCGCCGGGCCGTGGCGCTGCGCGCGGCACTGACAGCCGTCGGCCTGCTGACCGTCTTCGGCCTGTTCGGCGAAGCGCTGCTGGCCTTCGTCGGTATCTCAATGCCCGCCTTCCGCATCGCCGGCGGCATCCTTTTGTTCCTGACCGCGCTCGACATGCTGTTCGACCGCCGAGCCAAGCGGCGCGAGGGCCAGGCGCACGAGCAGGACGACGACCCGGGCGACGACCCCTCGGTGTTTCCGCTCGGCGTGCCGCTCACCGCCGGCCCCGGCGCCATGGCCGCGATGATCCTGCTGGTCGGCCAGCACGAGAACGACTGGACCTGGGTCGTCGCCATCCACCTGGTGATGGTCAGCGTGATCGCGCTGTGCCTGCTCTTGTGGCTCGCCGCCGGGCTGATGGAGCGGGCGCTCGGCCCCACCGGCATCAACGTCGTCACGCGGCTTCTGGGCATGCTGCTCGCCGCGCTGTCGGTGCAATTCGTGCTCGACGGGCTGCAGGGCGCCGGCGTGCCGCTGCTGACGGCTGCGTGAGGCTCCTGACAATCGCCCCCGCGCTGCCTATCTTGAGTCGGGAAAGGGTGGGTCCATGGATTCGCAAAGCATCGGAAGCCTCGTCTACCTCGTCCTGCTGGGCTGCGTGGTGGGCAGCTATTTCCTGATCAGCCATCGCCGCAACATCGGCCAGATGGCGCGGCACGCGCTGCTGTGGGGGCTGATCTTCCTGGGCGTGATCGCCGGGGTCGGGCTGTGGTCCGACATCCGGCGCGACATCGCCCCGCAGCAGTCGGTCTTCGCCGAGGAGGGCCGGATCGAGGTGCCGCAGGCGCATGACGGGCATTTCTACATGACCGCGCAGGTCAACGGAAAACCGGTGATGTTCGTGGTCGACACCGGCGCGACGGACATCGTGCTGACCCGCCAGGACGCGCGCATGGTCGGGATCGACCCCGAGCGTCTGGTCTATTCCGGCCGCGCCGGCACCGCCAACGGCGTGGTGGACACGGCGCGCACCACGGTGGACGAGTTCGCCGTCGGTCCGCTCGTCGACCGCGACGTGGCGGTCTGGGTGAACCGGGGCGAGATGAACACCTCGCTTCTGGGCATGGCCTATCTGCGCCGGTTCGAGCGGATCGAGATCTCGGATGGCACGCTGGTCTTGGAGCGGTAGGTCTCGCCGCGCCTCGCGCGCGCCGATCCGCCCGGGGCTCCGCCCCGCCGCCCTTATCGCCCGGACCGCTTGTGCGACACGGCCGGCCCTTGGAGTATTTCGGCCATGATGAAGCGGAGAAGGCCGCCTCAGACCGGATCGTAGAGCGCCCGGCGATAGAGGTGCCAGGTCGCGTGCCCCAGCACCGGCAGCACCACGAACAGCCCCAGGAACCAGGGCAGCATCCCCAGGAACAGAAGCCCCGCGATCACCGCGGCCCAGACCAGCATCACGCCCAGATTGGCGAAGGTCGCCCGCAAGCTCAAGAGCATCGCCGTGATGAAATCCACCTCCCGCTCCAGCAGCAGCGGCAGGCTGACCACGGTCAGCGAGAACAGGACGAAGGCCGCCACGCCGCCCACCGCGATCTCCACCGCGACCATCGTCAGCCCGGTGGGCGTCAAGTACATCTCCCAGGAGGTCGAGGCGTTGGTCAGCGCCGAGGGGCCCATGAACAGCGCGAACAGCATATGCGCCAGGAACGACCAGAACAGGAAGTAGATCACGATGATCGCCCCCGCCCAGGGGATCTGCCGCTGGCGTTCGCGCAGCACCACGCCCAGCACCGCGCCCCAGTCCAGCGGTTCGCCGTCCTCCAGCCGGCGCGACACCTCGTAGAGCCCGACCGCCGCGAAGGGCGCCACCAGCGGGAAGCCGAGGCTCAGCATCAGCGTCCAGATCCAGCCGCTCGCCCCCAGCGCCGTTAGGACCAGCCCCACCACGGCATAGACCCCGCCGAAGAACAGCCCGAAGAGCGGCGCGCGGCGGAAATCCCGCCACCCCCGCTCCAGCGACACCATCACCTCGGCCAGCGTGACCCGCCCGATCTCGGGCAGCGGCGACGCCTCGGCAGTCTCGGCCACGATCTCCTCCGTTCCGTCCGGCAGGCATCAGAGCATGAAGCGCGGCGGCGGCAAAGCCGAAAAAAGCTTAGATCGGGGGCGGCCGCGCCCCGGGCCAGTCGGTCGCGCCGTGATACGCCTCGGCCATCTGCAGAAGCGCCCGGTCGGCCCCGCGCGGCCCCGCCAGCTGAAGGCCGCCCGGCAGCCCCTGCGCCCCGAATCCCGCCGGCAGCGCGGTGCAGGGCAGGCCGATCAGGCTCACCGGCACGACGCATTCCATCCAGCGGTGATAGCTGTCCATCCCCTGCCCCGCGATCTCCTTCGGCCAGTCCCACTCGGCCGGGAACGGCCAAAGCTGCGCCGTCGGCATCGCCACCGCGTCGTAGCTCTGAAACATCCGCGCCGCCGCGCGGTACCACTCCGACCGGAGCGCGCTGGCCGCGAGGATGTCGGCATTCGCCAGGGCCCGCCCCCGCTCGATCTCCCAGACCAGCTCGGGCTTCATCAGCGCCCGCGCCTCCGGATCGTCGTAGAGCGCCCCGTGCTTGCCGGCCACCGCCCAGTGCCGCAACGTCACCCAGGATTCCCACAAGGCGTCGGCCGAAAACGGCGGCGCCAGCGGCTCGACCGCGCAGCCCAGATCCGCGAACACCCGCAGCGCCCCCTCGCAGAGCTCCAGGATCCCCGGCTCCACCGGCCACGCGCCGCCCCAGTCGCCCAGCCAGCCAATCCGCCGCCCGCGCAGATCGGCCGCCAGATCGCCGGCCTCGAACACCGCGCCCACGGGCTGCAGCGGGTCCGGCCCCGCCAGCACCTCCAAGAGCGCCGCGAGATCGCGCGGACAGCGCGCCATCGGCCCGTTCGTCGACAGGGGATGCAGGACCATCTCGCCCACCGGATCGCCCGGCACCAGCCCGTGCGTCGGCCGGTGCCCGTAGACGTTGTTCCAGCCCGCCGGGTTCCTCAGCGAGCCCATCATGTCCGAGCCGTCCGCCACGCTCACCATCCGCGTCGCCAGCGCCGCCGCCGCCCCGCCCGACGACCCGCCGGCCGAGCGCGACGGGTCGTAAGGGTTCCGCGTTACCCCGTGCACCGGGTTGTAGGAATGCGAGCCCAGCCCCATCTCCGGCACGTTCGTCTTGCCGATCAGGATCGCGCCCGCGTCCTTCAGCCGCCGCGCCAGAAGGTCGTCCGCCGCCGGAACGAAATCTTCGAAGATCGCCGAGCCGTAGCTCGTCGCGATCCCCTCGGTCGCCACCAGGTCCTTCACCGCCACCGGAATCCCGTGCAGCCAGCCGCGCCGCGGACTGCGGTTCGCCACCATCGCCTCGGCCAGCAACGGGCTGCGATCGCGCAGCGACACGATCGCGTTCACCGCCGGGTTCACCGCCTCGATCCGGTCGAGCGTCAACCCCACCAGCTCCGGCACGCTCAACTCCCGGCGCTCCAGCATCCCGGACAACTCCAGCGCCGACAGGTCCAGAACATCTTCCATGCCCGGAAAGGAACCCCGCCCCAAACCGAAGCGCAACCCCCTGCTTCTTTTCGTTAAAAATACGCCCGCCGGAGGCAGGCCGGACAGTCCAGCCCGAACCCCCGCCGATCAGGGGCGACACGTCGCCGATTTCAGGAAAGATCCTGCGCGGAAGCGCTCCTTTGGATTACCTCCGTCTCGCTTCGCGGCGGTGCGGTTCAAGGACCGGGCGCGCTCCGCGCGTTCGGCCCTCGGGCCGTCCACTGGACGCCCCGCCGCCTACGGCGGACCGGGCGTTCGGCCCTCGGGCCGTCCACTGGACGCCCCGCCGCCTACGGCGGACCGGGCCTCACTCCTCCACCGCCGCCTCCGCCCGGCTCTTGCCCGAGACGTCCAGCGCCAGCGTCGCCGCCATGAAGGCGTCGAGGTCGCCGTCCAGCACCCCTTGCGTGTCCGAGGTCTCGTGCCCCGTCCGCAGGTCCTTCACCATCTGGTAGGGCTGCAGCACGTAAGACCGGATCTGGTTGCCCCAGCCGGCCGAGCCCTTGTTCTCGTGCGCCTCGTTGATCGCCGCGGTCCGCTTCTCCAGCTCCATCTGGTACAGCCGCGACTTCAGCGCCTTCATCGCGATCTCGCGGTTCTGGTGCTGCGACTTCTCCGACGAGGTCACCACGATGCCGGTGGGCGCGTGGGTGATCCGCACCGCCGAGTCGGTGGTGTTGACGTGCTGGCCGCCCGCGCCGGACGCCCGGAAGGTATCCACCCGGATGTCGGCCGGGTTCACCTCGATCTCGATATTGTCGTCCACCACCGGATAGACCCAGACGCTCGCGAAGGAGGTCTCGCGCGTGCCCTTGCCGAAGGGCGAGATCCGCACCAGCCGGTGCACGCCCGACTCCGATTTCAGCCAGCCATAGGCGTTCGGCCCGGAGATCTTGTAGGCGCAGGACTTGATCCCCGCATCGCCGCCCGGCTCTTCCGACTGCAGCTCCACCTTGAAGCCGCGCTTCTCGGCCCAGCGCACATACATCCGCTGCAGCATCTGCGCCCAGTCGCAGGCCTCGGTGCCGCCCGCGCCCGCGTTGATCTCCAGGAAGGTGTCGTTGCCGTCCGCCTCGCCGTTCAGAAGCGCCTCCAGCTCCTTCTGCGCCGCGGTTTCCTTCAGCGCCTTCAGGCCGGCCTCCGCCTCGGACACGACCTCGTCGTCGCCCTCGGCCTCGCCCATCTCGATCAGCTCGACATTGTCCTCCAGGTCGCGCGCGATCCCCTCGTAGGTCTCCATCGCCGCGACCAGCGCCTGCCGGTCGCGCATCAGCTTCTGCGCGTTCTCCGGATCGTCCCACAGCGTCGGGTCCTCGACCCGCGCGTTGAACTCCTCCAGCCGGTGCTGGGCGGTGTCGTAATCCATCCGCTGACGCAACAGCGACAGCGACTTGCGGATGTCTTCGACGGTGGCTTGCGTCTCGGCGCGCATTGCTTGGATCCTGCTCTTTGGAGTCCGGCACAGATAGCAACGCCCCGCCCGCGCGGCAAGAACCGGCGGCCCGCCCGGCCCGCTTCCGGCCGTCAGCCGCCGGCGACCGGCGCCTCGGCCAGCCGCGCCCAGATTCGGGCGGTCATGTCGGGCCCGGCATTCAGCCCGAGCCGCGCGAACAGGGCCGACAGGTCGTCCGGCGAGGCCAGCACCGACTTGCGCAACCCGTCCGGCCCGTCCTCGGTCAGCGCGCGGTTGAACAGGCCGAGCCGGGTGGCCCCGTCCATGCCGGCGATCAGAAGGTTGCCGGGGAACACGCTGTTCTCCCAGGTCGCCGCGACATGGTTGGCGGCGGCCACCTCCTCGTCCGTCACATGCGCGCCGTCGAAGCTGTAAAGCGGCTCCCACCCGTCCGGGCCGCGCCGTTCCAGCACGTGCTCGTCCAGGCTCTCGTCGCGGGTCAGCCGGTAGCTGCCGTTCGCGACGCGCTGCTCGCCGGCGGCCAGCCGCAGCGGCGCGCGCGGCGCGGGGCCGCCGAAGCCGGTATCGGCCAGCCGCGTCCCGTCGTCCAGCATCACCAGCCAGGCGAGGTGGCTGCGCGCGCCCGGAAACGGCCGCCGCTGCCGCACCCGGCACAGCGCCCGGCGCGCGGTGAAGCCGCAGGCCGCCAGCGCCGCGCCGAACAGGCTGTTCTGCTCGTAGCAATAGCCGCCGCGGCGGTCCTGCAGGAGCTTCTTCGTCAGCGCCTCGGGCGACAGGTCGGGGACGCGGCCCAGGAACGGGTCGATGTTCTCGAACGGGATGGCGCCCAGATGCGCGTGCTGCAGCGTCGCGAGGCCGTCGGCCGTCGCCGGCGGCGCCTCGGGCAGGCCGAGGCGGTCCAGATAGAGCGCGAGGTCGTTCGGCGTGAAGGTGAACACCGGGATATCCTTGCGGTGACGCGCCGGCCGTCCGGCGCTCCGGGGCGCCGCCACCGCCGGCGGCGCGCCCCGCGCCCCGTCGGGGCCTTAGCCCTCCGCGCGTTCCTCGGCCAGGATCTCGCGCATCGCGTCGAGCGGCAGGTAGCCGCGCAGCATCTCGTCGCCGAAGATGAAGCTCGGCGTGCCGTTGATCTGCATCCGCTGCGCCAGCGCGCGGTTCTGCATGATGATCTCCTGCACGCTGTCGCTGTTCATCGCCGCGAAGATCTCCGGCGTGTCGAAGCCCTTCTCCTCGGCCATCGCCGTCAGCGCCTCCTCGGTCACGTCGGCGCGCATCGTCATCAGGTCGTTATGCACGTCGTAATACGCCTCGTCCCCCTCGACCTGCTTGACCGCGATGGCAAAGCGCGAGGCCAGCACGGACTGTTCGCCGAGGATCGGGAACTCCTTGATGACATAGCGGATGTTGCCGTCGGACTCGATCAACTCGGTCACCTCCGGATGCGCCTTGCGGCAATAGCCGCAGCGATAGTCCAGGAATTCGACCACGGTGATGTCGCCGTCGGGGTTGCCGCCGACATAGGAATAGCCGTCATTGACCAGTTCCTCGCGGTTGGTCTCCACCAGCGCCACGTCGTTGGCGGCCTGCTCCTCGGCCTGGCGCCGTTCGAGCACGTCGATCGCTTCCAGCAGCACTTCGGGATTGTCCATCAGATAGGCGCGCACCTCCGAGCGGAAGATCATGCGTTCCTCGGCGGTCATCTCGCCGATCTCGAAGGCGGCGAGCGGCGTGGCGGTCAGGGCCACGAGGGCTGCGGACAGCAGCAGGCGCGGTGTCATGGTCGATTATCCTCTTTCAATTCCGGCGGCTCGCGCCGCTGATAGCACATCCTGCGCGCGGTTCCACCCGCGCGAGCCGCGCGGCAACAGGCCCACCGCGCGCTCCGCGTGGATCGCCGCGGTCTTGAGATTGCCGAGCACGGCATAGCGTTCGGCGGTGACCAGCGAGGCCATGCCGTTATTGCCGGTCTTGGCATAGGCGACGGCCAGGTCGCGCAGCATCCGCGGGTCGGTGCCGTCGCGGGCGCGGGCGCGCTCCAGCACACCCAGCGCCTCGCCGTGCCGGCCGATGGCGACCAGCGCCCGGCCATAGCCCGCCAGGATCAGCGGCTCGGACGGCGCGGCATTGGCGGCGGCGCCGTAGCTGTTCGCGGCGCCGCCGAAGTCGCGCGATTCCAGCTGGATCTGGCCCTTGAGCTCCAGGTAATACGGATCGCCCGGCTTCATCGCCAGCAGCCGGTTGATCGCGGTCAGCGCCTTCGCCTTGTCGGACGACCGGTGATAGGCGATCGCCTGGCGCATCAGGCCGAGCTCGGAATTGTCGTTGCGCACCCGGTTCAGCGTCCAGCCCGGGCTGCGGGTGAAGGCCGACAGCTTCCCCTGCGCCCGCAGGAACCAGTAATTCGCCGCCGGGTTCTCCTGCGCACGATCCTTGTAGGCGGCGGCATAGCCCTCCACCGCGCGGATGCGGTCGCGCGACAGCGGATGCGTGCGGACGTAAGGATCCTGGCGGTACTCCGACAGCACCTCCTGCCCGCGGAAATATTCCAGCACGTCGGCCATGGCCGTCGGGTCGATGCCGCGCATGGCCATGTAGCGCAGCGCCGCCTGATCGGCCGAGGATTCCTCGGCGCGGGTGTGTTTCAAAAAGACGCGCGTGGCCGACGAACCGGTGCCGATGGCCACGCCGGCGGCCGCCTCGGGATGGCCGGTGGCGGCGCCCACGGCCAGCGCCAGCAAGAGCCCGAAGCGCGCGGCGGTATTGGCCGTGCCCAGGTTGGTCAGGCGCCGCGACAGGTGGCCGTTGGCGATATGCGCGACCTCGTGGGCGATGACCGCCTGCAGTTCCTCGGCGCGCTTCGTCTTCAGGATCAGCCCCGAATGGATCAGGATATGGCGGCTGTCGACGACGAAGGCGTTGAGGTTCGGATCGTCGACCACCAGCACCTTGATCTGCGCCGGGCTGAGCCCCGCGGCGGTGATCAGCGGCTTGGCGATTTCCTTCAGAGCCCGCTCGATATCGGGGTCGCGGACGACGCCGGCGGCCAGCGCGGGCAGCGCGAGCGAACAGAAGGCGAGCGCGAACACGGCCGTGCGCAGCATGTGGCCAAGGTGTCTCGCCATTGACTGTCCGCCTCTCCGGGTGCAGGTCCTGCCTCGCGCGGAAGCATAGAGAGAGCGGCATGCGGAACTCAAGACGCAGCGAGGTCGATCCCTTCATTGTGATGGACGTGATGGAGCGGGCGCGCCAGGCCGAGGCCACCGGGCGCCGCATCATCCACATGGAGGTCGGCCAGCCCGGCACGCCGGCCCCGGCGGGCGCGCGCGCGGCGGTGGCGCGGGCGATGGAGGCCGATCCGCTGGGCTATACCGTGGCGCTGGGGCTGCCGGCGCTGCGCGAACGGATCGCGCGGCTCTACGACGAGTGGTACGGGGTGGACCTGGACCCGGCCCGCGTGGTGGTGACGCCGGGCTCGTCGGGGGGGTTCCTCTTGGCCTTCACGGCGCTCTTCGACACCGGCGACCGGGTGGGGATCGGCGCGCCGGGCTACCCGTCCTACCGCCACATCCTGACGGCGCTGGGGCTTGAGGCGGAAATGATCGAGACGGCGCCGGAGAACCGGCTGCAGCCCGTGCCCGAGGACCTGCCCGCGGGACTCGACGGGCTGCTGGTGGCCAGCCCCGCCAACCCGTCGGGCACGATGCTGGACCGCGCGGCGCTGGCGGCGCTGATCGGCGCGGCGCAGGACCGGGGTGCGGCCTTCATCTCCGACGAGATCTATCACGGGCTGGAATACGGGCGCAAAGCCGTGACGGCGCTGGAGATCACCGACGACGCCTATGTCATCAATTCCTTCTCGAAATATTTCAGCATGACCGGCTGGCGCGTGGGCTGGATGGTCGTGCCCGAGGACCAGATCCGCGTGGTGGAACGGCTGGCGCAGAACCTGTTCATCTGCCCGCCGCATGTCAGCCAGGTGGCCGCGCTGGCGGCGATGGACTGCGGCGACGAGCTGAAGGCCAACCTCGCGGTCTACGCCGAGAACCGCCGCCTGATGCTGGAGGGCCTGCCGGCGGCGGGGTTTGGCGACATCGCGCCACCGGACGGCGCCTTCTACGTCTATGCCGACGTCTCCGACCTGACCGACGACAGCCGTGCCTTCGCCGCCGAGATCCTCGACCGGGCCGGCGTCGCCGTCACGCCGGGGCTCGATTTCGACGCCCGGCGCGGCACCGGCACGCTGCGCTTCTCCTACGCCCGCGCAACCGCCGACATCGCCGAGGGCCTGGAACGGCTGAGGGATTTCATGTCCCGCCGCTGACCCCCGCCTCGTCGCGCCCTCCCGGCCGCTTCTCGGACCCCCTGCTTCTTCTGGCCCAAAAAACTCCCGCCGGAGGCACAAAGACCCTGGCGCGCAGGTCGCGACATGCCCCCGCGCCGACGACCCAGGCGACGCACCCCGCGCCTCCCACGCGCCCCAGCTTCTTCTGGTTTCAAATATCCCCGCCGGAGGCATGAAGACTCTCGCGCCCCCGTCGAATTGAATTCGCCGGTCTGGCCGGAGCGCCCCGTTCGCGGCCTGTCCCGGCGCCGACGGCCCACGCGGCGCACCCCGCGTCTCCCTCGCGCCCCAGCTTCTTCTGGTTCCAAATATCCCCGCCGGAGGCATGAAGACTCTCGTGCACCCGGCGAATTGAATGCGCCGGTCTGGCCGGGACGCCCCGTTCGCGGTAGGATCGCGGAAAACACGGGCGAGTTGGTATGAGCAGGCTCCTCCTTACGATGATGGCCCTGGTCTGGGCCACGGTCGCGGTCGCGCAGGATCTCACCGGCCTGGCGCGGCTCGACTCCGCGCGCTCGGCGCTGCGCGACGACGGGCGCGGCCTGGAACTCGTGCTGGGCCTGTCGCAGCCGGTGCCCTACCGGGTGTTCACGCTGGACGACCCGCGGCGGCTGGTGCTGGACTTCTCGGTGGTGGACTGGTCCGGGCTGGACGCCGACGCCATCGACACGACCGAGGCGGCCAGGGTAGTCAGCGCCGGGGTGTTCCGGCCGGGCTGGTCGCGCATGGTGGTGGAGCTCGCCCGCCCGATGGCGGTGGGGGAGGCCTGGATGGACACCGGCGACGCCGCGCGCGTCACGGTGAAGCTGGTGCCGGTGGCGCCGGAGGTCTTCGCCGCGGCCGCCGGCGCGCCGTCGAGCGCGCTGTTCGCGCTGCCGGAGCCCTCCGGCGACCTGCCGCCGCCGCACCGGCGCCAGGACGGCTCGCGCCCCGTCGTCGTGGTGCTGGACCCGGGCCATGGCGGCATCGACCCCGGCGCCGAGCGCGACGGGGTGGTCGAGGCCGACCTGATGCTGCGCTTCGCCCGCGAGTTGCGCGAGGTGCTGCAGCGGGCGGGCGGCTTCGACGTGGTCCTGACGCGCGACGACGACATCTTCGTGCCGCTGGAGATGCGGGTGTCGATCGCGCGGATGGCCGGCGCCGACGTGTTCCTGTCGCTCCATGCCGACGCGCTGGCCGAGGGGCGGGCGCGCGGCGCCACGATCTACACGCTGAGCGAGGAGGCCTCCGACGTGGCCTCCGAGAAGCTGGCCGAGCGCCACGACCGGGGCGATCTGCTGGCCGGCGTCGACCTGACGGAGCAGGACGACCGGGTGGCGCATGTCCTGATGGAGATGGCGCGGCTGGAGACCCGGCCGCGGGCCGACCGGCTGGCCGATGCGCTGGTCGCGGCGCTGGAGGACAGCATCGGACCGTTGCACAAGCGGCCCCGGCTGGAGGCGTCCTTCTCGGTGCTGAAGGCCGCCGACATCCCCTCGGTGCTGGTCGAGCTGGGGTTCCTGTCCTCGAAACGCGACCGCGAGAACCTGCTGGACCCGGACTGGCGGGCGCAGGCGGCCGACGGTATCCGCGACGCGCTCATCGCCTGGGCCAAGGCGGATGCGGCGGAGGCGTCGCTCCTGCGGCAGTGAAGAGGGCGCGCCGCGCCCGATGAACGGGGGGTCAGCCCTGGACCGGGCGCGCCCGCGCCAGCCAGACCGTGTGGCCCGCGCAGGCGGGATCCTGCGGTCGGTAGTCGAGCACCTCGAAGCCGTGCGCGCTCATCAGGTCGGCATAGTCCTGCGGCGCCAGCGAGGCGTGGTAGACCGGCTCGCCCTCGACCCGCCCGATCGGCTCGGCCGCGACATGGCCCGTGGTGATCATCAGCACCGCCCGCGGCCCGGCATGGGCCGCGAAGACCGGGAACATCGCCCGCTGGTCGCCCGGCGACAGGTGAAAGAAGCTGTCCCAGGTCAGGATCGCGTCGAACCGCTCCTCCAGGTCCAGCCCGCGCATGTCGGCGCGCACCGCCTTGGCCCCGGGCACGTTCTGCCGGAACAGCGCGATCATCGACGGCGCCCCGTCCACGCCGGTGATCCGGCAGCGCCGGTCGGCGAGATAGGTGGCGATCGGCCGGCCCGAGCCGCAGCCGAGATCGAGCACCCGCCGCCCCGGCGCGAAGTTCAGCATCCGGTCGAGCCAGCGCCGCTCGAACAGCGTCCGGTTGCGGCTGGCATCGTAGCCGCGGGCCACGCGGTCATAGGTGGGCAGGACATCTTCGGGTCGCATTCCTGACTCGTTACGCGGGCCCGCCGGCCGGCACAACCGTTCGTGAAAGCCGCGCCGGAGAGCGCCCCATCACATGCGCGCGATGCCGCCTATGGGCCTTTCGAGGGGCCGGCAAAACCCCTATAGTCGCTTGCGGAAATCGAACACCCCGGGGGCAGGCATGCTGCGGTTCATCGCGTCGTTCTTCGGCGGTATTTTCAGCTGGATCACCACCGGCGCCGTGATGGCGGCGCTGATCGTGGGCGCGGTGTTCTACATGTACGGCCGCGACCTGCCGAATCACGAGCAGCTGTCGCTCTACGCCCCGCCGACGATCAGCCGCATCTACAACGGCGAGGGCCGGCTGATCGACGAGTTCGCCCAGGAACGGCGGCTGTTCACCCCGATCGAGGACATCCCCGACATCGTCAAGCACGCCTTCATCAGCGCCGAGGACAAGAACTTCTTCGTCCATCGCGGCTACGACCCGCGCGGCATGGTCGCGGCGGCGCTGGACGCGGCGCGCGGCGGGCGGCTGCGCGGCGCCTCGACGATCACCCAGCAGGTGATGAAGAACTTCCTGCTCTCCGCCGACCGGACCGCCGAGCGCAAGATCAAGGAGTTGATCCTGGCCAGCCGGCTGGAGGAGACGCTGTCGAAGGACGAGATCCTGGAGTTGTACCTCAACGAGATCTATCTCGGCCAGAATTCCTATGGCGTGACCGCGGCGGCGCAGGTCTACTTCAACAAGACGCTGGAAGAGCTGTCGGTGGCCGAGGCCGCCTATCTGGGCGCCCTGCCCCAGCGGCCGGCCGAGACGCACCCGGTGCGCGACCGCGAGCGCGCCCTGTCGCGCCGCGAATACGTCCTGCGCGAGATGCGCGAGAACGGCTATATCTCGGCCGAGGAATACGAGGTCGCCCAGGCCGACCCGCTGAGGACGGTCCAGGCCGGCGACTATGCCGCGTTCGGCGCGACCCTGCCGCCGCGCGACTACTTCACCGACGAGATCCGCCGCCAGCTGTCGGGCGATTTCGGCGAGGAGGAGTTCTTCGGCGGCGGCCTGACGATCCGGGCGACCGTCGATCCGGAGCTGCAGGCCGAGGCCGAAAAGGCTCTGCGCGCGGGGCTGGAGAAATACGACCGCGGGCTGGGCGTCTGGCACGGCAAGGAAGGCGAGATCGCCGAGGACAAGCTGGCCGACGCCGAAGAATGGCGCGCGGCGCTGACCGAGATCGACATGCCGCGCGACATCCAGGGGTGGTTCCCGGCGGTGGTGCTGGGGATCGAGGCGCAACAGCTGCGCATCGGCATCGAGGGCGTGGAGCCGACCGGCGAGGAACCGCAGGTCGTCCCGCGCGAGGACATCCGCTGGCTGAAGGGCGACTTCTTCGACAATTTCGAGGTCGGCGACGTGGTCTATGTGCGCCGGATGACCCGCGACAGCGACGGCTCCTTCCTCCGCTGGACGCTGCGCCAGATCCCCGAGGTGCAGGGCGGCTTCATGGCGATGGACGTGGAGACCGGCCGCGTGCTGGCGATGCAGGGCGGCTTCTCCTACCAGGATTCGGCGTTCAACCGCGCCACCCAGGCGGACCGGCAGCCGGGCTCGTCCTTCAAGCCCTTCGTCTATGCCACGGCGCTCGATTCCGGCTTCAGCCCGGCGACGATCATCATCGACGCGCCGATCGAGGTGAAGACGGGCGACGGCATCTGGCGGCCGACCAACGCCAGCCACCAGTTCTACGGCCCCACGCCGCTGCGCACCGGGATCGAGCGGTCGCGGAACCTGATGACCGTGCGCCTGGCGCAGGAGATCGGGATGGAGCTGGTCGCCGGCTATGCCGAGCGCTTCGGCGTCTACGACCGGCTTGAGCCGTTCCTGGCCAATGCGCTCGGCAGCCAGGAGACGACGCTGTTCAAGATGGTGGCGGCCTACGCGATGTTCGCCAATGGCGGCGAGCGGGTCGAGCCGACGCTCGTGGACCGGGTGCAGAACCGCTGGGGCGAGACGATCTATCGCCACGACGACCGCACCTGCGAGGATTGCCAGGTCGCCTCGCTGGAGCCCGGCGTGCCGCCGACGATCACCGACGACCGCGAGCGGGTGATGAACGCGATCACCGCCTACCAGCTGACCTCGATGATGCAGGGCGTGGTGCAGCGCGGCACCGCGGCGGGCCGGGTGAACCTGGGCGTGCCGGTGGCCGGCAAGACCGGCACCACGAACGACGCCAAGGACGTGTGGTTCATCGGCTTCACCTCGAACATCGTGGCGGGCTGCTACATGGGCTATGACCGGCCCAAGCGGATGCCCGGCGCCTCGGGCGGGGCCATGTGCGCGCCGGTCTTCGACCAGTTCATGAAGGTGGCGACCGAGAAATACGGCGGCGGCAAGTTCGACCTGCCGCCGGGCGGGCATTTCATCAAGATCGACCGCTTCACCGGCGCCCGGCTGCCCGATTCCGCCTCCGGCCCCAACGTCGTCGCGGAATATTTCCGCAGCGGCGAGGAGCCGGTCTTCGGCGTGATGTTCGACGGCGGCTGGGCGATGGGGTCGAACCTGCCGCTCTTCGGCCCCGGCGAAGGCGGGATCGTCGAGGACGGCGTCACCGTCGAGACGGCCGACGGCGAGGTGACGATCATCCCCGAGAAGGCGGATTTCGGCACGCTGAGCTCCGGCGGGCTCTATTGAGGCATGTCGCGTTCGGTTCGGGACATGCTGTCACCTGCCGCGCCCCGAGGCCGCGAATGCGTAGGCGTTCGGGGCGCGCGCGGCGGCGCGTGAATGCATAGACGCGACCGGCTCTGAGAGCGTCCAGCCGCCCTGCCCTTCGCCACCCCAGACGGATACGCCAGCCCATGCGCCTGCTTCGCCTCGCCTTGCCCCTCCTGCTCGCCGCCGCGCCGGTCGCGCCGGCCTGGGCGCAGGATACGCTGGAGCGCCTGCGCGACCTGCGGCCCGACCCGCCGAGCGTCGGCGCCATCTATGCCGAGGAGATCGCCGCCGATCTCGCCCTGATCGCCGCGCAGGCCGAGCGGCTCTTCGACCCGGACCGCCCCGGCCTCGGCCCCGCGGACGCCCCGGTCCGCATCGCCTTCTTCACCGGCGCGGGCTGCACCGACTGCCCCCGCGCGCGGGCGGAACTCGCGGCGCTGGCCGCGCGGCTGGGCGTGCGCGCCGCGGTCTTCGACGTCTCGGACAGCCCGGCCGACGCGGCCCTGATGGACCGCCTGACGCTGGACACCCTGCCCTCCTACGTGATGCGCGACGGCCTGATCCGCGGCGCCATGCCGGCGATGGTGCTGGAGCGCTACCTGACCTCGGAGTGAGCCGCCGCGCGTGTCCCAACGGGGCTTGGCCGGCCGCCTGCGGACACCCGGACAGTTAGCGCTATCTGTAAGAATTTCAGCGGCTTGACCCCGTGTCCAACCTTGGACACCCTACTCGGCCGCGGTCTCCTGGGCCGCATTCTCCGCCTCGATCTCGGCCGCCCGCTTCTCGACCTGCTCCACGATATGGTCGATCATGGCCTCGTTCGACATCCGGTGGCTCTGCTTGCCGGCCAGATAGACCATCCCGTTCCCGGCCCCGCCGCCGGTGAAGCCGACATCGGTCATCAGCGCCTCGCCCGGCCCGTTCACCACGCAGCCGATGATCGACAGGCTCATCGGCGTCTTCACATGCTCCAGCCGCTTTTCCAGGATCTCGACCGTCTTGATCACGTCGAACCCCTGACGGGCGCAGCTGGGACAAGAGATGATGTTCACCCCCCGATGCCGCAGCCCGAGGCTTTTCAGGATCTCGTAGCCGACACGCACCTCCTCGACCGGATCGGCCGACAGGCTGACCCGCAGCGTGTCGCCGATCCCCATCCACAGAAGGTTGCCGAGGCCGATGGCGCTCTTGATCGTGCCCGACATCAGCCCGCCCGCCTCGGTGATGCCGAGATGGATCGGCGCGTCCGTCGCGTCGGCGATCCCCTGATAGGCGGCGGCGGCCAGGAACACGTCCGACGCCTTCACGCTGATCTTGAATTCGTGGAAGTCGTTGTCCTGCAGGATCCGGATATGCTCCAGCCCGCTCTCGACCATCGCCTCTGGGCAAGGCTCGCGGTACTTCTCCAGAAGGTGCCGCTCCAGCGAGCCGGCATTCACCCCGATCCGCATGGAACAGCCGTGATCCTTCGCCGCCCGGATCACCTCTTTCACCCGCTTCTCGTCGCCGATATTGCCGGGATTGATCCGCAGACAGGCCGCCCCGGCCTCCGCCGCCTCGATGGCGCGCTTGTAGTGGAAATGGATGTCGGCCACGATCGGAACCGGGCTTTCCCGCACGATCTCGCGCAGCGCCTTCGTCGCCGCCTCGTCCGGTGCCGAGACGCGCACGATGTCGGCCCCCGCCTCCGCCGCGGCCTGCACCTGCGCCACCGTCGCGGCGACATCGCCCGAGTCGGTGTTGGTCATCGTCTGCACCGAGATCGGCGCGTCGCCGCCGACGGGCACGTCGCCGACCATGATCTGGCGGGATTTCCGGCGGTAGATGTCGCGCCACGGGCGCACGGGGTTGAGCGACATGGGGGCGGTCCTCTGGTCCCGGGTCTCTGAGGGTGAATTAGGACGGATGCGCCCGCAACGCAATGGCCCGCGCCGTCACTCCTGCGGCACCGCGCCGTCGAGGCTGGCGACGACGCTGGCAAGCGCGCGGTCGGCGGACAGGTCGGCCAGGGCATAGGCGCCGGTCAGCGCCTCGGGCCCGAGCGCCACGTTCTTCACCACCGCGCCCCCGGAGCCGGCCGGGCCGTAGGTCTCGCCGGCGACCATGAAATAGACCGACCCGGCATTGCCCGCGCGCAGCGTCGGCGGCTCCTCGGTCTGCGGCAGCACGTATTGCTCGCCCGCATCGAGGATCTTCTCGAACAGCACCGTCCCGTCGGCCGAACGGACGCGGACCCAGGCCGGCTCCACGGCGAACATGACGACCTGCTGCGGCGCGTCCTCGACGACCTTGACGGGCGGCGCCGTCTCCTCGGGCGCCGGCGGCGCGGCATCGGCGATCACCGGCGCCTCGGGGGCGGGCGCGGCATCCTTCAGGGTGCCCACGGCGCGCGGGTCGATGGTGGAGATCGGGCCGTCGCGCGCCGTCAGCACCGGCACCTCCAGCGCCTGCGGCCGGTATAGCCGGTCCATCACGTCGGCCGGCGGCGCCTCCAGCCCGGCGGTCTCGGTGGGCGCCTCGACCGTGCCGGCGGGCGCCAGGGGGTCGACTTCGGCCACCACGCCGGGGGTCTGGTCGACCGGGGTCAGCTGAACCTTCTGCATCTGCTGCAGCACGGACCAGCCGCCATAGCCGATCCCCGCCACCAGCAGCACCAGCACGGATAGCGAGCCGAGCGCCCCCGGCTCGACCCGGGAGAAAAACGGTTCCGCGTGCGGCGCGAAAGGCGTGTTGGGATTTTCGAAAGGATCCCGCGATACGGTGCTGCGGACGGCGCCGTCGGGTTTCTTGGGTTTCGACTTGCCGGGGCCGGTGATCGGGCCCAGCCCGTGGGTCACCTCGAACTGCCCCTCGCGGCAGAACTGGTCGAACGCCCAGTCCGGGTCGAGCCCCAGGTAACGCGCGTAGGAGCGGACATAGCCGGACACGAAGCCCGGCGTCTCGAAGGCCGAGGGATCGGCGTTCTCGATGGCGGCGATGTAGCTGGCCTTGATCTTCAGCTCGCGCTGAACGTCGAGCAGCGACTTGCCCTTCGTCGCGCGCTCGCCGCGCATGACGTCGCCGAGACGTAGCTCGAAGTCGTCGAAGCTTTGCAGCCCCGACGATTCGTCAATCGTCGCGTCCGGAGGGGGAGCTGTGCGCCGCCCGATCATGCCCCATGTTACCCTTTGGCGTCCCTGAGCGGCCCGTGGGCGATTCGCCCCGGACCTGCGCTATTAGCAACACGCTAACACAGCCGGGGCGTCAATGCACTTTTAGAACATTCAGGCGGAGAGCTCGGCGCGATTCAGCGCACAATGCGACCACAGATCATCGAGCGCATCCACCAGGCGATTCATCTCGTCGGGGCCATGCACCGGCGACGGCGTGAAGCGCAGACGCTCGGTCCCGCGGGGCACCGTCGGATAGTTGATCGGCTGCACGTAGATGCCGTGCTGGTCCAGCAGCATGTCCGAAATCAGCTTGGTGTGCACCGGATCGCCGACGATGACCGGCACGATATGCGAGCCGTGGTCGATGAAGGGCAGCCCCAGCGCGCGCAGCCGGGTCTTGAGGATCTTCGCCTGGGTCTGGTGCCGCTCGCGCAGCTCCTGGTCGGTCTTCAGATGCCGGACCGAGGCCGCGGCGCCCGCCGCGACCGCCGGCGGCAGCGACGTCGTGAAGATGAAGCCCGGCGCGTAAGACCTTATCGCGTCGCACATTTTCGCGCTGGCCGCGATATAGCCGCCATGCACGCCGAAGGCCTTGCCGAGCGTGCCGTTGATGATGTCGATGCGGTGCATCAGCCGGTCGCGCTCGGCCACGCCGCCGCCGCGGGGGCCGTACATGCCGACGGCGTGCACCTCGTCCAGGTAGGTCAGTGCGCCGAATTCGTCGGCCAGGTCGCAGATCGCCTCGATCGGGCCGAAATCGCCATCCATCGAATAGACCGACTCGAAGGCGATCAGCTTGGGCGCGGCGGGGTCGTCGGCGGCCAGCTTGGCGCGCAGATCGTCGACGTCGTTATGCTTGAAGATGCGCTTGGCGCCGCCGTTGCGGCGGATGCCCTCGATCATCGAGGCGTGGTTCAGCTCGTCGGAATAGACGATCAGGCCGGGAAACAGTTTGGGCAGCGTGCTCAGAGTGGCATCGTTCGCGATATAGGCCGAGGTGAAGAGCAGCGCCGCTTCCTTGCCGTGGAGATCCGACAGTTCGGCCTCCAGCGCCTTGTGATAGACGGTGGTGCCGGAGATGTTGCGGGTGCCGCCGGAACCGGCGCCGGTGGCGTCGATCGCCTCGTGCATCGCGCTCAGCACCACCGGATGCTGGCCCATGCCGAGATAGTCGTTGCCGCACCAGACGGTGACCGGCTGCTCGGTGCCGTCCGACTTCACCCAGGTCGCGTGGGGAAAGGCGCCCCGCTTGCGCTCGATATCGATAAAGGTCCTGTAGCGGCCTTCGTCATGCAGCCGCTGCAGAGCCGTGTCGAGATGCGCTTGATAGTCCAACGTGATTCCCCCGCGCTCTTGGATTTGTTCTGTTTAATGGCTTCGTGCTCATATTCCAATCACGGAACATGACGGTGATACGTTTTGCCGCCCCGCCGTCGTCCCGCAATGATCTGCGTCAATCGGCGACCGCGATCCGGCAATCGCGTGCGCCGGCCTGCGCGTTGCACTCGGCCACGGCCTGGGCCTGGGCGTCGCCGCCCGTCCCGATGCCGTAGGCGCCGGTCGAGGCGGACAGCGCGATCGCCTTGGGGCCGTCGCTTTCGGCATAGTCGGCGAAGGCCGCCGTCGCGTCCTGCGACAGCTGGAACGTGCGCGGCTGGTAGCCCCGGGGGAAGAGCTGCGCGGCGACGACGCAGGCCTCCGTTCCGGGCTGCTTCGCCTGCGAACAGGCCGCGAGCGCGGCGCGGCTGGCCGTCTGTACGTCGTGGAAGTTGAACGCGCCCTGCAGGGACTCCGACATCAGCCCCTCCTCCGGCGAAAACGCGATGGCGCCGTAATAGCTGAAATCGTTGCTGCGCACGAGGATGTCCACGATCTCGGCGTCCTTCTCGTTCAGGCCGGCGCCGGGGTTCACGGCCACGCTGACCGCGTCGCCGAACAGCATCGGCGCGGCCGTCTCGCCGTCGATGGGCTGAGCGGCGGCAAGAGCGGGCAGGACGAGGGCCGCCGCGAGCGAAAGCAGTGTGAGGCGCATGACATCTCCCATTGGCGCGGACCAGACAGTGCCCTCTCTAGCGTGCCTCACGCAACCGATCCACCCGTCTCACTGGACAGTGACCGGCACGGTGATAGCCTGCCGCCGGACTCTTACGGGAAGGATAACGACATGAGCCTCGACGCCGTCCTCGCTCGCATCGACGACGACTTGCCCGCCGCGCTGGACCGTCTGAAGGCGTTGCTGCGCATCCCGTCGATCTCGACCGACCCGGCCTATTCCGCCGAGTGCGACGCGGCGGCGGACCGGCTGGTGGCGGAGCTGGAATCGCTGGGCGCGAAGGCCGAGAAGCGGCCGACCGACGGTCACCCGATGGTCGTGGGGTACGGCGGCTCGGGGGGGCCGCATCTTCTGTTCTACGGGCATTACGATGTGCAGCCCGTCGATCCGCTGGCGCTGTGGAACCGCGACCCGTTCGATCCGCAGGTCGAGGACACGCCGAACGGCAAGGTGATCCGCGGCCGCGGCGCCTGCGACGACAAGGGCCAGCTGATGACCTTCATCGAGGCCTGCCGGGCCTGGGTCGCGGTGCATGGCGACCTGCCCTGCCGGATCACCTTCTTTCTGGAGGGCGAGGAGGAATCCGGCTCGCCCTCGCTGGTGCCGTTCCTGCGCGCCAACCGCGAGGAGCTGAGCCGCCCGGATATCGCGCTGATCTGCGACACCGGGATGTTCGACGAACAAACCCCGGCGATCGCCACCATGCTGCGCGGCCTTCTGGGCGAGGAAGTCACCATCACCGGCCCGGACAAGGATCTGCATTCCGGGATGTATGGCGGCATCGCGATGAACCCGGTGCGCGTGCTGGCCAAGATCATCGCGGCGCTGCATGACGACGACGGGCGGATCACGGTCCCCGGCTTCTACGACGGCGTGCCGGAGCTGCCCGATGCGATCCGCGCACAGTGGGAGGGGCTGGGCTTCGACGCCGAACGTTTCCTGGGCGGCGTCGGGCTGTCGCAGCCGGCGGGCGAGCGGGACCGGACCGGCCTGGAGATGATCTGGTCGCGCCCGACCTGCGAGGTGAACGGCATCTCGGGCGGCTACGAGGGCGACGGGTTCAAGACCGTCCTGCCGTCGAAGGCCAGCGCCAAGATCAGCTTCCGGCTGGTCGGCACGCAGGATCCGTTCGTCATCCGCGAGAATTTCCGCGAGATGGTCCGGGCGATGCTGCCGCCGGACTGCAGCGTCGACTTCACGCCGCACGGGGCATCGCCCGCATCGGTCATGCTGACCGACGACCCCGCCTTCGAAAAGGCCCGCGCGGCGCTGTCCGAGGAGTGGCCGAACCCCGCCGCCTTCATCGGCTGCGGCGGCTCGATTCCCATCGCGGGCTATTTCAAGACGATCCTCGGTCTCGATTCGCTTCTGATCGGCTTCTCGCGCGACGACGACCAGATCCACAGCCCCAACGAAAAATACGACCTTGAAAGCTTCCATCTCGGTGCCCGGAGCTGGGCGCGGGTGCTGGACGCGCTGGCGAAGGAGTAGGACCATGCTGGTTGTCACAGGTGTCACGCGGATCGCCGAGACGGATGCCCCCGCCGCCCGCGCGGCCGCCGCGAAAGTAGCCGCGCTGACACGGACGGAGGACGGCTGTTTCACCTATGCGTTCTACGAGGATGTCGAGGTGCCCGGCCGGTTCCGCGTCTACGAGGAATGGCGCGACGAAGCGGCGCTGCGGGCGCATCTGGCCACGGCGCATATCGCCGAGTTCCGCGAGGTGATCGGCGGGCTCGAGGTGCTGGAGCGCGACATCAAGATGCTGAAGGGCTGCACGGAAGAGCCGCTCTGACGGATCGGCGCGGGTTTCGGCTCTGCGCGGCGGTGCGTTTCCCGCACCGGCCGCAGGACCGCGACGCGCCAGGCCGAAACGGTCGACGGGCCGCGCAAGTGTCCCGCCGGCCAGCATTTTCCGTTTGTCCCGGAGATCCGGCGCGGGCGTGACCGAGGCCAGCCCTGGCGTCGCGCGGACAAGCACGCGCGCGCCCGGCGCCACCCTGTCGATCAGGGCGCGCAGGCGAGCCATTCGTCCGAGATGTCGGGATGGGAATGGCGCGGTTGACGGGGCTCGAACCCGCGACCCCCGGCGTGACAGGCCGGTACTCTAACCAACTGAGCTACAACCGCGTGCCGACGGGAGATAGGCAAAACGCCGACGGGCGTCAAGCGACTTTCTGGGCGACCAGTCGGGAAATCTCGGTCGCCGCCGGCCGGCGGTCCGGGCGCGCGGCGAGGCGCCTCGGGCACGGCCCCGGACCGCGCGCCCGGGAACGTCGGAGAGTGCCGTTAAGACGCGCTTCACTCCCACCGTGCAACAACCTCCCCGAACGGCCGGCGATTCGACCCGGCAGGCAGCCAAGCGGAGAGGCATCTTGCGCAATAGCACCCCCCTGACCGACCCGGCCAACGCACGCGGCACGGCGCTTCTGCGAGCGGGGGCGTGATGGAACCCGGGGCAAAGGTCGTCACCGTGATGCAGGGGGAGCTGTCGGTCTCCGGCGACCCGACCGTGGTCATGTCCTGCATCCTCGGCTCCTGCGTGGCGACCTGTCTCTACGACCCGTCGGCGCGGGTGGGCGGCATGAATCACATCCTGCTGCCCGGCCGGCGCGGCGAGGCGGTGGCGCATAACAAGTTCGGCGTCTTCGCGATGGAAACGCTGATCAACGAACTGATGCATATCGGCGCGCGCAAACCGAAGCTGGTGGCCAAGATCTTCGGCGGCGCCAGCACCTTCGACAACGGGCTGGCCATCGGCGCGGCGAACGCCGCCTTCGTGCGCGACTTCCTGGAGACCGAATCGATCCCGATCGCCGCCGAAAGCATCGGCGGTCGCCAGGCGCGGCGCGTCCGGTTCTTCCCCGAAAGCGGCCACGCCAAGCAGCTTCTGACGGCCGAGGCGGTGCCCGCCGAGGAACTGCGCCCGCAGAAACCCGCCCGCGACCGGCGCCCCGCCGTCCCGCCCGGCGGTTCCGGGGAGGTCGAGCTCTTTTGAAACCCGATGCGATTAACGGCTCCTTAGAGAAGAGGATGCAAACCTACCCCGAACAGACACCCCGTGGAGGGTGCGCAGGACGGCAACCGCGGCCCGCCGCCCGCCGGTCCGCTCCGCGCAGCCCCCTCCGCGCCCAACAGACGGCCAGGAGCCGACGCAAATGACCGCAACCGACGACACGACCCTCCTCGAGGTTCCGCCCAAACTGAAAAGCGCGGAAGCGCAGCCGCTGCACGAGATGCTGGCGGACCGCCGCGGCCGCCCCGTGGCGCTGGACTTCGCGGCGGTCACCCAGCTGGGCACGCAGTGCCTGCAGGTGCTCGCCGCCGCGCATCAGACCTGGCAGGCCGAAGGCACCCCGTTCGAGATCAGGAACATGTCCGACGAGATCCGGGACGGGCTGCTGCCGTGCGGTCTGCAACCGGCGCAGATCGGCGCAAAGGAGGCGCAGCATGACGCTTAAGGTATTGGCGATCGACGATTCCCGCACGATGCGCGACCTGCTGCAGGTCTCGCTCACCGAATCCGGCTTCGACATCACCCTGGCCGAGGACGGGATCGACGGGCTCGACAAGCTGGAGACGGCCGAACCCGACGTGGTGATCACCGACATCAACATGCCGCGGCTCGACGGGTTCGGCGTGATCGAGGCGGTGCGCGCCCGCGCCGATCACCGCGCCACGCCGATCCTCGTGCTGACCACCGAAAGCTCGCCGGAGATGAAGTCCCGCGCCCGCACCGCCGGCGCCACCGGCTGGATCGTGAAACCGTTCGACGACGTGGCGCTGGCCTCCGCCATCCACCGCGTCACGGCCTGAGGGAGCGTCATGAGCAAGACCGACGAACTGCGCACCACCTTCTTCCAGGAGGCCGAGGATCTGCTGGAGCAGCTGACCGACGGGCTGGAAGAGCTGTCATGCGGCGACGCCGACCCGGAAACCGTCAACTCGGTGTTCCGCGCCGTGCATTCGATCAAGGGCGGCGCCGGCGCCTTCGCGCTCGAGGCGATCGTCCGGTTCGCGCACCGGTTCGAGAACGTGCTCGACGCGCTGCGATCGGGCGAACTGGCGATGTCGGGGGCCGTGCTGGACGTCCTCATGCGATCCTCCGACCACCTGACGGTCCTGCTGGAGACCGCGCGCGACGGCACGCTGGAAGAGGACGACCCGGCCGGCGAGCCGTTGCTGGCCGAACTCATGGGCCTGACCGGCGCGACCGAGTCGCCCGCCGACAGCACCGACGAGGTCGACTTCACCCCGATGACCATGGCGCTGGACGACCTGTCCGGGCCCGGCCCGTCGGAGTTGCGCTTCCATATCGGGTTCCGCCCGCATGACGCGCTGTTCCGGAGCGGGAACGAGCCGGTCTTCCTGCTGCGGGACGTCTGCGCGCTGGGCGAGGCCGAGGTGCAGTGCGACCTCTCCGGCCTGCCGGATTTCGACTCGCTCGACACCGAGGCCAGCTACCTGGCCTGGCAGATCGCGTTGCAGACCGAGGCGTCGGACAGCGCGGTTCACGAGGTGTTCGAGTTCGTCGACGGCCTGTGCGACCTGACGGTCGACCAGGACGGCGTCGAGCCACTGCCCGACCTGCCCTCCCTCGATCCACCGTCAGGGCCGGGGGCCGACCCAGAGGAGTCCGCTCCGACCCCTGAGCCTGCCGCGGCCGCGTATCCGCCGCCCGCCGCCGCAACGGCAGCCTCCCCGGCGGCGGCTTCGCCCGAAGCGGCCCGCGCGTCCGGCGCCGCGCGCCCCGAGGCCGCCGGCAAGTCCGCGCCGCCGCAACCGGTCGCCTCGACGATCCGCGTCGACCTGCACCGCATCGACCGGATGATCAACCTCGTCGGCGAGTTGGTGATCAACCAGGCGATGCTGACGCAGGCCGTAAAGCGCGACGGAATCGCCCAGGGCAGCGACGCCGATGTCGGCCTGGAGGAGCTGCGCACGCTGACGCGGCAGATCCAGGACAGCGTCATGGCGATACGGGCGCAGCCGGTGAAAGCGCTGTTCCAGCGCATGTCGCGCATCGCCCGGGAGGCGGGCAGCGAGACCGGCAAGACGCTGCGCATGGTGACCGAGGGCGCGGCGACCGAGATCGACAAGACCGTCATCGAGAAACTGGCGGACCCGCTGACGCACATGATCCGCAATGCGGTGGACCACGGTCTGGAAAACGCGGAGGACCGGATCGCCGCGGGCAAGACCCCCGAAGGCTCGATCCGCCTCTCCGCCGCCCATCTGTCGGGCCGTGTCGTCATCGAGATCAGCGACGACGGCGCCGGAATCAACCGCGACAAGGTCCGCGAGATCGCCGAGGAAAAGGGCCTAATCGCGCCCGATGCGCAGCTGACGCCGAACGACGTCGACAACCTGATCTTCCAGCCCGGTTTCTCCACGGCCAACGAACTGACGGCGCTGTCCGGCCGGGGCGTGGGCATGGATGTGGTGAAGAAATCGATCCAGTCGCTCGGCGGCCGCGTCTCCATCTCCTCGGAACCGGGCGACGGAAGTACCTTTTCGATCGTGCTGCCGCTGACACTCGCGGTCCTCGACGGCATGGTGATCGAGGTCGGCGGCCAGACCGTCGTGATCCCGATCTCGGCGATTCTCGAAACGATGCGCGTGCCGACCGAACAGGTCTTCCAGCTCGGAACGAACAACGCCGTCGTCCGCCTGCGCGGCGCCTATGTGCCGATCGTCGATGTCGGCGCGGTCATGGGCTACCGCGCGCCCGTCGCGCCCGATGGCGAGCATGTCATCCTGCTGGTCGAGACGGCGGACGGCGTGCGCGCGGCCCTCTTGATCGACGCGATCCACGATCAGCGACAGGTCGTCATCAAGGGGCTCGAGGAGAATTACGGCCAGGTGCCGGGCGTCGCCGCGGCCACGATCCTGGGCGACGGCCGCATCGCGCTGATTCTCGATCCCTCCGCCATCGTCGGCCACACCGGCGCCGGCGGCGGCGCCGCCCTTTCCACCCCCCTAGCCGCGGAGTGAGCCATGGCAGACCCGACCGAAACCGACGCCGAAGACGTCAACGAACTCATCGCCTTCCGCATCGCGGAACAGGATTTCTGCTTCAATATCATGTCGGTGCGCGAGATCCGGGGATGGACCCCCGCGACCATCATTCCGCATGCCCCAAGCTACGTGCGCGGCGTCATCAACCTGCGCGGAGCCGTGGTGCCGATCGTCGACCTGGCGGCCCGGCTGGGGCTCGAGGTCCCCGAACCCACGGCGCGGAACGTGATCATCATCACCCAGATCGACGGTCCGATCGTCGGGCTACTGGTCGATGCCGTGTCGGACATCCTGTCGGCCTCGGCGAAAGAGGTGCAGCCAACCCCCGACGTCGCGGCGAACGGCTCGGAGTTCCTGTCGGGCATCATTACTCGGGAGGACAAGATGATCCGGCTGCTGAACCTGGCGGCGATCCTGCCCGAGACCGTCGTGGCGGCCGCATGAACGACGCCCTGCCCGCCTCCCGGACCGGGGTCCTGACGGAGCTGTCCATGGCCGAGTTCCATCGGATCGCCGCGGTTCTGCTGCGCGAAGCCGGAATCGAGCTCACGGAGGGCAAGCTCCCGCTCGTGCATTCGCGGCTCAGCGGTCGCCTGCGCAGCCTCGGGCTGCGTCGATACAGCGACTACTGCGACTACATCGAGAGCGGCGACGGCGAGGCCGAGCTGCTGGAAATGCTGTCGGTGCTCACGACGAATGTCACGCGGTTCTTCCGGGAGCCGCACCATTTCGAGTATCTGCGCAAGCACAAGATGCCGGAGCTCGTCGCCGCGCTGAAGTCCGGCGGCCGGGTCAGGGTCTGGTCGGCCGGATGCGCGTCCGGCGAAGAGCCCTACACGCTCGCCCTGACCTTTCTGCAGGAGATGCCCGATATTGCCCGCTACGACTTCCGGATCCTCGCAAGCGACATCGACCCGGCAATCCTGCGCCAGGCCGCCGCCGGGCTCTATCCGGACCGCTCGCTGGCACAGGTGCCGGAGCCGCAACGCCAACGCTACTTCCAACCCGTCGCGGATCGGCCGGGCTGCTGGAAGGTCGGGCCGGAGATGCGCGCGCTGATCACGTTCCGCCGGCTCAACCTGATCGGCGACTGGCCGTTCACCCGACCGTTCGACGTGATCATGTGCCGAAACGTCGTGATCTATTTCGGCGCCGAAACCAAGGCGCAGGTCTGGTCGCGGCTGGTGGAGCAGCTTCGCCCCGGCGGCTGGCTGATCACCGGCCACTCCGAGCGCCTGTCGGACGCGGCGGCCGCCGCCACGGAACTCCTCTACACCACGACCTACCGCCGCAGGGAAGCGTCCTCCAGCCCGAAGGAAAACGCCACATGTCACTGAGGGAAAAGCTGAAGATCCTGGTGGTCGACGACATGGCCGTCAGCCGGGGCCTGCTGACCCAGGCGCTCGACCAGCTCAACATCCGCAACTACGACTATGTCAGCAACGGCCAGGAGGCGATGCAGTACCTCAGCCGAACGCCGGTGCACCTGGTCATTTCCGACTACAACATGCCCGAAATGGACGGCCTCGGCCTGCTGCGCGCGATCCGCTCCTCGGCGGCGACCTCGAAGACCGGGTTCATCATGGTCACCGGCTCGGAGGATGCCCGCGTGATCCAGCAGGGTGCGCAGTTGGGCATGAACAACTTCCTGAAAAAGCCCTTCACGGCAGCGAACCTGAGAGAATGCATCGAAAAAGTGTTCGGCAGGCTCTGATGCGACACGACCCCGCGAAAGATGCAGGCGCCGAACCGGTGATGATCGATCAGGCGGTCTTCCTGGAACGCCTGTCGGCCGAACTGGCCGGGCTCGGCCGGGTCGCCTCGGGCCTGCAGGAGGCGATACACGATCTGCCCCTGTCGCATAGCGGCCGGCACACGCGCCGGGTCCTGCAATCCGCCGATGTCCTGACGCAGAGCCTCGTCTGCCTCAGCGCGGCCGTGCATGGCCTGTCCGATCTCTCCGTCGCGACGCGGGAACACGACCTGAGCGACGTGCTTGACGCCGTCTTTCTCGAGGATCTGCGCGCCCGCCTGACGGAAGGGCGCGACCACAGCCACGATCCCGGCCGCGCGCACCCCGGCGAGATCGACCTGTTCTGAGCCGGCACGGAGGCTCACGCCGGCCCCCGCACCGGAAACGGCGACCAATCGCAGAAGCGGCTTAAGCGGATGAAAATCATTTGCCCCTAACGTCCCACCACGTCCCCGAAAGGGCAGCCAGCAACCAAGGAGATCCCGATGAAGAGACTGTCAATCCTCGCCGCTCTGGCCGTCTGTGCCACCGCCCATGCCACCGCGGCCGACGAGTTCCGCCCGGCGCTCGAGGCCTATCTGGAGGCCGAACTGCGCGACTGGGTCAACGATCCGGTCCTCGTCGCCGCCATCAAGGCCCAGAACGCGATGACGACCGATTACGCGCAGGACCGGATCGACTCCCTCGACCAGTCCTGGCGCAACGAAGTGGGCAGCGCGGACACCGGCATCGTTGCCGACGTCATCGAGAATGAAGTCGCGGATTTCCTCCGCGACCGCCTGGAGGCCTCCGCAGGCGCGATCGTTGAAATCTTCGCGATGGACGCGCGCGGCCTGAACGTCGCAGCCACCGCCCCGACCTCCGATTACTGGCAGGGCGACGAGGCGAAGTTCCAGGAAACCTTCCTGAACGGGCCGGACGCCGTGCATTTCGGCGATATCGAGTTCGACGAATCCAGTCAGAGCTACCTTGGCCAGATCTCGGTGGTGATCACGGACCCCGACGACAACACCCCGATCGGCGCGATTACCGTCGGTGTCGATGCCGAGGCGCTGCTCTGACAGCGGTACTGCGCGTGGCCCGCGCGGGCGGCCACGCGGTCGCGACCGCTCGCGCGACACGCTTGGGATTGGAGACAGGTGACCGATCATGACCGACGGAACGACACAGCAGGTCAGTCCCCTGCGTTCCATCTTCTTTGCCAGCACCTTCGTGGTGGCGATCTGCACCGCCCTGGTGACCCTGTCGCTGGAACTGAGTTCCATCAGGTCCTCCAACCGGTTCGCCGACGACGGAGCCCGGGTGCACGGCGCCGAGGTGACGCGGCTGGTCGCCCAGCAATCCGGCGGCGCGCTTCGGTTCGGCAATGCCGACGCGCTGACCGCGCTTCTGGCGGGTGCGATCGAAGGGTCGGAGGGGGCCGCCGTCGCCGGATTCGCCGTAAAGCCGGACGGCAGCGTGATCGCCCGCCATGGCGACGTCACCGGGCTTGGCCCGCGCGCGGCCGACCTTGCAGAGCGTGCAATCGCGCAAGAGGCTGCGGTGACGAGCGAGAACGGCTTCACCATTGCCGTGCCGGCCGCCCTCAAGGACCGGCCGGCCGGCGCGATCGTGATGCATTGGACGTCGGCCCCGGCGCGCGCGATGCTCTGGGATGAACAGAAGCGCTCGCTGGCGATCGCCACGGGAATATTCGTGGCGGCCCTGATCGGGGCCGCCCTGTTCCTGCGGCACCGGATTTCCCGGCCGCTGACCGGCGTGCAGCACGCGATCTCCCGCATTGCGGGCAAACGCTATGACACCGAGGTGCCCGGGGCGGCTCGGAAAGACGAGATCGGTCACATAAGCCGGACCGTAGCCACATTCCGCGACACGCTCGAGGCCGCCGAGACCGCGACCCGGGACAGTCTGTTCAAGGGCGCCGCCTTCGAGGGCGCCTCCATCGCCATGCTGATGACGGACACCGACCTGACGATCCTCTATTCCAACGCCTCCTGCCGAAGGTTGCTCGCCCGGTTCCGGGAGGAGTTCGCGGCACGCGATGCCGGTTTCGACCCCGAGGCCCTGGTCGGCCGGACGGTCACCGACTTCGTGGCCTCCGATATCCTGACGGCCGAGATGGCCGGCGATTCCCTGCGCCTGCCGATCACGGCGGACCTTCCGATGGGCGAGCGTCGGCTGAACCTGACCGTGAGCGCGGTTCACGACGCGGACGGATCGCAGATCGGCTGCGTCCTCGAATGGAAGGACGTGACAGAGGAGCGCCTGAACCGCGCGATCCTCGATGCGATCGACAGCGACCAGGTCCATGCCGAGTTCTCCGTCGAGGGCGCGCTGACCACGGCGAACCCGACGCTCCTGCAGGCGCTCGGGCGCCGGGACGGGTCCCTGCCGGACGGCCAACTGAAACGGATGGTCGCCGGGTACGGACCGGACGGCACGCCCGAGCCGCTCGACTGGTCGTCCCTGGAGGCGGGCGAGCGGCTGCACGGTCGGTTTCTCCTCCGCCACCGCGACGATCCGGCCGTCATCGTGGAAGGCGGTCTGTCGCAGGTGCGCGACTCCGCGGGCCGGCCGCTGCGCATCCTGCTGCTCGGGAGCGATATCACCGACGCGCAGGCCGCGATCGAAGAGGCCGAGCGGACGCGCGCGCGGATGGCCAGGGCCCAGGAGCGCGTCGTTTCGGCGTTGTCGGATGCACTGGACCGCCTGGCAGAGGGGGATCTGTCGGTCCGGCTCGACGAAGATCTCGGAACGGACTACGAAACGCTGCGCCGCAACTTTAACGATGCGATCGACCGGCTGCGCGCCGCCATGAGCACGGTGATCGACAGCGCCGCACGGATCGGCAACGAGGCGGGGGCCATTTCATCGGGCGCGGACGAGTTGTCGGAACGCACGGAACGGCAGGCGGCCACGCTGGAGGAGACGGCGGCGGCGATCGATACGCTCGCATCGTCCGTCCGGTCCGCCGCCGAAGGCGCGACGCAGGCCAGCGACATGGCCAGCGCCGCCAGCGCACGCGCCGAAAAGAGCGAGGCGGTGGCACAGACCACGGTGGACGCGATGAGCGAAATCGCGCGGAGTGCGCAGGAAATCTCCAAGATCATCAACGTGATCGAGGATATCGCGTTCCAGACGAACCTGCTCGCCCTGAATGCGGGCGTCGAAGCCGCCCGCGCCGGCGAGTCCGGGCGCGGCTTTGCCGTGGTCGCTTCGGAGGTCCGGGCCCTGGCGCAACGCTCCTCCGCTGCCGCACAGGAGATCAACGGCCTGATCTCGCGCAGCAATGCCGAGGTCGACCGCGGCGTGGAGCTCGTGGGCGATGTCGGGACCGCCCTGCGCGAGATCGTGGGGTCGATCTCGGACATCTCGTCCCATGTCCACGGCATCGCCGGCGCGATCCAGGAACAGTCCGGCTCGCTGTCGGACGTGAACGGCGCGATGACCGACCTGGACCGGGTGACGCAGCGAAACGCCGCCATGTTCGAGGAAACGACCGCCGCAAGCCACGCGCTGACCGGCGAGGCCGAGGTCCTTGCGGAAATGACCGCCAAGTTCCGCGTCTCGCCAGCGGATGAAGCCGGGCCCGGGCCGAAGGCCCCGGACTCCGCGTCGCCAAGCGCCACGCCCGAAGCGGTGGCGACCTGGGACAAGGTGGCCTCTTTCTAGGATGGCCCGGTTTTCCCTGACGGCTCAGTCCGACCGCGCATGCGTCTGCACGACCGATCTGCGCAATGATGGCGCCTTCGCGCGCATGGCCTGCGACGGCGCCGCGGGGCGACGGAAAGCCCCGGCCCGGGATGCGACAGCCCGGGTCAGGGAACCGCGCCTGACAAACTGGGAACCGCGCCGGCCACACTGGGAACCGGTGCGGACACATGGGCATAGCCAATCCCGAATAATCGAGAGATATCAGTGGCTTAAATGGTGGGTGATGAGAGATTCGAACTCCCGACATCTTCGGTGTAAACGAAGCGCTCTACCAGCTGAGCTAATCACCCGCCAAGACTTGTCTGATAGCGAAGCCGTCCGATGCGCGCAAGACCGCGCCGCGCCCGGCGACCGCCATGCCCTGGGATCCGGCATCCGCCAAGATGACCGCGTACAGGATGTCTGTGAATGGTGGGTGATGACAGATTCGAACTGCCGACATCTTCGATGTGAACGAAGCGCTCTACCACTGAGCTAATCACCCGCCGGAGCCTTCGTTTAGCGTCACTCCGCAGCCTCTGCAAGGGGGTCCGTGGCCTGCGTCTCCGCCGCCTGCACCGCCAGCTTCGACCGCCGCAAGCGAAGCTCCACGACCTCGGCGTTGTCGAGATCCTTGAGCTGCTTCACGATGCCCTTGCCGAACGGCTGCAGGTTCAGCGTCTCGCCGCGCGACAGGGCGTCGCCCAGTTCCTTGAGCATCGCCTCCACGACCGGCTTTGCGGCGCGCTTCTTGATGCCGGACGCGCTCACGACGCGGTCCACCAGTTCGCGCTTGCCCATCACCCTGGGCGAGACGGCCGGCGCCGCGGAGGCGTCGGGCGGCGGCGCCTTCGGCTTCGCCGTCTTCTTCGCCGTGGTCGTCTTCGCCGTCGTCGCCTTCGCCGTCGTCGTCTTCGCCGTCGATGAGGTCTTCGCGCGCGTGCCGCTGCGGCTGGTCGCTTTGGTGCTGGTCGTCTTGCGGGCCATGATCACTCGCTCATGCGGGGGTCGGAGTGGCTTCGACGATACACAGATCGTGACCGGGATTCCACCATGCATTGGCGGCGATCCGCCCAAATAAGGTGTTGTCCGGCCTCCGACCCCACAACATAGCGGCAGATCCGGCGCGGATCCGGTCCCGTCGGCGGCCCGCGAACGACAAGGGGCGCCCCGTCGGGACGCCCCTTTTTTCGCTCCGTCAGGACGGCAAGGGTCAGTGCGCCACGGCACCGGTTCCCTCGGCGGTCGGGTTCAGCGCGGCGCGGGCGGCGGCGGCCTCTTCCTCGGCCTCGGCATCCCATTCGATGGGCTCGGGCCGGCGCACCAGCGCATGCTCCAGCACCTCGCCGACGGTCTCGACCGGGATGATCGAGAGCCCCTCCTTCACGTTGTCGGGAATCTCGGTCAGGTCCTTCTCGTTCTCCTTCGGGATCAGCACCGTCGTGATGCCGCCCCGCAGCGCCGCCAGCAGCTTCTCCTTCAGACCGCCGATCGGCAGCACATGGCCGCGCAGCGTGACCTCGCCGGTCATCGCCACATCCTTGCGCGCCGGAATCTGCGTCAGCACCGACACGATGGAGGTCACCATCGCGACGCCCGCCGACGGCCCGTCCTTGGGCGTGGCGCCCTCGGGCACGTGGACGTGGATGTCCATCAGGTCGAAGCGCGGCGGCTTCACCCCGATCGTCGGCGCGATCGCGCGGACATAGGAGGACGCTGCGTCGATCGATTCCTTCATCACGTCGCCCAGCTTGCCGGTGGTCTTCATCCGGCCCTTGCCCGGCAGGCGCAGCGCCTCGATCGACAGCAGGTCGCCGCCGACCGACGTCCAGGCCAGCCCGGTGGTCACGCCGATCTGGTCCTCCTTCTCGGCCAGGCCATAGCGGAACTTCTTCACGCCGAGGAAGTCCGACAGGTTCTCGGGCGTGACCTCGACCGTCTCGGCCTCTTTCTTGATCAGCTTGGTCACCGCCTTGCGGCAGATCTTGGAGATCTCCCGCTCCAGGTTCCGCACCCCCGCCTCGCGGGTGTAGTAGCGGATGATGTCGGTGAGCCCCGCATCGGTCAGCACGAACTCGCCCGTCTTCAGGCCGTGGTTCTTGATCTGCTTGGGCAGCAGGTGCTGCTTGGCGATCTCGGCCTTCTCGTCCTCGGTGTAGCCGGCCAGCGGGATGATCTCCATCCGGTCCAGCAGCGGCTCGGGCATGGTGTAGGAGTTCGCCGTGGTCAGGAACATCACGTTCGACAGGTCGTATTCGACCTCCAGGTAGTGGTCGGTGAAGGTCCCGTTCTGCTCGGGGTCCAGCACCTCCAGCATCGCCGAGGCCGGGTCGCCGCGGAAGTCCTGGCCCATCTTGTCGATCTCGTCCAGGAGGATCAGCGGGTTCGTCGTCTTGGCCTTCTTCAGCGCCTGGATGATCTTGCCGGGCATCGAGCCGATATAGGTCCGGCGGTGGCCGCGGATCTCGCTCTCGTCGCGCACCCCGCCCAGCGAGATGCGGATGAATTCGCGCCCCGTGGCCCGCGCCACGGACCGGCCCAGCGAGGTCTTGCCCACGCCCGGCGGGCCGACGAGGCACATGATCGGCCCCTTCAGCTTCTTCGAGCGCTGCTGCACCGCCAGGTATTCGACGATCCGCTCCTTGACCTTCTCCAGCCCGTAGTGATCGTCGTCGAGGATCTTCTCGGCGCGGCCCAGGTCCTTCTTGACGCGGGATTTCTTGCCCCACGGGATCGACAGCATCCAGTCGAGATAGTTGCGCACCACCGTCGCCTCGGCCGACATCGGCGACATCGAGCGCAGCTTCTTCAGCTCGCCCTCCGCCTTTTCCTTGGCCTCCTTGGACAGCTTGGTGTTGGCGATCTTCTCTTCCAGCTCCGCGATCTCGTTGGAGCCGTCGTCGCCGTCGCCCAGCTCCTTCTGAATGGCCTTCATCTGCTCATTCAGGTAATATTCGCGCTGGGTACGCTCCATCTGCGACTTGACGCGCGTCTTGATCTTCTTCTCGACCTGCAGAACGCTCATCTCGCCCTGCATCAGGCCATAGATCTTCTCCAGCCGCTCGGCGACGGACAGGGTCTCCAGCAGATCCTGCTTCTGCTCGACCTCGACGCCCAGATGCCCGGCCACCAGGTCGGCCAGCTTCTGCGGATCGCGGGTCTCGGCCACCGCGCCCAGCGCTTCCTCGGGGATGTTCTTCTTGACCTTGGCGTAGCGCTCGAAATCCTCGGAGACGGATTTCACCAGCGCGGCCACGGTCGCGGCGTCGCCGTCGCTCTCTTCCAGCGTCTCGGCATGGGCCTCGAAGAACTGGTCGTTGTCCAGATAGTCGCTGATCTTCACCCGCGACTTGCCCTCGACCAGCACCTTCACGGTGCCGTCAGGCAGTTTCAGAAGCTGCAGCACGTTGGCCAGAACGCCCACCTCAAAGATGCCTTCGGGCGTGGGTTCGTCGACCGCCGGGTCGACCTGGCTCGACAGCAGGATCTGCTTGTCGTCCTGCATCACCTCTTCCAGGGCGCGGACGGATTTCTCGCGGCCCACGAAGAGCGGCACGATCATGTGGGGAAACACCACGATGTCGCGCAGCGGCAGGACGGGATAGGACGGAAATTGGTCTGACATGCTCTTTCCTTGCTCTGGCAAGACGACACCGGCCCCGCATTCGGCTGCCCCCGGTCGCCTCCGGTCTTGGCCTCAATATCTGGGGCTGGCGCCCTTCTGGTTCAACCACGACCTGTTCGCGTTCGCCCCACTGTGCCGCGCCCGCTGCGCCGGGGCAAGGGCGCAGACGACACCGACAGAGGGGCCGGCGACACGGGCGCCGACAGGGGCGCGGCGTCACCGAAGGGCGTTCGGCAGGCGCGACCGGGCGGCGGCGAGCGCTTGCTCCAGCTCCTTCAGTCGCGCCACAAGCGTCTTGTGGCGCCGCTGGGCCTTGTCGATCTCGCGGATCACCCGTTCGGCCTTCTCGTGATCCTTCTTGGCGCGCGCCGTGGCGAGCGCGTCCTTGAGGTAGTCGATCTCCGCCTCGGTTTCGGCAAGCTCCGCCTTCGTCTGGTCGATCCGGTACTTGAGGGTCTCGACCTCGGCCTGCACCGCCTCGGGATTCGTGGTCGCCAACCTCCCGCTTCCGACGTTGGAGCCCTGCGCGGCGGCCTCCCCGACGCTCGCCACGACGCTCGCCATGACGCCGAGCACGGCGATGCCCGCAACTGCGACCGCTCTGAACGACATGGGCGCCTCCCGTCAAATCCGGCCCCAGTGTGCCGTCACAGGGGCGGAATGTCACCCTCCTGCCGCTGCGCGTGGAACTGGCTCTGCCACGCCTCGAACCGCCCGTCGGCGATGGCGGCGCGCATGCCGGCCATGATCTCCTGGAAATAGTGCAGGTTGTGCCAGGTCAGCAGCATCGAGCTGATGATCTCCTGGCTGCGGAAGACGTGGTGCAGGTAGGCGCGGCAATAGGCGCGGCAGGCCGGGCAGGCGCAATCCTCGTCCAGCGGGCGGGGGTCGTCCTGGTGTCGGGCGTTCTTGATGTTCACCACGCCGCGACGGGTGAAGGCCTGCCCGGTCCGGCCCGACCGCGTGGGCAGCACGCAGTCCATCATGTCGACGCCGCGGGCGACGGCGCCCACGATATCGTCGGGCTTGCCCACCCCCATCAGATAGCGGGGGCGGTCGCGGGGCAGCATCTCGGGCGCATAGTCCAGAACGCCGAACATCGCCGCCTGCCCCTCGCCCACCGCCAGCCCGCCGATGGCGTAGCCGTCGAAGCCGACGGCGGTCAGCGCCTCGGCGCTCTCGGCGCGCAGATCGCGCGTGACGCCGCCCTGCTGGATGCCGAACAGCGCGTGGCCCGGCCGGTCGCCGAAGGCCTCCTTCGACCGGGCCGCCCAGCGCATCGACAGGCGCATCGACTCGGCCACCTGCGCCTCCTCGGCCGGCAGCGCGGGGCATTCGTCGAAGCACATCACGATGTCCGAGCCCAGGAGCCGCTGGATTTCCATCGAGCGCTCCGGCGAAAGCGCGTGTTTCGAGCCGTCGATATGGCTGCGGAACGTCACGCCGTCCTCGGTCAGCTTGCGCAGCTCGGCCAGGCTCATCACCTGGAAGCCGCCGGAATCGGTCAGGATCGGCCGGTCCCAGTTCATGAACCGGTGCAGCCCGCCCAGCCGGTCGATCCGCTCGGCCCCCGGCCGCAGCATCAGGTGATAGGTATTGCCCAGCAGAACGTCCGCCCCGGTCTCGCGCACCGAGCCCGGCAGCATCGCCTTGACCGTGCCCGCCGTGCCCACGGGCATGAAGGCCGGCGTGCGGATCTCGCCCCGGGGCGTGCGGATCACGCCGGTGCGCGCGCGGCCGTCGGTGGCCTGCAGATCGAAGGCAAATCCCTCAGCCATTTGTTTCCCCTGCCCTGTCGCGTTAGGTCTTGTGGGCTAATTGTCGCCCGAAGCCAAGCCGAGGAGCCCCCGATGGCCCAACCGACCGAGCCGACCGAGCCGTTTCGCCTGGGATGGGAGGAATGGCTCTCCTTCCCCAAGCTGGGCCTGCCGGCGCTGAAGGCCAAGATCGACACCGGCGCCCGCACCTCGGCGCTGCATGCCAGCGATATCGAGCCGTTCGGGCCGGCCTCGAAGCCCAAGGTGCGCTTCCAGGTGCATCCGATCCCCGGGCAGTACAACGTGGCGATCCCCTGCTCGGCCACCATCGTCGACCGGCGCGACGTGACCTCGTCGAATGGCGAGACCGAGTTTCGCTATGTGATCGAGACGCCGATCAAGATGGGCGGGCGGACCTGGCCGATCGAGGTGACGCTGACCGACCGGACGAACATGGCCTACCGGGTGCTGGTGGGCCGCCAGGCGCTGGCCGAGGACATGGTGGTCTCGCCGGCCGAGAGCTTCTGCCAGCCGGAGATGAGCTATGAGGTCTATCATTCGGCCCAGCTGCGCGAGGTGGTGCCGGACCGGGCGCTCCGGATCGCGGTGCTGAGCCGAGAGGCGACGAACTATTCCACCGCCCGGCTGGTGGCGGAAGGCGAGAAGCGCGGGCATGTCGTCGAGGTGATCGACACCACCCGCTGCTACATGGCGATCAACGCGATGGCGCCGGAGGTGCATTACGACGGCACGCGGCTGCCGCGCTACGACGCGGTGATCCCGCGGATCGGGGCCTCGATCACGCCCTACGGCACGGCCGTGACGCGGCAGTTCGAGACGACGGGGACCTACTGCGTGAACGGCTCCGAGGGGATCACGGCGAGCCGGGACAAGCTGCATGCGCATCAGATCCTGGCGCGGCACCGGATCGGGATGCCGACCACGGCGTTCGCGGCCTCGCCCAAGGACACCGACAACCTGATCGGTCTGGTAGGCAAGGCGCCGCTGATCGTGAAGCTTCTGGAATCGACGCAAGGCAAGGGCGTGGTGCTGGCCGAGACGCCGAAGGCGGCGCAGTCGGTGATCGACGCCTTCCGGGGGCTGAAGGCGAATTTCCTGGTCCAGCAATTCGTGAAGGAGGCCGCGGGGGAGGACATTCGCTGCCTCGTCATCGGCGGCCGCGTGGTGGCCTCGATGAAGCGGACCGGCGCCGAGGGCGATTTCCGGTCGAACCTGCACCGGGGCGGGTCGGCGGTGCCGGTCCGGATCAGCAAGGACGAGCGGGACACCGCGGTCCGCGCCGCGCGGGCGTTCAAGCTGGGGCTGGCGGGGGTCGATCTTCTGCGGGCCGAGAGCGGGCCGAAGGTGCTGGAGGTGAACTCGTCGCCCGGGCTGGAGGGGATCGAGAAGGCCAGCGGGAAGAACATCGCGGGGCTGCTTTACGAGAATATCGAGAAGCGGGTCCGGCCGACCCCGGCCCGGAAGACGCGGACGAAGAAGCGGTAGCGGGCAGAGTGTCCAAGGTTGGACACCTATCTAACGTCTTGAAATCTATAATGCTACCGCTAACGGCAGGGTCGGACAGCACACCTCACGACACTGCTTCCTCGGCATTGCCGGATAGCGGCACCGGTCGAGCGGAACGCCGTGCAGCGCCGGCCCGCCGGGGCGCGGTCGAACCTTGCGATTCCGGAAAAATAAGCATGTATGTCGGGCACTTGGCACCGTCCTCGCCAGAAGCGCCGCCCCGGTGGGGGCGGGTCTCTCGGGCATTTCGAAACGAAATGCCCTGCCGACAGGCGATTGCAGAGCAATCGCCGAGAGG
>NZ_JARGYC010000090.1 GCF_029168335.1 Psychromarinibacter sediminicola
TACCGCCGCGCCGAGAGATCGCGCCGCTGCCAGCGGTCGTATTCCTGCTGCCACTCACCGGTCAGCCGCGAGATCACCCCCGGCGACAGGTTCGGAGTGTCCGTGCCCAGCAGTGCCGAGAGCGCCTCCTGGAAGTCCCCGGTCGAGATGCCCCGCAGGTAGAGCACGGGCAGACTGGGCCTGCCACGTCTGCCTGGTTGGTCCTGGCCAAGAGATCAATCGCGGCGAAGGCGGCCTCGCTCTCTGGGGGGAGGCGCTACGCTCGGCTCAGAGCGCGGGCAGTCGATGGCGTGGGCAGTGTCAAAGGAACTCGGCTTGAGGCTGGGCAGGGGTGCCGGTAGCGTCCGCCCCATGACCCGACCTTGCCCGTTCAAGTACTTCAAGACGTCGCGCGAGATCATCCGTCTCGCGGTGATGATGTATGTCCGATTCCCGCTTTCGCTGCGGAATGTCGAAGACCTGCTGCACGAACGCGGGGTCGACGTGAGCCACGAGGCGGTCCGGTTCCGGTGGCAACGGTTCGGGCCGATGTTTGCCGCCGAGATCCGGAAACGCCGGATCGAGGGGATGCGGTCGAGCCAGTGACGATGTCATCTCGACGAGATGTTCGTGAAGATCAATGGTGAGAGGCATTACCTGTGGCGGGCTGTCGACCACGAGGGCGAGGTCCTCGAGAGCTTCGTGACGAAGACCCGCGACAAGAAGGCGGCGCTGAAATTCCTCAGGAAATCAATGAGGCGCTACGGCCGGCCGGCCTCCATCGTGACCGACCGGCCCCGGTCCTATGGCGCGGCGCTGAAGGAGATCGGTGCGGCCGATCGCCAGGAGACCGGTTGCTGGCTGAACAACCGCGCCGAGAATTCCCACCCTGCCATTCCGACGACGCGAGCGGGCGATGCTGCGCTTCCGGCGGATGCGAAGTTTGCAGAAGTTCGCATCCGTCCACGCCTCGGTCAGCAATCATTTCAATTCGGAGCGCAGTCTCTACTCCCGAGCAAATTTCAAGAAGAACCGTGCCGCCGCTCTCGCAGAGTGGCGCGGTCTCTGCGCGGCATAAGGGACAGCGTCACTGTCCAAGCTGAGACTGGTTCTCATCGATCTGACAGCTCCCAGCTTCTACTTCCGGGCAAATTTCAAGAAGAACCGTGCCGCTGCTCTCGCAGAGTGGCGCGGTCTCTGCGCGGCATAAGGGACAGCGTCACTGTCCAAGCTGAGACGAGTTAGAATTAGTCTGACACTACCCTCGATCCGGCCAGGGCTTTCCTGATCGGCGTGCCTTTCACGGCAAAAAGTCAAGGTTACATTCGGATACATTTCTCTCTGTCTTGTCAGGTTGCCGCGCGGGCCGACTGAGGTATTGGTCTTTTCCACAAATCGGACTTCGGCAGGGAGCAGGCTGATGACGACGAACGGCCCGGGCAGGCTGAACAGGCGGGACGTGATCACGGGAGCGCTTGTGCTGACCGCCGCGCCGTCGATCGTGCGGGCTCAGGCGAGCGGCGCGCGCCGCAACATATCGTCCTTCCGCACGCATGAATGGCGCGACCACTTCGACGAGATGGGCAAGGGGATCATCATCTGCGACACCACGTCGAAGATGCTTCAGCACTGGACGCCCGGCGAAGGGATGCGGGTCTACCCGACCTCGGTGCCGATGACGGACGAGTTGACCCGGCGTGGATATACAAGCGTCGTCGAAAAACGCGAGAACCCGGGTTGGGGACCGACCCCGTCCATGCGGGAGCGCGACCCGTCCCTGCCGGTCTATGTGGAGGGTGGCGATCCGCGCAATCCACTGGGTACCCGGGCGCTTTACCTGTCGTGGCAGTATTACCGCATCCACGGCACACAGGACACGCGCAAGATCGGGCGGCGCTCCTCTAGCGGGTGCATCGGTCTATACAATCCCCACATCGAGGACCTCTACGCACGGGTGCCTGTCGGCACCCAGGTGAAGCTCATCTGAAGTTCGCGCAGCCAGAGAAGGATGCTCATGAAGAAGTTGACCGCCGTCGTGGGCGTTGTTGCCGTTGGGGGGCTGGCCATTGGGGGCTGGCAGTACCTGCAGCCGCAGGGCACGGGCCAGGGACACTCGATGGCCTCCACCGAGACGAGCGGCCTTGCGGAGGGCGCTACGATCGTGGACGTGCGCCTGCCGGAGTCGCTGTCGGATGACGCCCGGCTTGGCAAGCGGATGTTCGAGGCGAAATGCGCGACGTGTCACGGCGAGAACGCGGCGGGGCAGAACGGCGTTGCGCCGCCGCTGGTGCACAAGATCTACGAGCCCAGCCACCATGCAGACATGGCCTTCGTGATGGCGGCGCAGAACGGCGTGAGATCGCACCACTGGACCTTCGGCGACATGCCCCCTGTCGAGGGTGTGACACCGGGCGACGTCAAGATGATCACGGCCTACGTACGCGAGTTGCAGCGGGAGAACGGGATCGAGTGATGAACCGGGGCCTTGCGCAAAAGGTGATGGGCGTCCTGCTTCTGGGCGTGCTGGTCCTGTTCGTGGGGCTCCCGAGCTCGTCCGCGGCGCACCCGGACGACCACGTGTTGGCTGGGCCAGTGTCGGCGGACGTGCATGCGCCAGCAAGCGAAGAGGCCGAGGCATTTCGCGGTCACTGCCACCCGGGGCTGGACTGCTTCGTCACGGCCGTGTTCATCCTGCCAGCCGCCGTGAACCCGCCGTCACTTCGGTCCTCGGTGACGCATATCAACCGGGCCCGAGTGCTGACCAGCCTTCCCATGACGTTCGATCCGCCCCCGCCGCGCCGCGTGTCCTGACCTTCACGGCAATCGACATACAGGACACACGGAGTATCGGGACAATGAGGAAAACCACGAGTCTGGCGGCGATCGCCGCCACGGGCACAGCGGTCGCGGCCTTCGCGCACAGCGGGGCCACCGGCATCGTCAAGGAGCGGATGGACGCGATGGTTGCCATGGGCGACGCGGTCAAGTCCGTCGCGCCAATGATGCGCGGCGAGGCCGCCTACGACGCCGACCTCATGCGTGAGGCCGCGCGGACGTTCCGCGCGCATTCCGGCGACGCGCTGACGGAACTGTTTCCCGAGGGATCGGGCGGTGCGCCGTCTGAGGCGAAGGATGCGGTCTGGTCCGAGTGGGACCGCTTCACGGCGCTGGCCGAGCAGCTCGGCATCTATGCCGAGGGGCTTGAGGGCGCCGCCGGCAACGGTCTCGCCGGCGCGGGCGGCAGCATGGATGCGGGCGCGATGATGGGCGGAAGCTCCGGCATGGGGTCCGGTTCGATGATGGGCGGCAGCACCATGATGGGGACCGACGCCTCCGGCATGATGAGAGCCGCGGACATCGCCGCGATGCCGGCGGATGCCGCGTTCAACATGACGACGCAGGTCTGCTCGGCCTGCCATACGCGATTCCGCGCGGAAGACGACTAACCATGCGGCGGATCACGCTGTATTCGGTCGGGGTGGCGGCGCTTGGCGCCGCCGCCCTCGCCGCGCTTGTCGCGTGGCCGGTTGGGCGCACGCCCGAGCCGATTGCGCTGGAGGGCAACGCCGACCGCGGCGCGTACCTGGCTCGGGCTAGCGGCTGCATCGCGTGCCACTCGAATTTCGAGGAGGGCGGCGCGCCGCTGGCCGGCGGCGCGCCGCTTGAGACGAGGTTCGGCACCTTCTACCCGCCGAACCTCACGACGGACCCCGACCACGGGATCGGCGACTGGACGGCCGAGAGCTTCGCCATGGCGGTGCGGCAGGGCATCGGTCCGGACGGTGAGCCGTATTACCCATCGTTCCCCTACACCTTCTACGCGGATTTCACCGACCAGGAGATTGCCGACCTGTGGGCGGCCTTCCGGACCGTGCCGCCGGTGGCAGAGCCTTCGCCCGAGCATGCGGTGGGCTTCCCGTTCGACCAGCGCTGGGGCCTGAAGCTCTGGCGGGCGGTCTTCTTTCACGACCCGCTCACCGAGCCGGTCGCGGGGCGCAGCGAAGAGTGGAACCGCGGCCGGGAACTGGTGCGCGGCGCCGCCCATTGCGGCGCCTGCCACACGCCGCGCAACGTGGCGGGCGGGCGCGATCTGGGCGCACTGTTCAGCGGGAACGCGAACCTGCCAGGGGGCAGCAAGGCACCGTCGATCCGGCCGGGGGAGCTCGTAGAAAACGGCTGGACTGTGGCGTCGCTGGCCTACGCGCTGCAGACCGGGGTGACGCCGTCGGGCGACGCGTTCGGCGGCAGCATGGCGGAGGTCGTCCGTGAAGGCACGCGGTTCCTGTCCGCGTCGGATCGCGAGGCGGTGGCGCTCTACCTGCTCGACGACGAAGCCGCCGCGCACGAGCGGACGGCCGACGTGGCCGGCGAAGGGTCCGGTGACACTCGGATGGATTGAGGAAACAGCGGGGGCCGACCGGCCCTCGCGACACGAGGCATGAGACGATGAAACACACACGACGTGACGTGTTGCGGCTTGCCGCACTTGCCGGTGCGAGCGCCGCCGCGCTGCCGCCCTGGGCGCTGGCGCTGGAGAGCCCACCAGAGCTTGCGGCGCGGGTAGCGCGGCTGCAGATGCTGCCCGACACCTATCCCCAAACCGAGGTCTGGGGCTATGAGGGCGCGATCCCCGGTCCGGAGATCCGAGTGCGGCAGGGCGAGCGGGTGCGCCGGCGGTTCGCCAATGCTCTGCCGCAGGGCAGCTCCGTCCACTGGCACGGCATCCGGATCGACAACGCGATGGACGGCGTCGCGGGCCTGACTCAGGAGGCCGTCGCGCCGGGTGATACCATCGATTACGATTTCGTCGCACCTGACGCCGGAACTTATTGGTACCACGCCCACAACCGGTCATGGGAGCAGGTGGCGCGCGGGCTGCACGGCGCGCTGGTGGTCGAGGAGGCCGAGGCGCCGGACGTCGACCGCGAGGAAGTGCTGGTCCTCGACGATTGGCTGCTGAACCCGGACACCGGGCAGATCGACGACAGCTTCGACCACCCGATGATGATGAGCCACGCCGGCCGAACGGGGAATTTCGTAACGACGAACGGGCGCTATGACCTCTCGCTTGCCGTGAAACGGAACGAACGGCTGCGTCTGCGCCTGATCAACGCCTCCAATGCGCGGATCTTTCCGCTGATGCTGGCCGGGCTGAAGGGCTGGGTCGTGGCGCTTGACGGGATGCCGCTGCCGGCGCCGTCGCCGGCCGAGGAGGTGCTTGTCCTCGCCCCCGCGCAGCGTATCGACCTGATCGTGGACGTCACCGCCGCGGAGGGAGAGGACGCGCAGCTGATCCGGATCGGCGGGGACGATCAGCCCGTCGTGCAGGCGGCCTTTCCGGTGTCGGGCGCCGCCAGCGTGTCCCGGCGCGGTGCGCCTGCATCGCTGCCGCCCAACCCCGGCATGGAGGCGCCCGACCTTGCTGCGGCCCGTCCGCTGCGGCTGGTGATGGCGGGTGGCGCCATGGGCCGGTTGCAGTCGGCCGTCCTGAACGGCGAGCGCAAGAGCTTTCGCGAACTCGCCGCCTCGGGACGGTTCTGGGCATTCAACGACATGGCCGAGATGGGCGACACGCCGCTCGCCGATCTCGGACTGGGAGAGCCGGTGCGGCTGGAGATCGTCAACGACACCGTGTTCCCCCACGCCATGCACCTTCACGGGATGCACTTTCGCGAGGTCTCGAGCGACGGCGGCCTTGGCCCGCTGCGGGACACGGTCCTGGTCGGCGCGACGGAGACGCGGGAGATCGCCTTTGCCGCCGACAACCCCGGCAACTGGCTGTTCCACTGCCACATGCTCAGCCACGCGGCCTCAGGTATGATGACCTGGGTTCGCGTGTCATGAGGCGGGCTGTCCGGATAGGACTTGCTGCTCTCCTGCTGGTCTGGGGCGGGGGCTGGGTGGTCCTGGGGCAAGGATTCGCCGGAGATCTGGCCGCGGGTGATTTAAAACTCGAGGAAGGTGCCGCGCTCTATGCCGAGAATTGCGCCCCGTGTCACGGCGCCGTCCTAGAGGGGCAGCCCGACTGGCGCTCGCCCGGACCCGACGGGCGCTTTCCGGCCCCGCCGCACGACGAGACAGGGCACACCTGGCATCACCCGGACAGCGTATTGTTCGACTACACCAAGCTGGGAGGCAAGGTGATCATGGCGCGGCAGGGCCTGGAGTTCGACAGCGGAATGCCGGGCTTCGGTGGCAGCCTGACAGACCAGCAGATCCACAACATTCTCGCTTACATCCGGTCCACCTGGCCCGAGGAAGTCCGGGAGATGCAGGCCGAACGCACCCGGGCTGACACTGAAAATGGAGACAGATGAAATGGCCTTTGAAAGACCGATACTCGCATTGGCCCTCGCCCTGTCGCTGCCGGTGGCAGCGCCAGCGCAGGACCTCGACGAGGCGCGAGTCAAGGAACTTGTGCTGGAGGCGATCCGGGAGAATCCCGAGATCGTCATGGAGGCGGTGGCCATCCTTGAGCGGCGCCAGGCGAATGCGCAGGCTGAAACGCAGGCCGAGGCGTTGCACAGCCAGCGCCAAATTATCGAGAACGATCCGAACGCCCCCGTGCTTGGCAATCCCGAGGGCGACGTGACCGTGGTCGAGTTCTTCGACTACAACTGCCCGTACTGCCGCCGGGTGAAATCGGAGGTCCGCGAACTGATCGATAAGGACCCGGGCATTCGGCTCGTCTACCGCGAATGGCCGATCCTCGGCGACGGATCCGTATTCGCCGCCAAGGCCGCGCTGGCGGCGCGTGAGCAGGGGAGATACGAAGCGTTCCACTGGGCGATGATGGAAATCGACGGCCGCGCGGACGAGGCCTCGGTGCTGCGGGTGGCCGAACAGGTGGGGCTCGATCTCGACCAACTGAGGCAGGACATGGAGGCGCCCAAAGTTGCCGAACACATCGCCACCTCGATGCGGCTGACGCAGGCACTCGGCTTCAACGGCACGCCGTCGTTTGTCGTCGGTGACAATCTGGTGCCGGGATTTGTGGAGAAGGAGAAGCTTGCCGAACTCGTAGAACAGACCCGCGAGAACGACGACTGACGCGTCAGCGAGAGCGGGCTGCGGCCAGAAGAGCCGGCTCCGGCGACAGACAGCTTTTCACGCACAACCTCGACTCCGCCACGCTGGCCGCGCTCGCCGGAACACACCCGGTCGGCACGAGCGGTGAGTCTGAGGGATTTGCGGCCCTGACCTGCTTTCTCCATTCGGCGCGTGCGGGGGCTAAAGGTCGGCAGGATCATGACGCCATGCGCCCCGCGGGGCGGTCACTTGGCGTCCAAGGTTGGTCACACGCATCCGGACATGTGAACGATTGGTATCCGCCGCGCATGGTGCAGCATTCAGGTGGGACGCCCGCCGGCCGACCTGCCTTTCTCGCCCGACATCGTGCGGTCCGCCGTTAGCAAGGCATGGCGCAGTTCGGGCTTTCCGCGCCTGTCTCCGACGTCTCCTGGCGCGCCTCCTTGACGCGATGGGCCCAGGTCACGAGGCCGATGCTCGTGAAGACCAGCGCGAAGCCCACAAGGTGAACGGGGTGGAATTCGTCCCCGAGCCAGACGTAGGACAGGGCCAGCGCGGTTGCCGGCATCGCACTCATGTAGCCCGAGGCCGTGCTCGGCGGCACCTGGCTCAGCCCGCGGAACCAGATCAGCGTGCCGATTGCGAGCGGCCCCATGCCCCAGACGACCAGCCCCAGCCATTCGTTCGCGGTCGGCGTGGAGAAGTCGAAGCTTGTGGCCTGGTACAGGCCGGGTATCGCGAACAGCAGCACCGCGACCCACACAATCAGCGGCAGGGCGACCTCGGGGCGCAGGTCCCGGATCACCTGCTTTCCGAGAAGCGAGTAGAGCGTCTGGCTGGTCACGGCGCCGAAGACGAGGAGACTGCCAAGGATAAGGTCCCATCCCCCCGACCGGATCGATTGTCCCGAAACGTTGATCACCAGCACGCCGACCACGGCCAGCGTGACCGCGACGATCTTACGCCAACCCATGCTGTCATGCATGAAGATCACGGCCGCCGTCGCCATCGCGGCGGGGCTCAGGCTCATCACGACGGAGCCGACCACGCCGTTCACCCGCTGCATCCCCGTCAGCAGAAACAGGGTGAACGCGACGATGCCCACGCCGCCGATGATGACGATCCGGACCCAGTTGCCGCGGGAAATCCGCGGCAGGCGCCGCCGGTGAATGATCAGGAAAGGCGTCAGGGCGAGCGCGGCCAATGTCAGGCGGAGAAACGGGCCGAGAAACATCGGAAAGGCGTCCGACACGACCTTGGCAGACGGGGTGCCCGTGCCGAACAGCGCCATGCCCGCGAAGAGCTGGGCGTAGATGAGCAGCTGCTTCCTGAGATTGTCATCCATCATGCAGGAAGGCACCTAGCGGCCGGCTAGGGCTCACGCAAGGCCGGCTTAACGAGCGGTGGCACTCTTGCGGAGCCGACGGAGTGGCCCTCCCAGGGTCATGCAGAGAAAATGGGCACAGCCGCTTCGGAAGTCTGTCGGACGTCGGTGGCGCGATCGCGCACCCGCTGGGACGCCGCTACATGAACGTCCGCCATGATCGTTGATTTGCATCAAAGTCTGCGCGTCGAGATGATCTATTGTAGTCGTCGGTGAAGGAGAGCAATGTGCCTCGGCCTGGGTTAAAGATGGTAGGGTTCGACGCCCGCCGGATCGTCATGATCCTGGCGGTGTTCGCATTCGTCGTTGGCACCCTTCTGGATATTGGCGCTGCCGATCATGGGCCGCTCGACGCGGCCATGGAAAGCGCGCAGGCACATGCGGCACCGCTGGATGTCATTCTTGACGGTGTTTTGAAAAGCCATTGCCAGCAGAATGCCGGGTGCCATGTCGCCATTCTGCCAGACCTTGAGAGCGTGATTCAGATCGGGGCTGCCGGAACGATTTCTGCCACATGGCGGGAGATGGCGGAGTCCGAACATCTCAACGACCTTTTCCGACCTCCGCTTCACGTCTGAACGAGCGTCGGCGCATCCGCGTCGATTCACTCTGCGGCCTGCCAAACTCCCTGTACCGGAGGTGAAGGGCCGGATCCGCCCAAAGTAGAATACGGGCCTACCAGTCCCCCGCTTCTTCGGCAGTGGTGGGTGTTCGCTGGGGCCCGAAAGGACAGACCAATGAAGCGCAAGACTTTCACGACACTCGTCGCCACCGTCTCTCTCACTGCAATGTACGCCAGCACGGCCATGGCCCAGACCGTCTTTGTGCCCGAAGGCAGCGGCAACTCCATACTTGTAGTGGACGGTGTCACCGGGGAAGCGATCCGCCGCATCGAAGGGCTCGAGGCGATCCACGGCCTGGGCGGCACCCCGGGCGTGCCGGTGCTGGTGGCCGGCAGCTTCGCCGAGATCGACTCGGCCGGCGCGATGGATGTCGACAAGCCCGCTGCTGTCTCGGCCGACGATCATGCGTCGCATCACGCCAAACCGGAGCGGCAGATGGGTCCGACTGATGCGGGGCTAAGCCTGCTCAGCCTGATCGACGCCAACGGCGGCGAGGTTCTGCGACGCATCGTGGTGCCGGGTGCGGTGCACCACACCGCAGTGTCACCCGACGGCCGCTTTGCCGTGGCCACGCATCCGGCGGGCGACGGGGTCTCACTCGTCGATCTGATCGCCAATGAGCTAGTGGCCTTCGTGCCCACCGGTGCCATGCCAAACTACGCCGTCTTCGGCCGTGATCCTGACACTGTCTACGTCTCGAACACGGGAAACGGCACGGTGAGCGAGGTCGATCTGACCCGCGGCATCGTTAGGCGCAACCTTGTCGCGGGCGAGATGCCCGAACACATGGTCGTCCATCCGTCCGGGAACGTTCTTTATGTCGCTGACGCCGAGCCCGGCCATGTGCTGGAACTGGCGCTCGACAGCGGTGAGATGGTACGCAGCTTCGACATCGGCGGCGAGATACACGGGCTGGGGCTGACCGACGATAGCGACCGGTTGGTCGTAGCTGGGCGGGGCGAGGACAAGCTCGTCTCAGTCAACCTGACTGACGGCACCCAGACTAAGGCTGCGTTGGGGCCGGAACCTTATCACCTGACACTATTACGTGGCACCGATAGGTTGTTCGTGTCGTCGCGGGCCGATCCGAAGGTGTGGATCGTCGACGCAGCGACACTGGAACCGACGAGCGACTTCGCGGTCGAGGGCGAAGGTCACCAGATGGTCGTGCTACCATAAGGCGCGGAGGCTAAGCCGGGCCGCTCCCGAGGCGGCCCGTGGATGAAACGGGAATTGAACGATGAACCAGCATAACCATCATCACACGGCCAACCGCGGCACCGTTGTTTACACCTGCCCGATGCACCCGGAGGTGCGGCAGGACGCGCCCGGCGACTGCCCGAAATGCGGCATGCACCTGGTGTCGGAGGGCGAAGCGCATGCGCAAACGCACGGCCACCAGCCCGCCGGTGCGGTAGCCGGGCAGTACGACACCGTGCCTGCCGGCTGGGACGGCCCGGTCTACACCTGCCCGATGCACGCCGAGGTGCGGCAGACGCAGCCCGGCTCCTGCCCGCTCTGCGGCATGGGGCTGGAGCTGGAAACCGCGGCGCTGGCCGACGAGGGACCGAACCCGGAACTGGTGGACTTCACCCGGCGCTTCTGGGTCGGCGCAGTGCTGACCGTGCCCCTTCTCGTCCTGACGATGGGCCCGTTCGTCGGCCTCGGCGGTGTAAGAGAGCTCTTCGGGGAACGGGCGACGCTCTGGATTGAGCTGGTCCTTGGCACGCCGGTCGTTCTGTGGTGCGGCTGGCCGTTCCTGAAGCGCGGTTGGACTTCGTTCCGCACGATGAACCTCAACATGTTCTCGCTGATCTCCATGGGGGTGATGGCCGCTTGGATATTCAGCATCGTCGCGGTGCTGGCGCCCGGCGTCTTCCCCGAAGGTTTTCGCGACGCTGAAGGCCAGGTCGGCGTCTATTTCGAGGCTGCGGCGGTGATCGTCGTGCTGGTGCTGCTGGGCCAGGTAATGGAACTGCGCGCCCGAGAAGGTACGGGGAAGGCGATCCGCGCGCTGATGGACTTGGCGGCCAAGACCGCGAGGGTGATCCGCGAGGACGGCACGGAAGAGGAGATCCCGCTGGAAGACGTACAGGTGGGCGACCGTTTGCGGGTCCGGCCGGGCGACAAGGTGCCGGTGGATGGCACTGTGGTCGAGGGGCGCTCTTCGGTGGACGAGAGCATGATCACCGGCGAGCCGGTGCCGGTCGAGAAGACGTCGGGCGATCCGCTGACCGGCGCCACGATCAACGGCAGCGGTAGCCTGGTGATGGAGGCGACCCGCGTGGGCGCCGACACGATGCTGGCGCAGATCGTCGAGATGGTGGCGAACGCGCAACGCTCCCGCGCGCCGATTCAGAAATACGCCGACAAAGTGGCAGGGGTTTTCGTTCCTGCGGTAATTGCCGTGGCGGTGCTGGCCTTCATCGGCTGGGCGATATGGGGGCCCGCGCCGGCGCTGTCTTATGGGCTGATCGCGGCGGTGTCGGTGTTGATCATCGCCTGTCCCTGTGCGCTGGGGCTGGCGACGCCGATGTCGATCATGACCGCCACCGGCCGCGGCGCGCAGGCCGGCGTTCTGATCAAGAATGCCGAGGCGCTCGAGCGTTTCGAGAAGGTCGACACGCTGATCGTAGACAAGACCGGCACGCTGACCGAGGGCAAGCCGAAGTTGGTCGCCGTGCTGCCCGAGGCGGGGCATGACGAGGCCGAGGTGCTGCGTCTCGCAGCCTCGCTGGAGCGCGGATCCGAGCATCCGCTGGCCGAAGCGATTGTGAAGGGCGCCGAAGAACGCGGCGTCGCCTTGGCCGACGCGCCGGACTTCGAGGCGGTCACGGGCAAGGGTGTGATGGGCCGTGTGGACGGGCAGGCTGTGGCGCTCGGCAACCGGGCACTGTTGCAGGAACTGGGACTCGACGCCGCGGCGCTGGCAGACCGGGCGAACGCCCGCCGCGACGAGGGCGAGACGGTCATGTTCGTCGTCCTCGACGGCGCCGTCGCGGGCCTTGTCAGCGTGGCCGACCCGGTGAAGGACACGACGCCGGCGGCGCTGAAGGCACTGCACGGGCTCGGCTTCCGAGTGATCATGGCTACTGGCGACAACGAACGCACCGCCCGCGCCGTGGCCGCGCGGCTGGGGATCGACGAAATCCGAGCCGACGTCCTCCCGGAGGACAAGGCGCAGATCATCGCGGAGCTTCAGTCGCAGGGCGCCAGGGTGGCCATGGCGGGGGACGGCGTCAATGACGCGCCCGCCCTGGCGCAGGCGGATGTCGGCATCGCGATGGGGACCGGCGCCGACGTTGCCATAGAAAGCGCGGGCTTCACGCTGGTGAAGGGCGACCTCGATGGTATCGTGCGAGCGCGGCGGCTGAGCCGGGCGACGATGCGCAACATCCGGCAGAACCTGTTCTTCGCACTCGTCTACAATGCCGCAGGCGTCCCTGTGGCGGCGGGCGTGCTGTTCCCGTTCTTCGGCATCCTGATCAGCCCGATGTTCGCGGCCTTCGCGATGAGCGCCTCGTCCATCTCGGTGGTCCTGAATGCCCTGCGCCTGCGTGGCGCAGAGGTCTGAAGGAGGAAGATCGACATGGCAGATCGATCCGGGCCCGTCCCCAAGAAGCCGGCCGGAAAAGGTGTGCCGGCCATCTTCGCCTCCGCCTTCTAGCGGCGAACGGTGCCGTGTGGCCGACGCGGTTTTCGGGCACCGCCGTCGCCATCGCCTGAAATGCAAACCTGACCCGGAATAGGAGCAAGAGATGAAACGGAAACTGACCGCGCTTGCGGCCCCGCTCTTTTCAATAGCGGCCACCGCGGCGGCGGCGCAAAACACAACGCCGACGCAGCAATGGCCCGACAACTGGCACGGAGGATACGATCACATGATGTGGGGTGGTGGATTTGGCTTTTTCGGCGGGCTTATGATGTTGGTGTTCTGGGCCGCGCTCATTGCGCTGGTGGTACTGGCGGTGCGCTGGTTCGACGGCACCGGCGGTTCGGCGCGCACGCGGCGGAACGAGGCAATGGACATCCTGCGCCAGCGTTTCGCCAAGGGTGAAATCGATGAGGAAGAGTTCCGCCGTCGAAAGGCCGCGCTCGAGGACTGACGTCCACGGCGACTCGCATGTCGGTTGGGACCGCTCGGCCTGCCTCCCTCTCAGGATAGGGCCGTTTAATGAGAGTCAAGGGCGCGCTGGCCGATGTCGGCACGCCCCGGCTGCGGCCAAGTGGGATGCTCTTTGCTGCGGCGGAACGCACTCCTCGAGATTGCGCCAGGTCAGTGTTCCTCTAACGCCACACGTTAGAATGAGGGAGTGCATTCGCTCGACCGCAAGCTTCTGCGTGATCTTGTGCGCCTGTGGGCGCAGGTTCTCGCCATTGTACTGGTGTCGGCAGGTGATGTGGTGCCAATGATGCTGGCGCTCGGTTCCTGCCGCGAAAACAAGGACGGCGTATAAAGAGCGTCAGCGCTTCGGCCATGTGTTCGCTACGCTTCAACGCGGCCCCGACCGGTTGTTCGCGAGGATCGCGCGCATCGCCGGCGTTTAGGCGTTGGAGACGCGAATAGCTGGGCAGGAATTTTCAGATCGACGGTACTGCGGTGTGGCACCAAATCTTCGCGAGGCGCGATGTCGAGAGTAAGTAAGTAGGGAGCCAAAATTGCGAAACAGAACCGTGCAATCCGCTGCTGGGAGCGTGTGGGAGAATCGCGCGTCGCTAGAGGAGGACAACCTGTCACTGCGCGCCGAACAGACGCTTCACGAATGGATTTACCAGGCGGTTTCAGGGTGGCGCGATGTACGTGGCGCTTGGGTCGAGCAGCCTTTTCTGGCGTTCTACGGTCGCACGCTCGGCAAGGGCCCCTTCGAAACAAACAGGTGATTGGCTTCGTTTCCTAGGGCGGCAATCCAGGGAATTGCAGCTATAATCCAATCAGGTGGCTTCCGTGCATTGCCTGGCACAGAAACCGCAGACGGCAACCATAGGAGACTAATCATGCGAGCCAAGGACATCATGACGACGGCCGTGGTCACCGTGCCGGCCGATGAAGACGTCGAGACTGCAACAGCGCTAATGCTGCAACATCACGTCAGCGGCTTGCCAGTCACCGGCGCCGACGACCGGATCGTCGGCGTCATCAGCGAAGGTGACCTGATGCGACGGATCCGGAAGGACGACGGGACACGCCGCTCTTGGTGGCTGGACCTGCTCGGAGGGACGGAAGACACCGCGCACGATTATGTCAAGGCGCGAAGTCACAAGGTGTCGGACGTGATGACGCGCGAAGTGATTAGCGTCGATGAGGACCGCTTGGTGGTTGAGATCGCGCGCTTGCTGGAAAAACACCGCGTCAAGCGGGTTCCGGTCGTGCGCGACGGTCGCGTCGTCGGCATCGTCAGCCGAGCGAACCTTCTCCACGCCCTGTCGACCGTCGGCGAGGAGTCGCTACCGACGCCGTCCGAGGACGACCGGGCGATACGCCAGCGCGTCGCGGCCGCGCTGAAAGAGGTTCCGGGATCATCGGCGAACCAGATCAACATCACGGTGGAGAGCGGAGATGTATCGCTCTGGGGCATCGCGGACAGCGACGCGCAGAAGGACGCCTACAGGGTGGCAGCGGAGAACGTGCCGGGCGTCCGCCGGGTCGACGTCCATCTCGGCCGTCTTCCAGGTTGGGCCTATGGCATATGACTGAGACGCTTGCATTGTCTGGTTGTCGACCTGAGGTCCGGGCGCCGGTCGAAGGGTGAGAGCTTCCACATGCCCGTCACTCCGTCGTGGAAATCTCTCTTTTAGATAGGGTTTACCGGTGAGAGATTGTAACCTCTGGACGAGGGGCTGAGCGTCAGGTCCTTTCCAGTTCCACCTCCGGCGGCACGAATTCCGGCGCTTCGACCTGTTCGGTCCGAACGGATCGGATCGCCCACACCAGTCCGCCAAGGATGAAGAATGCGCTCGGCGCCAAGAGCATAAGGCTGAGTGGCGTGAACCATCCACCTTGGTCAGTGGTCGGGAGAATCTGGAAACCCAGAAGACTGCCCTTGCCGAAAAGCTCCCGGATGCTGCCGACCAGCACGAGGATAAGCGAGTAGCCGAGAGAATGGCCGAGAGCATCGACCATCGAGGGGATCACAGGGTTATGCCTCGCAAAACTCTCCGTGCGACCCAGGACGATGCAGTTTGTCGTGATCAGGAAAACGTAGACGGATAGCCGGAGGCTGATGTCGAAGAAGAAAGCCTTCAGGAACTGGTCGATGATCGCCACGAGAGAGGCAACGATCACGACTTGGACGATCAGGCGTATGCTTTCCGGGATGATGCGGCGCAGGACACTCACAATCCCAGCTGACAGCACGAGGACGACCGTCTGAGCGGCCGACATTGTGAAGGCCGTATCCAGAGACGTAGTGACGGCTAATGCCGAACAAAGCCCGAGGATCTGCAGTGTAATCGGGTTCTGGCGGATCAGGGGCGCTGTCAACAGCCTCCAGCGATAGCCTGCCATGCATCACCTCGGTTCACCATGAGCCGACGAGCAAGCCGCGAAATCAAGCGCGTAGTGCTGCCTTGATCCTCTCGAAGGCATTCAGCAAACAGTTTACACAGGCACGGCTATGAGAAAAGGGGAGGTTGGGCATCGTCACGTAAAATCGTGGTGGCGGGCGGAGCCTTTCGATCCAACGTCAGGCAGCCACGATCTCGCGCCAGTCCGCCATTGCCGTGGAGCGGAACACCTTCAGCATTCGGCGGGAGATCAAATGGCGCTGGACGTTGAAGAGATCGGAGATTGCGGAGTGGGAGGCGAGGAAGCGCTGCGCGGAGCCGGGTGACTTGAACCGAATTTGCTGCCGCTCTCGGCGTCGGGTTGGCTGATGTGAAACCTCCGCTCG
>NZ_JARGYC010000091.1 GCF_029168335.1 Psychromarinibacter sediminicola
ATTTCGAAACGAAATGCCCTGCCGACAGGCGATTGCACAGCAATCGCCGAGAGGCGGCGCTGCACGGCGTTCCGCCGCGCGAGGCAGGTGGAAATCGCCCGCGGCTGATCCGTTGTCGTGCAGCGTGGCGCCCGTCAGGCCGCGCGCCGCGCCGCGCTCACCGCCAGCGGGAACACCTTTGCCGGGTTCAGAAGCCAGGCGGAGTCGAACACGTCCTTCACCCGCATCTGCGCCTCCATGTCCTCGGGCGCGAACTGGTCGCTCATCAGGTCGCGCTTCTCCACGCCCACGCCGTGCTCGCCGGTCAGGCAGCCGCCCACCTCGACGCAAAGCCGCAGGATGTCGGCCCCCAGCGCCTCGCACTTCTCCAGCTCGCCCGGCGCGTTGGCGTCGAACAGGATCAGCGGATGCATGTTGCCGTCGCCCGCGTGAAACACGTTGGCGACCTCCAGCCCGTAGCCCGCCGCCATCTCGGCCGTCCGGCGCAGCACCTCGGGCAGCTTGTCGACCGGGATCGTCCCGTCGAGACACATGTAGTCGTTGATCTGCCCCATCGCCCCGAAGGCGGATTTCCGGCCCAGCCAAATCCGCGCGCTCTCCTCGGCGGATTCGCTCTCGCGGATCGCCACGGGGTCGTGCTTGCGCGCGATCTGCAGGATCACGCCCAGCTGCGCGTCGATCTCCGCGTCCGAGCCCTCGACCTCGACGATCAAGAGCGCCTCGCAGTCGGGATAGCCCGCGCCCGCGAAATCCTCCGTCGCGCGGATGCAGGGCCGGTCCATGAACTCGATCGCCACGGGCAGGATACCGGCCTTGATGATCTCGGACACGACGCGCCCGGCGACTTCGGACGAGTTGTAGCCCATCAGAACCGGCCGCGCGCCCTCGGGCTTGCGCAGGATGCGCAGCGTCGCCTCGGTGACCAGCGCGAGCTGCCCCTCGGAGCCGCAGATCAGCCCCAGAAGGTCCAGGCCGCCCGCGTCCAGATGCGCGCCGCCGATCTCCACGACGGTGCCGTCCATCATCACGGCGGTGACGCCCAGCAGGTTGTTCGTCGTCACCCCGTATTTCAGGCAATGCGCCCCGCCCGAATTCATCCCGATGTTGCCGGCGATGGCACAGGCGAGCTGCGACGACGGGTCGGGCGCGTAGAAGAAGTCGTCCGCCTCCACGGCGCCGGTCACCGACAGGTTGGTCCGCCCCGCCTGCACCCGGATGAAGCGGTTGTCGTAATCCGTCTCCAGAACCTCGGTCAGCCGCGCCACGCCCAGGATCACGCTGTCGGCGGTCGGCAGCGCGCCGCCGGCCAGCGACGTCCCCGAGCCGCGCGGCACGACCGGCACGCCCTCCTCGTGGCAGATGCGCAGCACCGCCGCGACCTCCTCGGTCGAGGACGGCAGCACCGCGGCCAGCGGCGGGCAGCGATAGGCGGTCAGCGCGTCGCACTCGTAGGCCAGAACCTCCTGCGCCTCGTGGATCACGGCATCGGCGGGCAGCACGGCCTGCAGCCGCTCCACCAGATTGGCCTTCTTCGACAGCACCGCTGCGCGCGGATCCGGCATGTCCATGGATGCGCCTCCCTTTCCCCTCCCAGATACGCCTTGCCCCGGGGCCTGACAAGCGCCCGCCCGTTTTCAACGCGCCCGCGCTGCCCTACAGTCCGGCGCATGGACCTTCTGGACCGGCTGCAATTCTTCACCCAGCTCGACGCCATCGCCGTCGGTGCCATCGTGCTGGCCTGGCTCGTGGTCAGCCACGTGATCGAGAACCCCTCGTCCCGCCGCCCGTCCACCGCCGTGCTGATGGAGCGCTACCGCGAGGCCTGGATGCGCGAGTTCGTCACGCGGCAGCCGCGGGTCTTCGACTCCATGGTGCTGGGCAACCTGCGGCAGGGCACCAGCTTCTTCGCCTCCACCTGCCTGATCGCCATCGGCGGCGGGCTGGCGCTGATCGGCAATACCGAACAGCTCCTGGGCCTGGCCGAGGAGCTGTCGCTGGAGGACGCGCCGGCGGCGATCTGGGATGCCAAGGTCATCTTCATGCTCCTGTTTCTCGCCAACGGGCTGTTCAAGTTCATCTGGTCGCACCGCCTGTTCGGCTATTGCGCCATCGTCATGGGGGCGGCGCCCAACGACGAAAGCGACGCCGCCTATTCCCGCGCCGCGCAGGCCGCCGACATCGCCAACTCCGCCGCCCGCAGCTTCAACCGCGGCCTGCGCTGCGTCTACTTCTCGCTGGCCGCCGCCGCGTGGCTGCTCGGCCCGGTCGCCCTGCTGGTCGCCACCCTCGTCGCGCTGCTGATCGTCTGGCGCCGCGAATTCGCGTCCAAGTCGCGCAACACCCTTCTGCGGAGCCTGCCCGAATGAGACACCCGGCCCTCGCCCTGACGCTCGCCCTCGCCACCCCCGCTTTCGCCGCCGACCCCGTGGTCGATGCGGCCGAGGCCACACGGACCGGCGACACCTGGCGCATCTCGGTGACGCTGTCGCATCCCGATACCGGCTGGGACCACTACGCCGACGGCTGGGAGGTGCGCGCCCCCGACGGCACGCGGCTGGGCTTCCGCGAATTGCTGCACCCGCATGTCGCGGAACAGCCGTTCACCCGCACGCTTTCCGGCCGGGCGATTCCGGAAGACCTCGCCCATGTCCTGATCCGCCCGCGCTGTTCGGTGGACGGCTGGGCGCAAGAGATGTATCGGCTGGACGTCCGACGCTAACCCGCCAGCCCCCGCATGATCATCTCGCTCACGAGCATTCCGCCGCGCTTCCACCTGATCGGCCCGACGCTGCACAGCCTCGTGCGGCAGCACGCGCCGGCGGATCGCGTCCTGCTGCACATCCCGCACCGCTATCGCCGCTTTCCCGACTGGGACGGCACCCTGCCGGAGGTGCCCGACGGCGTCGAGATCGTGCGCTGCGCCGAGGATTACGGCCCGGCGACCAAGGTGCTCGCCGCCGCAAAGGCCCATGCCGGCCAGGATGTCGAGATCCTGTTCTGCGACGACGACCGCATCTATGCGCCGACGCTCACGCGCGACTTCATGGCCGCCCGCGCCGACCAGCCGGACGCCTGCATCGCGGCCATGGGCAACGAGGCTGACTTCTTTTTCGACAGCCGCCAGATCCGCGATCTGCAGCCCCGCGCCGTCAAGCGCCGGTGGCAGCGCGACACCTGGTTCCTCGCGCGCTGGCTCTGGTGGCGCGCACGGCGCAAGCTGACCGGCCACAACCTGGGCCGCCCCGCCCGCCGCATCTTTGCCAGGGGCGGCTATGTCGACATGTTCATGGGGTTCGGCGGCGCCATGGTGCGGCCGGATTTCTTCGACGATGTCGCCTTCGACATCCCCGATATCTGCTGGACCGTCGACGACATCTGGCTGTCGGGCATGCTGGCGCGGCGCAACATCCCGATCTGGGTGCCCGCCAACCTGCGCGAGCCGGCGAACACCGACGCCTTCCGCGTCGATGCGCTTTACGCCTTCGCGGTCGAGGGTGCCGGCCGCCCCAAGGCCGGCCGGCATTGTTACGACCTGCTGCGCGAGAGATACGGCATCTGGCCCTGACCGGCGCCCGGACGACGCCCTCTCAACAGGTCAGCGGATGCAGGCGGTTCTTCATGTGCCGCGCGACCAGTGTGGCGATCCGGCGACCCTTCGGGATCAGCCGCGCCGATTCCGTCTCGAAACCCGGTTCGAACAGCTCCGGATAGATATCGGCCAGTTCCACGATCTGCTCCGCCGGCATCGCCCGGATCGTCATCGGCCCGGTCAGCAGGCTCTCGACCGGCGCATGCTCGGCGAAGATCACCTCGTGATTGTCGAACATCAGGTTCATGTAGGTGATGTCGTGGTCCAGAACCGCCACCTCGATCCCCGGCATGTCCAGCAGCTTGCGCGCCGGCACCAGCACGTCGCGCGTGCCGAACATCCGCTCGGCCACCCGCGAATGCACCAGGATCCGGTGCTGCGGCGACACCAGCAGGTCCGCGCCCGGCACGCCGTTGCCCAGCGCCCCCGCACCGATCCGCACCGGCCGGTTCCTGGGCCGGTCGTCCATGTCGCGGGCGGTGAAGGTCATCCGTCCGATCCAGCGGATCGGCTGCGCCCCGCGATCCGAGGTGATGACGAGATCCCCGACCTCCAGATCGCCGCAGCGGCGCTCGCCGAACGGCGTCAGCACCTGCGCCTCCGAGGTCAGGCAGACCGGGAAGGTGAAGGCATCGCCGTCGATCCAGGTGTCGGCTGCGGTATCCGCGATATCCGCCAGGACCAGGTCGGCCTGCTCCTGCGTCATCCCCTGCACGACATAGCGCACATCCTGCCCGAGCGCCGAGGTCGAGCTGACGGTCGCCGTCTGCGTGCCGGTATCGTAGGAGAAACTCAGATCCGTCCGCCCCGCGATCACCAGCTGGTCGAAACTTTCCATGCCAAAGACGTTGAAGGTGATCGGCGACAGCGTGCCGATCGCGGCGGGCGTATAGCTGAAATCGGCATCCGCGTCGCCGTTGAAGTCCAGATCGACCGTCGACAACAGGTCGGTCAGGGCGGTGACGCTGCTGCTGTCCACCGCGATCGACGAGGTGTCGTGCATCGAATAGGTGACGCCCGACAGAAGGCTGGCGTCCAGAAGCCCCTGGTCGATCGCAAGAGAGCCGCCGTTGATCGTCTCGAAGGTCGGCGTCGCGCCGGCCTGAAGCCCGACGATGGAGGACAGCTCCACGTCGACCCCGTCGATCGTGAGGGCGTGGGATCCAAGCGCGGTGATATTCACGGTATCGCCGCTCGAATAGTTACTGGAATCAATGGTCTGATCACTCGACCCCAGATCCACGTCAAGAACTGCCATGGTTGTCATCCCGAATTGCGCTTTACTCCAGAACCGGCCGAAGCCGCGGGCGCCCTTAACAACGCGGCGCCTGTCAAGAACTAAACCATAGATTGCTAAATATTGGAAATGTGCATCTGATTTGCGTCAAATATCTCGCGGCCTAAGCTGAACTCTGCCCATCGGACGGATCTCGCCGAAACAATTCGCGCGCACCGTCACGCTTCGCCCGAGCGGGAAACAATGCCGTGACAAGCAAACTGCCCGTGCCCCGGGTTTGCTGCCTACAGAGCGCACCCGACCGCTACATATCCGCGGCCCGGCGGGCCGGCTCCCGATATATTGACGCCTCGCCCGAGGATTGGCCGAAGCGATTCGGCACGCCGGCGTCCCGCGGTGACGGGTCGCTCCGGCGATCCCGGCCTGTCGGACGGGCGGAGACCCGGGCCCGCATGGCGCCTGCCAGGGCCGTCACCCCACCCGGCACCCCCGGGCATCGGCATTTCACCGCTCAACTTATACGTGTCTCACGCCACACTTGCGCCACATCGCGGTCACCCCCGCGCCACGCATCTGGCATTCCCTGCAAAGTCTTCGCGCACCGCCTCTCCCGACCGTCCGGCCGCGACAGGTCCAGCCCCGGATCGCTTGCAAAACCCCGACGCGCCGCCCAGGCTCAGCTCCGCCCTTCGCGCAGCCAGGCACCGACCATCAGCAACGACGCCAGCAGCAGGAAGAGCCACCCCGATACCAGCGGCGTCAGCGTCACATCCGCCGTCAGATAGGCGTCCCGCGGCGTGATCCCCAGCCAGCCGCGCCCCGCCGCCGGCCGACCCGCCCGCACCTGCCGCAGATCCGGCACACCCGCCTCGATCCGCGCGATGCCGCCGCGCGTGGACTCCACCTCGGGCTCCAGCAGGTCGCCGCTCGCGATGGTCGCCTCGAACTCCTTCGGCGCGGCGGGGCCCAGCGCGATCACGCTGTCCTGGTCGCCTTCCTTCAGCCGGTACAGCCCGATCTCCGGCCCCTCGACCGTCGCCTCGAACCGGCCCGGCGCGACCTCTTCCAGCGGCACCATCACCACCTCGCCGTCCGGCCCGGTCAGCTCCACCTCGCCGACCTCGTCGCCCAGCGTCCGGCGGGTGATGGTCATCGTCTGCCCCTCCGCCGTGGCGCTTAGCGCCTCTTCCTCCAGCTCCGGCTCTTCCATCATCCAATGCGCCAGCCGCCGCAGCAGCTCCAGCTGCGGCCCGCCGCCCTCGAACCCCCGGTTCCACAGCCAGGCATGGTCCGAGCCCAGAAGCGCGATGCGCCCTTCGCCGACCCGGTCCAGCACCAGAAGCGGCCGCTCGTCCATCGCGTGCATCACCGTGTGGCCCGACTGTTCTTCCAGGTCGATCAGCCGGAACCACCGGCCCCAGCCCGGCCCGTCCTCGTCCGCCGCCGCCGGCGCGAAGGAGTCGAGCCCGGCCGTCACCGGATGCTTCTCGCCCAGATCGGTCAGCCGCGGCTTGTAGCCTTCCTCGATCACCCGGCTCGACGGTGCTGCCGGCAGGATCTCCGACAGGGGCGAGCGGTAAAGCGAGTTCGCCGTCGCGAAATCCGGCCCCGCCGCCACCAGCACCGCGCCGCCGTCCTCGACATACTGCCGCACGTTGTCGAGATAGAGCGACGGCAGGATCCCGCGCCGCTTGTAGCGATCGAAGATGATCAGGTCGAACTCGTCGATCTTGTCGATGAACAACTCGCGCGTCGGGAAGGCGATCAGCGACAGCTCGTTGACCGGCACCCCGTCCTGCTTCTCCGGCGGCCGCAGGATCGTGAAATGCACCAGGTCCACGCTGGAATCCGACTTCAGCAGGTTGCGCCAGGTCCGCTCCCCCGGATGCGGCTCGCCCGAGACCAAGAGCACCCGCAGCCGGTCGCGCACCCCGTTGATCTGCACCACGGCCGAGTTGTTGCGGTCGGTCAGCTCGCCGTCGGCCTCGGGCAGGGTGAACTGGATCACGTTCATCCCGCCGTGCGGCAGGGTGATCGGCAGCTCCAGATCCTGGCCCACCGGCACGTCGTAGCTCTGCGGCTCGCCCCCGTCGATGGCGATCTCCAGCGGCGCCGTGCCGCCCTCGCTCTCGGGCACCGCCCCCTGGTCCTCGACACGGAGCGTCAGCGTCACCGGCTCGCCCAGGATCGCGAAGGCCGGCGCATTGGTCACCAGCAGCCGCCGGTCCCAGTCGTCCTCCTCGCCGGTCAGCAGCACATGCAGCGGCGCCGGCAGGTCGGGCGCGCGGTCCACGTCGTGCAGCTGCCCGTCGGTCAGCAGGATCGCGCCCGCCAGCCGCGCCCGCGGCTCCTCGGCCATCGCCTCGGCCAGCGCGCTCATCAGAAGCGTGCCCTGGTCGTCCTCGGCATCGCCAAGCGGCACGATCCGCAGCTCGGTATTCTCCAGCGCCGCGACCTCGGCCTCCACCGCGGCGATGGCCTGCTCCGTCTGCTCGGGCCGCGTCGCGATCCGCTGGCTGGCGCTCTCGTCCACCACCAGGATCACGATGTCGGACAGGGGCGCCCGGTCCTCCTGCTGCAGCGACGGGTTGAACAGCGCCACCAGCAGCACGATCACGGCCAGCCCGCGCAGCCACCAGCCCGTCAGCCCGCGCCAGACGGCGACGGCCACGAACAGCACGCCCAGCGCCACCGCCGCCCAGACCAGCGGCCACTGCAGAAGGGGATCGAAGATGATCGAGCCGGTCAAGATGATGCCTCTGCGCTTCTTCTCGTTTCAAATACGCCGGGGGTCCGGGGGCTGGCCCCCGGTCCGGCGCCCGCCAGATGCGCCACCCCGTTCACTACTGCCCCAGCCGGTCCAGAAGCGCCGGCACATGCACCTGGTCGCTTTTGTAGTTCCCGGTCAGGACATGCATGATCAGGTTTACCCCGAATCGCATCGCCATCTCGCGCTGCCGCTCGCCAGCAAAGCCGCGGCCCACCGGAAACATCCGGCTGCCGTTCTCGTTGACGGCCCAGGCCGCGGCCCAGTCGTTGCCGCCGATCACCACGGGCGTCACGTTGTCGTTCAGGTCGCGGAACGGCATCCCCTCGATCGCCTCCGCATCCGCCGGCGCCGCCTCGACCCAGACGCCGCGGCCCGCGTAGCGGCCGGGGAAGTCCTGCAGCAGGTAGAAGGTGCGCGTCAGCACGTGGTCCTCGGGGATCGGCTCCAGGGGCGGGATGTCCAGCGGCGCGGCCAGCCGCTGCAGCTTGCGCCCCGCCTCGGTCGAGGCGCCGTAACCCGCCAGATCCGCGTCGCGCGTGTCGAACAGGATCATCCCGCCATGCCGCAGATAGCGGTTCAGCTTGGCATAGGCCTCGTCGGACGGGATCGGCTGCTCCGGCGTGACGGGCCAGTAGAGGAAAGGGAAGAAGGCCAGCTCGTCCATCTCCAGGTCGACGGCGATCGGGTCCGCCGGCTCGATCGAGGTGCGCGACCACAGGACCTGGCTCAGCCCGCGCAGGCCCGCCTCGGCGATCCGGTCGAGCTCCGCATCCCCGGTGACGACATGCGCCAGAACCACCTCCGAGGTCGCGGCCAGCGCCAGCTCGTCGCCCTCCTGTGCCTCGGCCATCCCGCCGGGCAGCAGCAGCGCCAGCGCGAGCATCGCCGCCGCGCCCCGGCCGGCCCGCGACAGGCGGCCCGAGATCCACAGCGAGGCGAGAATGTCCAAGAACAGCAGCCCCAGCGCCACGGCGAGCAGCCAGCCCTTCAGCATGGTTTCCTCCACCACGTCCAGCCCCACCACCGGCACGCCGGACGGCCAGGCGGTGGGGGCGATCTGCGTCTCCGGCCCGATCACGTTGACCGCGATCCGCCGGTCCTCGCCGGTGTAAAGCCCCGGCGGCATGTCCGCGCCGGGCGCGCCGCCGGCAATCCGCTCGCCCGGCACACCGGGCAGGGTGCCCGCGTCCTGCACCGTGCCGAAAGCGTCCAGCACCGCGTCGGGCGCCCAGACGGTGCCGGCGAGATCCTCTTCCGTCGGCTGCGCCGGGCGCGTCGACACCGCCAGCCGCTCCAGCATCTGCACGAACAGGCCGGACAGCGGCAGGCTCGACCACTCGGCATTGGCAGTGACGTGGAACAGCACGACCTGCCCCTGCTCGACCCGCTTGCGGGTGACCAGCGGCGTGCCGTCGGCGAGCGAGGCGATGACCCGCTCGCTTAGCTGCGGGTCGGGCTGTGCCATGACCTGGGACGACACGGTCACGTCCTCGGGCACCTCCAGCCCGTAGAAGGGCGAGGTCTCGGCGAAGGGGCGCAGCTGCTTCGGCTCGCCCCAGCTCATCGCGCCGCCGATGTTCCGCCCACCCGCGCGCAGGCGCACCGGCATCAGCGGGTCCTCCTCGGCCCGGCTCACATCCGACGCGGCCAGCCGCGGCCCGGCGAAGCGCAACAGCATTCCGCCATTCTCGACCCACTCCAACAGCGGCTCCCGCTCGCCCTCGCTCACCGTGGCCACGTCGGCCAGCACGATCACGTCGGGGTTGGCCAGCAGGATGTCCAGCAGGTCGCCGTCGATCAGGTCTGCGGTGGGTTCCAGCGCCTTTTCCAGGTAATGCGTCGGAGCCAGCAGCTCCAGCCCCTCGCGGTCGTCGCGGCCCGCGATCAGCGCCACCTCGCGCCGTTGCAGCGCATCGTCGGTCAGCGTCACCGCGCCGGCCGAGCGCACCCCGGCGATTTCGAAGCGCGACACCCGGTTGCGCAGCTCCGGCGGCAGGTCGAGCGTCAGGTCCGCCTCGGTCGCCTCGGCCCCGAACGTCACTTCTTCGCGCGCCAGCTCCCGCTCGACGCCCGAAGGGTCCAGCCCGTGCGCCGACACGCTGACGGTCAGCGCATTGCCGGCCGCGGCGCGCAGCGCGGTCAGCGCCACGCCGCCCTCGGCAAAGCCCGCGGGGCGCAGGCCGAAGACGGGGCTGGGGGATTCGAAGACCGTCACCGTGCCGTGCGCCTGCAACTCGGCCAGCAGGGCCTCGCGGCTGTCCCGCGCCAGCCCGTCGGACATCCAGAACGTGTCGAACGCCTCGTCGGGCAGCGCCGCGGCCCAGTCGGCCAGGGCCTCGGCGTCCGGCGCCCAGGGCTCGGGCTGCACGCTCGGCAGGTCGGCGGCCCAGGCGTCGGCAGCGCGGAACGGCAGGTCGCCCGCCGGCAGGTCGGTCAGCGAGACCAGCGCCACCGGCCGGCCCAGCCGCGCCGCCTCGTCCAGCGCGGCCTCCACCCGGTCCGCCCGCCGCGTCCAGTCGCGCGCGTCGGCCCATGTCCCGTCCATCACGATCAGAATCGGCCCGCTGCCCGCGGCTTCCTCGCGCGGGTTCAGCACCGGCCCGGCGAAGCCCAGGATGATCAGCGCCACCGCCAGCGTGCGCAGCAGCAAGAGCCACCAGGGCGTCTTGTCGGTCTGCGTCTCGTCGTCGGTCAGGCCCAGGAGCAGCGCCACGCCCGGGAACATCCGCCGGATCGGCGCCGGCGGCACCGCGCGCAGCAGGATCCACAGGATCGGCAGCGCCAGAAGGCCCAGCAGAAGCCAGGGCGCGGTAAAGCCTATGCCGCCGAGCGTGAACATCTCAGCCCCTCTTCTCCAGCGCGCCGTAAAGCCACAGAAGCGCCGACTGCGCGCTGTCGCCGGTGTGGTGGCACTCGTAGCGCCAGCCGACCGCGTGGGCCAACTCGTCCAGCCGCGCCTTGCGCTCGGCCAGCCGTTCCAGGTAGCGCTCGCGCAGATCGCCCGCCTTCAGCGTCTCGTGCCGCACGGTCTTGCCGACGCTTTCGAAGATGGTGCGCCCGTCGAACGGGAACGCCTCCTCCACGGGGTCGAGGATCTGGTACATCACGCCCCGCACGCCCCGGTCGGCGGCCTTGGCGAGCTGCGCCTCCAGCGGCTCCAGGTCGCCCATGAAGTCGGAGATGAACAGCGCCCGCGAATGCGGCAGCAGGTTGCGCACCTCCGGCGCGCCGTAATCGGGCCGCGCGCCGTCCAGCTCGAAGGACTGCGCGATGCGCAACAGCTGTAGCTCCGACGACCGCGGCGGCGTGCCCAGCGAGGTCAGCGCCACCCGTTCGCCCGCGCGGATCAGCAGGATCGACAGCGCCAGCGCCAGAAGCTTGCCGCGGTCGGCCTTCGTCACTCGGCCCTTGTCGCCGGAGAACGCCATCGACTGCGCCTCGTCCAGCCAGACGAACACCGACTGCGCCGCCTGCCACTCCTTTTCCTGCACGAAATGCGTGTCCGACCGGCCCGAGCGGCGCCAGTCGATCTGCCGCGCAGGGTCGCCGGCGCGGGCCGGGCGGTATTGCCAGAACTCGTCGCCCATCCCGGCCCGGCGGCGGCCGTGAAAGCCCAGAAGCACGGCCTGCGCCAGATGCTCCGCCTCCGCCAGGAGCGGCGGCAGCGGGCCGGACAGGGTCTCGGCGCGTTGGCGATACTCGGCTGCGGTGGTCAAGGCTCACTCCGTGGGCACATCGCCGCGCAAGGCGTTGCGAAACGCCTTGGGCAAGGGCCTTGCAAGGCCCTTGGCACGCGATTTCGTAATCGCGTGCCGAAGCCGCTTGCAAGCGGCGTTCGGGCGCCGATGGCTGCCGTCAAGCCGCAGCCTCCACGCGGGTCACCTGTTCGGCCACGGCGTCGATCACCTCGCCCAGGCTTTCGCCGCGCGCCCGCGCCGCGAAGGTCAGCGCCATGCGGTGGGTCAGCACCGGCCGCGCCATCGCCAGCACGTCCTCGGCCGACGGCGCCAGCCGCCCCTGCAACAGCGCCCGCGCCCGCACCGTCAGCATCAGCGCCTGCGCCGCGCGCGGCCCAGGCCCCCAGCCGACCGAGCGGTTCACCACCTCCGGCGCCTCGGGCTCGTTCGGACGGCAGGCGCGCACCAGGTCGAGGATCAACTCGACCACGGCCTCGCCCACCGGCATCCGGCGCACCAGGGTCTGCGCCGCGATCAGCTCCTCGGCGGAGAACACGTTATGCGACTGCGCGTCCTCGGTGCCGGTGGTGGCGATCAGGATCTCGCGCTCGTAGTCGCGCGTCGGGTAGTCGACGTCGATCTGCAACAGGAACCGGTCGAGCTGCGCCTCGGGCAGCGGGTAGGTGCCCTCCTGCTCGATCGGGTTCTGGGTGGCCAGCACGTGGAACGGCGCCGGCAGCGGATGCGGCTGGCCGGCGATGGTGACGGATTTCTCCTGCATCGCCTGCAGCAGCGCCGACTGCGTGCGGGGGCTGGCGCGGTTGATCTCGTCGGCCATCAGAAGCTGACAGAAGACCGGCCCCTCGATGAACTTGAACGCCCGGCTGCCATCCGCCCCGGTCTCCAGCACTTCCGACCCGAGAATATCCGCCGGCATCAGATCCGGCGTGAACTGCACCCGCGCGTCATCGAGGCCCATCACGTTGCCCAGCGTCTCGATCAGGCGCGTCTTGCCCAGCCCCGGAAGGCCGATCAGCAGCCCGTGGCCGCCGCAGACCAGCGTCGACAGCACCAGGTCGATCACCTTCTTCTGGCCGATGAACCGCTTGGAAATCGACGCCTCGGCCTCGATCATCTTGGCGCTCAGCGCCTCGATCTCTTCCACGAGGTTCTCGTCGTCGGCCATGGCAAAGCTCCCGCTGCTACTATATCTCCCCGTCAGTATCGGCACCTATCGCCGAAAGCACAAATGACAAAAAGCGTGAGCGGACAAATGATCGTGAGACCCTCCGCCGAGTCGATCGCCGAGGCGGCGAAGGCCGCCAGCAAGCAAGGCCGCCCCCCGGTTCATCAATGGAATCCCGAGTTCTGCGGCGATCTGGACATGCGCATCGCCCGCGACGGGACGTGGTTCTACCTGGGCACGCCCATCGGGCGGAAGGGGCTGGTGAAGCTGTTCTCCTCGATCCTGCGCAAGGACGGCGACGATTACTTTCTGGTCACGCCTGTCGAGAAAGTGGGCATCCAGGTCGAGGACGCGCCCTTCGTCGCCGTCGACTTCGAGGCCGAGGGCGAAGGCCGCGACCAGCGCCTGACCTTCCTGACCCATGTGGACGACGTCGCCACCGCCGGCCCCGACCACCCGATCCGCGTGGTCCGCGACCCCGAGACCGGCGAGCCTTCGCCCTATATCCTGATCCGCGACCGGCTGGAGGCGCTGATCGACCGCAAGAGCTTCTACCGCCTCGTGGACCTGGGCGCGACCGAGGAGGTCGACGGCACCGACTGGTTCGGCCTGTGGTCGTGTGGAGAGTTCTTCCCGATGATTCCGGCGGCGGAGCTGCCGGCGTGAAGCTCGCGGCCAACGTCACCTTCCTGTTCAAGGAATACCCGTTTCTCGAACGCATCCAGGCGGCCGCCGATGCCGGGTTCGACGGGGTCGAGATCCTGTTTCCCTATGACGACCCGGCGCCCGACATCCTGCGCCGGCTGCAGATCGCCGGCCTGCCGCTGGTGCTGATCAACGCGCCGCCGCCCAACTATACCGGCGGCCAGCGGGGCTTCGCCGCGGTGCCGGGGCTGGAGGAGCGGTTCCGCCGCGATTTCGCCCGCGTCCTGCGCTATGCCGAGCGGCTGACGCCGCAGCACATCCACCTGATGGCCGGCACCGCCGAGGGGCCGGAGGCGCGGGCCACCTTCATCGACAACCTGAAATGGGCCGCCGCCCAGGCGCCCGGGCAGAGCCTGACCATCGAGCCGCTGAACCCCGGCGACATGCCGGGCTATTTCCTGAACGACTACGACCTCGCCGCCGAGATCATCGACGCCGTCGGCGCCCCCAACCTCGGGCTGCAATACGACACCTACCACGCGCAGACGATCGCCGGCGACGCGCTGGCGGTCTGGCGGCGTCACGCCCCCCGCGTGCGCCACGTCCAGGTCGGCGACGCGCCGGGCCGCTGCGAACCGGGGGCGGGCGGGATCGACTTCGCCGCCTTTTTCGCGGCCGTGGCCGCGTCGGGCTACGACGGCTGGATCAGCGCCGAGTACAACCCGACGGCCGAGACCGAGGCCTGCCTGGGCTGGATGCGCGACATCAACGGGAGGACGACATGACCAAACCGATCGCCGTGATCGTGGGCGCCGGATCGGGGCTCTCCGCCGCGCTGGCGCGGGCGCTGGCCCCGGACTACGACCTCGTGCTGGCGGCCCGCCAGGGCGCCCGCATGGCCGGGGTCGCCGAGGCGACTGGCGCGCGCAGCGTCACCCTGGACGCGACCGACGCCGCCGCCGTGGGGCGGCTGTTCGTGGAGCTTCCGGCGGCGCAGCGGGTGGCCATTTACAACCCCTCCGCCCGGGTGCGCGGGCCGCTCGTCGACCTCGACCCGGACGAGGTGCGCCGCGCGACCGAGGTGACCGCGCACGGCGCCTTCCTCACGGGCCAGGCGGCGGCGCGGCGGATGCTGGCGGCCGAGCCGGTCGACGGCCGCCGCGGCACCATCCTGTTCACCGGCGCCTCGGCGGGGGTGAAGGGCTTCCCGCAATCGGCCTCCTTCGCCATGGGCAAGTTCGCCCAGCGCGGTCTTGCCCAGTCGATGGCGCGCGAGTTGCACCCGCAGGGCATCCACGTCGCTTGGGTCAACATCGACGGCGCGATCCGCAACCCCGGCCGGACCGAGCCGCCCGACGCCCCCGACTCGATGCTGGACCCGGACGCCATCGCGCAGACCTACCTGCACCTGATCGGCCAGCACCGCTCGGCGTGGTCGACCGAAGTGGCGGTGCGGCCCTGGGTCGAAACGTTCTGACCCGGCCGCCCTGACAGGTCCTGACACAACCCTGTCAGCAGGGGTATGAGATACCCGTCTCATCGCAAACCAGAGGAGACGCGACTCATGCCCTACACCCCGCAATTCCCCGTCGTCTGGACAGAGATCCCGGTCGGCGATTTCGACAAGGCCGTGGCGTTCTACAGGGCGGCCATGGATTACGACCTGACCGTCGACAATTCCGGCCCCAACCCGATGGCGATGATCCCGGGCACGGACGACATGGCCTGCTCCGGCCATATCTACCCGGGCACGCCGGGCAAGGGCGCCGGGCCGACGATCCACCTGTCGGTGCCCGGAACCGTCGAGGAGGCGGTCGAGAAATGGGTCGCCGCCGGCGGCACAAAGGTCTCCGACGCCATTGCCATCCCGCCCGGCCGCTTCGCCTATGTCGAGGATCCCGACGGCAATTCCATCGGCCTGTTCGAACCGGCGAAGGGCTGAGCGATGCGCCGCGCCGACCGCCTGTTCCGCATCGTGCAGTCCCTGCGCGGCGGGCGCCTCCGGACGGCGCGGCAGCTCGCCGACGCGCTCGAGGTCAGCGAACGCACCATCTACCGCGACATCGCCGACCTGCAGGCCTCGGGCGTGCCGGTGGAGGGCGCCTCGGGCTACGGCTACGTCATGGCCGACGGCTACGAGCTGCCGCCGATGATGTTCTCGCGCGACGAGGTGGTGGCGCTGGTCGCCGGCGCGCGGCTGATCCGCGCCTTCGGCGGGCTGGCGATGGCGCAGGCGGCCGAGGAGGCACTGGTCAAGATCGCTGCCGTGCTGCCCGAGGCCGAGCGCGCCCGCGCCGAGGCGGTGAAGATCCACGCCATCGACACCACCGGGCTGGACGAAGCGACCCGCGCGCTGATCGACCGGCTGGAGGCGGCGACGGATGCGCGCGAGCGGATGGACCTGGCCTATCGCGACGCCGAGGGCGCGGAGACGCGGCGCATGGTGCGGCCCCTGGGGCTCGGCTTCTGGGGCAAGGTCTGGACCCTGCTGGCCTGGTGCGAACTCAGGCAGGACTTCCGGATGTTCCGGCTGGACCGGATCGCGGCGGCCGAGGCGCAGGGCACGTTCCGGCCGGAAAAGGGGCGGACGCTGGCGGACTATCTAGCGCGGGTGTCGGAGGAAGAGCGGCACGCGCTCTCGGGCAGATAGGGTTTTCGGACGGCTGGCGCCGTCC
>NZ_JARGYC010000092.1 GCF_029168335.1 Psychromarinibacter sediminicola
AGGAAGCGCTGCGCGGAGCCGGGTGACTTGAACCGAATTTGCTGCCGCTCTCGGCGTCGGGTTGGCTGATGTGAAACCTCCGCTCGGTTGTTCGAGCGTTCGCCAGTCACGTGCCGGTCGTGCAATCCCAACTCACGCAGTGCGGCGCCACAGGACCGAAGACGGTCGGTGACGATGGCATGCGGGACATAGCCCTGTCGTTTCAGGAGTTTTCGCAGCAATTCCAATGCGGCTTTCCGGTCCCGCTTTGACTGAACCAGGATGTCGAGCACTTCGCCTTCGTCGTCCACGGCGCGCCAGAGATAGACGGTCTTGCCGCCGACTCTGAGAAAGACTTCATCCAGGTGCCATCGATCTGAAGGTCTTGGTCGATGCTGACGGACCCGCTCGGCGTAGATGCCGCCGAACTTGTGGACCCATCTCCGGACGGTTTCGTAGGACACGTCGATGCCGCGTTCGGCGAGCAAGTCCTCAACGTCGCGATAGCTCAGCGCCGACCGGAAATAGAGCCAGACGGCGCGCTGGATGATCGCTGGTGGAAACCGGTGGCGAGCGTAGGTGAGGGGGAGGTATAACGATCTTTACCGTCAGGCCACTGCGACCACCAGCCGGTTAACGTGACAGTACCGTATTGCCTTTCTCCAAGAAATAAATACCCGAGAAGGGGCGTGAGACAACCTGACAAGCCTGCGAGAAATGTATCGGTTTGTATCCTTGACCTTCCATTGCGGAAGGGCGGCAGATGAAGTGACGATTTCTGAAGGATGAATCGACCATGATGCACGCAAATCGACCTAGCAACCCCCGGGGCAACAAGCTCATGCGATATGGAATGATGGCCTGCTGCGCGGTCATGCTGGTCCCCGTCGGGGCATTCTTCGTCGCGGGAGGTAGCGTTTCCGGTCTCTGGGCGAATGCCGGGGTTTTCGCCCCATTGATGCTGTGCGTCGGGGCGCACGTCATCATGCACAAGATGATGGGCAAGTCCTGTCACCGGGGGCGGTGAAGCAAACCCCAAGCTCCTCCCTGCACCCGTTCCTGGTGCCAACCATCGGCCGGAGATCGAAAGTCGGATGGGGAGCCAAGGTGTCCGTGCCGCAAGCCTTGAAAGTTAGCGCCTTGCTGCTTGCGCTCGGCGGATGCTCGAACTCGCTCGCCGCGTGTTTTCGCGATACCGGCGTGGTGTCGACCCGGGGAGAGGGTATCGCGCTTCCAAAAGGTTGCCGCGTGGCGGGCGGAACTGGCACGGACCGAACGCTCCAGTGCGATAATGGCCGACAGGGTTTTCTGTTTCGGTCATGAGCCATCTGTTTCGAAGATCACAGCACTCAAGCGACAATGGTATTGTTGCGACCGGTTGCGTGGCGGCGATCGCGCGTCCTATCGGCTTCTCCGAGAGATTTGCCGATCATTTCGCGCCACTTTTGGAGTTCCCGAAGGATGCGCCATAACATTCTGACGACGCTCCGTTTCCTAATAGTCATTGCGGCAGCGACGCTCGGGCTTCCTCCCGTCATCCATGCCGCCTCCTCCCAGCCATATCAGTCCCCCGCCGTCACGGCGCGGCTGATCTCTGCCCAGGACGGGGTGCCCGATAAAGGCCGAACCCTTTCAGCGGCGCTGGACCTGCAGCTTGGCGACGGCTGGAAGACCTACTGGCGGTCACCGGGCGAAGTCGGCATCCCGCCAACCTTGGATTGGGCGGGATCGGAAAACGTCGCAGACGCGGAATTCCTCTGGCCTGCCCCCGAACGTTTCTCGGCCTTCGGCATCGAGAACTTCGGCTACCACGACGAGGTCGTCTTCCCGCTTCGGATCGAACTCGCTCGGCCGGGAGAAGCAGCAAGGCTGCAAGCCAAAGTCTCTCTGCTCGTCTGTTCGGACATTTGCGTACCTCAGGATTTCGACCTGAGCCTGGAGTTGCCTGCCGGCAGCGGAATCGATCAGCCGGCCGCCGACCGGATTGCCGGTTTCCTCGCACTTGTTCCGGCCGAGGGGGACGGCATCGGCGTCGAACAAGCACTCGTGCATCTCGACGACAAGACGAGGGCACTTACCGTATTGCTCCGCAGCGCGAAACCGTTCAAGGACCCGGACGTCTTTCCGGAACTTGGTGCGGGCAACGCGCTCGGCAAACCGGACATCCGGCTCGGTGACGGCGGGCACAGACTGTGGGCCACGCTGCCGGTCCTTTCGACCAACGACACGACGCGTCACGATGCGATCCTCACGGTGACGGACGGGCCAGACCGGTCCTTCACCGTCACGCCGGACCGTGCCTCCGAAGCCCCAGCCCCGCCATTCAACGTCGCGGCCGTGGCCCCCGGCATCGAAACCTTGATCTGGATCGCACTGGTCGCATTCCTCGGCGGGCTGATCCTCAACGTCATGCCCTGCGTGCTCCCGGTGCTTTCGATAAAGCTCTCGACCGTCATGAAGCACGGCGAGCAGGACAAGCGCACGGTTCGCATCGGCTTCCTGGCCGCCGCCGCGGGGGCGCTGGCATTCATGTGGGGCTTGGCGCTGATCCTCTTCCTTTTGCAGCAAGCCGGCGTCGTCGTCGGCTGGGGGCTGCAATTCCAGAACCCGCTGTTCCTTGCTGCGATGGTGCTGCTGCTGTCCGTCTTCTCGGCCAACATGCTCGGCGGTTTCGAGTTCAGCCTGCCCTCGGCGCTGCAGGCGCGGCTGGCGAATTCCGGGCGAGGCCGCGGGCATGTCACGGATTTCCTGACCGGCATGTTCGCAGCCGTCATGGCGACGCCATGTTCGGCCCCGTTCCTCGGGACGGCCATCGCCTTCGCCCTCGCCGGGCGCGGCATCGATATCTTCATCGTCTTCACCAGCCTCGGGATCGGGCTGGCCGTGCCGTACCTCCTGGTCGCAGCCGTGCCGGGCGCCATTTCGCTCCTGCCGAAGCCCGGGCGCTGGATGGTGGCGTTGAGGTTTCTCCTCGGGGGCCTGCTCATGGCCACGGTGGCCTGGCTTCTCTGGGTGATGGTCGGGGTGGCCGGGACAGCCGCGGCAGCCGCCGTAGGCGGGCTGGCGCTGGCGCTGGCGGTCGCTCTCTCCGTCCCACGTCTGCCTTCGTTCGCCCGCTGGCCGATCGTCGTCGCCTTTGCCGGATTGGCCTTGGTCGCGGTCCCCCAGATGACCGAAACGGAAGCGACTGAGGTCGCGGCCTCATCCCTCGACTGGGCGCCCTTCGACCGGGCGGAAATCGCGCGGCGCGTGTCGCGCGGAGAGGTCGTCTTCGTCGATGTCACGGCCGACTGGTGCCTCACCTGCAAGGCCAACAAGGCAATGGTCATCGAGCGCGATCCCGTGCTGACCGCGCTGCGCGCCGAGGGCACCGTCCCGATGCAGGCCGACTGGACGCGACCGGACGAGACCATTTCTCGCTATCTCGAAAGATTCGGTCGCTACGGCATCCCGTTCAACGCCGTCTACGGCCCGGGCGCCCCTGACGGCATCGTGCTGTCGGAAATCCTGTCGGGTGAGGCGGTGATCAACGCGCTGCGCTCCGCCTCGGGCGACCGGGTGACCACGTCTGGCCTTTTTGATCAGGACTGGTGACCCCCGACGCTACGCGGACGCTGCCTGGCATTGGCACGGGTGAACCGCGATATTCGGGGTGTCCCGCGTGGTCTGCCAGGTGAGCAGGAACCCGGCGAACAGCAGGAGCGCACCACCATAAACGGTGCTCGCCGCCGGGATTTCCGCCAGGATCAGGAAACCAAGCAGGGTCGCCACGACCGGCGAGACGATAATGTCGATCAACGAATAGACATTGGCGTTCAGCGTCTTGAGGACCAGGGAGATCCCGAAATAGGCGAAGCCCGTTGAGACGAGTCCCAGCGCCAGAGCCCAGATGCCGACCGGGATCCCGCCCTCCCCTATGCCTGGCGTTGGTGAAAAGACCTGTCCGGGCCCAAAGATCAGCACCGAAGGAGCAAGGATCAGCGCGGCCACCAGCATCGACCAGGCAATGTCGTTTCCGGTCTCGGATTTTCCCTCGTGCCGCATGTAGGTGACCATCGCGGCATAGACGGCTCCATCAGCCAGCGCCACGAGATTGCCGAGCATGTGTCCGCCGGACAGCGGCTTGGCAAGAACGATGCCGACGATCGCGATCCCGAAGGTCAGGACGTTCCCGAGGGTCGCTCTTTCTTTCAGGAAAATGGCCGACAAGATGAAGGTAAAGAACGGTGCAACGCTCCAGAAAATCACGGCGTTCGCGATGGGAGCAAGGGTCATCGCCAGGTTGAAGACGCTGATCTGCGTCGCAATGAGCACGCCGATGATCACGGTGTCGGTCATGTTTCCCCAACGCAGCCGCAAAGGCTCACCATTCAGGACGGGCATCGTCAGCATGAGGAACAATGTCGCCGTCAGCAACGCGTAGAAGTTCAAGGTGTGGATGGGAATCAGTCCGCCGGTGAGCTTGACGAATATGCCGATCGTCGCCTCGGAGACGGTGATAAGGGCCAGCAGCGGTAGCGTGCGCATGAAACCTCCAGCCTAAGCAGACCGTGCCCGCGCTGCCCAGCACATGTCGCAGACGGAGTCGCCGTGCGACAGCGTGTGCGGACGACGGTAATGGCCCCGCGAAGCATCGCTTGCAATCAGGTCGGCGCCCGGCCAATCGTAGGTGCACCAGCTCCGGCGGAAGGTCTCCAGCGCGTCGGGATCGCCCTCCGTCTCGGCCACCCGGCGAACGAAACTCTGGGGCGGACAGCAGGTGAAATGGGTCAGGATGTCATCGCCCTCACGCCACGCTTTCAGCTCGTATCCGGGCGCTCCGGGGGCGCTGAAGGGAAAGACCAGCAGCATTCGGATGGTCCACCTCAGGCGCTGTCCGGGATCCCTCGCCACGAGCCGCACGGGCAGAGAGCTGAGGCTCAGCATCCTGCTGTAGATTTCCCAGCCGAGGTCGGCCACCATCTGTCGCGCGGTCTCGGGCGAAATGCCGGATTTCCTCAATGCGCGGTCGGCGGCGACGGTCCAGATCGCCATTTCGACCATCAGGCGGTTCCCGAAGCGGTCAAGTTCGTCCAACCGCGCGTGCCGGCGAAGAGCAACCGCTTCCCCATCCATTGCGGCCAGGTAGGAATGGATCTCAGGACCGAGCCAGCGCATCGGGCGGCCTTGCGTGTCCGTCATCTGCCGGTTGGCAATGCCGCCGCGCACTGCACGTCTGACAGTCTGCCGGATGACTTGTCGCGTGACACGAAGCCGAAGTGACGGCTGCGATCCTCGGACTCTTGCGGTCATGGTTCACCTCCTGTCTCGCCAGCACCACGGGTCACGTCGATCTTCTCGGCGCCGCTCTCGTCCAGGCACCGGGTTTCGATCTGAAGTGTGACGAAGAAGAAACCGAAAACCGATTTCAACATCGTATTCGCATCTTTCAGCAGTGCCTGCGTATCGGCGTCTTGCGAAACCCTCAGATGTCCGGAGAACACGTTGTGCCCGCTGGTCAGTGTCCAGGCGTGGACATGATGGGCATCCTGCACTCCGTCCATTGCCTCTAGGGCCTCGATCACCCCCCGCAAATCCACCTCGTCGGGCGTGCCCTCCATCAACAGCCGCGCCGCGTCGCGCAGGATGCCCCAACTCGCCCACAGCAGCACGACCCCGAATGCCATGCCGAGGATCGGGTCGATTAGCAGGAATCCCGTGAACTTGATGACCAGTGCGGTGACGATGATCAGAAGGCTCCCGACGAAGGTCTGGATGATGTGCCAGAGAGCGCCACGCACGTTGAGGTCTGTCTTGCTCTGTTTCCAGATCAGCCAGAGCGAGATCACCTCGGTAAAGAGCCCGCCCGCGGCCGCGATCAGCATCGGCCCGGTCGGCAGGTCTATCGGCGACCCGAGGCGCATCGCGGCCATGTAGATGACGACCAGTGCCATGCCGAGCAGAAAGCCACCGTTGACCAGCGCACCGATGATTTCCGAGCGATACCAGCCGAAACTGAAGGATACGTCTGCCGGGCGCTTGGCAAGCCGAGCCGCGGCAATTGCGACCAGCACGCCGCCGACAGCCGAAAAGGTATGGAACGCGTCCGAGATCACCGCGATCGACCCGGTCCACAAGCCGATGCCCATCTCGATCACGAAATACACCCCCGTCAGCCAGGCCGAAATTGCCATGCCCCGACCGCCCGAAGGCATGTGGCCGGCGTGCGGGTTGCCATGCGAACTCATCGCTCTCTCCTCCTTGCCGTGTCCTTGACCAGCGATCCAGCGGCCGGCCGCCCTGTCCGGCAGGTGACCGCGGCAGATCCTTAAAAAGGCCATCTCAGGCCCCTTCGGCACTACGTCACCCCTGGAGATCCCGGAGAGCGTAATCGACGACCTGTCTTCGAGGGTCGTCTTGAGCCGCGGCTTCGAGCAGTTCCTGCGCACGGCTGTAGGCCTCGATGGCGTTCTTGCGCTCGTTCAGGACCTTGTAGGCATTGCCAAGTCTCATCCACCCGTCCAGGTCGTCCGGTTCCGCTTCCAGCCGGGATGCAAGACGATCGACCATCGACCTGATAAAGTCGGCTCTGTCGCCCTCGGACATGTCGCGCGCCGCCGCAACGTCTGCGGCACTGGGACCGCGCGGAGCTTCGGACGCGTAGTCCGAAACCGCGACGCGCGGCTTGCCTGTCTCCTGTGCGAGACGATTGATCCGGGCCACGTAGCTATCCATCCAGGCCGCATATCCGTTCGCTTCCGTCAGGCGGGTCGTGAGCACATCGTAGGCCTTGGCATCGTCGCCTCCCTGGCTTTCGGCCAGCGCGGCGTAGAATGTGGCCGCCGGGTTCATTGCGTCGATCTCCAGGGCACGTTCGATTGCCGCCTCGGCGCGCGGAACCACCGTCCCGGCGTTGGCCCCGATCAAGGCTTCTGCCAGCATCGACCAGGTCGCCGAGGTTGCATCCGAGCGGTCCGCGACCGTCTCGAAGGCCCTCACGGCGTCCTCGAAGCGCTGCATCCGCATGTAGGTCTGACCGAGAAGCATCCAGCCTTCGCTCGCGCCGCCATTCGGATCGTTCTGCAAGCGATCATGGAGTTGCTGCGCCAGGTCCACGATCCGGGCCTCCTCCGCGCGCTCGGGGGCCCTATCCGCGAATGCCAGGGCCGGGACGTCAGGAGCCCCGTTCACGGTGTAGTATCCAAAGGCCATGAGCGGGACGAAAAGCGCGGCAAGGATCGCGCCGGCCCGTCCGCCGCCTGCGCCGGGACCATGTTCTTCACTCGTTGTTCTGCGAACGACAGACAGAATGCGTTTCTTGATCTCCAGTTCCGCGGCCTTGGCTTCGGCGGCGGAAATAAGACCACAGTCCAGATCACGCCGGACTTCTTCCAGCTGATCGGCGAGCACCGCCGGGACCGCGTCGGAGGGAACGACGGCTGCCGTATCCGGCCTGAAGATCGGAAAGAGCGCGAATGCTGTCGCGACAAGAGCCATTACAAGGAAAGCAACCCAGATCATTTTTCGTCTCCCCTACCATGTCTTGCGAGGACCTGGGCGACGAGCGCCTCTTCCTCATCGCTGAGGGCCTCGACCGAAGCGCGTCGCCGTGCTCTCCAGAGGAGTATTCCGCCAATCGCGAATGCGGCAGCGGGCAGAGCGAACGGCGCGATCCAGAGCGCGTAGGTCTGCGGCTTGAACGGAGGTTTGAACAGGACGAAATCGCCATAGCGGGCGCGGACGAAGTCGATGACCGCCTCGTTGCTGTCACCCGTTGTCAACCGCTCGCGCACCAGAAGGCGAAGGTCGCGTGCCACGCCTGCATTCGAACTGTCGATATCCTGGTTCTGACAAACGACGCAGCGCAGCTCCCTCGATATCTCGCGGGCCCGCGCTTCGAGGTTCGGGTCAGCCAGCATCTCGTCCGGCTCCACGGCATTCGCGAGCCCCGGCAACCCAAGCATGATGATCAGAAACAGGGTCCGGATCATGAACCCAACTCCCGCTCAAGGGCCCCGGCCTGGGTCAGTGCGGTGGTAAACTTCGCGACGGCTTTCTCCCCTACGATGGGGCCTACATAGCGGTAGAGCACCGTCCCATCGCGGCCGACGATGAAGGTTTCGGGGACGCCCGATATGCCCCATTCGATGCCCGCGCGTCCTGAGAGATCCGAGCCGATCCGCTCGTAGGGATTGCCCAGATCCGAGAGCCAGGTCGCGGCGTCCTCGGGCTCGTCCTTGTAATTGATCCCGAAGAGACGCAGGCCGTGACGCTCGACGAACCGTGTCAGCACGGCATGCTCGGCCTTGCACGGGACGCACCACGAGGCGAAGACGTTGACGACCACGGGGCCCGGGTTGTCCGTCAGGTCTGCGCGCCCCAGGCCCGGCACATCGACGCCCGGAACGGAAGGCAGATCGAATTCCGGTGCAGGTTGCGAAATCAGGACCGACGGAATTTCGCTCGGGTCGCGTTCGGGATTCAGCCCCCAGAGGAAAAATCCTCCGAGCACTACGGCGACAGCCAACGGCACCACTGCAAACAGGCGTTTCATGGGGTCTCCTATTCTGCAGGCAGGCGCAGGTCGCTTTGGGGCCGGGTTCGACGCGGCACCCCCACGCGCAGCCTCCGATCCGAAAGCGAGAGCGCGCCGCCTGCCACCAGCATCAAGGCACCGAGCCAGATGAAATTGACCAGCGGTTCGTAGAGAATGCGCAGCGTCCAGGCTTCGCCGCTGGCCGCCTCTTCCGAGGCGGGCTCACTGATCGAAGCATAAAGGTCGCCCGCAAGTGTAGACCGGATCGCGGATTCCGTGGTCGTGCTTGGCGCCACAGGATAGCTCCGCCGCTCCGGGTAGAGCGTTGTCACCGGCTCGCCGTCTCGCCGGACCTCGAGCCTGCCGCGATCCGCGATGTAATTCGGGCCGCGCAGACGCTCGGCACCGGTAAAGGTCACGTCGAATCCGGCGATCGTTACGTCGGTCCCCGGCGTGACAAAGACGATCTCTTCGCTCTTCCAGGCGCTTGATCCGATCATGCCGATCATTGCCACGGCGAGGCCGACGTGCGCCAGCGTCATGCCGTGCGATGCACGCGGCAGATTGCGCGCCCGGCGCAGCGTCTCGCTCAGAGGAGCTTCCATGAATTTGATCCGCAACGCCCATTCCCGGAGAGTCGCCAGAAGCAGCCATACGGCGATCAGAATGGAAACATAGGCCAGGAAAGGACCGCCGCTGATCAGGTACCAGACGGCGAGCGTGACAAGAACCGCCAGCCCGGCGACGAACCGGATCCGTTGAAGAACGCCGGCAAGATCCGCGCGCTTCCATGACAGGAAGGGGCCGGCACCCATGAAAAGGCCGAGCACGAGCATCATGGGCACGAACGCCGCGTTGAAGAAGGGCGGTCCGACGGAGATCTTGTCGCCCGTGAGGGCCTCGAGGAGCAAGGGATATAAGGTTCCGAACAGGACGGTTCCGGTTGCGGCCGCCAGGATCAGATTATTGACCAAAAGCCCGGCCTCGCGGCTGATCGGACGGAACAATCCGCCGCCCTCCATGACCGGCGCGCGCCAGGCGTAGAGCGCCAGCGAGCCGCCGATGGAAAGGGCCAGGAGCCCGAGGATGTAGATCCCCCGCTCCGGATCCACGGCGAAGGCATGGACCGAGGTGAGCAGGCCCGAGCGCACGATGAAGGTGCCCAGAAGCGACAGCGAGAACGTCAGGATGGCCAGGAGAATGGTCCAGCTTTTGAATGCATCGCGTTTCTCGGTCACGATGGCCGAATGCAGGAGTGCCGTGCCGAGCAACCAGGGCATAAAGCTGACGTTTTCGACCGGATCCCAGAACCACCAGCCGCCCCAACCCAGCTCGTAATAGGCCCACCACGACCCAAGGGCGATCCCCGCGGTCAGGCTCATCCATGCGGCTAGGGTCCAGGGCCGGACCCATCGCGCCCAGGCGGCATCGATGCGTCCCTCGATCAGGCCCGCGACCGCGAAGGAGAACACGATCGAGAAGCCGACATAGCCGAAATAGAGCAAGGGCGGATGCATCGCGAGCCCCACGTCCTGCAGCAAGGGATTGAGGTCGCTGCCGTCCGCGGGAGGCGGGAATACGCGGTCGAACGGATTGGAGGTGAACAGCAGGAAAGACAGGAACCCGACGCTGATCCAGGCCTGCACGGACAGCGTGCGCGCCTTCGTGGCTGCCGGGATGTTCGATCCCAGCACGGCCACGCCGGCACCGAATACCGTTAGGATCAGCACCCAAAGAAGCAACGAGCCTTCGTGACTGCCCCAGGTCCCCGCGATCTTGAACAGCAGTGGCTTCATGGAATGCGAGTTCTCCGCCACGTTCCTGACGGTGAAGTCGCTGACCACGAATGACCGCATCAGCGCCGCGAAGGCCACTCCAACGAAAAACACCTGCCCGATCGCGGAAGACCGGGCAGACTGCATCCACCGCACGTTGCCGCGTGAGGCCCCGAGGATTGGCAGGACGCTCTGGATCACGGCGAGGGACAAGGCCAACGCGAGGGCGAAATGCCCGATCTCAGGTATCATGATGTCTGTCCCTCTGTCTGTCTTTCATTGGTCCTGATGCGTCACGCCTCGCGCCTCACTCGTCGAGAGCGGCCTTGCGGCGGCGGTACTCCTCTTCGTCGATTTCACCTTTCGCCAGCCGCTGACGCAGGGTTTCGAGCGCGTCCGAGGACTTGCCGCCGGCGCCGCTGTTGTCTCGCAGCCAGTGAACCGCCAGCACGATCAGGGCGATGATCACGCCCCAGAAGACCAGCATCATCAGGCCGCCGAAGACGCCGTAGCCGCCGCCCCACATCATGTGTCCCTCCCATGAGCCGTCGGGATCGGCCAGGGCCGTAGAGGCGGCAAGGCTCGCAAGGGTAGTCAAACTCCAAAGCTTGAAGGTCATCGTTTTCTCCTTTCATCAGGTGTTTTCGGGGCGAGCGGGATCGAGACCGCCGCGCGCAGCCCGCCGGTTTCGCGGTTGCCAAGGGTGATGTCACCGCCATGCGCACGGACGATCGTCCGCGCGATCGACAGGCCCAGGCCGTGTCCTCCGGTTTCGAGCGAGCGCGACTCCTCGATCCGGTAGAAGGGGTCGAAGACCTTCTCGAGCTTGTCCCGGGGAATGCCGGGACCATTGTCCTCGACCGTCAACACGAGCGTATCGCCCTGGCGATGCCAACCGACCGTGGCGCCGCCCCCGTAGCGGTCGGCGTTCTCGATCACGTTGCGCAGCGCCCGCCGCATGGCGTTCGGCCGCAGGCGCGCTTCGATCCGGGGGGCGGCGTCGATGGCGAACCCGCCGGGCATGTCCGCGCTCAGGGCCTCGAGAAAGTCGTGCAGATCGACGGTCTCGGGCTGCTCCGACCCGGTCAGCCCGCGCGCGAAGGTCAGCGTCGCATCGACCATGCCCTGCATTTCCTCGACCGAGGCGACCAGACTGTCGCGCGTCTCGGTGTCGTCGACCATCTCGGCCTGCACGCGCATGGCGGTCAGCGGCGAGCGCAGGTCATGCCCCAGCGCGGCCAGCATCCGCGTCCGGTCACCCACGAAGCGGGTCAGGCGATCCTGCATGCGGTTGAAGGCCCCGGTCAGGTCGCGCACCTCGGTCGGTCCCGCTATGGGAAGCTCGGCCACGTCCTCGCCGCGGCCAAGGCTGTCGGCCGCACGGGCCAGCCTCCGCAACGGGCCGGTCAGGCGCGTCATGACGAACCAGATCACCACGACGAGCAGAAGCCCGGCCGACAGGGCGAAGGTGAGCATGGAATAGGCCGGCCACTGGATCGGCGGCCGTTCAAAGCGCGTGCCCACGTTGAGCCAGTGGCCGCCGCGGATGGCGATGGAAAGGTTCATCTCGACCGCCGTCAGTTCGCCGCGCATCATCGCCATGTGCATGTCGGTCATTTCGCGCGACAGGTTCGGCAGCGGCATCAGCTCGCCTTCGACCTCGTGCAGTTCGACGCGGATATCCCGGCTGAAGCTGTCATCGAGCAGGGTCCGGATGCGGGCCTCGACAAGGCCACCGTCGGAATGATCCGTGTGTTGGATCGACGCGGTTTCGGACAACTCGAAACGCACCAGTGGCGAATTCGCGGCCCTGAGGATCGAGTCGTGCAGATCGGGCGGCGCTTCCTCGATCAGCCGCGCCACGTTCGCCGCCCGGCCTGCCGCCTCGAACCCCAGGGCGGCGCGGATCGCGAGGCTTCGTTCATCGGCGAAGAGAAAAAGGCTGACCAGTTGGGCCGCGACTAGTGCTGCGACGACGAGCAGGATCAACTGGACCCGCAGTGAACTGATCTGCCGCGATATCACGCCTGCTCCTCCACATCCGTGGCCAGGCAATAGCCGCCGTTGCGCACCGTCCTGATGATCCTCGGACGCAGGACATCGGGCTCGATCTTGCGGCGCAGGCGGCTGATCTGGTTGTCGATCGTCCGGTCGAGCGGTCCCGCCGTGCGGCCCGCCGTCAGGTCGAGCAGCTGGTCGCGGCTCAGCACCATCCGCGCGCGCTCGAGCATGACGACCAGCAGCCGGAACTCGGAGTCGGTGAGAGGAATCTCGCCCTGTTCGTCGTCGATGAGGATCTGCCGGTCGGTGTCGAGCACGAGATGCTCGAACCGCACGGTCCGCCCGGCCAGCTTGCCTGCAAGGGGTTCACCCCGGCTGCTCCGCCGCAGGACCGACCTGATCCGGGCCAGCAGTTCGCGCGGGTTGAACGGCTTGGCAAGGTAGTCGTCGGCGCCGAGTTCCAGCCCGGCGATGCGGTCCGCATCCTCGCCGAGCGCCGTCAGCATGATGATCGGCACGGCGCCTGCCGCAGCAAGTCTCCGACAGACCGAGAGCCCGTCCTCGCCGGGCATCATCACGTCCAGCACGACAAGGTCGAAATGTCCGCCCGCAAGTTTCGCGTCCATGTCGGCGGCGTCCTTCGCCGAGGTCGCGCGCATCCCGTTCTTTTCTAGGTATCGCGTCACGCTCTCGCGGATCTGCACGTGGTCGTCGACGACAAGGATATGAGGCAGGGGTCCCATGACTTCGTCCTACCGGAACGGCGGTTCCGGTTTCAGCAACGGATTTGTAGCGGATTGTATCAGGCAATCGCTTTGCGACAGACCGTTACAATTCGGATAATGCGGAGACATTCAATTCCGCGCAATCATTCCCACGTCATGGGTGGCAACCCAGATAACAGGAGGAATTCATGCGAACAGCCGCAAGAACAGCAAGCATTCTCGCAATCTCCGTGCTGACCGCCGGAGCAGCTTTGGCCGACAGCGGTCATCACGGCAACGATGCCGCGGGGCCTGGCGTGGGCCGCAACGCCAAGCCAATGGGCGCCGACCGGCACGAGATGATGCAGGGCATGATGCGGATGATGATGCAGATGCATGGCTCGGGCGCAATGGGCCCGGGAATGGGCTTCATGGGCGGGCCCGGAATGGGCAGCATGTCCATGATGGACCGTGATATGATGCAGATGATGATGGGTCCGGACATGATGGACGGCATGCCCGGCCAGATGATGCTGTCGCGCCTCGAGGAATACGACTCCGATGGTGATGGCGAACTGAGCCTTGACGATTTTGCCGCCTGGCACGCTGCGATGCTCCGCGAGACGATGGTCGATCGGTTCCAGCATCTCGACGCGGACGGGGATGGCGCGATCACGTCGGAGGAAATGAAGGCCCTCGCCGGCCGGATGAACCGGATGCGCGAGGGCGACGAAGACGACCGCCGGATGATGCGTGACGAAGACATGGACGACCGGCCGATGATGAGGAACATGCCGGACCAGAACTGAACCGGCGCCATCGCGTCGCCCCGAGGCCCGGTCCTTCGGATCGGGCCAGACCATTCAAACAGGAGTAGTTACATGAACTACACGCACGACCGCCTGCTAAAAGGTATCTCCATCGACGATGCCGAGGCGCGCCTCCGCGCGTCGCTTTCGGATGCCGGCTTCGGCGTCCTGACCGAGATCGACGTCAAGGAGACCATGAAGAAGAAGATCGGCGCCGAGATGGATGGCTACCGCATCCTCGGCGCCTGCAACCCGAAGATGGCCTACGAGGCGATCGGGATCGAGCCGCGCGTCGGCGCCATGCTGCCCTGCAACGTGATCCTGCGCGAAACCGATGACGGCACCGAGATCAGCGCGATCGACCCCGTCGCATCGATGACGGCCATCGACAACGACGACCTGCACACCGTCGCGGGCCAGGTGCGCGACATGCTTGTCGGGGCCGTCGATGCCGCCTGATTCCGTCCGATCATGACGCTTGCCGCGATTGCAGTGGGGGTGGGCTTCGTCGGCCTTGTCGGGTTCTTCCACCACTACGCACTCTATTCACTGGGGCGGGTGGCATCGCGGTCGGGTTCGAGTTCGACGTTCGCGATACAGTTAACCTTCGTCGGCCTACTGCTTCTCCACGTGGCCGAGATCATGGCCCTCGCTGCGGCGAACCTGTGGCTCCTGGGATGGGACGGCTTCGGCGGGCGGGCATCGGCGGTGCCTCTCGGCTGGGCGGACGCCATCTACCTAACCGGGGTGAACTTCACCACGCTGGGCTACACCACGATCGAGTTGACCGGTGCCATCCGGATCGTGACCATGCTGCAATCCCTGGGCGGCTTCATGATCCTGACGTGGTCGGCCACATACCTTTATACCGTGTGCCGGAGAAGCTGGCGAAGAGCCGAGATCGAATGACGGAAGCCACGGGGAACCAGAAGCTCAGGATCGCCGCGGCGGGCGCCGGCGTCTTCCTGCTAGCCGCCTTTGTCGTGGCGTGGCTGAGCCGCCTGCACTTTTGGCGGTCCGTACTGGCCACGATGACCGGGATTCTGCCGGCAAGCTTCGTGCTCGCGTATTTCGGAAGCGTGGCCATGGCGGGGTGTCAGAGGAGACTGGCTTGAGGCGGGGCAGGGCCGTCGGTAGCTTCTGCCAATGACCCGACCCTGCCCATTCAAGTATTTCAAGACGTCGCGCGAGATCATCCGTCTCGCGGTGATGATGTATGTCCGGTTCCCGCTTTCGCTGCGGAATGTCGAAGACCTGCTGCATGAACGTGGGATCGACGTCAGCCACGAAGCGGTCCGGTTCTGGTGGCACCGATTCGGCCCGATGTTTGCCGCGGAGATCCGCAAGCGCCGGATCGAGGGGATGCGGTCGAGCCAGTGGCGATGGCACCTCGACGAGATGTTCGTGAAGATCAACGGCGAGAGGCATTACCT
>NZ_JARGYC010000093.1 GCF_029168335.1 Psychromarinibacter sediminicola
CCGCCGCTCTCGCCGAGTGGCGCGGTCTCTGCGCGGCATAAGGGACAGCGTCACTGTCCAAGCTGAGACGAGTTAGAATTCCTCTGCCAGCACCCAGCCGTGCGGTCCTCGACGTCATAAACGCCTGCGGCGGGCGCGGCCACATTCCCACGCAACGCGATCGCAGGGTGCAGCGCTCGGTCGACCGTGCCCTCTACCGCAAGCGCAACCTCGTCGAGCGGTTCTTCAACAAGCTCAAGAATTACCGCAAGATCGCCACGCGATACGAGAAGACCGCCCGCAACTACCTTGCGGCTATCCTCATCGCCTGCTCAAGATTGTGGCTGCGCCATTATGAGTCCGCGTCCTAGTCCGCAGTGAGCGGTTAATCTTCGCTTTGTGAAAATCGTCAGCTAAGCGTCTGGGTAGCTGTCACCGGCTGTCCCTCCGTGCCGGCATAGGGTGCGATCATTCAATAATTCGCGCCCGCCACGAGGGCGTTCTCCCCGCCGCCCGCACCGCGGCCGTTCAGTTGGCGCCGATCACCAGCGTATAGGGATCGGGCGAGCGGGCGTCCGACGATCCGTCGCGAACTTCCAGCACATAGCGTCCCGGACCCGGCAGTTCGATATCTGTTACGAAGGCGGCGCCGTGATACGGCGCGCTGTGCCAGCCGAGGACCTGGCCGCCTCCGGTGTCGAGCACCCGAAACGCCATGTTCAGGTTTGCCGGCGCCTGCGAAAAAGACACCCGCAGCTCGGTACTGGCCGCCGAGAAGGCATAGTGATCGCGGTCGCCTCGCGGCAGGATGGTGCCCTGCACCGGCACGCCCATCGCCAGCGGCGTCGCATCGCCCAACGCGTCGTTCGGCTCCGCCGTGCTGTCGGCGGCGGCCTTCAGGCCGGTCGTGAAGACGTATTCCTCGACCGAGCGGGCGTCTGACGACCCGTCGCGTATCTCCAGCACATAGGTCCCCCGCGCCGCCAGATCGACCCAGAAGGCGCCGGTCTTGCCGTGATCGTCGACCCCCTGCCAGCCCCAGACCTGGCCGCCGTCGACGTCCTTGACGCGGAACGCCATGTTTAGGTTATCCGGCGTGGCGGAGAAATCGACCATCAACTCGCCCCTGTCCGGCACGTCCAGCCGGTAATGGTCGTAATCGCCGCGCGGCAGGATCGCCGCCGCCACCCGTTCTCCCAGGGAGATCGGCGTAGCGGTCGTGTGATCGTCGTTGGGCTCGGCCGGGTCCGGCGTCGCCACGAACCTCGCCGTCAGGCTGTAGGGCTCGGGCGAGCGGGCGTCGCTGGAGCCGTCGCGCACCTCGATCACGTAGTCGCCCGGCGCCTTCAGGTCCGCCGAGGCGCGGAAGGTCTCGCCGTGATCGGTCGCACCCTGCCAGCCCCAGACCTGGCCGCCGTCCACGTCCTTGACGCGGAACGCCATGTTCAGATTCGCCGGCGATGCGGAGAAATCGACCGTCAGCTCGCCCTGATGCGGCGCCGTGACGCGGTAGTGGTCGTAATCGCCGCGCGGCAGGATGTTGGCCTGTTGCACGATGTCGAAGGCCAACGGCGTCGCGGTAGTGTGGTCGTCGTTGGGCTCGGCCGGATCGGCGGTGGGCCGGAACGAGATCACCATGCCGTAGGGATCTGGAGAGCGCGCGTCGCTGGAGCCGTCGCGCACCTCGACGATGTAGACACCCGGCGTCTTCAGATCGGCCCAGGCGTGGAAGGTCTCGCCGTGATCCGCGGCACCCTGCCAGCCCCAGACCTGGCCGCCGGTCTCGTTCTTGACGCGGAACGCCATGTTCAACTCGTCCGGCGACTCGTTGAAGTAGACCGTCAATTCGCCCTGCTGCGCGATCTCGACCCGGTAGTGATCGTAATCGCCCCGGGGCAGGATGTTGGCCCAGACCTGGGCGCCGAATTCCACCGGCGTCGCGGCGGTGTAGTCGTTGTTGGGCTCGCCGCCGTCGAATGCGGGGTTCAGCGAGGCAACCATCTCGTATGGCACCGCCGAGCGCGCGTCGCTGGACCCGTCGCGCACCTCGATGATGTAGGTGCCCGGCGCCGGCAGATCGGCGGTGGCGGTAGAGGCCGCGCCCGTGGAGTTGGCGCCCTGCCAGCCCCAGACCTGGCCGCCGGCGGCATTCTTGATGCGGAACGCCATGTTCAGTTCCGGCGGCGCCTTGGTGAATTGCAACGTCAGTTGCCCCATGCGATCCGCCACGACCCGGTAGTGATCGAAATCCCCGCGCGGCAGGATGTTGGCTCGTGTCGCGGCGTTCCAGGCCAACGGCGTCGCCGTGTCGTAGGCGTCGTTTGGCTCGGCGCCGTCGGCGGTGGGGATGAAGCTGGTGAGCATCGTGTAGGGCTGATCCGAGGCCGCGTTGCTGGAGCCGTCGCGCACCTCTATGACGTAATCGCCGGGCACCTTCAGGTCGACCCAGGCGGAAAAGGCCGCGCCCTGGGCCTCGGCGCCTTGCCAGCCCCAGACCTGACCGCCGTCGGCATCCTTGACCCGGAAGGCGATGTTGATCCCCGGCGGCACCGTGGGGAAGCGGACCGTCAATTCGCCCTGGTGCGCCACCGACACAGCGTAATGGTCGTAATCGCCGCGTGGCGTGATGGTGCCGCTGACGGTGCCGCCCAGGGTCACCGGCGTCGCCGTGGTGTGGTCGTTGTTGGGCTCGGTCTCGCCGGCGCCGGTGCGCACGTTGGTGATCGGCGGCGGCGAGGGCGGCGCCGGCACCACGGGGGCGCCCACCACGGTCGGCGGGCTGTCCTGCGGCGTCAGCTGTCCCGGCACGCTTGGCACGCCCGGCACCGGGCCGATGCCGACGACGGCGCCGTCGGGCCTGCCGGGGCCGTCCGGCAGATCCAACTCGTTGCCGTCGCCGTCGGCGGTGACATCCGACACGAGCGGGCATTCGAAGGTGAAGTTCCACTGGGTGCCCGTGGTGCCTTCGCAATTCGGCACCACCTTCACGGTGGCGATGCGGGCGCCCGGCGGCACGTCGAATTCGAAGGTGCCCGCGCCGCCGACACAGCCGGTGGTCTTGCTCACCCCGCCGACCGTGACATCCATCTGGTCCTTTACCGTGAACATCTCCCAGGTGAAGCCCGCCTTGCCGGTGAAACCGCCCAGGTCGACCTCGACCCCGCCGCCCTCGTCGCCGCCGGCATCGACGGCCGAGTTGCACGCGGCGACGGGCTCGCCCTCTTCGACGGTGGCGATCAGCCGGTACTTGGGCAGCGGCACGTAAATGTCGGATTCCGCTTCAAAATAGAACTCGATGATGTCCTCGCCGCCGACCTCGGCGTCCTGGCGAACCGAGAATTCGGCGGTGATCTCGGCCTCCTCGCCCGGTTCGAGGTCAATGTCCTGCGGCTCTATGCGGTCGAGCGTCAGGTATTGCAGCGGCAGTTCGGGGCGCAGGTTCAGCCCCTTAACCGGAAACGCGGTGGTGTTCTCCACGCGAAACACCACCGCGTTGCCCTGGGTGCCGGCCTCGAAACTTTCGTGCATCTCGACGAAATCCATCTCGGGCAGGTCCACCGGCGGCGGCAGCGGCGCCTCCGCCCCGACGAAATCCACAATCACGTCGTACCGCGCCGCGCGGACATGAGAGCCCATCTCTACGAACAGCGTCACCGCCTCGCCCGAGCCGACGGGCGCGTCGCCGCGAATGTCGAAGGTAACCACGAAATCCTGGATGGCGCCCGGCGCCACAGTGGCGACGGGCGGCGCAATATCGGTGATCGCCACGTATTGCAGCGGCAGCTGCGGCCGCGCTGAGACCTCGGGCGAGGGCTCTGTACTGAGATTCTGCACCCGCAGCAGCACCCGGTTTCCGGTCGATCCCGGAACGAAATTGCCGCGCAGGCGAAAGACGTCGATCCCCTCTTGCGGCATCGCCGGGATCGGCCAGGCGAGCAGTAGAAGCATTGCCGCCAGGCGCAGAAATCGCGGGGCCGTCATGGCTGGTTCCCCTGCATGATCTCGGCGAGAAGCGCGGCGAAATAGGGATCGCAGCTTTGCCGGTAGAATTCCATCACGTTGTCGAGCGCCGCCAGACCCAGGTTCTCCTTGACGTGCCGCAGCGGTTCCAGCCCGAAAAAGCCCCAGCGAAAGAACGTGTCGCTGGGCTTGTCGGATTCGATGACCATCCAGACCACGACCGGGTTCTCGATTGTGTCGAGCTTCGCCGCAACGGGTGCCCCCACTACTGCCCGGCGGCATTTGTCCGCCGTGGCCAGCGCGTCGCCGTCGATCAGCGCATCGGGGTTTAGAACGTCGCCCTCACCCTTGTCGGCGGCAACATGGACCCGGATCGTGTGGCCTGGCGACAGGTAATCGCCGCCGGGCTTTGCACCGGGCACGGTGGCGCCCGTTTCGGGCTCGACCAGCGGATCGAGCGGCGGGTTCCACTGGCCGCCCCAGCGCCAGTGAAGATGCGTGCAATCGAAGGCGAAGGACCGACAGCCCGGCACCACGACGGTGCGCCGGCCGGGCGTGGGATAGGCGGGGTGGATGTTGTCGAAATCGGCCTCGACGCCGCCGATTAGCCCGTCGAACGAGGTTTCGGTCTGCAGGATCGGATGCAGGCCGGCCCCCGACCAGGCGCCTTGCAGCGCCCAGTTCGGATCCTTGATCAGCACCAGCGCCGCCTGGCCATAGTCGATCCGGTAATATGCCCGGACAGAGGTCAGGATCGCCGCCTGTGGATCTTCGGGCACCTCAGCGAACCAGGAGTATTCCAGGACCGGGACCCAGCGCGCGCAATTGCGTGCAAAGGCGCTTTCGCCGACGCCCGGCCTCCCTGCGCAGGGCCGGTCCACGACGCCGTATTTCGTGCGGTACTCGACGCGGAAGTCGCCGCGAATATCGCGTTCGCGGAACTCGCGTTCATAGGCGAAGGTGTACATTTGGCTCTGGGCGTCCCAGCCGTCGGCCACGATCCGGTCGTCGCCGCCGCAGAACCGCACATAGCGTGTCGTTTGATCGCGGATGGTCTCAAATGTCAGTTCTAGGAAGGCGACGTGGAAAGAGTCCAGAAAATGCTCTCCCGCCGCGGTGATGTCGCGGTAAATCAGCCCGCGGTGGTGTTCGATGGCCATGCGGTGACGCCACGGGCCAAAGCCAGTCTCGCCGGCCAGCGGGATCGGGTCGACCGCCGGGTGGACGCAGGTGTCGGGGATCGGTCTTACCTCGGCGGCGGCCGGTGCCGTTCCGGCCCACGTCATCGCCAACGCCAGCGCCGTCGCCAGCATATTGTGCAACCTGGTCATCCGCCGATCCCCTCCTTCGCCGGGTTCACTAGTCTTCGGGCGGCGCCCCCTTGATAACCTTCGTCGGCGCCACGGCAAGCCCGGCGCCGCAGCCGCAGGTCGGGACGTGCGGCAACAGTCGGTCCAGCGCAGTTTCGCGCAGCGCCGCCATCTGGATGCGAATCTGCAATTCGTCCGACATGGTCTGGTAGTTGTCGAGCGCGCCATAGCCGGCGTTGGACAAGATGGCCACTGCCTGCGCCATGCTGCCACCGCCGATGGCGAAGAAGCCGAACAGCACGTTGATCACCGTGCCTTCGAGGAACGACCGCGCCACGCCACGATCGAGCGCCGCGATCTGCGCGCGTTCCAGCGTTTCGAGATCCACCAGGAGCCCTCGCAGATACGCCGAATAGCGCGCCGCGTTCTTGCCTTCCATTGCCCGCAGCTTGGCGAGTTCCGCGTTCAGCATCGCGGTCGCCTGCGGTCCGGATAGGATGTTGAGAATGGTCGAGTCCGGCGGCACCAGCTTGATCGACAACAGGTAACCCAAAAGCGTGTGATATTCGCCATTGTCGCCGAACACCGCCTGGATCGCCGCCGGCGCCTCGTGGATCCGGGTGTCCAGCACGCAGGCGCACCCATGCGCGGCGACATCCATCACCATCTGCTTGCGCAAAAGGTCCAGCAGCTTGTCGGGCGAGGCGCTGTTGGCTGCAACGGCCTGCGCGATACCCGCCGAGATCGCCGACTCCGACACCAGGTCGCGCAGGTCGCCGTCGCTGACGCCTTGCGCGATCCGCCCCGCAAGCCCGTCGCCCAGCAACGTATCGTAGCGCGTCGCGAGGTCCAGAACGTCGCGGCGTGTCAGCACCGTCCGCTCTGTCGCCTCTTCCAGATAGACCGAATTCAGCGCCTCTATCCCGGCGCGCTTGGCCGGAAGCACATGCTTGATCCCGGTGCCGATCGCCGCCGCCGACAGATCGACCAGGATCGCCCTCGGGATCGAGCTTAGCGCCAGGCTGAGCCGGTCGTTTTCCAGCGTCAGGATCTGCAGTTGAGCCAGGTCGCGCGCGAAGCCCTCGGCATAGCGAAAGTAGGCCTGGCCGCGCAGACCGGCGATATGAGCGGATTCGGCGGCGACGAAGTCACGGTAGATCTCGGGCTTGGCCAGGTTGAAGATGTTGAAGCTGTCGAACAGGCCGCGGTTGTCGAACTCGATCATCGAGGCGATGACCCAGCCCATGCTGGTGCGGTAGCGGCCGCGCGGCACTGTCATCAGCGGATGCGGGGCGCCGACATATTGCCCGGGCGGCTTAACCTCGGCCGCGCCGCCGCCGGCGGCTACAAGCAGTATCGTCGCGAAAAGCAGAACCCTGCGGAAAGCGCGCCGTCCCATTCCGACCCCTCCGACACTCAAGATACACCAGCGTCATGATTCTGAGAACCGTCGTCCCGCACAGCAAGGTGTCGCTCGGACGACGCTGCCCCGACAAGGTGCAGAGCTTTGCCGCCGGCGGGCGCGGGAGGCGGGCAATGGGAACCAAGGTGACGGTACTGGGCGCGGGCATCGTGCCGGAGCAAGAGTTCGAGGCGATCCTGGCGCGCGCCGCTGCTCTCGCCGAGTGGCGCGGTCTCTGCGCGGCATAAGGGACAGCCATCCTACCCTCGCGTGAACTGGGTCGAGTTCGTCTACCAGCACCCATGAGCCGACTGGACCCTCGCGCGCATATTCCGCCCGACTGGGTCGCCCGCGCCATTGCCTGGCTGGCCGGTCCCGAGGCAGACCCCCACCGCGGCGCCGATTTCTCCCTCAAGACAGCGGAAGGGCGCGCCGCTGTCGGGCTCGCGAAGGTGGATTCATTGCACGAAGGCCGCCAGCAGGAACCGGCCGCCTGTCTTTTTGAAGGCGGCTCTTGCATTTTCCCATGCGCAGCAGCGGGTGGGTTTACCTGCCTACCCGCCAAGTCCAGTGCGCGACACTCCATAGCCCCCAAGAGCGACGATCAGCAGCCCGACGCCGATCATCAAGGTCCGCCGCGGTGCGAAACGGACGATGAGTGCGGCGAAAGGCGCTGCGGGGACACCACCGACGACCAGCGCCAGTGCCGCCCATCCAAACTCCTGCCAGCTCAGGTGTCCCGCGAAAGTGACGGCGATGGCTGTGGTGACGAAGAACTCGGCCGCAATCGCCGACCCGATCATGTGGCGCGCGGAGTTGCCGCATGCGACCAGCGTTCCCGACACGATCGGCCCCCAACCGCCGCCGCCAATGGCATCGAGGAACCCGCCGATCCCGCCGAGTGGCAAGAGATCGCGTGGCGGGCGGATGCCGGGCAGGTTGCGGAATGCCTTCCACAGGATCACGCCCCCCATCAAGGCGAGATAGGCCGAGACGAAGGGTCGAAGCATGTCGCCGGCTCCACTCGCCAGAAGGGTCGCACCGGCAATCCCTCCGAGAACTCCGGCGATGGCGAGCGGCCGAACGAGCTTCCAGTCGACATTGCGCGCTACGTGATGCGAGCCGGCGCTGACCGCTGTCGTCGCGGTCTCGGCGAGGTGGACCGCGGCGCTCGCCGCGGCTGGTGAGTATCCCAGCGTGAGCAGAAGCGAGGTCGACGTGAGCCCGTAAGCCATGCCGAGTGCGCCGTCGACCATCTGCGCCGCGAAACCGACAGTCGCGATTTGCCAGAAGTCCTCGATCATGGCCTGCTCACCCGCGCCCCAGTTGCTGCATTACGCGGCTTTTTTCATCACTCGGCTTGCAACATGCGGTTTTGTCGGACGCGGCGTGATGTTGTCCGGGTTAGCCCGTGATGCTGCATTTGCTTTGAGAATTGCTCGGAACACGACAACCGTTGCGATCGTTGCGGCGAGACTGGTCAGGTCCGCGCTGGCTGAAAGGATCGCACCAAGCGTGATACCTTCGGAAATCGCGCCCCACAGGCCGGTCAGCGATGCGGCGAGCGCGAGCGGGAACAGACCGGTCAGTAGCGACAGCAGAATTGATGCGAGCCACTCGGCTCGAAGCCAGCTATCGCGTGGAGCCAGGACGTTGCACGCATAAATGAGACAGATGAGCCCCAGCGAGGCAAGGCTTGAGAACAGGGCGGCAGCGTGGATCATTGTGATGTAGCCTTTCGGGATGCGCCGGCAAAAGGCCGGGCATGTGAGTGATGTCAGGCAATGGGTTTGAGCGTGGCACCGGACGTTCCGTCCGAACCGCGGCGACGACGCCAATCGCCCAGGATCAGCAGGATGGGCGCCGCGACAAAGATCGACGACAAGGCCGCGACGAGGATCCCGAAGACCATGGGGATCGCGAAGCTCTGGACGGCGGCGCCGCCCCAGATCGCCATGGGGAGCATGGCAAGCAACGCCGTGCCGGAGGTATAGAGCGAGCGCGCGAGCGTCTGGTTGATCGACAGGTCGATCAGAGCGCGCAACGGCATGTCCGGGTGACCGGCGGTGTTCTCGCGCATCCGGTCGTAGACCACGACCTTGTCGTTGACCGAGTAGCCGATCAGCGTCAGCAGCGCGGCGATGGCGGTCAGCCCGAAATCCAGCCCCGTGAGCGCCAGAAATCCGACGACCTTCGTGACGTCGAGCACCAGCGTCGCGATGGCACCCACCGCATAGGGCCAGTCGAACCGCGCCCAGATATAGACCAGCATGGCGAGGCTCGCCGCTGCGACGGCGATGAGACCTGCGACGGCCAGTTCGGCACTGACGCGGGGGCCAACGATTTCGACGCGGTCGATCTCGGAGGCAGGGGAAACCTCGGTCAAGACGCTGCGCACGGCTTCGGCCGCCGCTGTCTGCGCGGCTTCGCCGCCGGGTTGCTCCTCGACCCGGATCAGAACCGAACGGCCGCCATCGCTCTCCTGCAGCGAGACCTCGCCGAGGGTCAGGCCCTCGACGCCGGCGCGCAAGGCCGCGAGGTCGGCGGGCGCATCGCTGCGCGCCTCGATCAGCACGCCGCCGCGGAAGTCGACGCCGTAGTTTAGCCCTGGCGCGATGAAGAGTCCGATCGAGGCCACCGAGAGGACTAGCGACACTGCAAGCCCAGCAACCCGTGCGCGCATGAAACGGAAGGACGGGGCGGTTTTCGGCGCAAGAAACCGAAACAGCGAGCGAATCTCGAACGTCTTCGGCTTCCGGGTGCGCAGGTGAATGTCCATCGCCGCCCGCACGACGGCGACGGCGGTGAACAGCGAGATCGCGATGCCGAGGCCCATCGTTAGCGCGAAGCCGCGCACCGGGCCGGAGCCGAGCCAGAACAGCAGCGCCGTCGCGATCAGCGTCGTGAGGTTTGAATCGAGGATGGCGCGGTAGGCGCGGTCGAAGCCGGCCTGCACGGCCGATGCGGCCCTCTTGCCAGCGCGTGTTTCCTCGCGGATGCGTTCATTGATCAGGACGTTGGCATCCACAGCCAGACCCATACCGAGGATCAGGCCCGCGATGCCGAGCAGCGTCAGGGTCGCGCCGAGAAGGACGAGTGCCGCCACGGTCAGGGCGATGTTGATCAGCAATGCAACGGTCGCGACCGCGCCCCAGCCCCCGTAGAGCGCGACCATCATCGCCGCGATCAGGGCAAAGCCCGCAAGCCCGGTCCAGAGCCCCATGGCGATGGCGTCGGCGCCCAGATCGGCGCCCACCGTGCGTTCCTCGATGATCTCGAGCGGCACGGGGAGCGCGCCGGCACGCAGGAGGGCGGCCAGCGTCGTCGTCTCCTCGACCGTGAAGGCGCCGCAGATGACGCCGGAGCCGCCTAGGATCGGTTCCAGGATGACGGGCGCCGAGATGACCTCGCCGTCGAGCACGATCGCGAACCTCTGTCCGACCAGTTCCCGGGTGAGGTCTCCGAAGATCCGCGCGCCCTCGTTGTCGAAGCGGAACTGGACGACCGGCGCGCCGGTCTCCGGGTCGAAGGCCGCGCTGGCGTCGGCCAGCCGTTCGCCGTCGAGCGCCGGGCGCGCGACGACGGATAACTCCGCGCCCCTCGCTTCGGGCAGGGTAAGCGCGCCCTCGGTCTCTGTGGGGACGACCCTGTGGAATGTCAGCTCGGCCGTGGCCCCAAGCAGGGCGCGCAGGCCTGCCGGGTCCTCGATCCCGGGCATCTGGACCAGAATTCGATCCCGCCCCATCGACTGGATCGATGGCTCGGCCACACCGGCTTCGTCGATCCGGTTGCGAATGACCTCGATGCTGCGCGCAACCGCGTCCTCCTGCACAAGCGCGACAGCGGCAGGGCGCAGCGTGGCGACAACACTGTTTTCGCCCATGGCGAGCGAGTAGGCCGGTTCGGCTTGGCTCAGAGGACCGCCGCCGACCTCCGGCAGGTGCTGGCGCGCGAGGGTCATCACGGCCTCCGGCGTCATGCCGTCTGGAATAGCAATGGTCAGTCCGTTGCCGTCATCCGCCGCTCGGGTCGTCAGGCCTGGCTCCGCATCCGTCAGGGCCGTCGCGAAATCGGACATGATCCCCGTGCGGATCTCCGCCTCGTCGGCCCGCAGCGTCAGCGAAGCGCCGCCCCGCAGATCGAAGCCAAGTGACACGGGCGCGGTCGGCCAGGACCGCGCAAGGTCTCGCGGCAGAAAGGTGGGAGCCGCGACCGCGAGACCGGTCAGAATGACCAGCAGGTACAGCGCAAAACGCCAGAGGGGCAGCTTCAAGACCGAAGTCTCCAGACCCGGAAGCGCCGGGTGCGCCTCGCCGATCATCGAAGCGACATTGGCGCGGTGGTGGCACGGTCCGCCGGACCTGTTCTGCGACTGGCGTGTTGAAGATCAGAATTCAAAAGGTCGCCTACAAGAGGCGTTCTGAAAAAAGAATTCCCTTCCGATCCATTGAAAAGAATTCGGCGATCTCCAATTCCTGATCGCGGCCCGGGCCCCTCTGACGACGGAAGACCTTCGTGATGTCGGACCGTGCCTCTCCGCCCGGTGTCGCTGACGCATCGACGTGCCCGTGACCGCCCAGGCGTGATGTGCCGAAGGCTTACGATCATGCCATTTCTGCTTTTGTTGGCGCTCGGCGCGGCTCCGGCGATCCCGCTGCCGATCGCTGCTGGCGTCTGGTGCTCAAATGACGCTTGATCGCTCTCTTGGTGCGGCGTCTGCCGCCACACCGCGCCGCCTCTCGGGTGTCCTTCGGGATCTCGAGAGCGGGCTTGGACCGCGCATCGCGTTGGGCGACCTGGTGTCCGGGCTTCGCGACCGGAGCTTCGCGCCGCTCATGGTGCTCTTCGCGGTGCCGAACGTTTTCCTCTATATTCCGGGCTCTTCGGTCATCACCGGCCTGCCGCTCATGATCCTCGCGCTGCAGCTGGTTGCAGGCCGGTCCTCCGTCTGGCTGCCGCGTGCCTTGAGCGACCGCTCCGTCGACCGGGCCAGTTTCGCGCGGATCGTCCACTACTCGTTGCCATGGGTCGAACGCATCGAACGGCTGGCGCGGCCACGGCTCTGGCCTGGTGCTACTGCGAGCGTCGACCGTCTCATCGGCGTTGCCTGTCTCGTGATGGCGCTCCTGCTGTTCCTGCCGATCCCTTTCGCCAACGGCGTCCCCGCACTGGCGATCATCGCGCTCGGACTGGCCCTGAGCGAACGGGACGGGGTCTGGCTCATTCTTGGCTGCCTCGGATCGGTTTTCGCCGTCGTCTTCGTTGCGGCGATCATCGGCGGCGGTGCATTCGCCGTTGCTCGGATCTTCTGATGGGCAAGGCAGCGGCCAATTCTAGCTCGAACACCATGAATGAAGCGTCTCAAAGCGAGAATGGGCCTGCGCTGGCCCTGACCATCGGCCAGGTCGTGTGGTGAAGATGGGTTTGCAGGCCGCAGCCCAAACCCGGACCGCCCATCTGTTAGGGTCTTAACAAAAAACGCTAGGAGTCTGAAAGTGTTGGAAATATGGTTGCCGCTTGTTGGCGGCCTCGTGTTGCTGATCGCTGGCGGCGAACTGCTCGTTCGCGGCGCCGTGCAGGTCGCCACCGGACTGGGTGTTTCGCCGCTGGTCATCGGGCTGACCCTGGTCGGCTTCGGCACCTCGACGCCCGAGCTTGTGACCTCGGTGCAGGCCGCGCTCTCGGATGCGCCTGGGATCGCCTATGGCAACATCGTGGGCTCCAACATCGCCAACATTCTGCTGATCGCGGGCATCGCGGCCCTCCTCAGCCCGATCATCGTGGCGTCATCGGCGCTCAAGCGCGACGGGTTGGTGATGTTTGCCGTGGCTGTGGCCTTCGCGGCAGCCGCCGCCGTCATGCCCATGGGGCGGGCCGTTGGAGCGGTCTTCGTCGCGGCCCTCGTCGGATACATCTTTCTCGCATTCCGTCAGGAACGTGCCGCCACCCCGGATCATGGAGCGGTCTACGACAAGAGCCTTGCCCTGCAGGAGGTGGATCCCGCGCTCGCCCCACCTGCGCCGCCGCAAACGTCGCTTCTCGTCTCAGCCCTGATCGCCATCGCCGGACTGGTGCTCGTGGTGTTCGGCGGCAAGTTCCTCGTCGACGGGGCCGTTTCGCTCGCCCGCGGCTTCGGCATTTCCGAGACGGTGATCGGGCTGACCATCGTCGCCGTCGGCACCTCGATGCCGGAGCTTGTCACCTCGATCGTCGCCGGGTTGAAAAAGCAGGGCGACGTGGCCTTCGGCAACATCGTCGGCTCGAACATCTACAACATCCTCGGGATCGGAGGCTTCACCGCGCTGATCGCGCCGGGCGTGGTGCCGGCCGAGATCGTGAGCTTCGACAACCTCGTGATGATCGGCGTCTCGCTGGCGCTCGTGGCCTTCGCCTGGACGGGTTTGCGGATCGCGCGATGGGAGGGCGCAGTCCTGCTCGCCGGCTACGTCGTCTATGTGTGGGCGATCTGGCCGTAAGTCCCGGATGGCGGCGGCGGACTCAGGCCGCCGCCTTCTGCACCAGAAGCTTGTCGATGCGCCGACCGTCCATGTCGACCACCTCGACCCCCCAGCCTTGCAGGTCGATGCGCTGCCCCACTTCCGGCAACTGGCCCACTTCGTCGAGGACAAGCCCTGCTACCGTCTCGTAATCGCGGTCTTCGTCGATCTCTAGCGAAAGCAGATCGGCGAACTCGTCGACCGGCATCCAGCCGGCGATCAGGTAGGATCCGTCGGCCCTTGTCACCACCTTGGGTTCGTCGGTGCCGTGTTCGGGGAACTCGCCCGCGATCGCCTCCAGCACGTCCATGGGCGTGACGATGCCCTGGAAGTGCCCGTATTCGTCGTAGACCAGCACCATATGCGCCGGCGCCGTCCGCAGCCTGTCGACGACTTCGAGCGCATCCTGTCCGTCGCGCACCACAGGGGCCTCGCGCAAGAGCGCGCGGAGATCGAACGGCGCGTCCGGCACCGCCGGCCCCAGCAGATCGCGGGTCGTCAGCACGCCGACGATGTTGTCGACGTCGTCCTCCCAGACCGGCAGGCGGGACCGGCCGATGTCGCGCGCCTGTCGCAGAACCTCCGCCTTGTCGGTGTCTATGTCCAACACCGCCACCTCGTGCCGGGGCGTCATCAGCCCGCGCGCAGTGCGGTCTGCGACCCGCATGACGCCCGCGATCATCTGGCTTTCGGCCTGTTCCATGGCGCCCGCGCTTGTCGCCTCCGCCACGATCAGCCGAACTTCCTCGTCGCTCACGCCGGTGCCTTGCGTCTTCGATTGTCCAAGCAGGGCAAGGACAAGTTTGCCGGACCGGTCGAGCACCCAGACGAGCGGCGCCGCGACGCGGGCGATGGTAGCCATCATCGGGGCGACGCGCGCGGCGACGGCTTCGGGCGCACGCAGGGCGATCTGCTTCGGCACCAGCTCGCCCACGATGAGCGAGAGATAGGTGATCGCCACCACGACCGATCCGACACCGAGCGTCTGCGCGAGGGCTGGCGAAACGCCCGCCTCCGTCAGGGTCGCCGACAGCCGCGTGCCCAGCGTCGCGCCGGAAAACGCGCCCGCCAGAATGCCGACAAGCGTGATGCCGATCTGGACGCTCGACAGGAAACGGCCGGGATCGGCGGCGAGTCTCAGGGCTGTGGCCGCGCCCCGGCTGCCCTTGTCCGCGATCAGCTTCAGCCGCGCGGGCCGGGCCGAAACGATGGCCAGTTCCGACATGGCCAAGACGCCGTTGATCAGCGTGAGGAGGATGACGATGGCAATCTCGAGATACATGTCTTGGTGCTCTTGCCGGATGGGCCGGCGCTGGTTGCGCTGCAGGGAAAAGTGGGGGGCGCGGGTCTCTTGGGGTTTGCGGGCCCCGATGTCCCGGCTTAGCCCCTGAATATCCGAAAGACGCCCATGAAAGCGTCCCAGAAATCCAGAATGCGGGCAAGGAAATGCTCACGCGCCACGAAAGCGCCGTCCATACCGCCAGTGCCGTGCCGTTCGATCGTGTCGAGAAGGCGCAGGAGCCTGCGACGATGGATGCCCAACCGTGCCTGGACGGGATCGGCGAGGATACCTGCGAAGGCCGCGAAGGTCGCACCGAGCGCGATCAACCCGGTCACCGCCGCAGCAACCAGCCAGGCGGGCGTTTCCGGCGTGAAGAGGCTGTACCAGGTGCCGCCGAGCCTTTCGCCCAGCGGGAAGTCCGCGATGGCGGTCGTGGGAGGTGTCAAAGGAACTCGACTTGAGGCGGGGCAGGGGCGTCGGTAGCTTTCGCCCATGACCCGACCTTGTCCATTCAAGTACTTCAAGACGTCGCGCGAGATCATCCGGCTCGCGGTGATGATGTATGTCCGGTTCCCGCTTTCGCTGCGGAATGTCGAAGACCTGCTGCACGAACGCGGGATCGACGTCAGCCATGAAGCGGT
>NZ_JARGYC010000094.1 GCF_029168335.1 Psychromarinibacter sediminicola
CGCGGCGACTATGATCGCCGCCCAGTGAACGAGCGACACCAGCTATGAAGAAGCAGGTGGACGCCAGTTCCTACACCATTTCCCGGGGCACTACCAGCAGATGGGCGCGGAGCGGCTGGAGGTGCTGTTCGCCGAGACGCTGAGGCGCGGCGAAGCAGGCGCGGGCTCGGTACTGCGACAGGTCGGTCATGATATTAGCCACAAGGTGATTATCAACTTATTGATGCCACAACCGGAGGGGCCTGTCTAGGGGGTTTTCGGTGGGCTCGCTTGTCCAGTTTGCGTTGGCTCAAGCGCTCAGTCCGGGGCAGGGAGTTCGATTCCGCGCGCTGTGGAGGCTGTGTCGGAGAACTTTTGCGTTGACATCACAGGTAATACCCTGAAATCGCTAAATAATAAGGGTTCTGTGGAGCTGTGGAGCACCTTTCTCCATAGAGACTCAGCAAAGAGAGAAGAGAGGGGCAAAGTCAACGAAAAGGAGAATATCAGCCCTTCGCAGAGCCCCGACCGGCTACAATGGGAACCTCCTGCTCCACACCTCCACAGAGCCCCTGAAAACGGGTAGGAAATCAATAGCTTAGCCTGTGCAACACCGTGCAGAGCCCTGCTGCACACCTGGCCCCGATCTCAGGCAACACGAAAAGGAATTAGCCGCATGATCGCTTCTCCACTTCAGGTTGCGTGGCCGCACGACCGCTTTTCCTTGGTGTAACTCCCCTTTATACGCCAGAAAGTTACACCAAAAGGGCGCTCAGACGCTCCGCGCGTCAGGCCCCGCCGCTTCGAGTCCCTGCCCAAGCTGAAACGCCCGACCGCAGAAACGGCCGGGCGCTAGAAGGCTCACATTGTAGTGGAGGTACGGCGGAAACGACTCAGTCGGCTGAGTTATCGCCGGCGGGGGCCTCAACCCATTCTTCCGCCAGGGCGTGGGAGCCTTCGCGGTAGTAGACGGTCTGCGCGTTCCGTTCTTTGAACCGCCGTGTCTTCGTTTCACTGCGCTCCCAGCCTTTGAGCGCACCCAGGGCCTCTCCGTAGGTCCGCAAGTCGGCGTTACGGTAGGCCCGCAGGCTCGGGCTGTCGCTGAGCGCCTCGTACGCCTGCTTTGGGGTCACGACGTTCCGCACCATCATCCGCTCGTCGTCCGGGTCCAAGGGCATCCCTTGCTCGTCTACGAGCACGTTCTCGGCCTCATGGGGCGTGTCGAGCCAGGACTGTATCTCGTCGGCGATGATCTCCTTGGCCGTGCGGCGCCGGGCCTTGTCGGTGATGTCGGCGTGGTAGTCGAGCGCCTCGTCGCTGCGGAGATCGAGGAACAGGTCGCCCTCGGGCTGCGCCTTCCGCATCTTGAGGTATTCGTCGTATGCCTCGCCCCACAGCATGGGCAAGTTCTCGATCAGCCGGTCGCGGTCGATCCGGTTGCGCCGGTCGTGCTCGTCCGGCCAGATATTGAAGCGCCGGGCGCCGGTGGGGTCGTGCAGAATCTCGCCCTCGTTCGCGGTGCCCACGAGGATGAACTGCCGCGGGAATTGGTCCACACGGCGAGCGTAGGCCAGCCGGTATTCGTCGACCCGCTTTGTGATGAAGTCCTTCGCCGTCTCGTTGGTGTTCGCGTTGACGTGCTTCATCTCGCCCATCTCGCAGATGAGCTTGCCCTGGGTCGCCTCGATCATGCGGCCGAGATCGTCAAAGCTCATCGGCAGGCTGCCGAAGAACCGCTCGTGCGCCAGAACTTCCCAGAAGGTCGACTTGCCGCCGCCCTGGGCGCCCTGGATAATCGTCACGAGGTCGAACTTGTGCCCCGGCTCGAAGACCCGCGCCACGAGCCCGAGCATGAGCGCCCAGGAGGATTCGCGGAAGTAGGCGTTGTCCTCGCAGCCGAGGTAGTCCTGCGGCAGCCGCCAGATCGCACCCTTCGTCGGGCGCCCGGCCGCGACGTAGGCTTCGCGGTACTCCTTGAAGAGGTCCTTGACCGGATGGAACTTCTGTTTCCCCCCGGCCGTCAGGACGGCACTCTCGATCTTTGATCGAGGGAAGTCGACCCCGTAGCCGTGACGCTCCTGCGGCACTGAGCACAGCCGCTCGATGGAAATGTCGTCGGCGTCTTGCCAACGTCGCCCGTACTCCCGGTCTCTCTTCTCGACCGGCGGCGAGGCGAGGTGAGTCCCCTTCGACCGGATGGGCTTGAGGCAGACCGGCTCGCGTGTGAATTCGTTATAGGCGATGCACGGCGCGATCCGGGCGTCGTTCTCGCAGATTATCGCGGCGTTGTCGGCGGATGGCTCAACGTCGCCGTTGGCCTTGAGGTGGAGCTTCTGTTTCCAGGCTTCTCGGTCCTCTTTGGCGCCCTTCTTAGGCTCGGCGTCCTCGTCCTCGTCGTCCAGGTCGTCGAAGTCGTCGGCGCCCACGCCGCCGTCGTCCTCCTCGGGCTCGTCATCCTCGTCGCCGAAGTCGAGGAAGTCGTCGAGGTCGACCGCCCCGCGGTCTGGCTCCGGTTTCGGCTTCGGTGCCGGCGCCGGCGGCTCGTCGATTCGCGCGGAAGCTGACATCGTCGATGGCGTCCATCGACTCCTCGACCGTTTCCAGCAGCCCTGAGCCGAGGATGCGCCCGATGGCGTGCCCCTCGTCCATCTTGACGTGGCGCTTGAGCGGGACCACGACGCGGAGCCGCGGCGCGGCCGCGGTGTGCGAGCGCGTCGAGGAGACCAGGCAGGTATAGGTCTGGGTCAGCCAGGAGTGCCCGCCGAGGATGTAGTCGGCTTGCTCCGGCTCCAGATCGTCCACGTCGAGGCAGATGATCGAGACGAATTGCTGGAGGTCCTTCTTCCGGCGGCCCTCCTCGAACCAACCCTGGCAGAAATAGCCCGCCTCGGCCTTCCGCCGGTTCTGTTCGTCCCGCGCCTTCTTGTCGCCTTCCTTGGCCCGCTTCGTCAGCGCGTTCCACCTCGCGATGCTGATGCCATCGCGGTATATCTTCTGCATCCGACGCCCGAACTGGCGCCAGGTGACCGTTTCGTTCTTGACGCGGCCGAGGTTCGAGCCTGCGCCTGTCGCGATCTTAATCTCGAAGAGGTCGTCAGCCATACCGCTCCCCGGTGTTGGCGACCGGGAAGCCGATCAGTATTCGTTGAAGAGGAACGCCAGGAGGTCGACAGGGGCCAGCGGCTTTTCGGGGTATCTGTCCTCCTCGAAGATATCGTCGAGCTGAAGATCTTCAGAGAGAGCGATCAGCTTTTTCGACACCTCGACCGAAATCCAGTCCTTGCGGAGGCAGCGGTAGATCGTCTCGTTCACGAAGCCCAGATCGCGCGCGATCCGCGGCACGTCGAAGACGAGATTTGGCGTCCGGTGCTGCGGAAAGTGCAGGCACAGCAGATCGTGCAATTCACCGCCCTGATAGGGGCGCCGTACGTTCGTAGATTTGACTTTGACCATGATCTGGCTCCTCGTTCTTGGGCTCGATTGCTCAACAGGGAGTAGCACCTCATCACCCTTATGGGAAGTATCCTCTTTTAGTTGATCATGCTAGCCTGGCAGTGTAAGCGTGTCTCGTTTGCGCCGATTCCGTCACAAACTACGAGCCGAGGAGCATCTTGGCTTAAGAGCAACAGGTGAAGCGGCTAATCGAGGTGCCGGAAGCCATTGAAATCCGGAGGCTTAATTCTGGATTCGATCCAGGCCGGGAGGGGGCTCACGTCGCGCCTCGTACTGTTCCAGCAGTTCAACGCTCTACCGCGCCGGCGTGGGCAGAAGGCAGAGCGGTTTTTTTTCTCCGCTATGCCCTGGCCCTGCGCCAGGGCACCTCGAACGAGGAAATGGTTAGCTCGGTCGGCTTGAGAGAGGTCATTCAGGCCGAATCACGGAGGGAATTTGATGGCATTTTGCGACTCAGCATGACATCGCCGCTTGAGCTCGAACAAGAGCAACGCCTCCCCGAAAGGATTGGCCTGTCGGGCACCACGAGCTGTGATGGCACCCGCTTGCGTGTCTAGCATACGCACATTCCGATTAGGGTACTGCTCGTTTTGCCCGTAGAAAACATTCCAAGGCTGTAGACGACTATCCCCAGTCTGTTGATTAATTAATAAATAGGTGATAGGCGCTCCCCTCAACACAGATTGGAGTAGCACTGCGCGACGGCGCTGAAGGGGGAGTGAGATGGAAATGAAAGAGCGTGACGGCTTCCCCGAAAGGCTTGACCGAGCCATGGACGCCCATCCACTGGCCCCGGAGGGTCAGCATGGTCGCCTTACCTGGTTGAAGCGGCAGCTCGCGGAGGCAGGGCTGAATGTATCCCTGAATACGGTGCACAAGTGGGCGACCGGCCAATCCCGACCGCGCCGCGACAAGCTCCAGGCCATCGCGCGAGTGCTGCAAGCCGACGAGGTTTGGCTCGATCTCGGCCGCCAGTCGGTTTCGACACCACGCGAAGTGGCCGAAGAGGCCCTGCGCGCGTCTGGGGCAACGCTCCTGGTCGCGGGCCTCACCGAGGTGAACGGCGGGCACATCGCTTTCCCCAGCCCCGACGACACCATAGCGCAGCAACGGAACGTGCATCTCTACGCCATCATCGGCGCTCGGATGCTGCCGATTACTGTAGCTTTGGGGCAGATCGTCGACGGCAAGCTCGTCTTCAAGGTGCCCGAGCCCTGCGGCGACCGGGTCATCGGTGTGACGACGGACGTGCCCGGCGCGACGTTTCCGTTCCTCTACGATCTGACCGACATGCCGCGGAAGCCTGTCGAGGACCACGGGGAGATCGTTCTCAAGGTCTCCGGCCAGGGGGAGGTGACTTCGGTCGTCGACGAGGAGAGGGCGCGAAAGCCGCTGAATGCAACGCACCAGTTCCTTGCGTGATGCCTCACGCTCCGCGGAAAGCGCAGATCGACAATGAAGGCCCCGGTTCGGGCCGGGGCTCTTCGATTCTTGTGCCATCCACGCCGCGCGACATCTAGTTTCCGCGGCCCCAACGCGGAATCCCATGGAGTGTTCGGTTCCACATTTAGCGAGATTCGCCTGTTTCGTGGTAATATTTTGTGGTAACTAGGCAGAAAATCACCCCAAACCGCAGTATAATAGTAGAAGTTGATTCCGCCCCCGGGCACCACTTAATCCCCAAAATATCAGATGCTTAGGCTGCTATTTAGGCAGGCGGCAGTGTGACAAGCCGGGGGCGAAGCGCCGCCGCAAGCCCTAGGTTCCGGTATCTCCCTTCATCGCACCTCCCCCGTCCTGGCCAGGATCCCGGGCGGCAAAGCGGCGCGGCGTTTGCCTTTGCCGGGCGCGGGCGGTTAACACGAGCGGGCAGCACGCGCGCAAAGGAGGACGCTCATGCACCGCCGCCCCCTCGGCAATACCGGCCTGTCCGTCACCCCGATCTGCTTCGGCGCCTCGGGGCTGGGCGACATGCCCGACACCTACGGCTACGCGGTGGACGAGGACCGCGCCCGCGCCACGCTGCGGGCGATCTTCGACAGTCCGGTGAACTGCCTGGACACCGCGCGCATCTATGGCTTCGGCCGCAGCGAGGCGCGCATCGGCGATGCCATTCGCGAGCGGGGCGGGTTGCCCGAGGGCTTCGTGATCTCGTCCAAGGTCGACCGGGATTTCGAGACCGGCCGCTTCGACGCCGCCCGGGTGCGGCAATCGGCGGAGCAGAGCCTGGAGGCGCTGGGGCTCGACACGATCCCGCTATTGCACCTGCACGATCCCGAGCATGCGCGCGACCTGCAGGAGATCACGGCGGAGGGCGGCGCGCTGGACGAGCTGTTCAAGCTGAAGGCGGAAGGCATCACGCAGGCGGTGGGGCTGGCGATGGGGCGGCTCGACATCATGGAGCCGCTGCTGCGCGAGCGGCCGTTCGACGCGCTGATCAGCCACAACCGCTTCACGCTGATGAACCGCGCGGCGGACGCGCTGTTTTCCTATGCGCAGGAGGCGGGGATCGCGGTGCTGAACGCCGCGCCCTATGCCGGCGGCGTGCTGGCGAAGGGCACGGCCGAGATGCCGCGCGTGACCTACCAGGAGGCGGACGAAGCGGCGCTGGCGCCGGCGAAGCGGATCGAGGCGGTCTGTGCCGGGCACGGCGTGTCGCCGGGCGCGGCGGCGCTGCAATTCTCGATGAACGATCCGCGGGTTCTGTCGACTGTCATCGGCGTGACGAAACCGGAGCGAGTGGCGCAGACGCTCGACTGGGCGCGTGCCGCCATCCCGCCCGCCGTGGCGGCGGAGCTGGCGGCGCTGCCCTACGAGACGGGCGATCCGGAGGCGAACCGGGTGTATCGCCCGGGCTGAGACGTCAGGTCTTCAGCCAGGCGGCGAAGGCATCGCCGTAGTCGGGGTGCCAGCGCGACAGGGGCGGGCGGTTCTCGGCGATGTCGCCGGCGGCCCAGAGGATGCGTTTGGCATCGGTGGCGCGGTCCACGTCGTTGTCGGGGCAGAGGATGTAGAAATCGTCGCGCGCCAGCGCCTGCAGCAGAAAGTCGACGACCTGCTCCGGCGTCCAGGCGCCCTCGGGCTTCTCGGTCCGGCCACGCGCCGTCAAAGGCGTGAAGACCCAGCCGGGGATGAACAGCCGCGCCTCGGTGCGGCAGCCGTCCATGTTGCGCAGCTCGTGCTGCAGCGCCTCGGTGAACGCCTTCACGCCGGCCTTCGAGACGTTGTAGGCCGGATCTCCCGGCGGCGTGGTGATCCCCTGCTTGGAGCCGGTATTGACGATCAGCCCGGGCCGCCCGGAGGCCGCCATGTCGGGGCCGAAGATCTGGCTGCCGCGGATGATCCCCCACATGTTGGTGTCGACGATCGCCTGCCAGTTGGCCTCGGCATCGAAGATCGAGCTGCCCGGCTGGGTGCCCGCGTTGTTCATCAGAAGGTCGACGGGGCCGAGCTCGGTCTCGACCCGGTCCTTGAGCGCATGGAGGTCGTCGGGGACCGAGACATCCGCGGCCACGGCCAGCGCCGCGCCGGTGGCCTCGGCCGCGTCGTCGAGAGTGGGACCGGCCAGGTCGGCGATGCAGACGCGCATGCCCAGCTCGGCCAGCCGCCGCGCGGCCTCGCGCCCGATTCCCGATGCGCCGCCGGTGACGACGGCGACGTTGTCCTTGCGGATGGCCTCGTGCATGTCCTCGCTCCCTGTCGTGCCTCGCGCGCCGCGGCAGGATGGCACGGGGCGCGGGCGGGGGCCAGTGGGACGCCCCGCCGCATGTCAGCGACGCCGGGCCATCCAGACCCCGGTGGCGAGCGCGCCCACCAGCAGGATCAGCGCGACCGGATGCGCCGTCAGCGCGCGCGGGTCGCCGTCGAGGATGGTCAGGGCCTGGCTGAGCGAGGTCTCGAAGCGGCGGCCGAGAAAGAAGGTGATGAGCAGGACGATCACCGGGATGCCGACGGCCGTGAGCGTGAGCGACACCGCGGCGGCGATCAGCATGATGGACACGCCGAACAGCCCGCCGGAGGACAGGTAGACCCCGGCGATGCAGAAGATCAGCGCCGCGGGGAAGATGAACGAGGCCGGCGCCTTGACCGCCGCGCTCCAGGCGCGGAGCGAGAGCTGGCCGACGATCAGGTTACACAGGTTGGCCATCAGCATGGCGCCGAAGATGCCGTAGACCAGCTCCGGCTGGGTGCGGAACATCAGGGGCCCCGGCTGGATGCCGTGGATCACGAAGGCCGAGATCAGCAGCGCGGCCGAGACCGAGCCGGGAATGCCGATGCCCAGAAGCGGGATCAGGTTGGCGCCCATGACCGCGGAATTGGCGCTTTCCGTGGCGGCGATGCCGCGGAGGTTGCCCTCGCCGAAGGGCACGCCGCCGGGGTCGCCGCGCTTTGCGCTGGCATAGGACATGAAGGCCGCGGCGGTGGAGCCGAGGCCGGGCAGGGCGCCCAGCCCGGTGCCGATCAACGCTCCGCGCAGCATGGTCCAGCGGCAGCCCCAGTATTCCCGCCATGACACGCCGCGGGCGCCGGGCTCCTCCGACTGCGGCACGGCGGCGGGCTGCGGGCGGCCGTCATGCTCGGCCATCCGGCGGACGATCTCGGCCACCGCCAGCATCCCCACGGCGACGGCGACGAGGTTGACGCCGTCGTAGAGCTGGAAATAGCCGAAGTCGAAACGCGGGGTGGCCTGCTCGGGATCGAGCTGGACCGTGGCCAGCAGGAGGCCCAGCAGCGCGGCGATCAGCCCCTTGATCAGGGAATCGCCCACCAGACCCGCGATCACCGCGAAGGCGAAGATCATCAGGGCGCAGACCTCGACCGGCCCCAGCTTCAGCGCGATCACGGCGATGGGGGCAGAGGCGAGGATCAGCACCATGTCGGAAAAGGCGTCGCCGGTGACCGAGGAATAAAGCGCCATCTTGGTGGCCTTCAAGGGCTTGCCCTTGGCCGCCAGCGGATGGCCGTCGAAGGTGGTCGCCGCGGCGTCCGGCGTGCCGGGCGTGTTGATGAGCACCGCGGGGATCGCCCCGCCGAACAGCCCGCCCTTCATGATCCCCACGAGGAAGGACACGGCCGGCAGCGTGTCGAGCGTGAAGGTGAAGGGAATGGCGATGGCCATGGCCATGACCGGCCCGATGCCGGGGATCGCGCCCACCAGCTGGCCCATCGCGACGCCGGCGACGACGAACAGCAGGTTGAACAGGGTGAAGGCGTCGGCAAAGCCGGCAAGGACGGAGTCGAGGGGCGGCATCAGGCGCTCACGGCAGGCTGCGGCCGAGAAGCTCGACGACGGCGAGCCAGATCGCGCCCGGCACGCCGATGACGGTCGCCGCGATCCATAAGGGGCGGCGTTCGCGCAGGATGGCGACCAGCGCCGCCGCCAGCACCGGCGCGACCCAGAGGAAGCCCCAGCGCGCCATCGCCCAGACCGCGACGGCGGCGATGACCAGAAGCCCCGCCGCCTTGAGGTGCGCGCGCGGACGCAGGTCGGTGAGGCCGGCCGGGACCACCGCCAGAAGCGCACCGCCGATCCCCAGCCCGGCGGCACAGATCAGCGGCAGCGTGCGCGGCCGCATCCAGCCGGTGCCCGAGGCGTCCACCTGCCACGGGATGATCCAGACCCACAGAACCGCCGCGAAGGCCAGCACCGCAAACCCGGCGCCGCGCGTCAGGGCGCGGTCGCCGGGGCCGGGCGCCTGCCTACTGCCCGAAGAGGCTTCCGACATTCTTCAGGCCGTCCTCCATCATCGCCTTGGTCTCGGCTGGCCCCATATCGGCGGGCTCGGTATGCATCGTCTTCTCGATGGCGTCGCGGACGGCGTCCGATTGCAGCGCATTGTTCAGCGCCTCGGACAGCGCCGTGTGCGTCTCCTCCGGCAGCCCGTCGGGCGCGGCGATGTAGAACCACGGGTCGACATAGATGTCATAGCCCGCCTCGCGCACCGTGCCGGTGTCGGGGGCATAGCTGTGGCGGCTGGCATTGGCCGAGGCGATCATCTTCAGCTCGCCCGACTCGAGATAGGGGATATGCGCGCCGGCGTTGAACGCCGCGTCCACGTGCCCGCCCAGCAGGTTCTGCAGCGCCTCGGCCGAGCTTTCGGTGGTGACCATCTTGAAGCCCGCCTCGGACTGCGCGTTGACGACGCCCATCAGCAGTTCCTGCGGCTTGGCGTCGAACGCCACCAGCGCGCCGCCCTTCTCCTTGGAATACTCGATCAGCCCGGCGAGGTCGTCATAGGGCGCATCCGCCGGCGCCACGAGCGCGAGCTGCGCCAGCGCCACGGTGCCGATATAGTCGAAGCTGTCGAGGTCGAAGGGCACCTCGTCGGGCCGGATGGTGAGGTTGACGAGCACCGGCATCGTCACGCCCATGCCCAGCGTCTGGCCGTCGGCCGGGTAGGCCGCGAGCTGGGTGAACATCGCCATGCCGCCGCCGCCCGGCTTGTTCTCGACCACGATGTCCCAGCCGGTCGCGTCGGACATCTCCTGCGCGACGAGGCGGCCGAGCGTATCGGTCTCGCCGCCCGCGCCGAAGCCGATCCAGAGATTGATGGGCCCCGAGGGCGACCAGTCCGCCAGCGCAGTGCCGGCGCTGAAGGCGAGGGCGCCAAGGCCCAGTAGCAGCTTTTTCATGAGGTTCCTCCCTGTTGTGTCCGGTTGGTTCGGATTCGGTGCGGCGCCAGCGCGTCGGCCGGGACGCCCGCGATCTCCGGCGCGGCGCCGGGATGCAGGATGCTGTCGGCGGCGAAACGGGCCAGCGCGGGCGCGGTCTGCACCCCGTAGCCGCCCTGCGCGGCCAGCCAGAAGTAGCCCCGCGCGCCGTCGTCGAAGCCGACCACCGGCGCCCGGTCGGCGACGAAGCTGCGCAGGCCGGCCCAGCTGGCGCGGATGTGGCGCACCTCGACGGCGAAGGCGGTCTGCACGCGGTCGATGGCGTGGGCGATGTCCAGCTCCTCGGGGCGCACGTCGCCGGGGACGGCCGGGGTCTCGTCGGCGGGCGAGGCGAGCAGGCGGCCGGCCTCGGGCTTCATGTAGAACGCCTCGTCGGCGTCGACGGTCATCGGAAAGCCGGCCAGGTCCACGCCCTCGGGGGCGTCGAACGTGGCGGCGGAGCGGCGCAGCGGCATCAGTCCGATCCGCGCGACACCTGCCATGTCGGCGACGCGGTCGGCCCAAGCGCCGGCGGCGTTCACCAGGATCGGCGCCGCGACGGGGCCGCCGGGCGTGTCGCAGAGCCATTCGCCGTTGACCCGGGCGATGCGCTGGACGCCGGCGCAGGTCCGGACCGTTCCGCCCGCCGCGGTGAGCTGCCGCTGCCAGCCCTGCATCAGCGCGTGGACGTCGATATCGGCGGCGTCCGGGTTTTCGAAACCCGCGGCGGCATAGCCGGGGCGCAGAAGCGGGATGCGTTCGGCCACCGCGTCGGCGTCGAGCCAGCGCAGCGCGGTATCGGCCGCCATGTCGCGGAAGGCGGCTTCGAGTTGCGGGCGCTGGTCGGCCCGGGCGATGCGGACCAGGCCGCGGGGCGAGAGCAGCGGCGCGGCGGCGAAGCCCTCGGGCGGCGTGTCGAAGAACGGCAGCGATGCGGCGGTCAGCGCCCGGATCAGGCCGTTGCCGTAATTCTGCGCAAGGATCGCGGCGGAGCGTCCCGTGGCGTGGTAGCCCGGCTGATCCTCGGCCTCCAGCACCGCGACGCGGGCCGAGCCGGCAAGCGCCGCCGCCGCGGAGAGCCCCGCGACGCCGGCGCCGATCACGAGAATGTCGAACCGGTCCGCCATGCCGGCAGGTTAGCCGCGTTTTTCCGATCGGAAAAGACCCCTGTTCGGGTCCGCGCCGCGCGGCTTGCCGTGGACCCCGGCGGCGGGCGCGCGTAACCTCGGGGTCATGAACGTGACGAAGGACACCGACCTGCCGCGGGACGCACAGGACAGCCGGGCCCGCCTGGCCGCACGGGCCCGGCATCTGCGCCAGGTGCGCGGGCTGACGCTGCAGCAGGTGGCGGACCGGGCCTCGCTGGCCGTGTCGACGGTGTCGAAGATCGAGCGCGGGCTGATGGCACCGACCTTCGACCGGTTCGCCAAGCTGGCCGAGGGGCTTGGCGTCGACGTGGCGGAGCTGTTCTCGGACCGCGGTTCGGCCTTCGCCGATGGCGAGTTCGCGATCTGCCGCAAGGGCGGGCACGGGTTTCTCGCGACCGAGAACTACACCTACGAGATGCTGTTTCCCGAGGTGCGGGGCAAGGCGATGGTGCCGATGCTGGGCACGCTGAAACCGCTGGAGGAGATGCGGCTCGACCGGATGGTGCGGCACCCGGGCGAGGAGTTCCTGCACGTTCTCGAAGGCCGGGTCACGATCCGCGCCGAGGGGCGCGGGGACGTGGCGCTGGAGGCGGGCGAGAGCGTTTATTTCGATTCGAACCGCGGCCATCTCTACGCCTCGGCCGGGGAGACGCCGGCGCGGATTCTCGTCGTCTGCACCGGCATCGAGGGGTAGGGCATGGCGCACAAGAGCGGGTTTTGTGCGCCTCGGATCTGCGGCATCAATAAATCAGAGCGCGCCGCGTAACTGCGAAGGAAAGCGGCGCGCTCCAGGCACGGCGTCCGGCGGTCAGCCCGCCCGTTCGCCGTTGTATTCCGCGTCGGTCACGTGCTCTTCCCAGTCGATATGCTTGCCGTCCAGCGCCTCGTGCATGGCGAGGTGGCACATGAATGTGTCGGGCGCGGCGCCGTGCCAGTGGCGTTCGCCCGGCGGAATCCAGATCGTGTCGCCCGGACGGATGGTGACGATCTTCTCGCCCTCGGTCTGGAACAGGCCGCAGCCGGAGACGACGTGCAGCGTCTGGCCCAGCGGGTGGGTGTGCCAGGCGGTGCGGGCGCCGGGTTCGAAGGTGACCCAGGCGGCGCGGACGCGCGCGGGGTCCGGGGCATCGACGATGGGGTCCTGCCGGACACGGCCGGTGAAGTAATCGGCCGGGGGCGTGAGCGACGGGCGGGTGCCGGCGGGGGTGTGGTCCATGGGGGCCTCCTTGTTCTGTCACGGCTCAGCAGAACACGGGGAGGCGCCGCTGCCAATGGGCAAGCGGCGGTGGCGGCGCCGGACGGGCCGGCGCCGCGAAGGTCTTACATCCCCGGATAGATCGGGAAGCGGCCGCAGAGGTCGGTGACCTGCGCCTTCACCTTGTCCTCGACGGCGTGGTTGCCGTCCTCGCCGTTGGCCGACAGGCCGTCGACCACCTCGACGATCCAGTCGGCGATCTGGCGGAACTCCGGCTCGCCGAAGCCGCGGGTGGTGCCGGCGGGGGTGCCGAGGCGGATGCCGGAGGTCACGAAGGGCTTTTCCGGGTCGAACGGCACGCCGTTCTTGTTGCAGGTGATGCGGGCCCGGCCCAGCGCGGCCTCGGCGGCCTTGCCGGTGACGCCCTTGGGGCGCAGGTCGGCCAGCATCAGATGGTTGTCGGTGCCGCCCGAGACGATGTCGATGCCGCCCTTCTGCAGCTGGTCGGCCATGGCGCGGGCGTTCGAGACGACCTGCGCGGCGTAGCCCTGGAACTCCGGCCGCAGCGCCTCGGCGAAGGCGACGGCCTTGCCCGCGATGGCGTGCATCAGCGGCCCGCCCTGCAGGCCCGGGAAGACGGCGGAGTTCAGTTTCTTCGCGATGGCCTCGTCGTTCGACAGGATCAGGCCGCCGCGCGGGCCGCGGAGCGACTTGTGCGTCGTGGAGGTGACCACATGGGCGTGCGGCACCGGCGAGGGGTGTGCGCCGCCGGCGACCAGCCCGGCGATATGGGCCATGTCGACCATCAGCCAGGCGCCAACCTCGTCCGCGATCTCGCGGAAGGCGGCCCAGTCCCAGGTGCGGGAATAGGCGGTGCCGCCGGCGAGGATCAGCTTGGGCTTGTGCTCGCGCGCCTTGGCGCGGATGTCGTCCATGTCGAGCAGGTGATCGCCCTCGCGGACGCCGTAGGACACGACGTTGAACCACTTGCCCGACATGTTGACGGGCGAGCCGTGGGTCAGGTGGCCGCCGGAGTTCAGGTCGAGCCCCATGAAGGTGTCGCCGGGCTGCAAGAGCGCCAGGAACACCGCCTGGTTCATCTGCGAGCCGGAATTCGGCTGCACGTTGGCGAATCCGGCGCCGAACAGCTCCTTGGCGCGCTCGATGGCGAGGTTTTCGGCGATGTCCACGTACTGGCAGCCGCCGTAATAGCGCTTGCCGGGATAGCCTTCGGCATACTTGTTGGTCATCACCGAGCCCTGTGCTTCGAGCACGGCCTTGGAGACGATGTTTTCCGACGCGATCAGCTCGATCTCGTCCTGCTGGCGGCCGAGTTCCTTGCGGATGGCGCCGTACAGTTCGGGGTCGCGGGCGGACAGCGCTTCGGTAAAGAAGCCGGAATCGCGATGAGGCGCGTTCATATGGGCATACTCCGTTGCAGCTTGGATTGGGGGCCTCTTACAGCATCCGGGCGCCGGCTTTAACCCCTCAATGCGACACGCAGCGTGCCGCGGGCGGCTTTGGCTTGTGTTTTGGGCGCCGGGTTGCATTGTGGCGGCAGGAGGATGCGGATGACCAAGATCGCCTTCGTGGCCAGCGACGTGCAGGTGGCACGCGAGGCGCAGGAGATGCTCTCCGAGCGCTATGGCTGTGTGCCGATGGAAGAGGCGGAGGTGATCGTGGCGCTGGGCGGCGACGGGTTCATGCTGCAGACGCTGCACGGCACGATGCATCTGGACGCGCCGGTCTACGGGATGAACCGCGGTACGGTCGGGTTCCTGATGAACGGCTTCGCGGCGGACGGGCTCTTGGAGCGACTGGCCGCGGCGGAGGAGACGGTGATTCATCCGCTGCACATGCGCGCCGAGACGCCGGAGGGCGCGATGCAGGAGGCGCTTGCGATCAACGAGGTATCGCTGTTGCGGGCCGGTCCGCAGGCGGCGCGGCTGAGGATCACGGTGGACGGCAAGGTGCGGATGGAGGACCTGGTCTGCGACGGGGCGCTGGTGGCGACGCCCGCCGGCTCGACGGCCTACAACTATTCCGCGCACGGGCCGATCCTGCCGATCGGGTCGGACGTTCTGGCGCTGACCGCGATCGCGCCGTTCCGGCCGCGGCGCTGGCGCGGCGCATTGCTGCCGATGATGGCCGAGGTGCGGATCGACGTGCAGGAGCCCGGCAAGCGCCCCGTCATGGCGGATGCCGACAGCCGGTCGGTTCAGCGGGTGGTGGCGGTGGACATCCGGTCGGAGCCCAGCGTCCGGCATCGGCTGTTGTTCGATCCGGGCCACGGCCTGGAGGAACGCCTAATACGTGAGCAGTTCGTATGACGATCAGTGGCTACTTAGGCAAAACTTATTAAAATGAAAAGTAAACCATAGATTAAGAGCGTCGTATCCTTTAGCAGGCTGCTGAAGAAGTCGGGTTGGAAGGACGTTATTCCTGTCGCCGGGGCTGGAAGGCGGGTCGCTCGCAGATGCGAACGTCGGGTCCA
>NZ_JARGYC010000095.1 GCF_029168335.1 Psychromarinibacter sediminicola
TCGGGTCCGGGTGTAGTTGATCGAGTCCGTGCCGCCGGGCTCGGTGACCATGATATAGTCGTCGTGGTAATCCGGGCCGGTCCAGTCGACCTGGATGGTTTCCCCGGCGGTGGCTTGGGCCGGAGCCGATAGGGTAGCGCCGATCTCGCTGACCTCGATGGAGATGCGGGCGAGTTCGGTGCGGTCCTGGCGCATCACATAGATGATGTCGTAGCTGCCGGGTTCGGAGGGGAGCTTCAGATCCAGCGGAGAGCCGCTTCGGGTGCGGGTATAGTTGATGGCATCCGAGCCGCCGGGTTCCACGACCGAGATGTAGTCGTCGTGATAGTCCGGGCCGGTCCAGTCGACCTGGATCGTCTCCCCGGCCGTCGCGCGTGCGGGCGCATCGAGCGTGGCGGTAACCTCGCTGACCTCGATGGAGACGCGGGCCAGCTCGGTGCGGTCCTGACGCATCACATAGATGATGTCGTAGCTGCCGGGTTCGGCGGGCAGTTTCAGGTCCAGCGGGGAGCCGCTTCGGGTGCGGGTATAATTGATGGCATCCGACCCGCCGGGTTCCACGACCGAGATGTAGTCGTCGTGGTAATCCGGGCCGGTCCAGTCCACCTGGATCGTCTCGCCGGCGGTGGCCGTGGCGGGGACCTCCAGCGTGGCCGTCACGTCGGTCACCTCGATGGTGCGGCGGGCCAGCTGACGGCGGTCCTGGCGCATGATGTAGACGATCTCGTAGGTGCCCGGCTCGGCCGGCATCTTCAGGTCGAGCGGTGCGCCGCTGCGGGTGCGGGTGTAGTTGATCGAATCCGTGCCGCCGGGCTCCACGACCGAGATATAGTCGTCGTGATAGTCCGGCCCGGTCCAGTCCACCTGCACCGTCGCGCCGGTCGCGGCGGTGGCGGGGGCGGAGAGCGTCGCCGTGACCTCGGCCACCTCGATCGTCATCCGCGCCAGCACCGTCCGGTCCTGCCGCATGACGTAGAGGATGTCGTAGGTGCCCGGCCGCGGCGGCAGCTTCAGATCGAGCGGCGAGCCGGACCGGGTGCGGGTGTAGTTGATCGCGTCCGTGCCGCCGGTCTCGACCACCGAGATATAGTCGTCGTGATAGTCGGGGCCGGTCCAGTCGATCTGCACCGTGTTGCCGGCGATCAGGTCGCCCGAGACCGAAAGCGTCGCCTCGACGGGCGTGACCTCGATGGTCTCGGTGGCGAGGATCTTGCGGCCGTCGCGCAGGATGTAGGAGATCTCGTACTGTCCCGGCTCCGGCGGCATCCGCAGGCGGAGCGGCGTGCCCTCGCGCGTGCGGGTGTAGTTGATCGCATCGGTCTCGCCGGGGCGCGTGACGCGGATATAGTCGTCATGCGCGTCCGGGCCGGTCCAGTCGACCTGGATCGTGTCGCCCGCGACCGCCGTGTCGGGGGCGGTGACGCTGGCCAGCGGCCGGAACTCCGGCAGTTCCAGCGTGACGGTCTTGTCGACCGAGCCGACGCCGAAGCGCTGCTCGGCGAAGGCCTCGTCGGCGGGGCGCATGACCGAGACGGTATAGGCGCCCTCGCTCAGGTCGAGGTCCAGGCTGGGGGTCTGCTCGGCCGTCAGGATCGCGCCGTCGGGGCCATCGAGATCCCAGATCAGCGGCTCGTCGATGCGCGGGCCGTGGCGGCCGTCGGTGGCGAAGACGCGCACGTCGACGGGGTCCGGCGGCAGTTCGGGCAGGGTCAGCACGACGGTCTGGGCGGAGTCCTCCACCGAGAAGCGGCGGCGGGCGGTGGCGCCGTCGCTGCCGCGGGTGACCGTCGCGGTGTAGCTGCCGGGCATCAGCCGGGCGGACGGGCTGGCGGCGTTTTCCTGCAGGACGGTCGCGCCGTCGCCGGCGGTGACGGTCCAGGCCAGGCCGTCGCCGATGGTCTGGCCGCCGGCGCGGGCGACGAAGTCGACGTCTTGCGGCCGTTCGATCTCCGGCAGGACGAGGACGACGCGGCGCGCCTCCTCGGCGACGGTGAAGCGCTGTTCGGCGGTGGCGCCGTCCTCGGCGCGGGTGACGGCGGCGGTGTAGGTGCCGGGCTCCAGCATCAGCGAGGGCCGCGCGTCGGTGCTGCCCGACAGGACGGGGCGCCCGGTTGCGTCGGAGACGGTCCAGCTCAGGCCCTCGGTGATCGCCGGGCCGCCGATGCCCTCGGTGGCGCCGAAGCCGACGGAGACCTCCTGCACCAGCTCCGGCAGCACCAGCACCACCCGCTGGTCGGCGCCGGCGACGGTGAAGCCCAGCTCGGCGCGGGCGCCGTCGGTCTCGCGCCGGACGATGGCCTTGTAGTCGCCCGGGTCGAGCGGCAGCACCGGCGCGGCGTCGGCCACGCCCGACAGGATCGGCACGCCGAGCGCGTTGGTGACGGTCCAGCTGAGCCCCTCGGTGATCTGCGGCCCGCCGATGCCTTCGACCGCGGCCAGCTGCGTGTCGGCCGGCTCGGGCGCGGGCGGCTCGGAGACCGCCTGCAGCGCCTCGGTCAGTTCCGAGGCGTTGGCGGCGGTGCGGAAGATGCCGCCGGTCTCCTCGGCCAGGCATTGCAGCTGCGCCAGCGCCTGCGGGTCGTTCTGCACGTCGAAGCCGACGACATGGGCGGTGAAGTCGACGCCGGTGGCTTCCAGCGTGCGGCCGACCTCGCAGGGGTCGACATTGCAGGTCTCGATCCCGTCGGAGACGAGGATGACGGTGGCCTTCTCCTCGCCGTAGCGCAGCGCCTCGGCGGCGGCCATGACCGAGGCCGACAGCGGCGTCTTGCCCTTGGGATTGATCGCGTTGACCGCCTGGGCGATGGCGCCGGTGGTGCCGAGGCCGGGGGCGATGACGGTCTCGATGTCGTTGCAGTCGCCCTTGCGGCGGTGGCCGTAGACGGTGAGGCCCAGCTCCTGGTCGGGCGGGAAGTCCTGCAGCAGGCCGCCGATCACCTCGCGGGCGATGACGATCTTGTTCACGCCGTCGATCTGGCCCCACATCGAACCGGAGCCGTCCAGCACCAGGATCGTGCGCGGGCGTTCCTGCGCGGCGGCCGAAAGGGTGGAGAGGATCAGGGCGAACGCGATGAACAGGCGGGACATATCGGCCTCAAAGACTTACGGGAATCGCAGGGAGGATAGCGATGCGGGCGGGGTTCGCAAACCCGGCACGTCACAGCAAGAGCGTCAACCCCCAGACGGCGCCGGCCGCCAACAGCCCGCAGGCGGCCAGCAGCGCATAGGCCCCCGCCGCGACGGCGCGGTTCACCCAGCAGAATTCGCGCCGGTCGTTGATGCAGGGGAACGGCTCGTTGGGCATCGGTTCGTCGAGGAAGCGGCACAGCGGCTCCCATCCGTCGGTGACGCGGAACACCAGCAGGCGCTCGGGCGGCACCGTCTCGATCACCTCGGCCACATGCGCGTCGTAGCGCGCGATGGCGCGGTCGCGGTCGGGCATGGTGCCGCGCAGGCTGCGGTTCCAGATCAGTTCGCGTTGCATCGGGCCGAAGCGCCGGCCGAACGGGAACAGCGTCTCGATCACCTTCCACTGCCACATCGATTCCGTGTACCAGATCGTCGAGATCGCACTGTCGTACCAGCCGGGGCCGCCGTGCGGGTGCAGGGTCAGCAGGACCTTGGCGTCCGGGTAGGCCGCCAGCAGTTCCTTCCACACGGTGACCGCCGGAAAGTCGAGCGCGGCGCGGTAGGTCCCGAACACCGTCTCCCAGTCGTGCTGCGCGCCCTCGGGGCTGTGTGCCACCTGCTGCCAGAAGCGCAGGTGCCGCCGGTTCGCCGGGTTCAGCACCACCTCGGTCATGTGGTAGCAGGGATATCCTAGCTTGTTCAGCGCCTCCCGGGTCGACATCGTACCGGTCCGGCCAAAGCCCGCGCCGATCACTTCGAGCGTCATATCTCAATTCCGCTTTCAGGTGCCGACCATCCCGGGGAAACGCACAGGGCCGGGCGCGGCACAGGAAATACTATCGGCAAATACGGCGCCGATTCACCGGATGATGGCAAATCGCCGCGGCGCAGGCCAGCGAATTTAAGAGCGTTTCCGGCCGAGACGGCGCGGGACGCGGCCCCTCGGCGGCCGCCGCGATGAGCTTTGCGTCACGGCGCCGCCGAATTAATCGGGTCTTTCTTGAAACCTAGGGCGGTTGTCTTAAGACTCATCTGAAAGCCATTCAGTGGATCGGGACGGAGCGGGGGTACGGGGATGGAAGACATGCGCGCAGGCAGCCAGGTTCCGGTCGATCTTGCGGTCGATCGGGCCTCGGTCGCGATCGTCATGACCGATCCGCACGCCCCCGACAATCCGATCACCTATGTCAACGAGGCGTTCGAGCAGATCACCGGCTACAGCCGCGACGACGCGCTGGGCCGGAACTGCCGGTTCCTGCAGGGCGAGGCGACGGCGGAGGAAGACGTCGACCGCATCCGGCGCGGGCTGGACAGCGGCGACGAGTTCGAGGTGGTGCTGACCAACCACAAGGCCGACGGCACGCCGTTCCGCAATCAGCTCCTGGTGGTGCCGGTACGCGACCAGGCCGGCGAGATCAGCGCGTTCTTCGGGGTCCAGCGCGAACTGGAAGAGGGCGACACGCCGGAGGCAAGCCACGGCGCGCGTCCGGCGGATGCCGAAACCGACCACACGCTGTCGCTCCTGCGCGAGCTGCAGCACCGGGTAAAGAACCACCTGTCGATGATCGTCGGCATGATCCGGGTGCAGGCCAAGCGCGAAGTGACGCAAGAGAGCATGCGTGCGGTCGGGCGCCGGATCGAGGCGCTGGCGCTGCTTTACGAGGAAGTGCTGGGTGCCAGCATGGCGGGCGGTGGCGGCGACGAGATCCGCGTCGGCTCCTACCTCGACCGGATCGCCGCGGAGCTGGCCGGGCTGGTCGGGCGCAGCGGCATCAAGGTGAACGTGGACTGCCAGGAGATCACCCTGCCGATGGACCAGGCGGCGCGGCTGGGGCTGCTGCTGTCCGAGCTTCTGACCAATGCGCTGGAGCATGCCTTCGAGGGCCGCGACAGCGGCGTGGTGAACGTGCGGTGCCAGCGCATGCAGGACGGTCGCGTCCGGCTGGTGGTCGAGGACGATGGCGTCGGCATGCCGGAAGACAGCGACTGGCCCTATGAGGCGCCCGGCATCGCGGCGCAGCGCGACCGCGCCGACAGCCTGGAGGGCGCGCTGGACACCACCGGCAGCCGCGGCAAATCCGGGGTCGGCGGCAGCATCGTCCTGGCCCTGACCGAGACGCTGGGGGCGCAGCTGGACGTGAGCCGGGGCGGCGATGGCACCTGCGTCGAGGTGCGCGTCCAGCCGCAGACCGGGCGCAGCGCGGCGGCGCCCGTGGCCTGATCGCGGCGCCGCCGGCTCAGTTCAGCGCGCCCTCGGCGACCAGCGCCTCGTATTTCTCCTGATCCCACCACCAGTAGTCGACGCCGCGGGTATAGGGCGGCTTGGTCTCGGGCTTGCCGAACACGTCCCAGTAGGCCAGCCAGTGGCTGCCCTTGTACCAGTTCGGCACCCAGATGTGCTTGGCCCTGAGCACCCGGTCCAGCGCCTTCACATGCGCCGTCATCTCGTCGAGCGTCTCGGCGGCGATGATCTCCTCGATCAGCCCGTCGACCGCCGGGTCCGAGACGCCGGCGAGGTTCAGCGTGCCCGGCGATTTCGCGCCCTTCGAGCCGAAGACGGTGCGCAGCTCGGTCGAGGGGCGCAGCGGCAGGACGATGCGGGCGATCATGATGTCGAAGTCGAACTCCTCCTGCCGCTGTACCTCTTCGGCGGCGTCGACGCGGGTGTAGATCGCGTCGATCCCGACCCGGCGCATGTTCTCGATATAGGGCAGGAGGACGCGCTCGAAGGCGGCGCTGTCCGAGACGATCTCCACCGTCAGCGGGTCGCCGTCGGCGTTCTGGCGCATGCCGTCGGGGCCGACGGTCCAGCCCGCCGCATTCAGCAGGCGGCCGGCGCGGCGCACCGCCTGGCGGTCGATCTTGCTGTCGGCGGACCATTCGGGCGGCGAGACGGCGGGCTCGGTGAAGATGTCTTCAGGGAGTTGGCCGCGATACGCTTCCAGTGCCGCCAGCTCGGCGCCCTCGGGGACGCCCTCGGCCTGCAGGTCGGAGTTCTCCCAGAAGGAATCCGAGCGGTTGTAGAGGCCGTGGAACAGCGTCTTGTTGGTCCATTCGAAGTTGAACATCATCGCGATGGCCTCGCGCACGCGCACGTCGCGGAACTTGTCGCGGCGCAGGTTCATGTAGAAGCCCTGCGCGCCCGAGGAGCGGCCGTCGGGGATTTCCTCGCGGACGATCCAGCCCGCGTCGAGGGCGGGGAAGTCGTAGGAGGTGGCCCAGATGGACGACTGGAATTCCTCGTGCAGCAGGTACTCGCCCACCTTCAGCGCCTCGAAGGCGGCGGTGGTGTCGGAGAAATACTCGTAGACGTAGCAGTCGAAGTTGTTCTTGCCGACATTCACGGGCAGGTCGGCGCCCCAGTAGTCGGGATCCTTGCAATAGGTGATGGAGCGGCCGGGATCGACCTCTTCCACGCGGAACCAGCCCGAGGATACCGGCGGCTCCAGGGTGGATTCGTTGAAGGGGACATCCTGGTAATAGTGCTTGGGCAGCACGAAGAGCTGGCCGACCGTGGCGGCGAGGTCGCGCGTCGCGGCGTCCTCGGCGAAGGTGACGCGCACGCGGTGGTCGTCCAGCGCCTCGGCGCTTTCGACATCCTCCAGCGTGATCTGCCAGTAGGGCTCGGCCTCGGTCTTCAGGGTGTCGATGGTCCAGACCACGTCCTCGGCGGTGATCGGGTGGCCGTCGGAGAACCGCGCCTCGGGCCGCAGGTTGAAGATCACCCAGGCACGATCCTCGGGGTATTCGAGGCTTTCGGCGATGAGGCCGTAGAACGAGGCGGGTTCGTCGAACGCCTCGGCCAGCAGCGGATCGTGGATATGCGGCAGGCCCTGCGCGCGTTCGCCCTTGAGGATGTAGTAGTTCAGGCTGTCGAAAGTGCCGGAGGCCAGCGTGCCGCGAAAGCTCATGGTGCCGCCCTGCGGCGCGTCGGGATTGACGTAGTCGAAATGCTCGAAATCGGCGGGGTATTTCAGTTCGCCGAAGGGAGAGATGCCGTGGGCTGTGATGGTCTCCTGCGCCATGGCGGGCGCGGCGGCGAGGCAGAGGGCGAGGGCGGCGTGGCGCGGTCTGAACATGGGGCTCCCTGTGGGTCTGGTGGCTGGACCGGAGTGTAACGGGTTTGCGGCACGGGGGAAGCGCGGGGCGGGACACGTTTGGATGAGCGGGGTGGCGGGCCTTGTTTCGCGCGGATGTTCTGGATCGTCGGCGCTATCGGCGCCCGGCGTGATCTGAAGGCGCGCCTGCGGCGCAATCTTTCTGGCACTTCGTGCGATTCTGGGGGGCCAGCCCCCCAGACCCCCCGGGCGTATTTGAAACGAGAAGAAGGAGCAGGGGCATGCTCCTGACTTCTTCTGGCTGAAAATACTCCGGGGGTTTGGGGGCTGGCCCCCAATCTGGCCTGACAGTGGGGCCAAGCGCTCCTTGCAGGCCCCTGCGTCGCGGCGCCGGGCCTTCAGCTGCGGACCACGTAGACCGAGCACTCGGCATGGGTCACGACATGCGACGCCGTGGTGCCGAGAAGGTAGTCCTGCACCTTCGGGTTGGCCGCCTCCATCACGATGAGATCGACCTTGCGCTCGGCGGCGAGCTTGACGATCTGCCGATGCACGGCGCCCTTGCGCACGATGGTCTCGATCGTGACGCCGTCGGCCGGATGCTCCTTCAGGAAGGTCCGCAGCTGCCCGCCCCAGTAGACATCGGAATTGTAGATGTTCAGGTTGCGTTCGATCTCCGGCGCCACCGTGGCGACGATCAGCCTGGCGTCGCGGCGCCGGGCCATTTCGACCGCCTCGGTATAGGCGTTGTACTCGACCTGCACGTGGCGCAGGTTGATGGGGCAGAGGATGAGCTTTGTCTGGCGCGGCATGAGACCTCCCGGGGCGACGACCTGGCGGGCATAATGCCGCGCCTTGCCGGGAACGGCAAAGCGCGGCGCCGCACGTGCGCGCCGGGGCTGCATGTTTTCGGCCGGCGTGCCCCGCGCGCCACTGGGCCGGCCCGGCAGGGGCCGGGATCAGGCCGCGACGGGCTGCGCGTCGTAGCCGGCGGCCTTGATCGCCGCGGCCAGTTCCTCGGGCGTGAGCGCGCTGTCGATCCGCACCCGGCGCGCGCCGAGATCGCACGCCACCGATGCCGCAGGGTCGGCCGCCTTGACCGATGTCTCGATGGCGGCCGTGCAGTGGCCGCAGCTCATCTCGGGAACTTTGAAGTCCATGTCGCACCCTCCTTGATCCGGCGATGCCGAAGAGATGGAGATTCCAGCAGGGGGAAGGTCAAGATCCGATGCGATGCGCGGAAAACGTTCCGGCGCCTCTTGACCTTCCAGTCACTGGAAACCCTATCTGGGGAACAGCCGACGAGATCCGAGGAAGCTGCCATGTCCGAACGCCACCCTGTCACCCTGTCCGTCGAGGGGATGTCCTGCGCCTCCTGCGTCGGGCGCGTCGAACGCGGGCTGAGCGCGCTCGACGGAGTCGGTGACGTCTCGGTCAACCTCGCCTCCGAGACGGCGCGGATCACGGTCGACCGCCCCGATCGCATCGCGGCGGCGGTCGGGACGCTGGACGATCTGGGCTATCCGGCCCGCACCGCGACAGTGACGCTCAACGTCGAATCCATGTCCTGCGCCTCCTGTGTCGGGCGCGTGGACAAGGCGCTGGAAGCAATTCCCGGCGTTCTGGACGTCAACGTGAACCTCGCGTCCGAGTCCGCCACCGTCACCTATGCCGAAGGGGCTGTAAGCCCCGACGACCTGATCGCGGCGAGCACCGGGATCGGGTACCCCGCCACCCTGGCCGAGGCGATGGGCGGCGAGGATCGCACGGCGCGCAAGGCCGAGGAGGCGCGCGGCCTCGCCTGGCGCACGGGCTATGCCGCGGCGCTCGCGCTGCCGGTATTCGTGATCGAGATGGGCGGCCACGTCTTTCCCGCCTTTCACCACTGGGTCAATGCGACGATCGGCCAGCAGACCAGCTGGATCCTGCAGTTCGTGCTGACCACGCTGGTCCTCGCCGGGCCGGGGCGGGTGTTCTATCGCAAGGGCGTCCCGGCGCTGTTGAAGGGCGCGCCGGACATGAACAGCCTCGTCGCCGTGGGCACCGGGGCGGCCTATCTCTACTCGGTGGTGGCGACATTCCTGCCCGGGCTGCTGCCCGAGGCGGTCCGCGCCGTGTATTTCGAGGCAGCGGCGGTGATCGTGGTGCTGATCCTGCTGGGCCGGTTCCTGGAGGCCCGCGCCAAGGGCCGCACCGGTGCGGCGATCCAGAAACTGCTGGGGCTGCAGGTGCGCACCGCCCGCGTGATGCGGGACGGCGAGAGCGTCGAGGTGGCGGTGGACGAGCTGGTGCTAGGCGACACCGTGATCGTCCGGCCGGGCGAGCGCATTGCCGTGGACGGCGAGGTGATCGAAGGCGCCAGCCATGTCGACGAAAGCATGCTGACCGGCGAGCCGGTGCCGGCCGAGAAGGGGGCCGGCGACGCGGTCACCGGCGGCACGGTCAACGGTGCCGGCAGCCTGACCGTCCGCGCCACCCGCGTCGGCGCCGACACCACGCTGGCGCAGATCATCCGCATGGTCGAGGAGGCGCAGGGCGCCAAGCTGCCGATCCAGGGGCTGGTCGACCGCATCACGCTGTGGTTCGTGCCGGCCGTGATGACGGCGGCGGCGCTGACCGTGCTGGTCTGGCTGGTCGTCGGCCCGACGCCCGCGCTGACCCTGGCGCTGGTCGCCGGGGTCTCGGTCCTGATCATCGCCTGCCCCTGCGCGATGGGGCTGGCCACGCCGACCTCGATCATGGTGGGCACCGGGCGGGCGGCCGAGCTGGGCGTGCTGTTCCGCCGGGGCGACGCGCTGCAGCAGCTCGACTCGGTCGGCGTCGTGGCGCTCGACAAGACCGGGACGGTGACCGAGGGGCGGCCCGAGCTGACCGATCTCGTGCTGGCCGAGGGCGCCGACCGCGCCGACGTGCTGTCGAAGATCGCCGCGGTCGAGGACCGCTCCGAGCACCCGATCGCCGCGGCCATCGTCCGCGCCGCCCGCGCCGAGGGCGCGGCGGCGGCCGGGGCGGAGGACTTCGCCTCGATCACCGGCCACGGCGTGCGCGCCACGGTGGACGGCGTCGAGGTGCTGATCGGCGCCGGCCGCCTGATGGACCGCGAGGGCATCGACACCGGCCCGCTCCGCGCCCGCGAGGCGGAACTCGCCGGCCGGGGCCGTACCGCGCTCTTCGCCGCCGTGGACGGGCGTCTTGCCGCGCTCGTGGGCGTGGCCGACCCGGTGAAGCCCGCCAGCCGCGCCGCCATCGCGGCGCTGCACGACAAGGGTCTGGCTGTGGCGATGATCACCGGCGACAAGCGCGAGACGGCCGAGGCCATCGCGCGCGAGACCGGCATCGACCATGTCGTCGCCGGCGTGCTGCCCGACGGCAAGGTCGCCGCGCTGGAGGAGCTGCGCCGGGACGGCCGGCGCGTCGCCTTCGTCGGCGACGGCATCAACGACGCGCCGGCGCTGGCGCAGGCGGATGTCGGGATCGCCATCGGCACCGGAACCGACGTGGCCATCGACTCCGCCGATATCGTCCTGATGTCGGGCGACCTGCGCGGGGTCGTCAACGCCTTCGAGGTCTCGCGCCGGACGATGCGGAACATCCGGCAGAACCTGTTCTGGGCCTTCGCCTATAACACGGCGCTGATCCCGGTCGCGGCGGGCGCGCTCTATCCGGCCTTCGGCGTGCTGCTGTCGCCGATGCTGGCGGCCGGGGCGATGGCGCTGTCGTCGGTCTTCGTGCTGACCAACGCCCTGCGCCTGCGCCGCATCGCGCCGGCGATGGACGAGGGGCGGGCCGCCGAACCGGCCGCCCCGGCCGGCGCCGCCGTCGCCGCGCCCGCAGAGTGAAAGGAGCTTGCGCATGAATATCGGGGATGTCGCGGACCGCTCCGGCCTGCCCGCCAAGACCATCCGCTACTACGAGGATATCGGCCTGATCCGGCCGCGGCGCAGCGCCAACGGCTATCGCAGCTTCCGCGAGAGCGACCTGCACAAGCTGGCCTTCCTGGGCCGCGCCCGCGCGCTCGGCTTCACGATCGAGGAATGCCGGACGCTCCTGGCGCTTTACGAGGACGAGGGCCGGGAGAGCGCGCAGGTCAAGCGCATCGCCGAGGAGCATCTGGAGCGGATCGACGACAAGATCGCCCAGCTTCAGTCGATGCGCGCGACGCTGGCGCATCTGGTGCAGGCCTGCGCCGGCGACCATCGCCCGGACTGCCCGATCCTGGAGGATCTCGCGCGCGACGGCACCGGTGCGGCCGGCGCCGATGCGCCGCCGGCCGGCCGGGGCGGCGCGTAGCGCGGGCGGCCCCGGCGCATGTACCAACGGAAAAGGGCTTAGCTATCTCTAGCTAAGCCCCTGAAATCCTTGGCTCCGGCGGTAGGATTCGAACCTACGACCAATTGATTAACAGTCAACTGCTCTACCACTGAGCTACGCCGGAACGTTGGCGGGTCATATAGCAAGGCCGGTCTGCGGCGTCCATAGGGGAAACGGGCTTTTTCGACAGCCGTCTCAGACCGGGTGGAACCGCGCGTCCCCGGACAGGCGCGGCGCCGCGCGGACGCGGTTTTTCTGAGCCAGGTCGATAAGATGCGCGAGGACGTTGCGCTCGGCCGCCGGCATCAGGGCGGCGGGGGTGTCGCGGTAGACGGCCCGTGTCAGCTCGGCCGGGGTGCGGCCGCCGCCGTCCAGCGCCGCCAGGATCGCGGCCTCGCGGTCGCGGCGGTGGGTGAGCAGCCAGGCACAGCGCTCGGCCGGCCGCGGGATCGCCGCGCCGTGGCCGGGATAGAATACCCGCGCGCCGCGCGCGGCCAGCCGCTCGGTCGAGGCCATGAAGGCGGTCAAGTCGCCGTCGGGCGGCGAGACCATGGTGCTGGCCCAGCCCATGACCGTGTCGCCAGAGAACACCACGTTGCCCCAGGCAAAGCAGAGATGCCCGGCGGCATGGCCCGGCGTCCAGAGCGCGGTGAGCGTCCAGCCGTCGCCCGACACGGTGTCGCCGTCGGACAGAAGGCGGTCCGGCGTCAGCGACCGATCCAGCCCCTCGCCGCCGCCGCTCAGCCCCTCGGCCGCGAGCCGCTGCATGAGCTCCGAGCGTCCGTCCTCGGCCCGCCCGAAGGCCAGCACCGGCGCGCCCGTCGCCTGCGCCAGCGCCGGCGCCAGGCCGGAATGGTCGCGATGGGCGTGGGTGACGAGGATGTGGCTGACGGTCTCTCCCGAGGCCAGCGCGGCGCGGATCGCCGCCAGATGCTCCGGCCGGTCGGGGCCCGGGTCGATGACGGCGACGCGGCCTTCGCCCACGATATAGGTGTTCGTGCCGCGCTCGGTCATCGGCGACGGGTTCGGCGCCAGCAGACGCCGCAGGCCGGGCTCCGGCGTCTCGACGCGGCCGCGGACGGGGCCGGGAACACGGTCAGGAACGGGGGCGAACGGGGCGTCATCGGTCATAGTGCTTTGTTGTGACCGCTCCGGCGCGCTATGACCAGCCCCATGAGCTTTTTCGATTTCGCCTGGGTCAAAGCCTATGTGCCGCGCTCGCTCTACGGGCGCGCGGCGCTGATCCTGCTGGTGCCGATCGTGACGCTGCAGCTCGTCGTCTCGGTCGTGTTCATCCAGCGGCATTACGAGGGGGTGACCGACCAGATGACCCGCAGCGTGGCGCTGGAGCTGCGGCATCTGCGCGACGTGGTGGAGGCAGCGCCCGATCTGGCGGCGGCGCGCGCGGCGCTGGCCGGCATCGCGGCGCCGCTGGCCTTCCGCGTGGCGCTGCCCGACACCCCTGCCGCGCCCGACCCGCCGGGGGTGTGGGACTTCTCCGGCCGGCAGATGATCGAGACGCTGCAAAGCGAGATGGAGGGCGTGACCGCGGTCGACCTGGAACCGGACAGCAAGAGCGTGTCGGTCTGGCTGACGACGCGCTACGGGCCGTTGCGGGCCGCCTTCGACCGGGGGCGGGTGTCGGCGTCGAACCCGCACCAGCTTCTGGTGCTGATGCTGCTGACTGGGGCGCTGATGACCGTGATCGCCTATCTGTTCCTGCGCAACCAGCTGCGCCCGATCGAGCGGCTGGCGCGCGCGGCGTCGGAGTTCGGGCGGGGCCGCGTCGTGCCCTACCGGCCCGCGGGCGCCACCGAGGTGCGGGCGGCGGGCAACGCCTTTCTCGACATGCGCGCCCGGATCGAGCGGCAGATCGAACAGCGCACGATGATGCTGTCGGGCGTCAGCCACGACATGCGCACGCCGCTGACGCGGCTCAGGCTGGGCCTGTCGATGCTGGAAGACGCCGAAGCGGCCGAACTGGCGCGCGACGTGGAGGAGCTGGAGCGGCTGCTCGACGAATTCCTGACCTTCGCGCGCGAGGAGACGCTGGGCGACCCCGAGCCCTGCGACCCCGTGGCCCTGGTGCGCGACGTGGTGGCGCGGTCGGGCGCGGCGGTACGGCTGACCGAGGTGTCGGGCGAGGGCCCGGCGATGCTGCGCCCGATGGCGGTGTCGCGGGCGCTGGAGAACCTGATCGGCAATGCCATGCGCTATGCGCGGGCCTGCGAGCTGCGCGTGGTCGTCTCCGGGCGCGCGGTGCGGATCGTGGTGGAGGATGACGGCCCGGGCATCCCCGAGGACCGGCGCGAGGAGGCGCTGAAGCCCTTCGCCCGGCTCGACGCGGCGCGCAACCAGGACCGGGGCAGCGGCGTCGGCCTGGGCCTCGCCATCGCGCAGGACATCGCGCGCCGGCATGGCGGCTCGCTGATCCTGGGCGAAAGCGACCGGCTGGGCGGGCTGCGCGTGGATCTCGTCTTGGCGCGGTAGGCTCCGGCCGCCCCTCCCCGAGCCCGGACATTCTTCTTCTCGTTCGAAATACGCCGGGGGGTCTGGGGGGCTGGCCCCC
>NZ_JARGYC010000096.1 GCF_029168335.1 Psychromarinibacter sediminicola
GTGAAGGGAAATGCGGCGACCGACGCAGGTCGGAAGGCCAGTGTCACCCGTGCCAGCCGCCACCCGCACCTGCTGCCCGTTTGGGATGCCGAGGCGAAGGCTCCGCGCTCCGTCAACCTCGCGACCGTCAGCCGGATCGCGGTCAACGGGCAGATCCACCAGTTCCACGCAGTCTGATAGGAGGACAATCGAAATGAAGACCGACATGGCAGCCACGCGCGAACGGCTTGAACAGTTCGCGGAATGGACCGGCACCGAGGCACCGGCGACCATCCTCGACGACGAGGGAGCGCCAACGCAGGAACTGCTGGCCTATGCCCGAAACGAAGAACTCTGCCTCGACTGGCTTTTCCTCGGAGACGTGCGGCCGCTTGTGCAGGCCTACCGCCGACGGCACGAGGAAATGTCGTGGCCTCGCGTGCAGGAGCGGGTCGACCTGCTTGCCAAGCTGGCCGACATGGAGCCCATCCGGGTCGAGGTCGACGAGGACAGCGTCCTTTTGACCGATGAACTCATTGCCTTCTGCAAGGAGGCACGCGGAGACATCGACTGGCTGCTCTGCGGGAAAGACGAGAATGTCCTGCGGTCGCACCAGTCCAAGGTGAAGGAGACCGAGCCTCTCGTGGAGGAGGTCAAGTCGCTCTCGGAGGCCGAACGGCGCGGGCTTCAGGTCGCCCTCCGGATCGCAATTCGGGAAAAGCGCAGCGTCGAAGAAGCCTTGGCTGCCTACTCCGAGGTCGTGGAAGAGGAGCGCGCAGCATGACCGACACAGCGACCTTCGATCCATCGCAGTTCCGCAGAGCCTATGGCGAGACCGAGAGTAAGCTGAATGTCCTCTCCGGCCTGACCTACGCGCTCTACGAACTGGCCTCCGAGTCCAACCGCATCAACGTACCAGATGACGATGCCAACGCCATTCTGTCGCTGATCCTCGCTGTCGAGGAGCACTCGAAGCAGCTTTGCGCGCTGCACGAGCAGGAGTGGCAGGTCGTCATTCAGGGTCGCGCACCCATCCCGCAGGACGCAGCGTAACCAGCCAGACAGAGGCCGAAAGGGGGTGATATCCGAGCCGTCCGACACTGGTACTCGGGGCCGCGCACCATTGTGGCCCCGCTTTCTGTGAGGCCGCCTGTTCCATGAATTACCCATATGCCATCAACCGCAGCTGGTCCGACCGTTTCATTCCTGAAATCCAGCGCATCGTCGGCGCGCATCTTCTCTCCATCGCGCCCGACGCCTTCGACATGCACGAAGCGACTGACCTGCTGATGATGGAGGCGAAGGACATGCACATCGCCGCGAGGGTTCGCCGGCCCGGCTACGCTCGCGTTTACCCCTACGACTTCACCATTCGCGCGCAGGTGCCCTCGGGCGCCGAAACCGAACTGTCCAAGATTGTGAACGGCAAGGGCGACTGGATGTTCTACGGCCATGCCGATGCCAGTGGACGCGGACTGGCATCGTGGTGGCTGATCGACCTGCGTGCCTTCCGGGCCGGTCTGATCCGCCAGGCCACCAATGGCTACCCGATCCGCTGCGGGGATCGGACGAACCCGGACGGCACGCGGTTCAAATGGTTCGATATACGGTCGTTCCCGCCGGAGCCGCCGTTGGTTGTGGCCAGTGGCCACCGGGAGGAATGCTGATCTGGTCGGAAGGTCTCCGTGCTACCTCCGGTCTGCCTGTTCGTACTCGACACGCAGTGGCTGCCGATAGGGCCACGTATCCAAAAGGACATGTGTTAATCATTGGAAGCGCGCTCTACATAGCTCCCAGCGTGGGGGCGCGCTAACGAGGACGAGCACGATGCGTTTTGGAAACTTCACCCTGCCCTTGGTCGAAATGGCATTCCTGTTCCTGGTTGTGGCGTTCGCCGCCTGAAGGAGCAGAGCCATGTCGTCTCAAGACCTTCGGAACACACTCGAAGCCCTCCGTTCCGCGCAGAACCCCCTCATTGAAGGCCTGCCGCATCAAAGCGTGCGGCGGAAGGAATACCTCAACGCGCTGGCCCAAGCCTATGAGGCCGGAATGCTCGTTCCGGCACAGGAGTAAGGGCGCTCGTCGCGTAGCTCTACATCAGTCCATTTTCGCTCGTGATTGCAAGCTGCGCCCGAGGCCGTCACCTCGCTCTGCGTGCTGTAGCCGCCCAGTCTCTCAGGGTCCTTCCTGACCGGTAGTGCTTGTCGCGGATGGCGCAGAGCGCGGTGTCAGAGAATTTTTTGAATTTCTCAGGGCGCGCAGCCATAGATGCGCCGAAAAATGAAACTCAAGTTGGTATGGAAAATGGTAGCCCTGCGTCACGCCATGAGCTTACGAATTGTTTCTTAAGGATTTTCTAGAGGTCAATGGTAGCGGAGGAGGGACTTGAACCCCCGACACATGGATTATGATTCCACTGCTCTAACCAACTGAGCTACTCCGCCGGAACCGGGCGCGTAGGTATGCGAAGGGATCGGGGGGGTCAATAGGAATCGAGCGGGCACGGCGCATTATGTAGTGGCCTGTTCGAGCGGTCCGCCGATCGCGTGCGCACTGGCGCGGGACGACCTCAGCCTGGGCCGTCCCACCCGGCCCTTCGGCGACGACGGCTCGCCCCGCCAGGGCCCCGGCGGCGGCTCGCGCGCGGCGGCCAATACCTTCAACCTTACGCCAGCTTTCGCCGACCGGCGCGGTTGCGGCTTGCAATCGGCCGCGCCGCGGCCCACTTCCTTGCGCATAGTCGCGGCCGCCTGCCCGTCCCCGTTCCGGACCCGGACATGACCGACCAGATCGTCCCAGAGATCGGCTCCGTCACCGACGTGGTCGACAGGATGGAAACCGCCGCCGGCGGCGACAAGACCACGCTGCGCGAGGTGGTCGCCGCGCTGGGCGAGGCGTCCTTCATCCCGGTCCTGATGGCGCCCGCGCTGGCCGTCGTCTCGCCGCTTTCGGGTATCCCGGTCTTCTCGTCCGTCTGCGGCCTGACCATCGCGCTGGTCGCCGGGCAGATCCTGTTCAACCGCGATCACCTGTGGCTGCCCGACTGGCTGATGCGCCGGCGGATCGCCTCCGCGTCGCTGCGCCGGGCCACGCGCTGGCTGCGCAAGCCCGCCGGCTTTCTCGACCGCCACGCCCGCACGCGGATGAGCTACCTCGTGCAACCGCCGCTGACCTGGCTCATGGTGCTGACCTGCATGCTCTGCGGGCTGGCGATGCCGTTTCTCGAACTCTTCCCCTTCACCTCGTCGATCCTGGGCGGCGCGGTGACGCTGTTCTCGCTGTCGCTTCTGGTCCGCGACGGGCTGATCGCGGCGCTCGGCTATGGCTCTGTCGGCGCGGCTGCCTGGGTCGGCATCAGCCTGGTCGGCTAGCCGTCGCGCCGCGCCCCCCGGCTCGGCCGTGGCGCTCCCGGCCTGCATCCGAACGGCGTTCGTTTCGCTGACGCAGCGAAATCCTTTCCAGGAATCGCTTGCCCAAACCGCTTTGACCGCGCAACACTGCCCCCGGGAGGATTGGAAGGCGCCGCCGGGCGCGCCCGGTCGACCGACACCGAGGCCCGCGAAAGAGGCCCGGTCGATCCGCGCGCCCTTCCGCCGCTCTGCCGGCCGGTCGGCCTCCCGTCAAAGGCGAACCGAACGCACCATAGGGAGATTTCCGCATGTATTTCGAACGATCCAACCGGGGGCGACTGCTGCTCGGCAGCGCGCTTACACTGGCCCTTTCGGCCGGTGCCGCAATGGCCGATATCCGCTTCTGGACCACCGAGGAACAGCCCGAGCGGCTGGAGCGCCAGCAGGACATGGCCGAGGCCTTCGAGGCACAGACCGGCATCGCCGTCGAGGTGATTCCCGTCACCGAGTCGGATCTCGGCACCCGCGCCACCGCGGCCTATGCCGCCGGCGACCTGCCCGACGTCGTCTATCACCCGCTGTCCTACGCCCTGCCCTGGGTCGAGGCCGGCATCCTCGACGCAGACGCCGCGACCGAGGTGATCGAGAGCCTCGGCCCCGACACCTTCGCCGCCGGCACGCTCGACATGGTCGCGACCGAGGACGGCTGGGCCTCCGTGCCCTCGGACGGCTGGACGCAGATGATCGTCTACCGCAAGGATCTGTTCGACGAGGCCGGGCTGGAGCCGCCGACGACCTACGCCAACGTGCTGGCCGCCGTCGACGCGCTGCACAACCCGCCCGAGATGTTCGGCTTCGTCGCCGCGACCAAGGTGGACGAGGCCTTCATGAGCCAGGTGCTGGAGCATGTCTTCCTCGCCAACGGCGCCTCGCCGGTCGGCCCCGACGGGTTCAAGGGCTTCGACGAGGCGAAGACGACCGAGGTGCTGGAGTTCTACAAGGCCATCGCCGAGGCGTCGCCGCCGGGCGAGCTGTACTGGGACCAGTCGCGCACGCTCTACTTCGCGGGCGACGCGGCGATGATCATCTGGTCGCCCTTCATCCTCGACGAGCTCGCCGGCCTGCGCGACAGCGCCCCGCCGACGATCAACGACGACCCGACCTCGACCGAGCTGGCGTCGAAGACCGGTATCGTCACCAACTTCGCCGGCCCCTCGAACCCCGACGGCGCAGCGTGGTCCTCGACCAACCTGTTCGGCATCACGGCGGACGCGAATTTCGACGAGGCGATCCAGTTCGTCGAATACTCGATGGGCGAGGGCTATGAATCGACGCTCGCCATCGCGCCCGAGGGCAAGTTCCCGGTCCGCCGCGGCACCGCCGACGACCCGACCGCCTTCGTCGACCTCTGGGCCACCCTGCCGGTCGGCGTCGACCGCAAGGCGCCGCTGGGCGACCTCTATGCGCAGGAGATGATCGACGAGATCGTCGGCGGCCTCGACGTCGCGCAGCGCTGGGGCGTGGCGGACGGGCAACTCGCGCTGGCGTCGAAGATGATCAACAGCCAGGTCATCAACCGCGTGGTGCGCCAGTATATCGACGGCCGGATCGGCGCTGCCGAGGCGGTCGAGATGATGAACGACGAGCTGGCCGCCATCGAGTGACCGTCGCACGGCTCTCCCGCCCCTCCCCCTGCCGGGGGAGGGGCCCGGCGAGGGCTTCTCCGCACGCCACGGGACCGACCGATGACCCAGCCCACGCCCCCCACCGGCACCGGCCCGCTCGGCCGCCGCGAGGCGCGCCTGGCCTGGGGCCTTCTGTTCCCGACGATCTTCTCGGTCTCGATGGTGGTGGTCCTGCCGCTGCTGTCGATCTTCTGGATCAGCTTCAAGCCCATCGGGCTGGCCGACCTGCGCGCCCCCACGCCGGTCGTGCGCGAGGCCCTGCGCGGCCGGCCGGAGGCGGCGGGCGACGCGGCCACCCTGCAATACCGCCTGCGCAACTCCAGCCAGGACAAACCGATCCTCGGCGTCACCCTGACCGACACCATCCCCGAGGGGCTGACCCTGGGCGAGATCGACCCGCGCTGCGCGCTGGAAGGCCCGTCGCTGTTCTGCGACTTCGGCGACCTCGACGGCGGCCAGCGCGAGGAGATCGAGATCCCGGTCACGGTCGAACAGGCCTATTTCGACAACGGCGTCGACGTGGACGACAGCCCGCCCGAAATCACCGGCCGGTCGGAGAACGTGCTGACCAACCTCGACTTCACGCTGGAGAACTTCGCCCGTGTCTTCCGCGGCGACGACTTTCTCACCGTGCTCTGGGCCACGGTCTTCTACACCGTCTTCGGCACGATCGGCGCGCTGGTCACCGGCCTCTTCGCCGCGATGCTGCTGAACAAGGCGTTCCGCGGCCAGGGTTTCCTGCGCGGGCTGTACCTCTTCCCCTACGTGGCGCCCGTGATTGCGGTAGCCTTCACCTGGGTCACGCTGTTCGACCCGTTCTCGGGCTCGGCCAACGCGCTGCTGGTGCAGATGGGGGTGATCGACCAGCCGATCAACTTCTTCGGCCAGCGGCCGCTCGCGCTGATCATGGTGACCGTCTTCGAGGTCTGGCGCTACTTCCCGCTGTCGTTCCTGTTCATCCTCGCGCGGATGCAGTCGATCGACACCGACATGTACGAGGCCGCCGACATGGACGGCGCCTCGCCGTTCCAGCAGTTCTGGTTCCTGTCGCTGCCCCAGCTCATGGGCATCCTGTCGGTCCTGTTCCTGTTGCGCTTCATCTGGACCTTCAACAAGTTCGACGACATCTTCCTGCTGACGGGGGGCAACGCGGGCACCCGCACGCTGACCGTGAACGTCTACGAACAGGCCTTCGCCGTGTCGAATATCGGCGCCGGCGCCGCGGTGGCCGTCGTGATCTTCTGCGTCCTGCTGGTCTTCTCGATCTTCTTTTTGAAATACGTCAGCCGCGAGGAGGGCCTATGACCGCCATCCGCGCCCCGAAAGCCGCTTCGAAGCGGCTTGGCCAAGCGGTTTCGAAACCGCTTACCACGCAATTTCGAAATTGCGTGGCCAAGGCCCTTCGAAGGGCCTTGCCGCGCCCCGTTCAGGGGGCCTGCCCATGAGCGTCCTGCGCATCGGCTGGCTGACCGGCGTCGTCCTCGGCATCCTCTGGAGCTTCGTGCTGACCTTCGCGCTGGCGGTGATCGTCGCCTTCGGCGCCGGGGTCGAGGTCCGCCCCGACCCGCTGTGGACCCTGCTGTTCGGCGCGCTCTACGGCTCTGCCGGAACGGCGCCGAAACGGGCGCCCTGGGTGATGATCCTGTTCGGGGCCGTCCTGATGGGCGCGATGGGCGGCATCGGGCGCGGCCCGATTACCGGGTCGGAGACGGTGCCCCAGGCCCTGCTGCCGATCGCCAACGGCGTCCTGGGCGCCGCGCTGCTGGGCTCGATGCTGCTGTTCATGAAGGACGTGTCCGTCGGCCGCGTCACCCGCCACGTCTGGGAGGCGGCGGTGATCCGCTTTCTCACCGGCATCGGCTATATCGTCTTCACCGCCGTCGTCGCGATTCCCTTCTACGTGATGGTGATGACCAGCCTGAAGAACCAGTCGGAACTGATGCAGAACCCGCTGGATTTCTCCATCGACCTCAGCCAGGGCTGGCACTTGTTCGACAGCTATTACGAGCTGCTGACCGCCTTCAACTTCGGCACCTACCTCTGGACGTCCTTCTACGTCTCGGTGCTGACCGTGCTGATCACCCTGCTGTTCTCCGTCCCCGGCGCCTATGCCGTGGCGCGGCTGCGTTTCGCCGGGCGCACCACCTTCTCGCGCTCGATCCTGCTGATCTACATGGTGCCGATGATCGTTCTGGCCCTGCCGATCTACATCGCCTTCTCGATGACCGGCCTGAGGAACACCATCTTCGGCATCGTCATCATCTATCCCGTCACCACCATCCCGGTGTCGCTCTACATGCTGCAGGGCTACTTCCGCGGCCTGCCGGCGGAGGTCGAGGAAGCCGGCCTGATGGACGGGCTCACGCGGCTGCAGGTCATCTGGAAGATCACCCTGCCGCTGTCGCTCCCCGCGCTGGCCTCCGTCGCGCTCTACGTCTTCATGATCGCCTGGAACGAGTTCCTGCTGGCCTTCATGCTGCTCGACGACCCGTCGAAATTCACCCTGACCCGGGGCGTCGCGATGCTGAACTCCTCCGAGATCCCGCGCCAGCACCTGATGGCGGGCGCCGTCATCGCGACCGTGCCCATCATGGTCCTGTTCCTGGGGCTGGAGAAATTCATGACGCGCGGCCTGACCGCGGGGGCCGTCAAGGGATGACCCCGGACCGCGACCGCGAAGCCCGCGCCATTCTCGCGCGCAACGACCGGGGCGGCTACACCGTGCCGACGGCCGGGCTCTATCCCTACCAGTGGAACTGGGACAGCGTGTTCGCCGCCCTCGGCTTCGCCGAACACGACACCGACCGCGCCTGGACCGAGATCGAGACGCTGTTCCGCGGCCAGTGGGACAACGGCATGGTCCCGCACATCCTGTTCCACCAGATCGACCCGGAGTATTTCCCGGGCCCAAATGTCTGGAAGGGCACCGGCCCGATCCCGTCCTCGGGCATCTCGCAACCGCCCATCGCCGCCACGGTCGTCCGCTGGCTGGTCGGGCGGCACCCGGGCGGCGAGCCCCGTGCGCGGCAGCTGTTCGGCCCGCTGATGGACTGGCACCGCTGGTTCATGACTTGGCGCAACGAGGGCGGCGCCATCGTCGTCACCCACCCGTGGGAGACCGGGCGCGACAACTGCCCCGACTGGGACAGGCCCTTCGCCGCGATCGAGCCGGACGGGATCACCTCGTACCACCGTCGCGACACCAGCGAGGTGCAGACCGACGAACGCCCCAACAGCTGGGAATACGACCGCTACCTCTACCTGGTGAAGCTCGGCGCCGAGAGCGGCTGGGACGAGGCGCACCTGAAGGACACCACCCCCTTCCGCGTGGCCGACCCGACGATGACCTTCACCCTGCTGCGCGCCACCCGCGACCTGCGCGCACTGGCCGAGCGCTGGGGCCAGCCCGTGGCCGAACTCGACGGCTGGATCGCCGAGATGGAGGCCGGCGCCGACCGGCTCTGGAACGACGAGATCGGCGCCTACGACACGCTCGACATCCGCAGCGACGCCCATTCCGGCGTGATTTCCAACGCCTCCTTCCTGGCCTGGTACGCGGGCGTCGGCGGCGACCGCATGCTGGCCCATTTCGACCGGATCGCAGAGGCCACCCGCTACTACGTGCCCTCCACCGACCCCGCGCATCCGGCCTACGAGCCGCGCCGCTACTGGCGCGGGCCGGTCTGGGCGATGCTCAACATGCTGATCGCCACCGGGCTGGGCGAGGCCGGGCATGCCGATCGCGCCCGCGCGCTGACGGAAAACACCCGCGACCTGATCGCGCGGAAGGGCTTCGCCGAATATTTCGACCCGCGCGACGGCGCGCCGCTGGGCGGGCAGACCTTTACCTGGACGGCCGCCGTCTGGCTGGCCTGGGCCTCACCCACGACAGGGAGACTGACATGGGCCGCATAGAGCTGAATTCGGTCGAGAAATGGTTCGGCGACGTGCAGGTCATCAAGGGGATCGACCTGCAGATCGACGACAGCGAATTCGTCGTCTTCGTCGGCCCCTCGGGCTGCGGCAAGTCCACGCTCTTGCGGATGATCGGCGGGCTGGAAGAGACCTCGCGTGGGGCCATCGTGATCGACGGCACCGACGTCACCGACCAGCCGCCGCACCAGCGCGGCCTGACCATGGTGTTCCAGTCCTACGCGCTCTACCCGCACATGTCGGTTCGCGACAACATGGGCTTCTCGCTCAAGACCGCCGGGGCGCCGAAGAAGGAGATCGCCGACAAGGTGAACCGGGCCGCCGACATCCTGAAGCTCGGCCCCTACCTCGACCGCCGGCCCAAGGAGCTTTCCGGCGGGCAGCGCCAGCGCGTCGCCATCGGCCGCTCCATCGTGCGCGACCCCACCGCCTTCCTGTTCGACGAGCCGCTGTCGAACCTGGACGCCGCGCTCAGGGTCGAGATGCGCTACGAGATCGCCAAGCTGCACCGCAATCTCGACAAGACGATGATCTACGTCACCCACGACCAGGTGGAGGCGATGACGCTCGCCGACCGGATCGTGGTGCTGGATTACGGCACCGTCGCCCAGGTGGGCACCCCGAAAGAGCTCTACGCCCATCCCGCCAACCTGTTCGTCGCGCAGTTCATCGGCTCGCCCTCGATGAACATCCTGCCCTGCACGGCGGCCGAGGGGCGCTATACCCTCGACGGCGGCCGCGGCGGGCCGTTCACCGGCGACCACGCGGCGGTCCAGCTCGGCATCCGCCCCGAGCATATCGACATCGGCGCCCCGGGCGAGGGCCAGCTCGACGCCACCGTCGACGTGCTGGAATATCTCGGCGCCGATTCCTACGTGATCGTCGACGCGGGCCCGCTCGGCCAGATCACCATCCGCAGCCATGGCGAGGAAGCGGTGGAGCCGGGCCAGAAGGTCGGCCTGGTCTTCTCCGAACCGCACCTGCATTTCTTCGATGCCGGGGGCCTGGCCGTGCGGGGCAGCTGAGGCGCGCAACCCCGGGGCGGCAAACAGGTTAACGACACGGCTTCCCACGCCGCGGTCCCGCCTGCTACGCCATGCGCACCCCGCCGCAGAAAGGACAGACCGTGCCGGACCTCCAGCCGCTCCCGGATGCCGACATCGACCGCCGCATTGCCGCGCATCTCGATCCGGGCGAAACCGTCCTCTGGCAGGGCACGCCCAGGCCCGCCACCTTCGTCTCTCCGGTCGGCACGCTGCTCTGCATCGGCCTGATCGCCCTCGGTCTCGCGATCTTCACCGGCCTCATCGACCGCTATGCGTTCTTCCCCGCGCCGCCGGGCTCGCTCCAGCGGCTGCTGCCCGCCGCCGCCCTCGTCGTGGTCGGCGGCATCGTCCTGGCCTCGCTCTGGACCCGCCGCGGTGCCAACTGGGCCTATGCCATCACCGACCGCCGGCTGATGTCGGCCCGCGGCGACACGCTGGTGCGCTCCGTCGAGCCCGGCGACATCAGCCGCTTCGACACGCACCGCGACGCCGTCTACTGGCGGACCCTCGACGTCCCGACGCGGGACCGCCAGAGCCGGAACCGCGAATCCCGCTATCCCGGCTTCCACGGCCAGGACGACCCGCAGGGCATGCTGCGCACCCTGGAAGACTGGCGCGAGGGTTTCTCCCGCCGCGCCGGCGACAGCGCCGCCGCCTTCGTCGCGGCCGCCGGCACCGACGCCCCGGCCGAGGCGCCACCCGAGGGCATCCGCCGCCTGCGCCACCCGGCCACCGGCCTGACCCTCGACATCCCCGCCGACTGGGAGGCCACGGTCAGCCAGGACAGGATCGGCCCCCTGCGCCTGTTCGGCGTCACCCTGCTGAAACGCTTCGACCGCCCGGGCGAGGAACGCCCCTACGAAGACGGTGCCCGCTGGAACCGGCTGACGGTCCGCGGCGCGCCCGATGCCGGGCTGACCCTGATCGTCCTCGACGAGCCGCTGACCAAGACCCTGCGGGAGGTGCGCGACGACCCCTGGGCCAGGCGGCTCAACCTGACATTCCTGAAGGAAACCCCGGAGCTCGAGATCGGCGGCCTCCGCGGCTTCTCCCTGGTGCGCCAGATGCCCGCCGGGGCACGGCTGGTCGGCTTCGGCAAGGTCTCGGCCCCGGTCGCCACCCGCCAGGCCTGGCTCGGCCACGGCGCGATGCACCTGGAGATCGTCGGCATGGCCCGCCTCGACCAGCCCGACGTGCAACGCGCCGTCGACGCCATGATCGACTCGATCCGCCTGCCCTGAGCAGAACCAAACGCGGCCCGGCCACACAACAGATATCCCCCACAGCTTCATCTTGGCGGAAATACTCCGGGGGGCCGCTATTGTCGCGCCATTGGTCCGAGAGACAATGGCGGCGGTGGCCAGCCCCCCACCTCGGTCGGATCGCCACGCGATCCGAAGCCCCATCGGAAAAAGCCCTTGGGCCTCGGCGCGAAACGCCCGAAACTCGCGCCATGCCCGGCCGCCTGTTCCTCACCACCCCGCTTCCCGAGATCGCCGCCTTCCTCGGCGCCGACGCGGCGGGCCTTGCGCCGGACCCGCCCCGCCACAACATCGCGCCGGGGCAGGAGGTTCTCGTCTGCCCGCCCGACCGCCGCCTGACCCGGATGCGCTGGGGCCTGATCCCCTCGGGCCGCGTGAATGCCCGCGGCCGCCCGGTGATGGAAACCATCGTCAACGCCCGCTCCGGAACCGTCTTCTCCAAGACCGCCTTCGACGGCGTGGCGCGGGCCCTGGTCCCGGCGGACGGCTGGTACGAATGGACCGGGCAAAAGCGCCGCAAGACCCCGTGGCGCATTTCCCGCCTTGACGGTCGCCCTCTCGCCTTCGCCGCGATCACCGACACCTGGCAAGGCCCCGGCGGCATCGCCGTGGCGCAGGTCGCCATGGTCACCTGCCCGCCCTCGGGCGATGTGGCCAACATCCACGACCGCATGGGGGTTCTGCTGGAGCCCGAGCAGTTCGAGGCCTGGCTGACCGGCGACGAGACCGCCGCGCAGGCCCTGATGCGGCCCTACCCGGACGGCAGCCTCACCGTCGCCGAAGCGACAGACGTCGACTGGTCCGGCGCCTGACGCCGGCGCGACCTACCCGCAGCAGGCCCCGCCGGTCTGCACCGGCGGACAGGGCACGGTCCCGTAAGAACAGAAGACGCAACAGTCCCCCGCCCGCGGCGTCAGAAGCGCCTTGCATCCGCGGCATTCGTAGAACCACTGGCAGGCATCCGTCGGCATCGCCTCGGCCGCCGCATAGCCGCAGTCCGGGCAGGTCAGCGTGCTTTCAAGCGTGACGCTCCGGTCGGTCATGGCCCGGAGCATACCTCCCTGCGTCCGCCGGGCATAGCCCCCGGCGCAATCTGCAGGCGCGCCCTTTTCTTTCCCGCCGTCGCAGGGCAAGCCTCCGCCCATGGAACACAGCTTAACTTTCTGGATCCTCACGGTCATCGGGTCCGTCATGGTCGGCATGTCCAAGGGCGGCCTGCCCATCGTCGCGATGCTGGCGGTGCCGCTACTGTCCTTCATCATGCCGCCGGCCACGGCCGCCGGCCTCTTGCTGCCGGTCTACATCATCTCCGACGGCTACGGCGTCTGGCTCTACCGCCGCCAGTTCTCCGCCCGGAACCTGAAGATCCTGATTCCTGCCGCCGCCATCGGCATCGCGCTGGGCTTTTCCACCGTCGCCTTCGTCCCCGGCGACGCGGTCAAGCTCGCGGTCGGCGGCATCGGGCTCTACTACCTCGCCGACAAGCTCAACCGCCGCCGCAATCCGCACGCCCCGCCGCGCCCCGCCGACGTGCCGCGCGGGCTGTTCTGGGGGTCAATCGCGGGGTTCACCAGCTACATCTCCCACGCCGGCGGCCCGCCGTTCCAGGCCTATACCCTGCCGCAGCAGATGCCCAAGATGGTCTTCGCCGGCACCGCCACCATCATGTTCGCCGTGGTCAACCTGATGAAGGTGCCGCCCTACATCCTCGCCGGGCAGATCACCTGGGACAGCTTCAGCGCCACGCTCTGGCTCGCCCCAGCCGCGTTGATCGGCGCCTGGTCCGGGTATCGGCTGACGCAGATCCTGCCCGAGAAGCTGTTCTTCGCCTTCGTCGAGACCGCGCTGTTCCTGGTTTCGGCCAAGCTCGTCTGGGATGTCGTCGCCGGCTGATCGCGGGGGCTTGCGGGCAGCCCGGCAACCGCTATCCTGCGCCGGTCACATCCGGGAGAGGAGGGCACGCCCCATGCATATGAGTTCCGAACGCGATATCGCCGCCCCGCGTCACGAGGTTTGGGCCGCGCTTCTCGACCCGGACGTGCTGCAGGCCTGCGTGCCCGGCTGCAAGGAACTGACCGGCACGCCCGAAGACGGCTTCGAGGCGACGGTCACGCAAAAGGTCGGCCCGGTGAAGGCCACCTTCAAGGGCCAGGTGACCGTGTCCGAGATGAACGAGCCGCATTCCCTGCGCCTGTCGGGCGAGGGCAAGGGCGGCCCCGCCGGCTTCGCCAAGGGTGGCGCCGACGTGCGTCTGGAAGAGATCGAGGAGGGCACGCGGCTGTCCTACGACGTCGATGCCAGCGTCGGCGGCAAGCTCGCCCAGCTCGGCAGCCGCGTCATCGACGGCTTCGCCAAGAAGATGGCCGACCAGTTCTTCGAAAGCTTCCAGAAGGCCGTCGAAGGCACCGCCGAGGAGGTGCCCGAGGACGCCCCCGAAGAGGAAAAGAAGAAGGGCTGGCTCGCGCGGCTCCGGGGCTGACGCCACCGCGAAAGGCTTGATTTCTCCGCGGAACCGCCCGATCCTTTGACGCGGGATATGCTACACGACACGACCTCCTCGGCATTGCCGGATAGCGGCCCCGGTCGAGCGGAACGCCGTGCAGCGCCGACCCGCCGGGGCGCGGTCGAACTTTGCGATTCCGGAGAAATAAGCATTTAGATCGGACACTTGGCACCGTCATCGCCAGAAGCGCCGCCCCGGTGGGGGCGGGTCTCTCGGGCATTTCGAAACGAAATGCCCTGCCGACAGGCGATTGCAGAGCAATCGCCGAGAGG
>NZ_JARGYC010000097.1 GCF_029168335.1 Psychromarinibacter sediminicola
CACCGCCCGCAGCCCCGTCAGCGGTGACAGGTCCACGACCTCCGTGTCGCGCAGATCGAGCCAGCCGAGCCCGGTCAGCCCGGCCAGCGGCGACACATCCGCCACCGGCGTCGCGAACAGCGACAGCCCCTCCAGCTGCCGCAACCCCGCCAGTGGCGCGATATCCGTCACGCCGGTCACCGTCAGCCGCAGCTCCCGCAGCTCCGTGAGCGCGGCCAGCGGCTCGGCCGATGCGATGCCGTAGCCGCCGACGGCCAGCGCACGCAGCGCCGGCATGCGCGTCAATTGCGACAGGTCGGTCAGTGCGCTGTCGCTCAGCGTCAGCGCGCGCAGGCGCGGCAGGCCGACCAACGGCGACAGGTCGGTGACCTCGGTGCTCGACAGATCGACGCTTTCCAGCTGCTCCAGCGCGGCGATCTCCGCGGGCAGCCGGTCCATCGCGACGGAGCGCCCCGCGCGGAAGTCGATCTCGACCGCGCCGCTGCGGGCCGCCTCCGCGACCTTCCGCGCGGCCTCCGCGTTGCCCTTGGCCGCGTCGATCGTCTCGATCACGGTCGCCTTCGGCGTGTGCATGTCCTGGCCCATCCTGACGGCTCCTCGCCGGTCTGTCGTCCGGTGTCGGCAGAGTGTTCAATCGTCCCCGCCCCGGCAAGCCCGCGGGCCGCGGACCGGCGGATTTCCGGCCGGGCCGCATCCGGTGTCTTCCGTCGCGCGGCGGCGGCGGGTAGCGTTCGGGGGACAGACCCAAGGAGATTTCCGAGATGCGCCTTCTTTCCTGCCTTCTGCTCGCGGCCGGCCTGGCCTGTCCGGCCGCGGCCGACGAGTTCACCGCACCCGCCCCGGTCGCCGCGGCCACCGTCTATCCGCAGGGGGCGCTGCTGACGCGCCGCGCCGAGCTCGACCTGCCCGCCGGGCGCCACGTCGTGCGCCTGCCGGCGCCTGCGGATCTGGCCTCCGGCGCGGTCCCCGAGATCGCCACGAGCGGCGGCGTCGAGATCGCCGCGCTGATCTACCGCCCGGACTGGCCGGTCGCCGAGGACGCGCTGTTCACCGCGGCCCAGCAGGCGGCGCAGGACCGGATCGACGGCCTCGAGACAGAGGTCGAGGCGGCGGAGGACCGGCTGGCCGACGCCCGGCTCCAGGCCGATGCGCTGGAGGCGCAGCGCGCCTACCTCGCCGCGATCCGCCCGCCGGCGGAGGACGCGACCGACACCGAGGCGGCGCGGCTGACCGCCGAATTCGTGCGCGCGGAGACCGAGCGCGTGCTGGCCGAGTTGCAACGCGCCCGCCGCCAGCAGGACGACCGCGAGGAAGACCTGGCGGACCTGCGGGACGCGCTGGCCGAGGCCGAGGCCGCGCTCGCCCGGCTGAGCCCGGCGGGCGAGACGGCCGACATGCTGGAGCTCACGGTCGAGATGGCGGACGCGGGCCGGGCGGCCTTCGAGCTGACCGAGACCACGGATGCCGCGGCCTGGGCCATCGCCTATGACATGCGGCTGACCACCGGCGACGCGCCGGCGCTGGACATCGACCGGAAGGTGACCGTCCGGCAATGGACCGGGAGCTACTGGAGCGACGTGGCGTTGACGCTGTCCACCAGCCGCCCGGCGGACCGGCCCGACCCGGTGATGCCGCGCCCCGACCGCGTCTCGGTCCACGAACCGGCGCCGGAGCGCGAGCGGATCGGCGCCGCCGCGCCCGAACCGGTCGTGATCGAGCCCGAACTCGCGATGGAGGACGGGCCCGCCGGCGGCGTGTTCCGGCCGGAGATGGTGGTGGACGGCGTCGCGGTCTCCTATGCCTATCCCGAGCCGGTCTCGGTCGGCACCGAGGACGCGGCGCTGCTGTTCCTCGGCGCGCTGAACCTGCCGGCCGAGACCGAGATCCACGCCTCGCCGCGGCACGACGACCGGGCCTACCAGGTGGCGCGCTTCGTCAATGAGGGCGACGCGCCGATCCTGCCCGGCGATGCGCGGCTCTACCGCGACGGCCATCTCGTCGGGCGCACCGCCGTCGGCCTGATCCCGGCGGGGGGCGAGTCCCTGCTGGGCTTCGGCCCGCTCGACGGGCTGCAGCTCGACTGGCGGCTGGTGCGCAACCAGACCGGCGGCAGCGGCCTTCTCAATCGCTCCAGCACGCGCAACCAGGGGATCGTGTTCTCGGTCGAGAACCTGACGGGTGCGCCGCAGGACGTGCGGGTGTTCTACGCGCTGCCCTTCTCGGAGCAGGAGGCGCTGGAGGTCGAGATCGACGCGCAGCCGGCGCCGGACGAGACCGACTACGAGGGTCTGCGCGGGGTCAGCGTGTGGGACCTGGCGCTGGTGCGGCGGGAGACGCGCGAGATCCGGGTGGACGTGTCGCTCGACTGGCCCGACGGGATGGAGCTGCGCTGGTATCCGTGAGCGGGTCGGACCGCCTGGGGCACCGATCCGCCGCCAGTGGCGCGGCGAAGACGGCCCCCTGAGTATTTGGGCCAAGATGAAGCCGGGGCGCCGGCGCGGGGTATTCCGGTTTCGGCCGGGGCGGGCGTGGTCTAGGCTGCGCGCGAACAACCGAAAAGGAGTCGCGCCATGTCCGGACGCATCGAATCCCGCCTTGCCGAGCTGGGCGTCACCCTGCCCGACGCCTCGGCGCCCGCCGCGAACTACGTGCCGTTCGTGCAGCTGGGCGACATCCTCTATGTCTCGGGCCAGATCTCGATGGATGCGGACGGGCTGGTGACCGGCAAGCTGGGCGAGAACATGGACCTTGCGGCCGGGCAGGCGGCGGCGAAGCGCTGCGCCGTCGGGCTGCTGGCGCAGGTGAAGGCGGCCTGCGGCGGCGACCTCGACCGGCTGAGCCGGGTGGTGAAGCTGACGGCCTTCGTCAACTCCACCGCCGATTTCACCGACCAGCCGAAGGTGGTGAACGGCTGTTCCGATTTCCTTGTCGAGGTGCTGGGCGATGCCGGGCGGCACGCGCGCTCGGCGGTGTCGGCGGCGTCGCTGCCGATGGGCGTCGCGGTGGAGATCGAGGGCATCTTCCAGCTGTCATGACGCTGCCCGAGCCCTTCCTGACCGTTCCGCTGGCGCATCGCGGCTATCACGACGCGGCGCGCGGCGTGCCGGAGAACTCGCGCGCCGCCTTCGAGGCGGCGATCGCGGCGGGCTACGGTATCGAGCTGGACGTGCAGCTGTCCGGCGACGGCCAGGCGATGGTGTTCCACGACTACGACCTCGCGCGGCTGACCTGGGAAAAGGGCAAGCTCTGCGACCGCACCGCGCGGCAGCTGTCGCATATCAAGCTGAAGGCCAACGCCGAGTCGATCCCGACGCTGGACGAGGTGCTGGAGCTGGTCGCCGGCCGCGTGCCGCTGCTGATCGAGATCAAGGACCAGGACGGCGCGATGGAGCGCAACGTGGGCCCCTTGGAACGCGCCACGGCGCGGGCGCTGGGCGGGTACGAGGGGCCGCTGGCGGTGATGTCCTTCAACCCGCACGCGGTGGAGATCTTCGGCGACGCCCGGCCCGAGGTGCCGCGCGGGCTGACCACCTGTGCCTACCTGCCGCATGACTGGCCGATGCTGCCGGGCCCCATCGTGACGAACCTGCGCGACATCCCCGACTACGACCGCGTCGGCGCGAGCTTCATCAGCCACAGGGTCAGCGACCTTGCCCGCCCCCGCGTGGCGGAGCTGAAGGCGCGGGGGGCGTCGGTGCTGTGCTGGACTGTCCGCAGCCCCGAGGAGGAAGCCGCGGCGCGGAAGATCGCGGATAACGTGACCTTCGAGGGCTATGCCGCGGAGCTGCCGGGGGGCTGATGCGCCGGCGCTCCCGGACCCGGGCGGTCACCTGGCGGCGCGGGCGCGTTTGCGTATTTGGAACGAGAAGAAGACGGGGGCTGTGCCCATGTGGCCGGCGGTTGTACCGGCGGCGACCGGGGCTGGGGGCGGTGCCCTTGACGCGGCAGGCCGCCATACCATTCTAAGCGAAGACCCCGGACCGGAGCGCATGCGCGAAACCCGCATCGAGATCACCAGCCACGGCAGCCTCTCCGAGATCGCGGCAGAGGACTGGGACGCCTGCGCCTGTCCCGAGGCGGCCGATGGCGGCCGGCCGGCCGACCCGTTCACCACCTACCGGTTCCTGTCGGCGCTGGAGCGCTCCGGCTCGGTCGGGCGGGGGACGGGCTGGCAGCCGCGCCCGATCACCGCGCGGATGGAGGGGCAGATCATCGGCGCCGCGCCGCTTTATGCCAAGTCGCACAGCCAGGGCGAGTATATCTTCGACCACGCCTGGGCCCATGCCTTCGAGCGCGCCGGCGGCCGCTACTATCCCAAGCTGCAGATCGCGGTGCCCTTCACGCCCGCCACCGGCCGCCGCCTGCTGGTGCGGCCCGGGCTGGAGGAGGTGGGCATGTCGGCGCTGGTGCAGGGCGCGGTGCAGCTGGCGGCCGAGAACCGCCTGTCCTCGGTCAACATCACCTTCTGCACCGCCGAGGAGGCCGAGGCGGGCGAGCAGATGGGGCTGTTGCATCGGCTGTCCGACCAGTTCCACTGGCTGAACCGGGGCTATGCCGATTTCGACGCCTTCCTGGCCGACCTCTCCTCGCGCAAGCGCAAGACCATCCGCAAGGAACGCCGCACCGCGCAGGCGTTCGGCGGCACGATCCATGCGCTGACCGGCGACGCGCTGCAGCCCGAGCACTGGGACGCCTTCTGGCGGTTCTACCAGGACACCGGCGCGCGCAAGTGGGGCTCGCCCTACCTGACCCGCGCCTTCTTCGACGAAGTGCAGGAGACGATGCGCGACGACGTCCTGCTGGTGCTGGCCGAGCGCGACGGCCGCTACGTCGCCGGGGCGCTGAACTTCATCGGGCGCGACACCCTATATGGCCGCTACTGGGGCTGTACCGAGCATCACCCCTGCCTGCATTTCGAGCTGTGCTACTACCAGGCCATCGCCTACGCCATCGAGCACGGCCTGTCGCGGGTCGAGGCCGGCGCGCAGGGCGAACACAAGCTGGCCCGCGGCTACCTGCCGATGCAGTGCCACTCGCTGCACTGGATCGGCGACGAGGGTTTCCGTCACGCCGTCGCGGAATACCTCGAGGCGGAGCGGAACGCGGTGGAGGGCGAGATCGAGGTGATGACGTCCTACGGGCCGTTCCGGAAGACACAAACGGAGGACGAGTGATGGAAAAGCTGACCGACACCGAGCGCGAGGAACATCTCAACCCGCTGCTGGCCGATGGCTGGGCCATGGTCGAGGGCCGCGACGCGATCAAGAAGACCTTCGAGTTCAAGAACTTCGTGGACGCGTTCGGCTTCATGACGAAGGCGGCGATCTGGGCGGAGAAGATGAACCACCACCCCGAGTGGTTCAACGTCTTCAAGACCGTCGAGGTCACGCTGTCCACCCATGACGCGGGCGGGCTGACCGAGAACGACACCAAGCTGGCGCGGAAGATGGACGCGCTGGCATGACCCTCGACCAGCTGATGGCGATGCAGATCGCCGAGGGCGTGAGCGTCGGCGACATCCTGACGATCGACTTCATCGCCTCGGTGCTGGGCAACGTACTGGCCGCGATCCTGATCCTGATCGCCGGATTCGTCATCGGCGGCTGGGTCAGCCGGCGGTTGCGCAAGATGAGCCAGCGCCACGCCCGGTTCGACGAGACGCTGTTCAACTTCCTGGGCAACATCGCCCGCTATGCCATCCTGGCGGTCACGATCATCTTCGTGCTGAACCGCTTCGGGCTGGAGACGACGTCGCTGGTCGCCGCGCTGGGTGCTGCCGGCCTTGCCATCGGCCTGGCGCTGCAGGGCACGCTGTCCAACGTGGCGGCGGGGATCATGATCATCCTGTTCCGGCCGATCAAGGTGGGCGACTTCGTCGAGGTGGCCGGCCGGATGGGCACCGTGAAGGACATCACGCTGAACTACACGGAACTGGCCTCGCTGGGGAACGTGCAGATCATCATCCCGAATTCCGAGGTCTGGGGGAACACGATCGAGAACTACTCGATCTATCCGACGCGGCGCGCGGAATGGACCTTCGGCGTGTCCTACGGCTCGGATCTGCAGAAAGCCCAGGGCATTATCCTCGACACGATCATGGCCGATCCCCGGTCGCAGTCCGAGCCCGAGCCGTTCATCCAGGTCAACAACCTCGGCGACAGCTCGGTGGATTTCCTGGTGCGGGTCTGGGTCGATGCCGGGGACTACTTCGCCTACCAGGCCGACATGAAGCGCAAGGTCAAGGAAGCGCTGGACGCCGGCGGCGTGGAGATCCCGTTCCCCTATCGCACCGTCGTCATGGGCGGCGGCGAGGCGCCGAAAGGGATGGGGCAGGGGGAGGCGTAGGAGGCGGTCTTCTGCGGCTCACTGCTTCTAGAGGCCTTCGAACGATGCCCCGCGCGGAACAAGGCCGAAGGCCGCCGCGCAAGCGCCGCCTCTCGGCGATTGCTCTGCAATCGCCTGTCGGCAGGGCATTTCGCAGGCGAAATGCCCGAGAGACGCGCACCCACGCGGCGGCGCTGTGGTAGACGTTATCGCAGAGCTCGGAGGTCGCCCGAACCTGGCAGCCATAAAGCGACAAGCTCAAACTCCGGTGCGCCCCCGCGCGCGTCGGCCCTCGCGCGGCTTCTCACACAGCTTGGTCGTTCAGCGCCTCCGGGGCTATCCCCCCGTGCGACCTGATCCCACCGCACGGCCCGCCACACCTTTCCTCCCGGCCAACCCCGCGGTAGGGGACCACTCCGACCGCCGCCCGAGGATCCCTGCCCTTGCCCCTGCCGCCGCTCCAGACCGTCTCCACCGGCTTCGTCGTCGCCGTGGTCGGGTTCTTCAGCTCCTTCCCGATCCTGCTGCAGGGCATCCGCGCCATGGGGGCCAGCGATGCCCAGGCCGCCTCGGGCCTGATGGCCGCCGCCTTCGCCATGGGGCTGGCCGGCATCGCGCTCAGCCTCTGGACCCGCACGCCCGCCAGCGTCGCCTGGTCCACGCCCGGCGCCGCGCTGCTGGCCGCTTCCGCCGCGCCGGAGCACGGCTTCGCCGCGGCCATCGGCGCCTTCCTCTTCGCCGGCCTCCTGACCCTGATCGCCGGCCTCTTCCGCCCGGTCGTCCGGCTGGCGCAGTCGATCCCCGAAACGCTCGCCCAGGCGATGCTGGCCGGCGTGCTGATCGGCCTCTGCGTGGCGCCGTTCCGCGCGCTGGGCACGGTGCCGGAAACTGCCCTGCCCATCATCCTCACCTGGTTCGTCATGGGCCGCATCAACCGCGTGCTCGCCGTGCCCGCCGCCGTGGGCGTCGCGTTCCTGCTGACCCTGATCGCCAACGACTTCGCCCTGCCGCTGCCCGACAGCCCGGTCGCGGCGCCGCAATTCACCCGCCCGGTCCTGGACCTGCCCGCGCTGCTGGGCCTCGGCCTGCCGCTGTTCATCGTGACGATGGCGGCACAGAACATCCCCGGCATCGCCGTCCTGCGCGGCTTCGGCTTCCACCCCTCGCCCGCGCGGCTTCTCTCCGGCGTGGGCGTCGCCAGCCTGCTCTCCGCCCCGTTCGGCGCGCCGCAGACCTGCGTCGCCGCGATCACCGCCGCGCTCTGCGCCAACGACGACTCCTACCCCGACCCGGCCCGCCGCTACTGGTCGGCGGTCGTGGCCGGGCTGCTCTACTGCCTGTTCGGGCTATTTGCGGCGGTGATCACCGCTGTCGCCGCCGCGGCACCGCCGATGACGCTGGCCACGCTCGCCGGCGTGGCGCTGCTGGGCGTCTTCGCCAGCTCCGCCGCCGGGGCGCTGGAAAAACCGAAAGGCCGCGAGGCGGCGGCCGTCACCTTCCTCGTCACCGCCTCCGGCACCCCGATCCTGGGGCTCAGCGCGGCGGTCTGGGGGCTGCTGCTGGGCGGCCTCGTCCATGCCGTGGCCGCCCGCACCCGCCGCGCCTGAGGCTACAGCACCTCCAGCATCCGTTCGCCGGTGGACAGGTCGCACTCGCCGGGCTTGTCGGCGTTCACATGGGTGATGACCCCGTCCTCGATCACCACCGCGTACCGGTTCGACCGGCCGATCAGCCCGATGGGCGGCGCGCTGAACGCCTGCCCCAGCGCATGCGTCACCTTGCCCTCGGCATCGGCCAGCATGGTGATCCCGGCCGCGTCGGCGCCCGTGTCCCTGGCCCAGGCGGCCAGGGTGAAGGGGTCGTTCACCGACAGGCAGATGACCTCGTCCACGCCCTTGTCGCGCAGCTGCTCGGCCGTGCGCACGAAGCTCGGCATATGCACCGTGCTGCAGCCGCGCGTGAAGGCGCCCGGCAGCGCGAAGAGGACCACCTTGCGCCCCTTCAGCTTCTCGCCCAGATCCACCTGTTCCGGCCCCTCCGGCCCCAGCGTCAGCACCGTCGCCTCGGGGTACCGCGCCCCCACCTCCAGACCCATCCCGCCGTTCTCCTGTTTGCCAATGGTTCCGGCGTGGATATAGGTAGGACACGATCGGCGGCCAGTGGAAAAGGGGAGTGACAGCGGGATGGACGATATCGTCGTGATCGGGGCCGGGCAGGCCGGCGCGTCGCTGGTGGCGAAGCTGCGCAAGGAAGGGTTCTCCGGCAAGATCACCCTGATCGGCGAGGAACCCGCGCTGCCCTACGAACGCCCGCCGCTGTCCAAGGCCTACCTGATGGGCAAGGTCGGCAAGGAACGGCTCTACCTGCGGCCCGAGTCCTTCTACCGGGAGAACGACATCGAGGCGCTGACCGGCCTGCATGTCGACACCATCGACCGGGGCGGCCAGCTGGTGATCGCGGGCGACCGCGAGATCCCTTACGACAAGCTCGCGCTGACGACCGGCTCGGTGCCGCGGCGGCTTCCGGCGGCGATCGGCGGCGACCTGCCGGGGGTCCATACCGTGCGCAGCCTGGCCGACGTGGACGCCATGGCGCCGGCCTTCCGCGACGGCGCCCGCGCGCTGGTGGTCGGCGGCGGCTATATCGGGCTGGAGGCCGCGGCCGTCGCGCGCCAGTCGGGGATGCAGGTCACGCTGGTCGAGATGGCCGACCGCATCCTGCAGCGCGTCGCCTCGCCCGAGACCTCGGACTATTTCCGCAAACTGCACGAGCGCCACGGCGTCGACATCCGCGAGGCGACGGGTCTCCACCGCCTGACCGGCGAGGATCGCGTCACCGGCGCCGTGCTGACCGGGGACGAGGAGGTGCCCGTCGACGTCGTCATCGTGGGCGTCGGCATCGCCCCGGCCGTCGCGCTGGCCGAGGCTTGCGAACTGGCCATAGAGAACGGCATCAAGGCGGACGCGCAGGGCCGCACGACGGACGACCGGATCTGGGCCGCCGGCGACTGCGCCTCGTTTCCGTACAAGGGCAAGCGGGTCCGGCTGGAATCGGTGCAGAACGCCATCGACCAGGCGGAATGCGTGGCGCAGAACATGCTGGGCGCCGGCAAGGACTATAGGCCCTACCCGTGGTTCTGGTCCGACCAGTACGACGTCAAGCTGCAGATCGCCGGGCTGACCGCCGGTTACGACCGCATCGTCACGCGGGGCGAGGGCGATCAGGTCGCCTTCTGGTACTACAAAGGCGATGAATTCCTGGGCGTCGACGCGATGAACGACGCGCGCAGCTACATGGTCGCCAAGCGCATGCTGGAGATGGGCAAGACCCCCGACCCCGAGGCCGTGGCGAACCCGGAGACCGAGCTCAAGACCCTGATGCGCGGCTGAGCCATGCGCATCGTCGGCGGCGAGATGCGCGGGCGCACGCTCGCCTCGGTCGGCAAGGGCGATACCGGCGCGCATCTGCGCCCCACGTCCGACCGGGTGCGCGAGGCGCTGTTCAACACGCTCGTCGGCGGGCACTACGGCGACCCGCTCACCGGCGCGCGGGTGCTCGACCTCTTCGCCGGGACCGGGGCGCTGGGGCTGGAGGCGCTGTCGCGCGGCGCCGCGCAGGCCACCTTCGTCGACGACGGGCCGAAGTCCCGCGCGCTGATCCGCGAGAATATCGACCGGACGCGGACGGGCGGGCGGACCAAGCTCTACCGCCGCGACGCCACCCGCCTCGGCGCGGCGCCGGGCGCGGCGTTCGACCTGGTCTTCCTGGACCCGCCCTACGGCAAGGCGCTGGGCGCGCGGGCGCTGGCGGCGGCGGTCGCGGGCGGCTGGCTCGCCCCGGGCGCGCTGATCGTCTGGGAAGAGAACGCGCCCCAGACCCCGCCCGAGGGCTTCACCCTCCTCGACACCCGCCGCTACGGCGACACCCATGTCAGCCTGATGCGGCATGAGACCTGACGCCGCGGGCCCCCGACCCGGCGCGACACGATCTTCCAGAAGATCGTGCCCCGCAGAATTTTCTAGAAAATTCTGCCACTTGGCCCCCCCGCCCGCGCCGTCCCGAAGGATCCCTGCCATGACCCGCCCCGACCTCGTCATCTTCGACTGCGACGGCGTTCTGGTCGACAGCGAGCCCCTCACCAACGACCTCCTGCAGCGCGACCTCGCTGCCCGCGGCCTGCCGCTGAGCCCCGACCGGATCGACCGGCTGTTCACCGGCGGCACCATGGCCGGCGTCGGCGAGACCGCGCGCGAGATGGGGGCCGATATCCCGCCGGGCTGGGTCGAGGGCTTCTACGAGACGATGTATGCCCGCCTCGCCGAGGGCACGCCGCTGATCGACGGGGTCGCGGCGGCGCTGGATCGGCTCGACGTGGCCGGCATCCCCTACGCCGTCGGCTCCAACGGCAGCGAGCGCAAGATGCGGATCACGCTGGGCCAGCACCCGGCGATCTGGGCGCGGCTCAGGGATCGTCTCTATTCGGCCCATACCTACGGCATCGCCAAGCCCGATCCCGGGCTGTTCCTGCGCGCCGCCGCCGATGCCGGCGTGCCGCCCGACCGCTGCGCCGTCATCGACGACAGCCCCTCGGGCTGCACCGCCGGCCTGCGCGCCGGGATGCGCACGCTGGGCTTCGCCGCGCACGGGCAGGGGCCGCGGCTGGCGGCGCTGGGGGCCGAGGTATTCCGGTCCATGGCGGATCTGCCGCGGCTCCTGGCCCTCTGACCGGCCCGAAGCCCCGCAGGCCGGCGTTGAATCGCCGGCCCGCCCCGCTATTCTGACAGGCATGCTTGCCGCGCTGTCCGATCTCTTCGCGCCGCTGCCGCGGGCCGGAACCACGGCGGCCCCGCGGCCCCCGCGCCGAACCGCTCCGCTCCTGATGGGCGACATCCTGGCCGCGCGCGGCGGCGAGCCGGAATTCCTGATCCAGTGGCGCGCGGCGCGGGACGCCGCCGACAAGGGCCCCTGACGCGGGCCCCTGCCGCGGGCCCCTGCCGCGGCTCAGACCTTCCGCAGCACCAGGAAGGTCATCATCCCCAGGGGCGGCCGCGGGCTGCGCTCCACGACCTCCAGCCCCGGCGTGCCCGTCACCACCCCGATGTCGAAATCCGAATGCCACCCCAGCACATTCGCGAAGGGGGCCGAGAACCGCTCCACCCGCGCCAGAATCCCCTTCTCCCGGGCAAAGTGGTTGGTCATCACCAGAAGGCCGCCGGGCCGCAGCACCCGCGCCATCTCGCGCATCACGCGCTCCGGCTCCGGCACGACCGAGATCATGTGCATCGCCGCCACCGTGTCGAAGGAGGCGTCGGGAAACTCCAGCTCCCGCGCATCCATCTGCCGCAGCGCGCGCACCTGGCTGAGCCCCTCGCGGTCCACCCGCGCGCGCGCCTTCTCCAGCATCTCGTCGGAATAGTCGACGCCCGTCACCCGCTTGTCGGGCGCATACCACGACAGCGCCAGCCCGGTGCCCACCGCGACCTCCAGCACGTCCGGCCCGGCCTCGCGGTTGATATACGCCACCGCGTCCTTGCGGGCGCTGTTGGTGACCGCCCCGAAGGTCCGGTCATAGACCGGCGCCCAGCGGGCATAGGAATTCCTGACGGCATCCAGTTCCATTCTGTCACTCCTTGCGTCCGGGCCGAAGGCGGCCGCGCAGTCCCCATGCGACCCCCCCGACATAGGCCAGCGTCAGCAGAATCAACGTGGCCCAGGTATAGATGATCAGCGCGGCGACCAGCAGCCCCGCGCCCAGCAGCGCGAAGCGCGCGTTGGCCCGCGCCACGGAGACGTTCTTGAACGACCATGTGGGGATCCGGCTGATCATCAGCACGCCGACCCCCACGATCCAGATCGCCGTTACCAGCGCCGGCACGACCGGCGCGTCGGATAAGGCGAAGGACAGCATCATCGGGAACAGCGCCAGCACGGCGCCCGCCGGCGACGGCACGCCGGTGAAATACCCGTCCGCCTTCGGCTCGCCCAGCGGCATCTCCTCCGCCGCCCGCGAATCCACGTTGAACCGCGCCAGCCGCATGATGCAGCACAGCGCAAAGCACAGCACCGCGATCCAGCCGACGCCGCCGATCGTGTGCAGCGACCAGAAATACAGGATCAGCCCCGGCGCCACCCCGAAGTTCAGCGCATCCGCCAGCGAATCCAGCTCCGCGCCCATCGGGCTCTGCACCCGCATCAGCCGCGCGAGCCGCCCGTCCAGCCCGTCCAGCACGCCGGCGATCAGGATCATCCGCACGGCCCACTGATACGCCCCCTCCGATGCGAAGAGGATCGCCGTCATCCCCGCGCAGACGGCGGCCAGCGTCACCAGGTTCGGCAACAGCTTGACCAGCGGCAGGTCGCCTGTCTCGGGGCGCAGTCTCGGCATCGCTCAGTCCGTCCGCGCCGGCCGCGCCGGTTCCGTCGCGGCGAGATCGGCGATCACCGTCTCGCCCGCGATCGTCGTCTGCCCCACGGCCACCAGCGGCGCGACGCCCTCGGGCAGGTACACGTCCAGCCGCGAGCCGAAGCGGATCAGCCCGAACCGCGCGCCGGTCCGCAGACTGTCGCCGTCGGCCACGAAACACAGGATGCGCCGCGCCACCAGCCCGGCGATCTGCACCACGGCCAGCCTGCGCCCGTCCGCCATCTCGATGGCCAGCGCGTTGCGCTCGTTCTCCTCGCTCGCCTTGTCCAGCGAGGCGTTGAAGAACTTGCCCGGCCGATAGGCGACGGCGCGGACCGTGCCGCCCACCGGCGCCCGGTTCACATGGCAGTTGAACACCGACATGAACACGCTCACCCGCGTCAGCGGCTCCGCCGGCAGCCCCAGCTCGGCCGGCGGCACGGCGGGCTCGATCAGCGACACGATACCGTCGGCGGGGCTGACGACCAGCCCCTCGCGCTCCGGCACGCTACGCGGCGGATCGCGGAAAAAGTAGTAGCACCAGACGGTCAGCCCGACCCCGAGCCAGCCGAGCGGCGCCCAGAGCAGGAACAGCACCACCGTGACCGCCGCGAAGATCGCCACGAACCGGCGCCCTTCCGGGTGCATCGGTTTCAGGAACGTGTCGCGCATCCGCATGCGAGGGGCCGCCTTTCGCTGGAGGGTGGCCGTTTCCTAACGCCGGGCGGGCCAGGGGTACAAGGGCCCGACCCCGTTCCGCGCCTCCGGCGCCCCGTCGTCTCCGGTCCGGGGCAGGGCGCTTCGAAGGCTATCTAGCCAGATTTGCATCTAACGTGTACACGTGCTTTGCGGAGGGTGCATGAAGCTGTTGCAAGTCATCATTCTTGCGATTTTAACGGTCGCTTGTTCTGTTGCGGCTTTGTTCCTATATCTGCTGTGGAACGCAAAGCGGGTCGTTGCCGTTCCGCCTAACGAGGAGGGTACGTATACGATTGCGGCCCTCGCGCTAAATATCACGATCCTTGAGATCGTCATGGCGCTTGTTGGGTTCATTGTCGCTGTGATGGGTTTCTTCGGGTACGCTGGCATTAACAGGCTGCTGAAGAAGTCGGGTTGGAAGGACGTTATTCCTGTCGCCGGGGCTGGAAGGCGGGTCGCTCGCAGATGCGAACGTCGGGTCCAG
>NZ_JARGYC010000098.1 GCF_029168335.1 Psychromarinibacter sediminicola
ACGGCCTGTTCCGGTCATAGCGCGCGTGGGGCGAGGCGCCTCGCCGGGCCGGGAGCGCAGGTGTCGTGCGGGCCGGAGTCGCGCGGGCGGATGTCGTGCGGGCCGATCCTGCGGCGGTCAGGAACTGGCGATCTGCGCCGGAAGCTCGCCATGCACGGCGGCCGCGGTCACATCCACGGCGCGCAGGATGTCGGCATCGCGATGCGCCGCCGAGAAGAAGAAGCGGATGCGCGGCCGATCCTTGGGCACGCCCACCTGCACGATGGGCGGCGCGTAGATGCCGTGATCCATCAGCACCTGGCTGACCAGCATGGTCTGCTCGGGGCTGTCGAAGAATAGCGGCACCACCGCCTCGCCGATGGCGCAGCCCGGGTTCAGCCCGGCGGCGCGGGCGCTGTCGCGGAACAGGCGCGATTTCTCCTTCAGCCGCGCGACGCGCTCCGGCTCGCGCCGGAGAAGGTTCACGGCGGCGTTGGCGCTGGCCACGGTCGCCGGCGACAGCCCCACCGAATAGACGAAGCCCGGCAGGGTGAAGCGCAGCCAGGCGATCACCTCGGCCGAGGCGCAGATGAATCCGCCCGAGGATACGAAGCTCTTCGACAGGGTGCCGACGGAGAGCTCGATCTCGGCCGGGTCGATGCCGAAATGCTCGGTGATGCCGCGGCCGTACTCGCCGAGCACGCCGTAGGAATGCGCCTCGTCCACCAGCAGCCAGGCGTCGTGGCGGGTCTTCATCTCCACCAGCCGGGGCAGGTCGGGGATGTCGCCGTCCATCGAGTAAAGCCCCTCGACGACCACCAGAACGTGGCGGAACTCGTGCCGGGTCTCGTCGAGCTGGCGTTCCAGGTCGTCCAGGTCGTTATGCTCGAAGGTCCGGCACTCGAACCGGCCGGACTTGGCGCCCACCACGATGGAATTGTGCGCCAGGCTGTCGATCAGCACCAGATCGCGCGGGCCCAGAAGGTGGTTTATCAGCGACAGGTTGGTCAGATAGCCCGAGATCAGCGTCAGCACGTCGCCCACGCCCAGGAACTCCGCCAGGTTCCGCTCCAGCGCGCGATGCGCGGTGCGTTCGCCGCCCACGAGCCGCGAGGCGCCGGCGCCGGCGCCCAGGTCCTGCACCGCCTCCGAGGCGGCGCCGATCACTTCGGGGTGCCGCGACAGGCCCAGATAGTCGTAATGCGCAAGGCTCACGTACCCGTCGGGTTTCGAGGAATACATCTGCTCCAGACGGTCGACCGGAACGAAATAGGGATGGCCCTTTTCGATGATCGACTTGCCGGCCAGACGAAACCGTCGCTCTGCCACCGCCGCAAAGCTTGGACGTTCCGGCCCGGCCTCTGAAACCATCCCAATACCTCCTTGGGGCACAAACTGTTTTGCCCGCCCGTGGTCTGCCTGTCCGGCCCAACCTAGCGAATTTGGCGATACTCACAATAGTCCTGCCCGGTGTGGCAAGCGAAAATCCCCTATGCTTCCCGAGATGTAACGGCCTGTAACAGTTGGTGACCCCTGCGCGCGCGGGCGCGGGTTCGTGCGGGGTCGGCCGTGGCGCGGGCCTCGTCGCCGCCCCGACGTCGGCGGAAACCTGCCGATGGGTGGGGCCGGCATGCAGCGTTGCAGTGCGGGCGCGCCGTGCATAGGGATGATCGGGAGGCGGCGGCGTGGCGCCCGCCCGGAGACAGGGAGAACGGATGGACATGGCGGCGATCCGGACCGCGGGCGGATGATCGGCGAACTGGGCCTGATCCTGCTGGCGCTGGCCCTGGGCGGGCTGATCAAGGGCGCCGTGGGCGCCGGGGCGCCGGTGGTCGCGGTGCCGGTGCTGGTGCTGCTGTTCGACGTGCAGCTCGCCGTTGCGGTGATGGTGATCCCCAACGTGTTCAGCAACGTCCTGCAGGGCTGGCAGTACCGCGACAAGGCGCTGCCGCCGCGCTTCACCTGGGGCTACGCGATCACCGGCGCCGTCGGCGTGGCGGTCGGGACATGGGTGCTGGCGACGGTGCCGCCGCGCTTCCTGCTGCTCGCGGTCGCCGCGGCGGTCTTCGGCTTCATCGGCTTTCGGATCGTCCGGCCGCACGCGGTCCTGTCCTACCGCGTCGCCGAGATCATTGTCTGGCCCGTGGGCGTGGCGGCGGGAGTGCTGCAGGGCGCGACGGGCATCTCGGCGCCGATCTCGATCACCTTCCTGAATGCCATGGGGCTGAAGCGCGAGACCTTCATCGGCACGATCTCGGTGTTCTTCCTGGTGATCTCGGTCGTGCAGATCCCGGTTCTGTGGGTCTACGGCCTGCTCGACTGGCAGCGCACCCTCTACGGCATCGCCGCCATCGCGCCGCTGATGGGGTTCATGCCGGTGGGGAATTTCCTGGCCAGCAAGCTGCCGCCGAAGCTGTTCGACCGGGTGATCCTGGCGCTGCTGGCGGTGATCGCGGTGCGGATGATCTGGAAGGCGTTTCAGTAAGGTGGGGGCGGGTCTTGAGTTTCGTGGTTTCGGATCGCTGGCGCGATCCGATCCGCTGGGGGGGACGCTGTCCCCCGTCGTCCATCGGGCTTGAACCGATGGCGCCTCGATGGACGACCCCCCTGGGATATTTTCGGTCAGAAGAAATTGGGAGTCGGCGCTTCACGAGTGGGTCAGCGCCACTCTTCCAGGTGGCTGGCGCAGCCGGTCAGGGCGGCGTAGTCGTCGGCCACGACCGAGACGCCGAAATTGCCCATGAAGCCGGCGAAGCGGCCCTTGTCGCGGAAGGCGTCGGCGAAGCCGTAGCGCTCCAGGTAGGGCGCGAAGGCCGTGGCGACGCCGCCGATCAGGTAGATGCCGCCGAAGGGCAGGGTGTTCAGCGCCAGGTTGCCCACGACCGAGCCGAACAGACGGACGTAGACCCGCGCCGTTTCCTCGGCGCGCGGGTCGCTGCCGTCCTGTAGCGCGGCCAGGATATCGGCCGCCCGCTTCTCGCGCAGATCGCCCGCCTCGTGGCCGAGCCAGGCATAGATCCGTTCGACCCCGCGGCCCGCGAGCACGTCCTCGATGCCGGGAAAGCCGTGCGCCGTCTCGACGAAATGCGCCAGCCGCAAATCCGCCGCGCTGCGCACCGGCATGTTGGCGTGCCCCGCCTCGGCCGGCGGCACCAGCCGGCCCTTGCGCGTGTGATAGACCGTGGCCGCGTTGAACCCGGTGCCGGCGCCCACCACCAGCCGCGTCGCGTCGGCCCCGGCCTCCGGCCCCGCGATCACCGGCCGCAGCGCGTCCGTGCCCAGATGTTCCAGCGCGAAGCCCTGCGCCTGCAGGTCGTTCAGCACCGACACCACCTCGGCCTGCGCCGCCCGTGCCACCGTCGCCCCGTCGATGCGCCAGTCGAGGTTGGTCATCGTGCCGACCCCGTCGCGCACCGGCCCGGCGATGGCCACGCAGGCGCCCCAGCAGTCGACATCGTCCTCGGCCGCCAGGAACTCGCGCAGGACCGTCTCCAGCCCGGCGTAATCGGCATTGCGGTAGCGGCGCACCGTGTCGGGCAGCACCCGCAGCCCCTCGGCCAGCGCCACGCGCGTGTTGGTGCCGCCGATATCGGCGACGAGGGCGAAGCGGTCGGCGTCTCGGGTCATGGGAACCTAGCGGGCAAGGGCCTTCTGCAGCGCGTGATAGGACGCTTTCGGGGTGCGTGCCAAGCTGTTGAAGTCGACATGCACCAGCCCGAAGCGCTTTTCGTAGCCCAGCGCCCATTCGTAATTGTCCATCAGCGACCAGATGAAATAGCCCTTCAGGTTGACGCCCTCGTCGATGGAGCGCCTGACCACCTCCATGTGCTTGTCGAGATAGTCGATGCGGTGCGCGTCGTTGACCGCGCCCTTCCTGATCTTGTCGGCGGCCGACATGCCGTTTTCGGTGACGAAGATCGGGATGTTGCGGGCATAGGCCTGGCTCACGCGGATCAGCAGCTGGTACAGCCCCTCGGGGTAGATCTCCCAGCCCATGGTGGTTTGCGGAAGATTGCCCGTCATCTCCTTGAAATCGCAGAACAATCCCGTTTCGCCCGGCGCCACGAGCTTGCGCGTGTAGTAATTCATGCCGGCCCAGTCGACGGGGGCCGAGATCGCCTTCATGTCGTCCTGCCAGCCCTTGGGCATATGCGGCTCCAGATGCTCCAGCACGTCGGGCGGGTAGGTGCCGCCGTAGATCGCCGAGAGGAACCAGCGGTTGTATATGCCGTCGTAGAGCTTGGCCGCCGCGGCCGACTCGTCGGTGCTGTCGGCGGGCATGGCGTATTCGTGGTTGGTGACGGCGCCCAGGTTCTGCATCCCCAGCCCGCGCATCACCTCGATCGCCCGGCCATGGGCCAGCAGCACGTGGTGCATCGCCCGCGCGGCGGCGCGGATGTCGCGGAGGCCCGGCGCGTGCAGCCCCATGAAATGCGACAGCCAGGCCACGCACCACGGCTCGTTGATCGGCGCGGCCGCATGCACGCGGTCGCCGATCCGGCTCATCAGCACATGGGTGAACTCGCCGAACCACTCGGCGATGTCGCGGTTGCGCCAGCCGCCCTTGTCGGCCAGCGGCGAGGGCAGCTCCCAGTGATAGAGCGTGGCATAGGGCTTCAGCTTGCGCTCCAGCATCGCGTCGACGAGACGGTCGTAGAAATCCAGCCCCTCGTCGTTGGGCTTGCCGGTGCCCTCGGGCAGAACCCGCGCCCAGGAGGTCGAGAAGCGGTAGGCATCCAGCCCCAATCTGGCCGCAAGATCAAGGTCTTCCTCGTAGCGGTTGAAGTGATCGCAGGCGCGCGCGCCGTTCTCGGCCCGCACCACGTTGCCCGGCGTGGCGGCGAAATCGTCCCAATGCGTGCGGCCGGCGCCGCCCTGGCCGTGGCCCTCGATCTGGTAAGAGGAGGTGGCGGCCCCGAAGGTGAAATCCCTGGGGAAGTCGGCGCGGCTATATCTCATGAAATCCTCGTTCACATGCGTTGCGGGGCGGGACCCGTTGACTGCCCCACCATGAGTTCGGCTTCAAGTAGGTGCTGCTGCGGCGCCTGGCCAGGGTTCTGCACCAGATCTATGACCCGCTCGGCACAGAGCCGCCCCGCCTGGCGCACCGAGGAGCGGGTCGCGGTGAAGATCGGCACCTCGCCGCCGTTCGACAGATAGCTGAGATCGTCGTCATGGGTGATGATCGAGATGTCGCGCGCCATCCGTAGGCCCCGTTCCTCGACCGCGCGCCGGACCCCCAGCGCGGCGATCATCGACGAGCAGAGAAAGGCGGTCGGCGCGTCGTGCTGCGCCAGCATCTCCTGCGCGCTGGCATAGCCGTAGCCCTCGGTCATCTGGTCGGAGCGGATCAGGCCGTCGTCCACCGCAACGCCGCGGTCCTGCAGCGCCGTGCAATAGCCCGCCAGCCGGCGCTCGGCGAAGTCCATCACCGTCATCCCGTTGATCAGCGCGATGCGGCGATGGCCGAAATCCAAAAGGAACTCGGTCGCCCGCTGGAAGGCGCGCAGGTTGTTGACGTCGACCCAGTCGTAATCGTCGCCGCGCCGCGAGATGCGGCCGTGGACGACGAAGGGCAGGCCGATCTCGCGCAGCAGCCCGACGCGGGCATCGTCGGTCCGGGGGCCGTGGACGATGATGCCGTCCACCGTGCCCTTGGCCGCCAGCGCGCGGTAGGCGTCCTCCTCGGCGTCGTCGGGCACCAGCGACAGCATCATGTCGTAACCGTGCTGCAGGTAGGTCTCCGACGCCCCGGCGACGAAGTCGGAGAAGACGGGGTTCACGATCTCGCCCTTGTTGGACACGGGCAGCACATGGCCCACCGCCATGGCGCGGCCGGTGGCAAGGCTCTTGGCCCGGGCGTTGGGACGGTAATTGTGGGTCTCGGCCGCCTTCAGCACCTTCGCCCGGGTCGCTTCCGCCACCTCCGGGTAGCCGTTCAGCGCCCGGCTGACCGTTGTCTGCGAAAGTCCCAGCTTTTCAGACAGTTGCTTGAGGTTCATCAGGCGGCCCGTGCGTCAAAGCGCTTTGAAGATTCTGTCAAACCTAGACCCGCGCACGCAATGCGTCAAAGCTTTCGGTTTCTGCGGCGCGTCAATGCAGCTGCAGCGAGTTCTTGTTGTTTTTTCGGGAGTTGCAGAGAATCGGTTGACAGCTCTCGCCGTATCGCGGAGCCTGCGACTATCCAAAGCGCTTTGACGAATTCGAAGCGCCCACATGGTTCTTTGGACGGCGCGCAGACGCGCCTCACCGGGAGGTACTTCAATGAAACATCTTCTCTACACCGGCGCCGCGGCGGTTGCGCTGACGGCAGGCATGGCCAACGCGGCCGCGCATCTGCCGTTCACCCCCGGCGACGGCGGGTTCAACTGGGACAGCTTCAACGACTTCGCCGACGCCTACGACCTGAGCGGGCAGAGCGTGTCGGTCTCCGGCCCGTGGATCGGCCCCGACCGCGATCTCGTGGTCAACATGTTCGCCTATTTCGAGGAGGCCACCGGCGCCACGGTCGACTATTCGGGCTCCGACAGCTTCGAAAGCGAGATCCGCCGCGCCGCGCAGACCGGCGGCCTGCCGAACATCGCGGTCTTCCCGCAGCCGGGCCTGCTGGCCGACCTCGCCGCCTCGGGCCACATCACGCCGCTGGGCGAGGACACGGCCGAGTGGTACCGCGAGAACTATGCCGCCGGCGAAAGCTGGGTGGATCTCGCCACCAGCTACAACGAGCAGGCCGGCGAGGACGCCGTGAACGGGCTGTTCTACAAGGTCGATCTGAAGTCGCTCGTCTGGTACTCGCCGCCGGTCTTCGACGAGCTGGGCTACGAGATCCCCGAGACGATGGAAGAGCTGATCGCGCTCTCCGAGCAGGCGGTCGAGGACGGTTTCACCCCCTGGTGCATCGGCATCGGGTCGGAAGGCGCCACCGGCTGGCCGGCGACCGACTGGATCGAGGACATCATGCTGCGCACGCAGCCGCTGGAGGTCTACGACCAGTGGGTGTCGAACGAGATTCCCTTCACCGATGAGCGGGTGGTGAACGCGATCGAGACCTTCGGCTCCTTCGCCCGCAACGAGGACTTCACCGGCATGACGCCGGCCGAGGTCGTCGCCACCGACTTCCGCAACAGCCCCGACGGCCTGTTCGAGTTCCCGCCGGATTGCCTGATGCATCGCCAGGCCTCGTTCATCCCGACCTTCTTCCCCGAGGGGGCGGAGTACGACTTCTTCTACTTCCCGCCCTATGAGAGCGAGGATCTCGGCAACCCGGTCCTCGGCGCGGGCACCGTCTGGGGCATCACCGATGACAGCGAGACGGCCGAGGTGCTGATCGAGTTCCTCAAGACCCCGATCGCCCACGAGGTGTGGATGGCGCAGTCCGGCTTCCTCACGCCGCATCTGGGCGTGGACACCGAGCTTTACGCCAACGACACGCTGAAGGGCATGGGCGAGATCCTGCGCGAGGCGACCTCGTTCCGCTTCGACGCCTCCGACCTGATGCCCTCCGAGATCGGCACCAGCGCGTTCTGGACCGGCATGGTCGAATACATGCGCTCCGGCGACGCGCAGGCCGAGGCGCAGAGCATCCAGGACGCCTGGGACGCGATCAAGTAACGGCACCGGGCCGGCGCGGGCCCGCCACGGCCCGCGCCGCGCCCGCCCCAACGCATCTCGCGCGCGCCGCCCGGCGGCGGCGCCGCAGCCGGCCAGTGCGCCCCACGGGTCGCGCAACAGGGGAGGAGACCCATGTTCGACTCAGTCATCGTGTCCGGGATCGCCACGATCATCATCGGCGTCGGGGGGATGTTCGCCTATTTCTGGCTGTCCAACCTGTTTCTCGACAAGGTGCTGTTCCCGCCCACGGGCAAGGATATCGGGCGCAACATCAACCGCGCCAACATGGTCCGCCCCTGGCTGTTCCTGTTTCCCGCGATCTTCGCGCTGGGCCTCTACCTCGTGGTGCCGGTGTTCTACTCGGCCTGGCTGTCCTTCACGTCCGGCGTGGCCGCGGAGGGCAGCTGGTACCGCAACTATTCCGAGATCTTCCAGAACGAGACCTTCCGCGTCTCGCTTCTGAACAACCTGTTGTGGGTGCTGGTGGTGCCCGCCGCCTCGACCTTCTTCGGCCTGGTCGCGGCGCAGCTGACCGACAAGCTCAGCTGGGGCAACTTCGCCAAGTCGCTGATCTTCATGCCGATGGCGATCAGCTTCGTCGGCGCTTCGCTGATCTGGAGCTTCGTCTACCACCCCGATATCGAGATCGGCGTGATCAACGCGATCCGCGGCCTGTTCGGCGCCGAAGAGGGCGTGACGCTGATCGACGGCCAGATCGTCGACAGCTTCCTGCTGATGGTGGTGCTGATCTGGATCCAGACCGGCTTTGCCATGGTGATCCTGTCGGCGGCGCTGCGCGGCGTGCCCGAGGAGACCATCGAGGCGGCGATCATCGACGGCGCCAACCCGTTCCAGATCTTCTTCCGAATCAAGGTGCCGCAGATCATCGGCACCATCGTCGTGGTCTGGACGACGATCACAATCCTGGTGCTGAAGGTCTACGACATCGTCGCCGCGATGGGGAACCAGTACCGCAACCTCGAAATCCTGCCGACGCAGATGATGCAGTATTTCGACAGCGGCAACTACGGCTTCGCCACGGCGATCTCTGTCGTCATCATGATACTCGTGCTGCCGGTCATGGTCTGGAACATCCGCCAGGCCCGCGCCGAAACGCGCTGAGGGGAGGGGAGCGCCATGGACAATATCGCCGGACAGAAATCGGGCCTGAGCATCGCCACCCACCTCGCGACGCTGCTGCTCGTCGTGATCTGGATCGTGCCGACGGTGGGGCTGCTGATCACCTCGCTGCGCGATCAGGACGCCATCTCGCAGACCGGCTGGTGGCGGGCGCTGCAGGGCGCGCCGCAGACCATGATCCTGTCGGTCCCCGTCGAGGGCCAGGTGCAGGAGGGCGACCGGTGGGTTCTGGAGGCCAATATTTTCGAGGGCGAGCCCGCGGGCGACCTGCCGCCGGACATCCTGGAAAAGCAGACGGTGGAGAGCTTCGGCGTGTCGCGCCTGCGCGGCGCCAATGTCGCCGCCGGCGGCAGCGCCGAGACCCGCGACGGCGTGACGGTCACGCTGACCGAGGACGGCACCCTGACCGCGACCGCGCCGGAGCGGATGGAGGGGCCGCTGAACCTGCCCGTGGCGCTGATCGCGCCGCCGCAGATGACCCTGGCCAACTATGCCGAGGTGCTCACCGACATGAGCGCCGAAGAGCGGGCCGAGGCGCGCGAGCGGGGGCAGACCCTGACCGACATGCTGTTCTCGGACGAGGCGCTGTTCGGGCCGTTCATCAACACGATGACCGTGGCGATCCCGGCCACCATCATCCCGATCCTGATCGCCGCCTTCGCGGCCTATGCGCTGGCCTGGATGGATTTTCCCGGCCGCGGGCTGCTCATCGCCATCGTCGTCGGGCTTTTGGTGGTGCCGCTGCAGCTCGCGTTCGTGCCGCTGACGATCATCCACGGCTGGCTCGGCATCGGCAAGAGCTTCCTCGGCATCTGGCTCGCGCATACCGGGTTCGGGCTGCCGCTCGCCGTGTATCTCCTGCGCAACTACATGGTCGGCCTGCCGCGCGACATCATCGAGAACGCCAAGGTGGACGGGGCGACGGATTTCGAGATCTTCGTCCGCATCGTCCTGCCGCTCAGCTTCCCGGCGCTGGCGAGCTTCGCCATCTTCCAGTTCCTGTGGACCTGGAACGACCTGCTGGTGGCCAGCGTGTTCCTGCCCGCCGACACCGAAAGCACGGTGATGACCCGCTTCGTGGTCACCAACCTCCTGGGCTCGCGCGGGGGCGAGTGGCACATCCTGGCCGCGGCCGCCTTCGTGATGATCGCGGTGCCGCTGGTGGTGTTCTTCTCGATGCAGCGCTTCCTGGTGCGCGGCCTGCTGGCCGGCTCGGTCAAGTAACGCGGAGACGTCATGACGATCCTTCCCGCATCGCCGCCGCAGCCAGATATGTCCTCGCACGACGCGGACTGGTGGCGCGGCGCGGTCATCTACCAGATCTACCCGCGCAGCTATCAGGACTCCAACGGCGACGGGGTGGGGGATCTCTCGGGCATCATCCACCGGCTGCCGCATGTCGCCTCGCTGGGGGTGGACGCGATCTGGATCTCGCCGTTCTTCAAGTCGCCGATGCTCGACTTCGGCTATGACGTCAGCGACTACAAGGACGTCGACCCGATGTTCGGCACGCTCGGCGATTTCGACGCGCTGATCTCCCGCGCGCACGAGTTGGGGCTGAAGGTGCTGATCGACCTGGTGCTGTCGCACACCTCCGACCAGCATCCCTGGTTCAAGCAGAGCCGCACCGGCGAGGACAGGGCCGACTGGTATGTCTGGGCCGACGCCAAGCCCGACGGGACGCCGCCCAACAACTGGCTGTCGATCTTCGGCGGCTCGGCCTGGGAATGGGACGGCGAGCGCATGCAGTACTACATGCACAACTTCCTGCGCGAGCAGCCGGACCTGAACCTGCACAACCCCGAGGTGCAGGATGCGCTGCTGGACGTCACCCGCTTCTGGCTGGAGCGCGGGGTCGACGGCTTCCGCCTCGACACGATCAACTTCTACTTCCACGACCGGCAGCTGCGCGACAACCCGGCGCTGGACCCGGCCGCGCGCAACGACACCATCGCGCCGGCGGTGAACCCCTATAACTGGCAGGACCACCTCTATTCCAAGAACCAGCCCGAGAACATCGCCTTCCTGCAGCGGTTCCGGTCGCTTCTGAACGCCTACGGCGCGACCACCGCCGTGGGCGAGGTCGGCGACGCCCAGCGCGGCATGGAGATTCAGGCCGAATACACCTCGGGCGGCGACAAGGTGCATATGTGCTACTCGTTCGAGTTCCTCTCGAACACCATCCCCACCGGCAGCTACGTTGCCGACGTGCTGCGCCGCTACGAGGCCGGGATCGGCGACGGCTGGGCCTGCTGGGCGTTTTCCAACCACGACGTCGTGCGCCACGCCTCGCGCTGGCATCTCGACGAGGCCGGCATCCGGCTTGCCTGCGCGCTTCTGCTGTCGCTGCGCGGCTCCGTCTGCCTCTACCAGGGCGAGGAGCTGGGCCTGACCGAGGCCTATGTCGCCTTCGAGGAACTGCAGGATCCTTACGGCATCCGCTTCTGGCCCAAGTTCCGCGGCCGCGACGGCTGCCGCACGCCGATCCCCTGGGTGCGCGACAACCGCAACGGCGGCTTCTCGGAAGGCAAGCCCTGGCTGCCGGTCGCGATGGAACATCTGGACCGCGCCGTGTCGGTGCAGGACCGCGCGCCGGAGAGCACGCTGACCTTCTACCGCCGCATGATCGCCTTCCGCGCCGCCCATCCGGCCCTGGCCAAGGGCACGCTGGAGGTGGCGGAGGCCGCCGAGGACCGGCTTGCGATTATCCGCGCCCATGCGGACCGCCGCGTCCTGTGCGCCTTCAACCTGAGCGGCGACGAGATCGAGATGACATTGCCCGCGGGCGACTGGGCCGCCGCACAGGAGGCGCCGTTCGACCTGCGGGCGACGAACAACACCGTGACGCTGCCGCCGTATCAGGCGTATTTCGGCGTCGAAGGCGGGGCGTAGGGAGGACCAAGACCCATGGCAGGACTGAAGCTGAGAGAAGTTGAGAAGACCTATGGCGGCACGGTCGAGGTGCTCAAGGACATCAACCTCGACATCGAACCCGGCGAACTGGTCGTCTTCGTCGGCCCCTCGGGCTGCGGCAAGTCCACGCTTCTGCGGATGATCGCGGGGCTGGAGAAGATTACCGGCGGCACGCTGGAGATCGACGGGGTGCTGGTGAACGACGTGCCCCCCGCCCAGCGCGGCATCGCCATGGTGTTCCAGTCCTACGCGCTCTACCCGCATATGACGGTGCGCGACAACATGGCGTTCTCGCTGAAGATCGCCAAGAAGTCGAAGGACGAGATCGACGCCGGCGTCCAGAAGGCCGCGAAGATCCTGCAGCTGGAACCCTTCCTCGACCGCCTGCCCAAGGCGCTGTCGGGCGGCCAGCGCCAGCGCGTCGCCATCGGCCGCGCCATCGTGCGCGACCCCAAGGTCTATCTGTTCGACGAGCCGCTGTCGAACCTCGACGCCGCCCTGCGCGTCGCCACCCGGATCGAGATCGCCCAGCTCAAGGAATCGATGCCGGATTCCACGATGATCTACGTCACCCACGACCAGATCGAGGCGATGACGCTCGCCTCCCGCATCGTGGTGCTGGCCAACAAGGGCATCTCCCAGGTGGGCACGCCGCTGGAGCTTTACGAAAAGCCCGAGAACGAGTTCGTGGCCCAGTTCATCGGCTCGCCCGCCATGAACCTGCTGCCGGGCGAGATCGTCGGCACCGGCGCTGAGACCACCGTGAAGCTCGACGGCGAGGGCACCGCCGTCTCCCACGTCCCCACGACCGAGGCCGATATGGGGCTGAAGGTCAATGTGGGCGTCCGGCCCGAGGATCTGGTGGAGACCGAGGGCGAGGACTGGCTCTACGACGGCAAGGTCGACATCCTGGAGGCGCTGGGCGAGGTCACGGTGCTCTATTTCGAGCCCGAGCATGGCCGCGACCCGGTGATCGCCAAGCTGCCCGGCATCCATGCCGAGCTGCGCGGCAAGAGCGTGCGGCTGAACGCCGAGCCGTCCCGCGTGCATATCTTCCACGAGGGCAAGTCGCTGCTCTATCGGTAAGGTCCGGGGCGCCCTCCGACAGACCGCCCGTCGGGCGATCCGGCGTCGCGCCCGGAACCCCGGGCGCTGCCCAGCCGTTGGGTCGATAACCGACGGAGGATCCGATGTACGACGCCGCGCAATCCGACAAGGCCATTCTTTACCGCATGGTCATGCCCGACCACCTGTGCCCCTTCGGCCTGAAATCGAAGGATCTGCTCAGGCGCGAGGGCTACGAGGTCGAGGATCACCCCCTGACCACGCGCGAGGAAACCGACGCCTTCATGGAGCGCCACGGGGTCGAGACGACGCCGCAGACCTGGATCGGCGGCGAGCGGATCGGCGGTTACGACGAATTGCGCGTGCATTTCGGCAAGGACGACCCGGACCAGGACACCAGCTATCGCCCGGTGATCGCGATCTTCGGCGTCGCCTTCCTGATGGCGCTGGGCCTGTCCTGGTTCGCCTTCGGCTCCGTGCTGACCCTCCGCGCCGCCGAGTGGTTCATCGCGATCGCGATGTGCTTCCTCGCCGTGCAGAAGCTGCAGGACGTGGAAAGCTTCTCGACGATGTTCTTGAACTACGACCTGCTGGCCCGCCGCTGGGTGCCCTACGGCTATCTCTATCCCTACGGCGAGGCGCTGGCCGGCATCCTGATGGTGGCCGGCGCGCTGATCTGGATCGCGGCACCGGTGGCCGTGTTCATCGGGGCGGTGGGGGCCGTCTCGGTCTTCAAGGCGGTCTATGTCGACAAGCGCGAGCTGAAATGCGCCTGCGTGGGCGGCGACAGCAACGTGCCGCTGGGCTTCGTGTCGCTGACCGAGAACGTGATGATGCTGGTCATGGGGGTCTGGATGCCGCTGCGCCTGTGGATGGGGTGGTAGCCCGCCCCGCCCGCCCGCGCCCCCGAAGCCGCGGGCGGGGTCAGAACACCAGGTTGAACAATCCGATCCCCAGCAGGAACAGGATCGTCAGCGCGTTGGCGAGGATCAGCGCGGCCCAGAGCGTGGGCCGCGGCGGCGGGGCGTGAACGCCCATCACGTCTTTGTCGCGACTCTTCATGTCGCGCATTAGAGCATTTCGGGGCAACCCTGAGTCGCGGGGGATTCCCTTGTGGGACTGTTTGTGATTCATCCTGTTCAGGAGGATGTTTCATGTCAGCACC
>NZ_JARGYC010000099.1 GCF_029168335.1 Psychromarinibacter sediminicola
AGTGGTGCTGACATGAAACATCCTCCTGAACAGGATGAATCACAAACAGTCCCACAAGGGAATCCCCCGCGACTCAGGGTTGCCCCGAAATGCTCCAGTTCCAGGCAGCCCCCGAAATCCTGGTCCGCCGGAACGACGGCCGCGTTGGCCGCGCCGTCATATGTGGCCGAGCCCGGCGTGCCGTTCTCGCTCGACCATACGTCCAGCCCGTCGGCAAACGGCGGCGGCATCAGCGCCAGGCCATCGGTAATTGCCTTGTTCATCTGTAACCCCTTTCAACTCCATCCGGCCGACGCTTCCGCAAGGGCGGCCATGCCGCCCGGCCGCACGCAGCGGCCCATCGCTCTGTCGGGAAGGTCGGGCCAATGCGCCCGAAGCGTGAAAAGGGGTACCACGCCGCTCTCAACGGCGTGTTAACAAACCGTACGGTGCATGCCGCTCAGACGGCCGGCGCGGGCGCCTTCAGCACGTTTACCGCATTGATCTGCCAACCGTTTTCGGTCTCGACCATGAAGTATTCCAGGGTGAACAGCGCCCCCGACTGATCGGCGATCAGCACCCGCTGCACCATCTGCCCCGCCCGCGATTCCAGGTCCAGATACCGCACCTCCGCCGGCCGCCAGACCATCGGATAGCCCTCGCGGACCATCCGCCCGAAGTTTTCCGGCGTGCGGAAGATCTCCTTGATCGCGGGCGAGGCATGGCTCCACGCCGCCGCCACGTCACCGGCCAGGAACGCCTCCAGCTGGCTGTCGATCACCGCCTGGATATCGCCCTCCTGCGCCGCCACGGACCCCGCCAGGCCCAGCGCCAAAACCGCACCAAAGACCGCACTTCGCATCTTTGCCTCCTTTGTTACATGTCGAAGATACGTCTCGACCGAAGAACTGGTTTCACTTCGGGGACGGGAACACAGATGGACAGGCCGGCGTTCGAGCGGGAAGAGACTGACATGAGCTACACATTCGCCTCCTCCGATCCCTCCGTCGAGGCCGGCCTGCGCCGGATCGCGCTGGACCAGCTGGGCCGCGCGCTCTCCTCGATGGACAGCTGCGACGAGGATCTGCACGAGGCGGTCCACGACGCCCGCAAGCGCTGCAAGAAGCTGCGCGGGCTGGTCCGGCTCGTCCGCCCCGCCTTTCCCGACTACAGCGCCGAGAACGCCGCGCTGCGCGACGCCGCCCGCCGCCTGTCGCGCTTTCGCGACCGGACGGCGATGCTCGAAACCTTCGACCGGCTGGCCGACGCCCTCGGCGCGCGCCTGGACGCCGACGCCACGGCGCCGCTGCGCGAGGCGCTGGAAGACCGCCGCGCCCGCGCCGCCGAGGATCCCGAGCTGACCGAAACCCTCGCCGCCTTCCGGCAGGACCTGGAAGACGCCCGCGACCGCGCCGCCAAATGGTCGCTGGACGACGACGGCTTCGACGCCGTGGCCGGCGGCATCGCCAAGACCTACAAGCGCGCGCGCAAGGCGATGCGCCGCGCCGAGCAAAGCGGCCATGCCGAGGACATGCACGACTGGCGCAAGCGCGTGAAATACCACTGGTACCACGCCCGGCTGCTGTCCGACATCTGGCCCGCGATGATGGACGCCCATGTCGACGTCGCCGACGACCTCTCGGACGCCCTGGGCGACCACCACGACCTCGCCGAGTTCCGGGTGCTTCTGCAGGATCCGTCCCTGCCCGCCGCGGGCCGCCACGCCCTGTTCGAGCCCGCGCGCGACGAGATGGATCGCCTGGAAAGCCACGCCTTCGCCCTCGGCGCGCGCCTTCTGGCGGAGAAACCCAAGCCGCTGGTGAAACGCTGGGGCAAGTGGTGGGACATCTGGCAGGACGCCTGAGCGGCCCCTACAGCACGAACCGGAACGCCCGCCTCAGCTCCGCCACGCCGTCCCTCTCGTACCAGCGCCCGTGTGCGACGATCACCTTCTCCGGCCCCCAGCCGATCATCGTCTCCACGGCCGCGCGCAGCTCCGCCCGCCCCTTGCGAAAGGTCCACCGCATGTCGCGCGGCATCGCGCCGTCGGGATCCTTGATCCCCGCCAGCCAGGCGACGGGCGCGAACCACCACGGCACTCGGGCCGGCTCGAAGTTCTCGATCAGGTCGGTCAGGATCAGCGTCCGCGACGCACGGTGAAAGAACACCGCCTCGTGATGCACCGCGCTCCCGCCGACCACCAGGCAGTCGATCTCTCCCGGCCACGGCTCGGCGCCGTCCAACGCGCGCGCCTCCGGAAACGCGACATCGTGGTCCGCCGCCCGCTCCGCCACGCCGGGCGCAGCCCAGACGCTCGCGCCGGGAAACCGCCGGCTCCAGTCCGGCAGGTAGGCATAGTGAATCTGGTTCGGCGCCACCAGATGCGCCACCGGTCCCAGCGCCGCCACCGCCTCCGCCAGCGCCTCGCTCAGCCGGATCGGCGAATGCACCCAGACCGCGCCGTCCGCCAGCCGCACCACGGTCATCCGCGTCGGGAACGGCACGCCGTAGAACCGGATCGTCGGCCCGTCCACGACCCAGATGCCGTCGCCCACCGGCTTCAGTTCGTCGAGCGGCGCATAGACCTGCATGCCAGCCGCCCCGGCCGCCTCAGACCAGCTCGCCTTCCAGAGCCGTATCGATCAGCGCCACGGTCTCGTTCACCCCGTAAAGCGCGATGAACCCGCCGAAGCGCGGCCCATGGCTGGCGCCCAGCAGCACCTCGTACAGCGCCTTGAACCAGTCGCGCAGCGGCTCGAACCCGTGTTCCTTGCCCACGGCGAAGACCATCGACTGCAGCTCCTCGGGGTCCAGCCCGCCATCCCACGCCTGCAAGCGCCCCTTCAGGTCCTCCAAAGCCGCGCGCTCCTTGGCGTCCGGCGCGCGGAACACCTTCGCGGGCTTCACGAAGTCGTTGTAGTACCGCACCGCGTACCCCGCCGCGGCGTCCAGATCGGGATGCGTCTCCGGGCTCGCCTCGGGCGCATAGCGCCGGATGAAGCCCCACATCGTCTCGCGATCCTCGGCATGGCTGACGCTCGCCAGGTTCAACAGCATCGAGAACGGCACAACCATCTTCGACTCGGGCACGTCGCCCTCGTGGATATGATAGACCGGGTTCGCCAGCCGCTTTTCCCAGTCCTGGTCGGGATAGGCGCGCAGCTGCTGGTGGTACTCGTCCACCGCCCGCGGGATCACGTCGAAATACAGCCGCTTCGCCGTCTTCGGCTTCTGGTACATGAAATACGACAGCGACTCGGTCGAGGCATAGGCCAGCCACTCGTCGATCGAGATCCCGTTGCCCGACGACTTGGAGATCTTCTGCCCGTTGTCGTCCAGGAACAGCTCGTATGTGAAATGCTCCGGCGCCGGATGGCCCAGGATCTCGCAGATCCGGTCGTAGATCGGCGTGTTCGTCGAGTGGTCCTTGCCGTACATCTCGAAATCCACGCCCAGCGCGGCCCAGCGCGCCCCGAAATCCGGCTTCCACTGCAGCTTCACCTGCCCGCCCGTGACCGGCAGCGTCCACTTGCGCCCGTCTTCGTCGTCGAAGGTGACGGTGCCCTCCCTGGCGTCGACATGCTTGATCGGCACGTAGAGCACGCGGCCCGTCTCGGGATGCACCGGCAGGAAGATCGAATAGGTCTGCTGGCGCTCCTCGCGCAGCGACTTCAGCATCACCTTCATGATGTCGTCATAGCGCTCGCAGGCCCGCAGCAGCACCGCGTCGAACGCGCCCGACCTGTAGAACTCGGTCGCCGAGTAGAACTCGTACTCGAACCCGAAGGTGTCCAGGAACCGCCGCAGCATGGCGTTGTTGTGATGCCCGAAACTCTCGTGCGTTTCGAACGGGTCGGGCACGCTGGTCAGCGGCTTCTGCAGGTGCTCGGCAAGCATCTCGCGGTTCGGCACGTTGCCGGGGACCTTGCGCATCCCGTCCATGTCGTCGGAAAAGCAGATCAGCCGCGTCGGGATGTCGCTGATCACCTCGAAGGCGCGGCGGATCATCGTCGTGCGCAGCACCTCGCCGAAGGTGCCGATATGCGGCAGGCCCGACGGCCCGTAGCCCGTCTCGAACAGCACATGCCCCTTCTCCGGCGGCGCGTTTTCGTAACGTTTCAGCACCCGGCGCGCCTCTTCGAAGGGCCAGGCCTTGGACGTCATCGCAGCGTCTCGCAGTTGGGACATGATCTCTCTCGCAGGTCATCCGGCGGCAGGTTGCCGCGGTACAGGCGGCCACTCCCTATTGCCGGGGCCGCGCGGCGTCAATATTTACGGCCCCAGCCCATGCCGACCGAAGGATGTCCCCCCGTGTCCGACCCCGAATCCACCCTGTCGCCGCAGGATTGCCTGGTGGCGGTGATGATCGCCATCTCCGCCTCCGACCAGAACATCCGCACCGCCGAACTCGTCTCCATCGAATCGATCCTCGATCACCTGCCGGTCTTCGCCGATTACGACAAGGACCGGTTGCAGCGGGTCTCGACCACCGTCTTCGACCTGTTCAGCGAGGAGGACGGCCTCGACGCCCTGTTCGGCCTGGTGCGCGAGAACCTGCCCGAGAAGCTGTGGGAAACGGCCTATGCGCTGGCCTGCGACGTCGCCGCCTCCGACGGCCTGCTGGGCGAGACCGAGATCCGCTTCCTCGCCGAGATCCGCTACGAGCTGCGCATCGACCGCCTGCACGCCGCCGCCATCGAACGCGGCGCCCGCGCCCGCCATCTGCAACTCTGAGGCGGGTCCGCCGCCCCCCTGCATCGCTGCGCCATCGGCTGACACCGCCCTCTCCGCGCGCCCTGGCAGAGGCGGGGTGGGCGGGCGGGCGCCTCTGTCAGGGCGCGATCAGGCGCTGAACGCGGTGCCCCAGCGCTCCACCAGCTTCAATTGCAGCAGCCGCGACCGCGCCTTCCATGTCCGGGCGCCGTCGGGGATCTCCCCGTCCTCCTCCCGGATCGCCGCGCGCTGGTCGAGATCCGCGCTGAAATAGGCAAACACCAGCTCGCGCCCGCCCGGCGCCGAGATATAGCCCGCCAGCGCGCTCACGAAGTTCAGCGTCCCGGTCTTGGCGCGTATCCGGATCGGGTGATCCGGCAGCACCTCGCCCCGGTCGTTGCGCATCGGGATCTCCTTCATCAGGCCCGGCAGCATGCCCTGCTCCCGCGCCTCCGAAAGCGCGGTCACCATGGCCCGCGCGCTCAACCGCGAGCGGTCGCTCAACCCCGAGTGGTCGACCAGCGCCGCGTGCCGCGCGCCCAGCGTCTCGCGCGCCCAGAGGCTCATCCGCTCCGCCGATGCCTCCAGCGTGTCCGGCGCGCGCCCCCGCGCAACCGAAGCGGAAAGCCCCGCGACCTCGGCCGTTAGGTTCGTCGACCATTTCAGCATGCCGCGCAGGATGTCCTTCAGCGTCTCGCTCCTGCGCTCCACCCGGACCTCGCCATCCGGCGTGCCCGCCTCGAAATCCGGCTTCGGCAGGTCGATCCCGTGGGTCCGCGCCAGCGTCCGGAACACCTCGGCGGCATAGGCTTCGGGCTTGCGCACCGGCAGCCAGCGGCTGCCCCCCTGTCCCAGCGCCGGCCGCGCCACGGTCCATTCGTCGGCGCCGCCCGCGTCGGAATAGGTGTAGACCGGCATCGACCGGTCCACCACGCGCATCCGGGCGATATCGACCCGCGGGCTGTATTTCCGCGCCCGCGCGTCCATCGACACGGTGTAGTCGCCGGCCTCGCGCTTCCACTCGAAATGCACGCGGTTGTAGTTCAGGTTCAGCCCCGACACCGAGGGGTTGTAGCCCACATGCGGCGGCTGCGCCGGGTCGATCGCCGGGATCGAGGGCAGCGCCGTCGCGCAGACCTTGAAGCCGCCGGTCAGCCCGTGAACGCCGCCGTCCTTCAACTGCCGCGCCATGTCGCCCAGCGCATCGGTATCCAGCCCCGGATCGCCGCCGCCGACCAGCGCCAGGTCGCCCTGGATCACGCCGTTCACCACCGGTCCGGTGGCCACGAGCCGCGTCGTGAAACGATGCGCCGGCCCCAATGCGTCGAGCGCGTAAAGCGCCGTGACCGCCTTGGTCACGCTCGCCGGCGGCAGGGCCAGAAGCGGGTTCTTCGCCTCCAGGACCTCGCCGGTCCGCGCGTCGGCGACCATGAAGCCCACCTGCCCGGTCAGCCCGATCTCGGCGATCAGCTGGTCCAGCGGCTTCATCGCCCGGCGGGACAGCTCCGGGTCGCGCGGCGGCGGCCGCATCGACTTTTCCGGCGCGGTCGCAAAGGCGGCGCCCGCCGCGCTGCCCAACAGCGCCGCCAGCACCGCCCGGCGCGTCAGACGTCCCGGAACCTCCCCGTCACCCATCTTAACCAATGACCTTTTTCTGCGACTGACCCGGCCTCAACGCACCCAATCGCCGCGCGCCCGGATCTCGGTAGAAGACGAATTTACCATAGGCACATTAACAAAACACCAGCCGGGTGGCGACTGCTCCGGCAGAAGCCGGCTCTTCCAGGCCGGCAATCGTGCATTTACATATCGCGCTGCGGCGATTGAGCAACGCGCCGCGATGCGATCGCCCGGCCGCGCCATCACGCCAACGGGAACAGTCTGCAACAACCACTCCCATTGTTCCCACTTGTGAAACGATTCCAGGTTGTCCGAGCCCATCAACCACACAAAGCGAACACCGGGGTAAAGGCGTCGCAACCCCGCGACCGTCTCGGCCGTGTACCGCGTGCCCATCCGCGCCTCGATATCGGTCACCGCGACGCGCGGATGCCGCATCAGCCCGCGGGCCGCCGCCATCCGCCGCCCGATCTCCGCCGGCCCCTCGGCCTTCAGCGGATTGCCCGGCGACACCAGCCACCACACCCGGTCCAGCCCGAACCGCCGCAGCGCCTGCCGCGTGATATGCACGTGCCCGTCATGCGGCGGATCGAACGATCCGCCCAGCAGCCCGACGGTCATCCCGGCCCGCGCCACGGGCAGCCCCGCCCGGACCGGCATCGCGCCGCGCACCGGAACCTCCCGCAGCCGCGTCATGCCGGCCCCGGTCGGCCGCTGCGCCCGAGAGCCGGCCCACCGATCATACGATGTCCGCGGGCGCCCGGCCCCTGCACCGGCAACGGCCCGACGCAATCCAGACCCGACCGGACCGGCCCGATCCCCGGAATGGCGGCCAACCCCATGCGATGTCTCCGAATGTCCCTGTCGCGCGCCGGCGCACCGGCCGCGAGAGCCTAGGCCACCCCGCGCGCCCGGACAACAGCCCGCCGATTGACACCGCAAACTCGTTGACTAAAGACAACGACCATGCCGCCCACGCCCGTCGCCCGCATCCGCCGCTTCAACCGCGCCGTCACCACCGAAGTCGGCGCGCTCGACGCCTCCTTCCTCGGCCGCGGCCGCCCGCTCGGCGCCGCCCGCGTCCTGAACGCCATCGGCCCCGACGGCACCGAGCTCGGCGCGATCCGCGACGATCTGAATCTCGACAAGGGCCTGTTGTCCCGCCTGCTGAAGGGGCTGGAGGACGAGGGCCTGGTCACCCTCTCGCCCGATCCGGACGACGGCCGCCGCCGCATCGCCCGCCACACGCCGAAGGGCGCCGACGAATGCGCCCGCTACGACGCGCTCTCCGACGCCCGTGCCGAACGACTCCTCGCTAGCCACCCGAAATCCGAGGCCCTGCTGGCGGCGATGGACCTCGTCGCCTCCGCCCTCGGCCAGCACCGCATCGAGATCGTCGCGGCAGACCCCCGCGCCGACGACGCCCGCTACTGCCTGTCGGAATACTACGCCGAACTCGCCCGCCGCTTCGCGCAGGGCTTCGACGTCTCGCTCTCCCGCGATCCCGACGCCGCCGCGATGACACCGCCCGCAGGCGCCTTCCTGCTGGCCATGTCCGACGGCCTGCCCATCGGCTGCGTCGGCCTCAAGGGCCCCGGCCCGTTGGCCGAGGTCAAACGCCTCTGGGTCGCCCCGTCCGCCCGCGGCCTCGGCCTCGCCCGCCGCCTGATGGACGAAACCGAAGAGCGGGCCCGGACCCTCGGCATGACGACCCTGCGCCTCGACACCAATTCCGCGCTGCCCGAGGCCGTCGCCCTCTACCGCGCCACCGGCTGGACCGAGATCGACCGCTTCAACGACGACCCGTACCCGGACGTGTTCTTCGAAAAGCACCTCTGAGCCGCCGCGCTCGCGGCACGGCGAAACCGGCCGGCGCCGTCACGCGCCGGGGACATCGCGCTGCCCGCGACCTCAGGCCGGGTTGCGCGCCGATATCACCCATGACGAGGTGGGCACCCAGATGCCGGCTTCGTTCCGTTCCTGGCTTTCGAAGAAACGGCGCATCTCGTCCTCGATATCGGCTCGTTTCGCCTCCGCCAGCTCCTCGCCGGCCTCGCGAAAGACCTCGCCCGCCGGCCCGATCGCCAGCGCGAAGGCGATGCACTCGTCCGGGGTCGTGCCCACCATGATCTTCTCGTCGACACGGGTGAAACTCACGTCCTCGTAGCCCGCGCTCTTCATCATGGTCTCCACCATCTCCGGGTTGCCCATGGAAAACGGCCCCGGACCGCAGGTGTCCGCATCCTCTCCCGGCGGCGGCAGGTGGCGCAGCGCAATATCCTTCGCGGTCTGCCAGGCCGGGTTATCCTCGCGCCGCCGCCAGACGATATGCGTCATCTGGCCGCCGGGCTTCAGCGCAAGACGCATCCGCCGGAGCGCCGCCACCGGATTGGTGAAGAACATCGTGCCGAACCGCGAGACGACATAGTCGAACTCGTTCTCCGGCAGGGCGATCTCGGCATCGCCGCGGCGAAACTCGACATTCGCAAACCCCGCCTCCTTCGCATCCGCCCGGGCTTCCTTCAGGAAGGCCTCCACACAGTCGATCCCGACGACGCGGCCCTCCGGACCCACGCGCTCCGCGATCTGAAGCGACAGGTCGCCCCACCCGCAGCCGACGTCGAGAACGGCCATCCCCGCCTCGATCGGCAGCTTCGGCAGGACGGCGGCCGAGTGCCGGGACAGCCCACCCTGCAGGATATGCCGGTATTTGGTGAATTTCGGCTCCAGGACGGAATTCCAGAACTTCACGAATTCCGTGTCTTCTGACCTGTCCAATGCCATTGGAACCTCCCTTTGAATCGATGACGTAGCGTAACACACCTGGCCGGCTGCAACGAGGGGCAGCCGCGCCGTCGAAACCGCGAGCGGAACGACCCCGCCCCGGCGCGGCCGGAGCGGGGTCAATCCCTACAACAGGCCTCTCCCGAAACGCTCGGGCGGCGGCCACATGGCCCCGCGGCCGGGTTCCGCGGGCGGCAGGCCCACGTCGCGCCGCAGCCCGTCCGGCACGCCATGCCGCGGCGGCCGGTCGCGCGGCGCCGGCGCGTCGGGCAGCGCCCGCACCAGTTTCGCAAAGGCCCGCACCAGGCCGGCACGCCGGCGCAGGGGCAGGTAGGTCAGGGTCGGTTGGGTCATGGTCATCGAGGCTCTCCAGTCGGTTCTGGAAAGCCGCCCGTCGCGCAACCCGGACCATGGAACATGGGCATGAAAAAAGGCCGCTCGATGGGCGGCCTCCGGTGTCTGGACTATGTCCGCAAGCCGCTCAGCAGGTGTGGGAAACCCCGCGCCGGAAGATCGACTTGACTGCGTACATAAATCCGCTCCTGTTTCCGGCGCTTCGGGCCGGCCCCGACCGCATAGCCCGAACCGCGCACCGAGGCAAGACAGAATGTCGCACCCCGGCGAAGCCGCGCCGCCGCGCCCGATTGCCCTTTCCCGCCCGCTCGCCTAGATGAGGGCGAAACCCGGAACGGACAGAGGATCCTCATGGCCAGCTACCAGTACGTCTACCATATGGACGGCGTCTCCAAGACCTATCCCGGCGGCAAGAAGACCTTCGAAAACATCCGCCTGTCCTTCCTGCCCGGCGTCAAGATCGGCGTCGTCGGCCCCAACGGCGCCGGCAAGTCGACGCTCCTGCGCATCATGGCCGGCCTCGACACCGACTTCACCGGCGAGGCCTGGGCCGCCGAGGGCGCCCGCGTCGGCTATCTCCCGCAGGAGCCCGAGCTCGACCCCGCCCTCGACGTGCGCGGCAACGTGATGGAGGGCGTGGCCGCCAAGAAGGCCAAGCTGGACCGGTTCAACGAACTGGCGATGAACTACTCCGACGAGACCGCCGAGGAGATGGCCACGCTCCAGGACGAGATCGATTCACAGAACCTCTGGGATCTCGACGCCCAGATCGACATCGCGATGGAGGCGCTGCGCTGCCCGCCCGACGAGGCCAGCGTCGACAGCCTCTCGGGCGGCGAGAAGCGCCGCGTCGCGCTCTGCAAGCTGCTGCTCGAAGCGCCCGACATGCTGCTGCTCGACGAGCCCACCAACCACCTCGACGCCGAAACCATCGCCTGGCTGCAGCAGCACCTGATCGAGTACAAGGGCACCTGCCTGATCGTCACCCACGACCGCTATTTCCTGGACGACATCACCGGCTGGATCCTCGAACTGGACCGCGGCCGCGGCATCCCCTACGAGGGCAACTATTCCTCGTGGCTGGAACAGAAGGCCAAGCGGCTGGAACAGGAGGCGCGCGAGGACAAGTCGCGCCAGAAGACGCTGGAGCGCGAGTTGGAATGGATGCGCCAGAGCCCCCGCGCCCGGCAGGCCAAGTCCAAGGCCCGGATCAACGCCTATAACGACCTCGCCAACCAGTCCGAGCGCGAAAAGCTGTCGCGCGCGCAGATCATCATCCCCAACGGCCCGCGCCTCGGCTCCAAGGTGATCGAGGTCGAGGGGCTGTCGAAGCACCTGGGCGACAAGCAGCTGATCGAGGATCTGTCCTTCTCGCTGCCCCCCGGCGGCATCGTCGGCGTGATCGGCCCGAACGGCGCCGGCAAGACCACGCTGTTCCGGATGCTGACCGGGCAGGATCAGCCCGACACCGGCACGGTCGACTACGGCGACACGGTGCAGCTCGCCTATGTCGACCAGTCGCGCGACGCGCTGGATGCGAACAAGACCGTGTGGGAGGAGATCTCCGACGGGCTCGACATCATCCAGCTGGGCGACGCCGAGATGAATTCCCGCGCCTACTGCTCCGCCTTCAACTTCAAGGGCGGCGACCAGCAGAAGAAGGTCGGGCTGTTGTCCGGCGGCGAGCGCAACCGGGTACACATGGCAAAGCTGTTGCGGTCTGGCGGCAATGTCCTTCTCCTCGACGAACCTACCAACGACCTTGACGTGGAAACGTTAAGGGCGCTTGAAGACGCGCTCGTCGATTTCGCCGGCTGCGCCGTGGTGATCTCGCACGACCGCTTCTTCCTCGACCGCATCTGCACCCATATCCTGGCCTTCGAGGGCGAGGCCCATGTCGAATGGTTCGAGGGCAACTTCGAGGATTACGAGGAAGACAAGAAACGCCGGCTCGGCCCGGACGCCGTGGAGCCGAAGCGGATCAAGTACAAGAAGTTTGCGCGGTGAGATTTGGCTTAGCGGACATATCTTCCAACACGAGACCAAAAGCCATGCTTGCCGTAGCTTAGAACCCTGAGCTGTTTGACCGCTTCTTGTTCTGAAATTTTCCCCTGTTCCAAGAGCTCCAATATATTTGCAGCATCACGACGCAAGTCACCCAACACTTCCGACTCAGTCTTATGACCTTCTTCGTCACTAACCCTGACAGCATTTTCAACAGTCATAGGCCACCTTACAAGAGGTTCTGAATATGTTCGACAATGGGTTCACAGTTAACCACCAGAAGCCTACCACGTGTTCCGTGAAATGCATACGGTCTCGCGCAATCAATGGACAAAAAGCCACCGATCCTCCCGTCCCCGTCGCGACTCACGATAAGTGGTAAGATAAGAAAAGACCTGTAAACAACCGGTGAGTCCGTCGGACTCGTCCGAAAAACGCGATGCATGCGTTTGATGTCGTGGACAATTCTCGGCCCCGTTCCATTCTCGCATGCATGGTGCCCCAGTACTCCTTTTCCATCAAAGACCTTCCCTATAGGACGACTGTTTCCCGGATTCCTGTGACGGATTCGCAACTTTCGCCTGCTGATACCCTCATATAGCGCTATCGCGACCCCGATCTCCCCCTTGCGCGAATTTGTTACCTGACGAGAGAAATTCTCTATCACGCCTAGTGCAGAACGAACCATATCATCGCGCGAGGCTTGCGCCTTGGAGATCGGCGCGCACATCCTCAGCAGTTCACCTACCCGTACCAGAGTCTTTCGGGATTAACCAGGCGCATATCCCGCAGCCTGGAAATAGTTTCTGCATTCAACCGGAGAGAACAGGTCGCATATCCTGCCGAG
>NZ_JARGYC010000009.1 GCF_029168335.1 Psychromarinibacter sediminicola
GGCGGAACGGCGTGCAGCGCCGCCTCTCGGCGATTGCTTTGCAATCGCCTGTCGGCAGGGCATTTCGAGACGAAATGCCCGAGAGACCCGCCCTGGGCGGCGCTTCTGGCGAGGACGGTGCCAGATGTCCGGCATACTTGCTCATGTCTCCGGCATCGTAAGGCTCGACCGCGCCCCGTCGGGTCGGCGCTGCACGGCGTTCCGCTCGACCGGGGCGCTATTTGGCAAAGCTGAGGAAGTGGAGTCGTGTAGTGTGCGGCGGCGTCTGCGCCCGTCCGGGGCGGTTCCCGGACGGGACAGCCCGCGCCGGATAAGGCGGGCCGGGCCGGCGATTTCGTGCTAGTATACCTCTGCGAAAAGGGGGAGGCGCGCCATGGCCCGCGAGGCATCAGGGGTCATCGACCACTACACCCGGTCCGGGCTGCTGGACCGGATCGACGCCGCCCTGGCGGCGGCCGGGCACGATCCGGCCAGCCCGACGGTCGAGGCGCTGAGCGAGCTCGATCACCTGCATGGCGGCGGCTTCGGCACCACGGTCGTCCAGGCCGAGCTTGCCGGCATACCGCGTGGCGCCCATGTGCTCGATGCGGGCTGCGGCATCGGCGGGCCGAGCCGCTATCTCGCCAGCGTCTACGATTGCACCGTCGAGGGGGTCGACCTGACGCCCGATTACGTCGCGGTGGCGCGGACGCTGAACCGCCGCACCGGGCTGGACGGGCGCATCACGGTGACCGAAGGCAGCGTGACCGACCTGCCGCAGGCCGACGCGCGGTTCGACGTGGTCCTCTGCCAGAACGTGTCGATGAACGTGGCCGACAAGGAGGCGATGGCGGCAGAGGCCCATCGCGTCCTGCGCCCCGGCGGCATCTACACGATCAGCCACGTGGCCGAGGGGCCGGCCGGCGCGCCGATCTACCCGCTGCCCTGGGCCCGGACCCCCGAGGTGAGTTTCCTGGGGCGCCCGGAGGAGATGCTGGAGACGCTGCGGCGGGCCGGATTCCGCGACGTCCGCGACCGGATGGGAGAGGGGCGCGCGGATCCCGGGGGCGGGCACAGCAAGGGTGCCATCGGTCCCGGCCCGGCGATGGGCGACGACATGGCCGAGCGCCTGGCCAACGTGGTCCGCTCGCTGGAGGAGGGCCGGCTGGTGTCGATGCTGCTGGTGGCCCGCAAGGGCTGAACGGCCGGGCCGGGCCCGGCCGCCGGGTCTCATGCGCCCTGGGGCGCCGGATGCGACCCGCGCCTGGCAAACCACAGAAGCCACAGCGCGAAGGACAGCTCCGCCAGCATCGGCACCGCGTAGGCCGGCAGGACATAGCCGTGCAGCGCGGGCGCGAGGAAGCGGGCGAAGCTGCCGGCGAGGTAGACGACGCCGGCCGCGCCCACCAGCGCGGCGAGCAGGCGCGGCGCGAAGCCGGACCGAGCCAGCAGCACCGCCATCACCAGGCAGTTGAAGCCGAAGAAGATCAGCCCGAGGTCGTAGCCGTCGGCCTGCAGCTCCATCAGGGCCAGGACCCAGTCGCTCGCCGGTCCGGCCGCGACGCGCATCGCCGCGAGGTGCAGGAGCAGCCCCGCCGCCAGCACGGCCGCCTGCATCAGGCGGAACACCATGGCGAAGGTCGCCAGCACCGGCTGGACCGGCCGGAACAGGAAGAACAGCAGTACCGCGAGGCCGATATCGGCCAGGATCATCAGCGTGTCGAGCGCGAAGCCCAGCCGCATCCGCGGCAGCGCGGCGGCGACATTGGCGAAGGTGGCGGCCGGGTCTCCGGCGACCAGGAGCGGCTGGCGGATCGCGAATTCCGCGGTCAGGCCGGCGGCGATGACGGCAAGGTAGAAAAGGCCGGCGGGCAGGGCGAGCGGGCGGGGGGACGCGGTGGCGTGCATGGCGGCGATCCTTTCGGGGCGGCAGGGATGGCAGGGATATTACCCATGCACAGGCGAATGGGAATTCCCCGTTGCCGGATATGCGGTATGCGAATTTGCATGGGTGCGCGCGACTCCCGATGTGCGGCACCTGCGGCCGGCTGTGCGCCCAGCGGCAATCGACGGAACAGAGCGGGGCATTTACTGTTCCTTAACGAGACGGGCGCAAAACGGCGGTCTACGCCTTGCCTGTGGCCCGTCGCACACGTGCGCGCACAAGCGCGTGAAATTCGATGACACGCATGGATGTGCGACGGAAATCCGCGCATCCTGCGTAGCAAGCGACGGGAGACATGGCATAGACATGGCATCTTGAATGGATGCGGATCTGTCCCCAGATGAATGTTAAGGCTCGCAACATGCGGGCTGTCCAAGAGGGATGTCGATGAGCAACTACACGACTTTGCCGGCCCCGTCGCCTGAACAGGGGCTGAACCGGTACCTCCAGGAAATCCGGAAGTTTCCGATGCTGGAGCCGGAAGAGGAATACATGCTGGCCAAGGCCTGGGTCGAGCGCGAGGATACCGGCGCCGCCCACAAGCTGGTCACCAGCCACCTGCGGCTGGCGGCCAAGATCGCCATGGGCTATCGCGGCTACGGTCTGCCGCAGGCCGAGGTGATCTCGGAAGCCAATGTGGGCCTGATGCAGGCCGTCAAGCGGTTCGATCCCGAGAAGGGGTTCCGCCTGGCGACCTATGCGATGTGGTGGATCCGCGCCGCGATCCAGGAATACATCCTGCGGTCGTGGTCGCTGGTGAAGCTGGGCACGACCAGCGCGCAGAAGAAGCTGTTCTTCAACCTGCGCAAGGCCAAGGCCCGGATCGGCGCGCTGGAAGAGGGCGACCTGCACCCCGAGAAGGTGGCCAAGATCGCCGAGGATCTGGGCGTGACCGAGGACGAGGTGATCTCGATGAACCGGCGTCTGTCGGGGGGCGACGCCTCGCTGAACGCGATGGTCGGCAGCGACGAGGACAGTTCGACCGAATGGATGGACTGGCTGGAGGACGAAGAGGCCGACCAGGCCAGCGCCTACGAGGCGCAGGACGAGCTGACCGTGCGGCGCGAGCTTCTGGCCGAGGCGCTGGACGTGCTGAACGAGCGCGAGCAGGACATCCTGACCCAGCGGCGGCTGCAGGATCAGCCGGTGACCCTGGAGGAACTGTCCGGCGTCTACGATGTCAGCCGCGAGCGCATCCGCCAGATCGAGGTGCGGGCCTTCGAGAAGCTGCAGAAGCGGATGCAGGAGCTGGCCAAGGAAAAGGGCGTGCTGGCGCCGGTGGAATAGGCCGCCGCGACGCCGAAGGATGCGGCCGTCCGGTCCGGTGGGGCCGGGCGGCCTTTTTCATGCCGGGGCGGCGCCCCGTCACCGGTCCAGGAGGTCGCGCAGCGTCGCGGTGATCTCGGAGATCAGCGCCGTGCCGCCGTCGCGCCGGGCCAGGGCCGCGCGGGCGCGGTCCGCCTGATCCGCCTGCGCCGCGGCGGTGGACAGGCGCTGCAGCGCGCCGGCGAGGGCGTCGGCGTCGGCCACGGCGATGGCGCCGCCGGCGGCATCGAGCGCGGCGTAGGGGGCCGCGAAGTTCGCCGTGTCGGGGCCGTGCAGGATGGCGGAGCCGGCGGCGGCCGGCTCGAACGGCGTGTGCCCGCCGCGGGGGACCAGCGAGCCGCCGACGAAGGTGACCCCGGCCAGCGCGTACCACAGCGGCATCTCTCCCAGCGTGTCGGCGAGGTAGACGGCGGTGTCCGGGCCGGGCGTTTCGCAGGCGCTGCGCCGGGCGAAGACGAAGCCGGCCTTGTCGATCAGGGACGCGATGGTGGCGCCGCGCGCCGGGTGGCGCGGGGCCAGGATCAGGCGGCGGGCCGGATCCCGGCGATGGGCATGGGCGAAGGCGCGCAGCACCTGCTCCTCCTCGCCCTCGTGGGTCGAGGCGGCGAGGATCGTCGTCTCGCGCGGCAGGGTCCGGGCGAGGGCGGCCAGCGTCTCCGGGTCTGGCGCGGGCAGGTCGACCGCGGATTTCAGCGTGCCGGTGGGGCCGAGCCGGTCCTCGGGCAGGCCGAGCGCGGCGAAGTGGCGGGCCGACTCGGCGTCCTGCGGGGCTAGATAGGCGATGTGGCGCAGCAGGCGCGCCGCGGTGCGCGGGAACCGGTGCCAGCGGCGGAAGCTGCGCGCGGACATGCGCGCGCCGATGCAGGCCACGGGCTCGCGGGCGGTCGCCAGCCGGTTGGGCCAGAGCTCGTTCTCCATCACGATCAGCAGGCGCGGGCGCCAGGCCCGGCGGAACCGGCGCAGCGCGGCGCGGGTGTCGAGCGGGGCGAGCCGTGCGGTCACTCGCGGCAGGCCCCAGCCGGCGACGAGGGCGCGGCCCGAGGCGGTGTTGGCGGTGACCACCAGCGGCGTGTCGGGGACCGTGTGCAGCAGCGCGGCGATCAGCGGCCGGGCCGAGGCGAGCTCGCCGTTGGAGGCGCCGTGCAGCCAGATCGCGCCGGGCGTGCCGGACCCGCGGCCGAGGCGCTGGGCGAGGTCGGCGGCGGAGTCCCGGCCGCGGAGGCGGCGGAGCCACAGCCGGAGCAGGGCAAGCGGGGCCGCGAGGGCCAGGAATAGGCGATAGGCGCGCATCGCCGCCCTTCTAGGCCAGGGGCGGCGCCTTCGCCAGCCGAAGGGTCAGAGCGTGGTGGCCTTGCGCAGCGTCTCGGCGGCGACGGCGCTGTCGAGCGTGCCCTGCGGCAGCTCGACCGGGCGCGGCCCGCCCTTGCGCCGGGCGCCGCTGGCGGCGATGCCCAGCTTCGACTGCACCTCGCGCGGCAGCGCGGGCGAGGTCCGTGTGTCGAAGGTCAGGCTCTCGGTGGCGATGCCCTCGGCGAACAGGAACTCGTGGTTGTCGAACAGCACCTGGAAATAGTCGACGAAGCCGCCGGTCGAGCGCGTGACGCTGTCGCCGTTCACCAGGTATTCGGCCTTGACCACCACCTCGGCGCGGCCGGCCTGCAGCCGGTCCTCGCGCTGGTAGACGAACAGGCGCTGGTTCGGCGACAGGCGCAGCTCGCCCGCGTTGTTCAGCGCGCCGGGCGCGATGACGATGGGGGCGAAGCGGCCGGTGGCGCGGACGGTCTGCTGGCCGATCCAGCGCACCGGCTGCGGGCCGTTGTCGCGGGTCAGGACCATGTCGCCGGGGCTCAGTTCCTCGATCGGGCGCTGGGCGCCGTCGGCCATGGTGATATGCGTGCCGCGGGTGAAGGAGACGCAGGCGAGATGCGCGAACTTGGCGCGCGTCGCCTCGGTGTCGATCGCCACCAGCGCATAGTCGGTGCGCGGCCGCAGGTCGGCCAGCGGCAACAGGTAGGTGGCCGCGATCAGGGCGCTGTCCGCCTCCAGCTCCACCAGCACCAGGCATTCGACGATGGCGCCGTCGGGCGCCATGAAGGTGGCGCAGCAGTCCAGGTGCAGCACCGCGCCCGGCCGGCCCATCTGGCTGCCGGCCGCGACCTTGAAATGCGACACGCCCTCGGTGACGTCGAGGTTCAGCCGCCAGCGGCGCGCGGCGGGCGCCAGGTTGTAGATGTCGTCCAGGATGACCTCGCCGGAATGCCCCATCGGGTCGCCCAGATTGGCCCCGTTCGACACGACGACATCCTCGGCCCGGAACACCGGAAGCCCCTGCGCGGGCACCTGGCCCGAAAACCCCTGCATACTCATGATCGGCAGCCTGTCCCATGTTTCGCGGCATGGCTGTCCGACGGGCGGCTACCCCCATAGCCGTCGCGACGCACACCCCACCGCCATAGACACCGTCGACGGTACCGCGCGCGTGCCGAATCCGTCAACGAATGGCGGCGGTTATGCGGTATTGTGCCGGGTTTGTCTCCCCTCCCGTGACAGTCTGCCGCGCAGGGCGGCATTGATCCGATCCGGTCGACACGCCGCGATGCGGCGAAGCCCGCGGAGGACGGCCGTGGAGACCGTGGAGGAAGGCAGGGGATTCGGTGCGCTTTTCCTTCCGGCGGGCGGGTGCTAGCCATGCGGCAACGCATTGCACGGCAGTCACGCGAAGGGAGACAGGGATGGATCTGGGGATCGAGGGAAAACGGGCGCTGGTCTGCGCCTCGTCCAAGGGGCTGGGGCTGGGCTGTGCCCGGGCGCTGGCCGAGGCCGGCGTGAACCTGGTGATGAACGCGCGCGGCGCCGAGGCGCTGGAAGCGTCGGCGCAGGCGATCCGCGACGACTTCGGCGTCGAGGTCACGGCGGTGGCGGCCGATATCGTCAGCGAGGCCGGCCGCGCCAAGGTTCTGGAGGCCGCGGGCGAGGTCGATATCCTGATCACCAATGCGGGCGGGCCGCCGCCGGGCATGTGGCCCGACTGGTCGCGCGACGATTTCGTCGCGGCGCTGGACGCCAACATGCTGACGCCCATCGCGCTGATCCAGGCGCTGGTGCCCGGCATGATGGAGCGCGGCTGGGGCCGCGTCGTCAACATCACCTCGCAGTCGGTGAAGGCGCCGATGGCGGTGCTGGGCCTGTCGAACTCGGCGCGCACCGGGCTGACCGGCTTTGTCGCGGGGACCTCGCGGCAGGTGGCGCATTCCGGCGTGACGATCAACAACCTCCTGCCCGGCTCGCACGCGACCAACCGGACGGAGACGATGGACAACGGCGCCGCCGAGAAGCGCGGGATCGGCGTGGACGAGGTGCGTGCCGAGAAGTTCAAGACCATTCCCGTGGGCCGGTACGGCACGGTCGAGGAGTTCGGGGCGACCTGCGCCTTCATGTGCTCGCAGTTCGCCGGGTTCATGGTGGGGCAGAACGTGCTGCTCGATGGCGGGATGAACAACTTCACCATCTAGCGCGCGCGTTCATCGGCCCCGCCGCTCCGGGGTGCGGCGCGCTCTCTTCACGCGGCGGCTTCTGGGCGCCCCGGCCGCTTGCCCCGGGGCGGGGCGGTTGCTATCTGCCGATGACCGAGTGAATTGATCGGACACCCTTTCTCGTGACTGGCCCCGCCTCCACCGCTCCCGTGCCCCGGCTGGACATCCGGAACATGGTCCGCAGCTATGCCGGCCGGCGGGTGGTGGACGACGTGTCGCTGGCGGTGATGCCGGGGCAGGTGACCTGTCTTCTGGGGCCGTCGGGCTGCGGCAAGTCGACGACGCTGCGCTGCATCGCGGGCGTTGACATGCAGGATTCGGGCGAGATCTACCTGGACGGCGAGCTGATCTGCGACACCGTCTTCCGGGTGCCGCCGGAGCGGCGGTCGATCGGGCTGATGTTCCAGGATTTCGCGCTGTTTCCACATCTGACGGTGGCCGACAACGTGGCCTTCGGGCTGAGCGGATCGCGCGCCGAGAAGCGGGCGCGGGTGGCGCAGCTTCTGGACCGGGTGGACATGGCGGCCCATATCGACGCGCATCCGCACGAGCTGTCGGGGGGCGAGCAGCAGCGGGTGGCGCTGGCCCGGGCGCTGGCGCCGGGGCCCAAGGTGATGTTGATGGACGAGCCGTTTTCCGGCCTCGACAACCGGCTGCGCGACGGCATCCGCGACGAGACGCTGGAGATCCTGAAGGAAGAGGGGGCGGCCGTCCTGCTGGTCACGCACGAGCCGGAAGAGGCGATGCGGATGGCCGACGAGATCGCGCTGATGCGCGACGGGCAGGTGGTGCAGCGCGGCGCGCCCTACAACGTCTACAACGCACCGGCGGACAAGGCGGCGGCGGCGTTCTTTTCGGACATCAACGTGATCCCGGGGGTGGTGCATGGGGCGCTGACGGACACGCCGTTCGGGCAGTTCCTGGCGCCGGGGGTGCCGGACGGGACGGCGGTGGAGATCGTGATCCGGCCGCAGCATCTGAAGATCGACTTCGACCGCGAGGGGCGGGGGCCCCTGCCGACGGCGAAGGACGGCGTGGCCGCGCGGGGCGTGGTGCAGCGGGCGCGGTTCATGGGCAAGGAGAGCCTGGTGGAGTTCCGGATGGATCACGACCTGTCGATCCTGAAGGCGACGGTGCCGAACGTGTTCCTGCCGAAGCCGGGCACGGCGATGTGGCTGACGATCCGGCGGGACCGGTGTTTCGTGTATCCGGAGGGCGGTGTCCGAGGTTGGACGGGGGGCTAAGCCCCTGGGATCGTTGGCGGTAGCGGTAACAGGGGTGCGTCCGGACGCGCGTTGGGCCCGGATCGGGCGGGGGCGGTTTCGTCGGGCGGACTCCCCGGCGAAGCGCACGATGGGGCGGGCCGGCCTTGTCCGGCGATGTTGACATCGTATTTCGGTGGTTCATACGTAGCGAAGCAACTGTGGAGAACGCGGTGCAGAAGATGTCCATCATCGTGCGGGCGGATTGGGATGACGAGGCCCAGGTCTGGGTCGCCACGAGCCATGACGTGGACGGGCTCGCGGTCGAGTCCGACACGCTCGAAGCGCTCAAGGACAAGGTGGTTGCGGCAATTACCGATCTGCTGGAGCTGAACGGGTTTGCCGGCGACGGCGGACTGCCGGAGATTCCGGTGCACATCATGTCCGAACAGATGGCCCGCGTGCCGAACCCCCGTTTCTGAGACCTTGGCCGGTTTCTACAAAGACCTCGTTGCGATCCTGCGGGAGGCCGGCTGCACATTCGTGCGCGAAGGGCGAGGCGACCACGAAATATGGGAAAGCCCCGTGAACGGCAGGAAGTTCACGGTGGACAAGGGCTGCAAGTCCCGGCACACGGCGAACGAGGCGCTGAAGCAGGCCGGCCTGAAGAAGGCGTTCTAGGCCGGCGCCCCCCCGCCGCCCCGGGGCGTATTTTCAACGAGAAGAAGCGGCGGTGCGGTTGCGGTAGTCGATCAGGGTCTTGCCCTGTTCCTCGACGAAAAGGGCGGGGAGGGTGTCGCAGGTCTCGATCAGGTCGATGCGCAGGGTGGCGAAGTCGGCGGTCGTTTCGCACCAGCAGGTCACGGTCCAGACGCGGCCCCAGTAGTCGAGCTTCAGCGGCCGGATGGTGCGGGTCTCGGGCGCGGGGTCGTGGTAGACGACGCGCAGCTTTTGGCGGGCGCGGATCGCGGCGCGGATGCGGGGCATGTGGCGGAAGCCGGCGGCGGCGTCGGCGAACGGGTAGACGGCGAAGCCCCAGCCGGTGGGCGCGGTCGAGCGGTCCTCGGGCAGGACCGCGTCGATCTTCGACGACAGCTGCCGCGCGGCGGCGCGCAGCTCGTCGTCGCCGCCCTCGGCCACCGCCGCGAGGCCGAGATGCAGCGCCTCCAGTTCGGTCAGCGACAGGTTCAGCGGCGGCAGCGTGACGGGCGCGGTCATCCGGTAGCCGATGCCGCGTTCGCCCTGCACCGGCACGCCCGAGGCCATCAGCGTTTCCATGTCGCGCCAGATCGTGCGCTCGGACACGCCCTGATCGGCCGCGAGCTCCGCCGCCTTGTGGTAGCGGCCGTCGCGCAGGGTCTGGATCAGGCTGTAGAGGCGGTCGGTGCGGCGCATCGGTCCCGGGGTGATTCGCGGATCGTCGGGGCCGGGGTGGCCCGCATAACTGACAAAAACCTGACAGGAGACGCCGGGGCTGTCAATTTCCCGCCGACGCCGCCGGAAAAAACCCTGCAAAACCGGGCCTGCGCGTGTTTGACGCTTTCCCGCGGCCGCGGATTTCCCTAAAACCCGGAGACGTTTTGCGGAGCGGGCCGAACGGGATGAGGGCCCGCCAAGGAGAGACCCAATGCTGAACAATATCGGACTTCCCGGCCTGCTGCTGATCGCCGTGGTCGTGCTGGTGCTTTTCGGGCGCGGCAAGATCTCGTCGCTGATGGGCGAGGTCGGCAAGGGCATCACCGCCTTCAAGAAGGGCGTGAGCGACAGCAAGGAGGAGCTGGAGGACAGCACCGCCGCCGCGCGCGACGTGACGCCCGAGGACGAAAAGGAAAAGGACAAGGCCTGATCGCCTTGTCCGCCTGACGGCGGGACATTCCTGACATGCTTGACCTCGGCTGGACCGAACTTCTTCTGATCGGCATCGTGGCGCTGATCGTGGTGGGCCCAAAGGACCTGCCGGGCATGTTCCGTACCCTGGGCCGCTTTACCGGCAAGATGAAGAACATGGCGCGCGAGTTCCAGCGCGCGATGAACGACGCCGCCGACGAGGCGGGGATGAACGACGTCGCCAAGGACCTGAAGTCGGCGACCTCGGCCAAGTCGATGGGGCTGGACAAGCTGAACTCGGCCGCCGACCGGTTCGAGAAGTGGGAGCCGGGGAAGTCCAAGAAGGACGCGGCGAAGGACGCTGCCAAGGACAAGGCGGGCGAGGCGGCCGAGGCGGCCGGAGAGCCGGGCAAGCCGAAGGCGGAGGCCGAGAAGGGGCCGGAGACGCAGAAGCTGTCCGAGGAGCGCGCCGAGCAGGCCCGGAAGATCCGCGAGAGCGCGGCGAAGAAGGCCGAGGAACGGCGCGCGGCCGCCGCTGCGGCCGATGCCGCCGAGACGGCGCCCGAGCCAGAACCCGGGCCGGAACCCGAGGAGGCGCCCGGCGACGCCCCGGGCCGGTCCGCCGCCGCCAAGACCAAGACACCGGCCGCTGACGCGCCGGCCCCGCCCGCAGCCGGGAGCAAGAGCGAATGAGCGCCACCGACGACGACGAGATCGAGGCCTCCTCCGCTCCGCTGATCGAACACCTGGCCGAGCTGCGCACCCGGCTGATCCGGTCGGTGCTGGGCTTCATCGTGGGCATGGTGATCTGTTTCACCGTGGCCACCCCGATCTTCAACTTCCTGACCGCGCCGCTCTGCCAGGTGCTGGCGGCGCGTGGGCAGGACTGCGACCTGATCTTCATCAGCCCGCAGGAAGGCTTCTTCGTCGCGGTGAAGGTGTCGCTGCTGGGCGGCTTCATGCTGTCCTTCCCGGTCATCGCCCACCAGATGTGGCGCTTCGTGGCGCCGGGCCTGTACCGGTCGGAAAAGGGCGCCTTCCTGCCGTTCCTGGTCGCCTCGCCCTTCATGTTCCTGGCGGGCGCGGCGTTCGCCTTCTACGTGGTCACGCCGCTTGCCTACGACTTCTTCCTGGGCTTCCAGCAGTTCGGCGCCGAGGGCGAGGCGGTGCCGACCGAGGACGTGGCGCAGGGGCTGTCGGTGGTCTTCCAGGGTTCGGCGCAGGAATACCTGAACCTGACGATCAAGTTCATCGTGGCCTTCGGGCTGTGTTTCCAGCTGCCGGTCCTGCTGACCCTGATGGGCAAGGCGGGGCTGGTGTCGTCGAGCGGGCTGCGCTCTGTGCGCAAGTACGCGATGGTCGGCATCCTGGTGCTGGCCGCGCTGGTCACGCCGCCGGACGTCATCACCCAGGTGATCCTGTTCGTGGTGGTCTACGGGCTGTACGAGGTGTCGATCCAGCTGGTGAAGCGGGTGGAGCGCAAGCGTGTCGAACAGCTGCGCGAAGAGGGCGTGCTGGGCGAGGACGAGGATCTCGACGACCTCTACGGCATGGGCGACGACGACGAGGAGGACCCCGAGCGAGAGGACCGGTCGTGAGCGACGACAGCCTGCGCCGGATCGCCGAGGCGCTGGAGCGGATCAGCCCGGCGCCGATGGCGACGCCCGATTTCTCGGCCGCCGATGCCTTTGTCTGGCATGTGGATCCCGACCGGCTGGTGCCGGTGCCGAAGGTGAACCGGGTGGACCTGCCGCTTCTGGTCGGGATCGAGCGGGCGCGCGACACGCTGCTGGAGAACACGGTGCAGTTCGCCAGGGGCTTGCCGGCGAACAACGCGCTGCTCTGGGGCGCGCGCGGGATGGGCAAGTCGAGCCTCGTCAAGGCGGTGCATGCCGAAGTTCTGGCGCGGGGGCATCCGCTGAAGATCGTGGAGCTGCAGCGCGAAGATTTGCCGAGCGTCGGACGGCTGCTGACCATCCTGCGCGACGCCGCGGCGCGGTTCGTGCTGTTCTGCGACGACCTGAGCTTCGGGCATGACGACCAGCACTACAAGTCGCTGAAGGCCGTCCTGGATGGCGGGATCGAGGGGCGGCCCGACAACGTGGTGTTCTACGCCACCTCGAACCGGCGCCATCTGATGCCGCGCGACATGATCGAGAACGAGCGCTCCACCGCGATCTCGCCCAGCGAGGCGACCGAGGAGAAGGTGTCGCTGTCGGATCGTTTCGGGCTGTGGCTGGGGTTCCATCCCTGTTCGCAGGACGAGTATCTCGCGATGATCCGCGGCTATTGCGACGCCTACGGGGTCGAGATCGGCGAGGACGAGATGCGCGCCGAGGCGATCGAGTGGCAGGCGACGCGCGGCGCGCGGTCGGGGCGGGTGGCCTGGCAGTACTTCACCGACCTCGCCGGGCGGCGGGGCGTGGCGCTATAGGCCGCTCCGACACCGCCGGCGCGTGTCAGGCGGCGCGGCGCCGGGCGGCGTGGCGCAAGTCGAGGAGCCGCAGCACCTCGTGGCGGCGCAGGACCGGGCGCGCGGTCGGGCCGTAGACCTGCTGCACCGGGCCCTGTCCCAGCCCCGGGATCAGGGCGCGAAGCTGATCGACCGCGGCCTTGGGATACATCTTCAGCGCCTCGGGGCCGGGATAGAAGCTTTCGGTCGCGGCGCCGTTGGCGCGGATCACGTGGTGCCGGGCGAGCAGCAGGTGGTGATAGGTGACCTGTCGTCTGCCCTGGGCCACGCGGACCGGGCCGGGGGCCTCGGCCAGGTGGCGGGCGCGGGCGAACCGGCCGGCGAGGGGCGCCGGCGCGTCTTCCAGCAGCATCGCGTGCTGCGGCGAGACGAGAAGCGGCGCGTCGTTGCCCAGCACGCCTTCGGGGATCAGCACGGGGCGGTTCTGCGGCTCGGCCAGCAGGGCCTCGGGCCCGAGATGGCGGCGGCCGGTCCAGAGGATCGGCTGCGGCCCGGCATCGAGCGTCATCACCAGGTCGCCGGGCGTCAGCGTCTCGACGGGCACGTCGCCCCGCGGCGTGCGGATGCGGGTGCTGGTGGCGAAACAGGGCACGCCGGCCGAGCCCAGCGCCTGCGCGCCGTCGATCTCGGACGGGCTGACGCCCAGCAGCGTCAGGCTCTCGCCGTTCGGGAAGGACAGGACAGCGTTGCCCGAGCCGTCGTCGCTGACCGTGATGTCCCAGGCGTTGACCGGGTTGCCCTCGTCGTCCAGCAGGCCCGACAGGTCGAGCTGGTCGTTGAAACTGCCGTCGTTGTCGTCGTCGCCCGTGTCGAAATCGGTGATGACGTCGGCGCCGCCGCCGGATTGCAGGACGAAGATGTCGTCGCCCGTGCCGCCGGTCAGCGTGTCGGCCCCGGCCCCGCCATCGAGCGTGTCGGCCCCGCCGTCGCCCGCCAGCACGTCGTCGCCCGCCCCGCCGTCCAGGCTGTCGGCATCCGCCGCCTCCGGGTCGGGGACCGTGGTGAAGTAGACGTCGCTGACATAGATTGCCTGGGTCGCGGTCACGCCGTTGGCATAGACGATCTCGATCGAGGTGACCGGCCCGCCGATCTCGACCAGCACCGAGCCGTTGGCGTCGGACGGGTTGTCCAGCGCCGAGCCGGCGGTGATCGTGTTGCCGGAGACCGTGTCGTCGCCCTCGGGCGTCAGCGTGACGGAGACGGGATCGGTGCCGTTATAGGCGTTGACCGTCACGATGTCCTGGTGGTTGCCGGAGGCGAAGTCGATGTCGTTGAGGCGGAACGAGACGTTCTCGACCGCGCCGGTGACGGGCGCGCCGCCGGCCGCCGCGAAGTCGATCGTCGTGGTCGAGGTGTCGCCGTCGCCGTCGCCGTAGAGGTAGAGGTTGGAATTGGCGTCGTAATCCTCGCCGCCCTCGACATAGGCGGTGTCGGAGGTCTCGATGAGGAAGCTGGGATTGTTGTCGCCGTCGTCCGAGAAGGACACGCTGACCTGGGTGTCGCCGGTGGTCTGGGTGAAGCCGCCCGCGACATTGGTGCCGTCGGGGCCGACGGCGCTCCAGTCCAGGAACTCCTGGGAGCCGGTCAGGTCGCCGCTGCCGTCGTTGCCCTGCAGCGTGTCGTTGCCGTCGCCGCCCTCCAGCGTGTCGTTGCCCGTGCCGCCGGACAGAAGGTCGGCCGCGTCGCCGCCGCTGACGCTGTCGTCGCCGTCGCCGCCGTCGAGCGTGTCGGTGCCGGTGCCGCCCTCGATCGTGTCCGCCCCGTCGCCGCCGTCGATGCTGTCGTTGTCGGCCCCGCCGCTCAGGCTGTCGTCGCCCGCGCCGCCGTCGATCGTGTCGTCGCCCGCGCCGCCGCTGACGGTGTCGTCGCCGAGGCCGGCGGACACGCTGTCGTCGCCGCCCAGCGCCTCGATGGTGTTGGCGTTGCCGTCGGGCCCGTCGGCAAAGCCGTCGTCGACCTGGTCGTTCTCGGGGTCGCCGGTATAGCTGGCGTCGATGGTGTCGGCGCCGGACGTGCCGGTGACGACATGCTCGGGCGCCACGTAATCCTCGGAGGAAAAGGCGATGTCGCCCGCGCTGACGTCGGGGTTGCTGTCGAAATCGATGGCCGTGTATTCGCGCCCGGCGACCAGCGGGATCTCGGAGATCGTGTAATAGCCCGCGGCCGCGCCGTCCTCGACCTGCAGCGTGGCGATCTGGAAGACCTCTCCGGTGACGCTGTCCTGGACCGTCCAGACCTCTTCGGCATCGACATCCGAGTTGGTCGAGATCGTGCCGTTCAGGTCGACATCGCCGGTGGCGCTTTCGCCGCCGTCGTTGTCGTCGTCGAGCGTCACGCCCTCGACGCCGGATTCGGGGTCGTCGACGACGATCTTGCCATCGGCCGTGGCCGGCCCGGTCCAGACGAAGCTGCCGGTGCCCTGCGGCAGGATCTGCCAGGGGTCGGCGTCGTAGAAGCGCAGGTTATAGGTGGCCATGGCCGGCCCCCGTGCCCACGCTGGTTGCCATCGTGTTGTCTGCCTGCATCTGCCTGCCCCAATTCTTGGTATATTGGTTATCGACGCCTGGGTCGGCGGCTCGGAGGCGACAATCGGACGGTTTCTTGATTTATTGTCCGGTGATTTTCCGGGAATTCATGGTTATCGGGCCGAACATGGCCGAATTGCGGCCGCGCCGTGCCGGACTCGCCCGACTGCGTCGTGCCGGTCGGGGTATCGGGGTCCGGATCGTGTCCGCGGGCGGTGGCGGAGCGGGCGGTGCGTCAGGGGGCTGTTGCGGGCCCGTTCCGCCCGTCCGGCGACACGACGGAGCCGCCGGTGTCAGGCCGACGTCACCGTCGCGCGCAGTTTCCCTGGCCGGGCAGGCGTCAGTTCACGTAGGGCACCGGGTCGACGCTTTCGAACCCTTCGCGCACCTCGAAATGCAGGAAGGCGGGGCTGGTGTCGCGCACCTCGGCGATGGTCTGGCCGCGGGTCACCCGGTCGCCCTTGGAGACGGGGATGTTCTGGATGTTGGCGTAGACCGTCAGCAGGTTGTTGGCGTGGCGCACCACCAGGATCGGCACTTCCTCGGTGTCGCGGGTGATGGCGGCGATCACGCCGTCATCGGCGACCTTCACCGGGGTGCCGGCGGAGGAGGCGATGTCGATGCCGTCGTTCTTGCCCTTGTCGTAGGGCCGGATGATCGACCCCGACACCGGCAGCAGGAGCCGCGCGGCGTTCTCTTCGCTGCGCTCCTCGCTGAGCGAGGGCGAGGGCGGCGGCGCGACCGAGGCGACCTCGTTCTCCTCGGGCAAGGGCTTGGAGGCGCTGGGCGGCTCGGGCGTCAGCGTGCCCTCGCCGGGGGCCGAGGTCGTCTCGGCCGTCTCGGGCGGGGGCGGGGCCGGCTGATCGTCGGAGGCGACGGGGATCAGCAGATAGGCGCCCTCGCGCACGTTCATGTCGGAGCCGAGCCCGTTCCATTCGGCCAGCGAGCGGACCGAGACCTTGTAGCGCCGCGCGATGGAATAGGCGGTTTCGCCCCGTTCCACCTTGTGGCGGATCGGCTCGGGGCCGCTGCTGCTCTCCGGCGCGGGGCCGGCCGCGGGCGGGTCGAGCGTGGTGGTCTCCACTTGTTCGGGCGGATTGCCGCCGTCGACGCGGTCGAGCGCGCCGGAGGCCAGCGAGGTGATGTCGACATTGCCGTCCTCGCCCGAGGTGTCGACCTTGCGGGGCAGGGCGATGACCTCGCCCGCGCGCAGCGGCACGTCGGGGGCGATGCCGTTATAGTCGGCGAGTTCCTTGGCGCCGAGGCCGAGCCGGCCGGCCATGCTGCGGATGGTATCGCCGCGCTGGGCCACGACGACCTGGAAATTCGGGTAGCTGATGATGCCGTTCTCGTCCGGCGCGGGCCGTCGTTCCGTCGCCAGGCGGGTGGCATCGGTGGTGTCCAGCCCGCCGCTCAGGTTGCGCATGTCCACGTCGAAGCCGCCGCTGCCGCCGCTGCAGGCGGCCAGGGCGAGAAGGCTGGCCGTGGCCAGCAGAGTACGGAGGTTCAGTCGGCGGAAATCTGCCATCGCTCGTTCCCCTGTCGCCCCGTTGTTGCCCGGGGCCGTCCTGTCAATCCTGTCCCAACCCCTCGACAAGGGGCACGAATCGCACCGGCGCCAGCTCTTCGTATTCAAGCCCAGCTTCGGATTTCGTAACTTTTATAAGCCTTTGGACCGCGTCCGACTGACCCACCGGCACTACCATGATACCGCCCGTGCGCAACTGCGCCAAGAGCGGGCCGGGCGGATCCTCGGCCGCGGCGGTCACGACGATGCGGTCGAAGGGCGCCTGGTCGGGCAGGCCGAAGCTGCCGTCGCCGACGATGGTGGTGATGTTGGTCAGATCCAGCCGGTCGAAGACGCGCCGCGCCTCCTTCACCAGCCGACGGTGGCGGTCGACGGTGTAGACCCGGCGCGCCAGCTGGCTGAGGATCGCCGCCTGGTAGCCCGAGCCGGTGCCGACCTCCAGCACCTTGTCGCGCGGGCGCACCTTCAGCGCCTGGGTCATCAGGCCGACGACGCCCGGCTGGCTGATCGTCTGGCCGCAGGCGATGGGCAGGGGCAGGTCGTCATAGGCGCGGCTGGCGAAATGGCCCTTCACGAACAGGCCGCGGTCGATGAACTCCATGGCCTCCAGAACGCGCTTGTCCGTCACGCCCTTCGACCGCAGGGCGAAGAGGAACTGCATCACACGTTCGGCGTCCATCATGTCGAAATCTACCATGGCCATGCGGTCATTCCATCTTTTCGCGCAGGGTGTCGAGCAGGTCGTGGGCCGTCAGGTCGCAGCGCATCGGCGTGACCGAGACATAGCCGTCGAGATTGGCTTGGTTGTCCGAGTCCGGCGCCGTCTCGACCGCCTGCGGTCCGCCCTTGATCCAGACGAAGCGGCGGCCCGAGGGGGACATGTGCGGCTCGGTGCTGAAATAGGTGTCGCGGCGCATGCCCTGGACGGTGACGCGGGTGCCTTTCACCTCCGCGGCCGGGCAGGGCGGGAAGTTCACGCTGTAGAACACGCCGTAGTCGCCGCCGCCCCATTCGTTCCAGTCGAGGATGCGGCCGACCACCTCGGCGCCGGTGGCGGCGGCGGCCTCGAACGGGTCGGCGAGGTCGCGGTTGGCGGGGCCGTAGTATTGCGACAGGGCGATGGCGGGCACGCCCTGCAGCGCCGCCTCCATCGCGCCGCCGATGGTGCCGGAATAGAGCGTGTTCTCGGCCGCGTTGTTGCCGCGGTTGACGCCCGACAGCACCAGGTCGGGGCGCGCGCCGTCGAGCACGTCGTAGAGCCCGGCCAGCACGCAGTCGGCCGGCGAGCCTTCGGCGGCGTAGCGCCGCGCCGCCATCTCGATCACCATCATCGGGTGCGTATAGCTGATCTTGTGGCCGACGCCGGACTGTTCGAAGGCGGGCGCGACGGTCCAGACCTCGCCCTGCGGGCCCGCCACCTCGGCCGCGATCCGCTCCAGGACCTGGAGTCCCGGCGCATTGATCCCGTCGTCATTGGTGATGAGTATTCGCATGCCTGCCTTCTTGTTTATTGACCCCTGCATAATCCAACGCGGGGGCGATTTGAATCCGGTTTCCGGCGGAATGGATACACAAGCCGACGGGCGTTGCTTTTTGGCGTCGTCGCGGCGCGATTTTTGCCGGGGCGTGTTCGAATAGTGACAGGCTTGGCGGCAGTTCGGCCGGATATCAGGGCGGTTTTGCGCGATATGCGCCGGACGGCTATGGTTGGGCAAAAGCCAAAGAGCAAGCGGCAGGCATATGTTTCGAGCAGTTCCTCTGGCGGCAGCGACGCTGGCCCTGGCCTCCTGCGCGGTGGGTCCGGATTACGACGCGCCGTCCATCGAGTTGCCCGACCGTTTCCTGCACGCGCAGGACGGCACGCTGCTGAACGCGGCGACCGAGCTGTGGTGGCTGAAGCTCAACGACCCGCTGCTGGCCCATTACGTCGAGCGGGGCAACGCCCAGAACCTGTCGATCGCCGCCGCGCTGGAACGGATCCGCGCGGCGGAGGCGGGGTTGGGGCGCGTCGGGCTGAACGCGCTGACCAACGGCGGGCTGGAGGTGCGGGGCACGCGCGGGCCCGACCGGCTCGGCCGGATCGACAACCAGGTCAGCGGCGGCTTCAACGCGGTCTACATCCTCGACGTCTTCGGCGGCCGGCGCCGCGCGACGGAACAGGCGCTGGCGCTGCACGAGGCGGCGCAGTACGACGCGGGCGTGGTGCGGCTGGCCTTCCTGTCGGACATCACGGATGCCTATCTTCAGGCGCGCTACTTCCAGGCCGCGGCCGAGATCGCCAAATCCTCGATCCGCAGCCGCCGGCAGCTCGTGGGCATCGCGCAGCAGCTGCGCACCGCCGGCGCCACGACCCAGCTCGACGTGGAACAGGCGCGGCGCCTTTTGAAATCGGCGGAGGCGGAGCTGCCCGAGCTCATGGCGGGCTTCGAGTCGAACGTGTTCCGGCTGGCGACGCTTCTGGCGGAGGCGCCCGAGCCGCTTCTGGAGGAGATGCGCAGCTCCGACTACCAGCCGCGTCCCATCGGCTTCGAGGGCGCCGGCATTCCCGCCAACCTCCTGCGCAACCGGCCCGACATACGGGCGGCCGAGCGCCAGCTTGCCGCCGCGACCGCGGCCATCGGCGTGGCCGAGGCCCAGCTCTACCCGTCGCTGTCCCTGAGCGGGACGATCACCGCGTCGGATTCCGAGCTTCTGGGCTACAGCGACAACTGGTCCATCGGGCCGACGCTGAACCTGCCGATCCTGAACCGCGGCGTGCTGGACGCCGGCCGCAGGGTGGCGGTGTCCGAGGCGCGGCAGGCCGAGCTGGACTGGCGATCCACCGTGCGGACCGCGGTGGAAGAGGTGCAGCGCGGGCTGTCGCGGACCGGCTACCTGAAGACGCAGGTCGGCAAGCTGGAGGAAACGCTGGTCTATTCGCGCCGGGTGCTGGAGCTGTCGCGCTCGGCCTACCGCGCGCAGGAGGTGGTGCTGACCGAGGTGCTGGATGCCGAGATCGCGCTGTCGCGGGACCGGCTGAGCCTGGCGGCCGCCTATCGCGACTATGCGCTGGCCTGGTCGCAGCTTCAGGTGTCGGGCGGCAAGGGCTGGCGCGCGCCGGGCTTTCAGACCGACCTGGAGCGCGAAGACCCGCATCCGCGGCGCGATCCGCTGGGTCTTTCGGGCATCTTCAGGGGCGGCAAGGGCTGACGGCGCCGGCGCGTCTCAGGCGTTGCCGCGGTCCGTTTTCCGCCGCCACGCCTCCGGCAGGTATTGCCGCGCGCCGGTGATCCAGCGATAGAGCGGGCGGATGTCCAGCGCCGCGATGGCCGCGCCCAGCGGCAGCATCCAGACGCCGAGGAACGGGATGATCGGGCCGATCAGGCCGCCGGCCATCAGCAAGAGACCCACGAGCAGGCGCAGCCCGGGCGGCAGATGCCGACGGGCCCAGTCCTGCCCTTTCAGGGTCAGATCCCTGGCCGTATTCCACATCTTCGCGAACCACGCGCGCATCACCGGTAATCTCCTGCGGCCAGCCCCTCGGGGCCGGCGATATGAGTTTCCGCTCCGGGCACGATGTCGGTGTTCTGCGCGGCAATGCAAGTCCAGCCGTCGCCGTTTCTCTGCATCACGAACAGCAGGATCGTCGTTCGACGCCCCGCGACGCCGCCATCGGGCGCCCGTTGCCCTGTCAGGGTGAAACGGCAATGCACCAGCGCGAGTTCCGATCCCAGCCGGCGAATCTTCACCCGCCCCGGCGCCAGCCGGCTGTCGGCGAAGAAGGATCGCAGCGCGTAGCCGTGCGCCCGGGCGATGGCCGCGCGATCCTCCCACCAGAGACCGACCACGTTCACGAAATCGGCGTCCTCGGCGAAGAGCGCCGCCAGCGCGCCCGCGTCGCGCGCCATCCAGGCCCGGGCGAAGGCCGCCGGCATCTCCTCCGGCGCCGACAGGGTCAATTCACGCGCACCATCTTGCCCGGGTTCAGGATGTTCTGCGGATCGAGCGTGCGCTTGATGTCGCCCATCACGCCCCAGGCGTCGCCGTGCTCGGCCTCCATGTAGTCGAGCTTGCCCACGCCGATGCCGTGTTCGCCGGTGGCCGTGCCGCCGAGGCGCAGCGCGCGTTCGACCATGCGGTGGCTGATCGCCTGGGCTTCCGCGCGCTCGGTCGGGTTGTCCTCGTCGAAGAGCAGGACGGTGTGAAAGTTGCCGTCGCCCACATGGCCCACGATGGGGCCGTGGATCGAGGCGCCGGCGATGTCGGCGCGGGTTTCCTCCACCGCCTCGGCCAGCTTCGAGATCGGCACGCAGATGTCCGTCACGATGGCCCGCGCGCCGGGGCGGCTGGCCAGGCAGGCGTAATGCGCGTTGTGCCGCATGGTCCAGAGCGCCTTGCGGTCCTCGGGCTTGACGGCCCATTCGAAATCCGAGGCGCCGAAATCGGCCACCACCTCGCGGAAGGTCTCGGCCTCCTCCTTCACGCCGCCCTCGGAGCCGTGGAATTCCACCATCAGGTGCGGCACTTCCTGGAAGGAGGCGCCGGCATAGGCGTTGAAGGCGGCCGCCGTGGCCGGGTCGACGAACTCGATCCGGGCCATGGGAATGCCCATCTGGATCGTCGCGATGACGGCGTTGACCGCGTCCTCCATCGTGGGGAAGGCGCAGACGGCCGAGGACACCGCCTCGGGCTGGCCCTGCAGGCGCAGGGTCAGCTCGGTCACCAGGCCCAGCGTGCCTTCGGAGCCGACCATCAGCCCGGTGAGATCGTAGCCGGCCGAGGTCTTGCGCGCCCGCGTGCCGGTGCGGATGACGCGGCCGTCGGCCAGCACCACCTCCAGCGCCAGCACGTTTTCGCGCATCGTGCCGTAGCGGACGGCGGTGGTGCCGGAGGCGCGGGTCATCGCCATGCCGCCCAGCGTCGCGTTGGCGCCGGGATCGACCGAGAAGAACAGCCCCGTGGCGCGCAGCTCCTCGTTCAGCGCCTCGCGGGTGACGCCGGGCTGCACCGCGACGTCCATGTCCTCCTGGTTCACCTTCAGCACCCGGTTCATGCGGGTGAAGTCCACCGACACACCGCCGGTGAAGGCGAGCGCGTGCCCCTCCAGCGAGGTCCCCACGCCCCAGGGCACGACCGGACAGCCGTGCCGGCCGCAGATCTTCACGATCTCCGCGACCTCGGCGGTGCTGTCGGGATAGGCCACAGCGTCGGGCGGGGTGAGCGGGAAGTGCGACTCGGACCGCCCGTGCAGGTCCAGATCGGACTTGGATCGGCTCAGCCGATTGCCTAGTAATGAGGAAAGCTCGTTCAGTGCCGCGTCGTTACGCATCGTCGTTCATCCATCCCCTCGCAGACGAGTTCGGCCCAGACTAGAGGAAGTTCACAAGGTGCGGAACCGTTCAGCGCAAACCGGAGCCGAGACGGGCGAACCGGCGCGCAAACCGGTCCGGACCCTGATCGCGCGGCAGGCGCGCGCGGCGCGCGACAGTCTGAGCCGCGGCTGGCACATGCTGCGCGACCGCGGGCCGGGGCAGGTGCAGTTCTGGTTCATCGCGCTGGTGCTGGGCACCGCGGCGGGGCTGGCGGCGATGGGCTTCCGGCTGGGGATCGAGACGCTGCAGGCGGCCCTCTACGGCACCGAGGACGTGGCCCACCTGCACAGTTTCGCCCGGACGCTGCCGTGGTATTGGGTCGTGCTGATCCCGGCGATCGGCGGGCTCGTCGTGGGGATCATCCTGCACCGCTTCACCGGCGACGGGCGGGTGCGCGCCGTGTCGGACGTGATCCAGGGCGCGGCGCTGAACGACGGCCGGGTGGAGAAGCGAGAAGGCATCGCCTCGGCCGTCGCCTCGTGGATCACCCTCTCCTCCGGCGGCTCCTCGGGGCGCGAGGGGCCGGTCGTCCACCTCGCGGGCGTGCTGGCCACCTGGGTGTCGGACCGGATCAACGCCGACGGCGTCACGGGGCGCGACCTTCTGGGCTGCGCGGTGGCGGCGGCGGTCTCGGCGTCGTTCAACGCGCCCATCGCCGGCGCGCTCTTCGCGATGGAGGTGATCCTGCGCCACTTCGCGGTCAACGCCTTCGCGCCCATCGTCATCGCCTCGGTCGCGGGGACGGTGGTCAACCGGCTGGTCTTCGGCGACGTGACCGAGTTCACGCTGGCCGAGCATTCGACGCTGGAATTCTACGTCGAGCTTCCCGCCTTCCTGATCCTGGGGCTCGTGGCGGGGCTGGTCTCGGTCTCGCTGATGCGGGCGATCTTCTGGGCCGACGCGGTCGGCACCTGGCTGCAACGGCGCATGGCGCTGCCGCGCTACCTGCGGCCGGCCGTCGCCGGCCTGGTGCTGGGGGGCATCGCGATCTGGTATCCGCATATCATCGGCGTGGGCTACGAGACGACCTCGGCCGCGCTGACCGGGAAACTCGTCCTGCACGAGGCGATCGTCTACGCCGTCATCAAGACCGTCGCGGTCGCGATCACGCTCGGGGGACGGATGGGCGGCGGCATGTTCTCGCCCTCGCTGATGCTGGGAGCGCTGACCGGGCTGGCCTTCGGAATCATCGCCACGGGCATCTTCCCCGAGGTCTCGGGCTCGGAGTCGCTCTATGCGCTCGCCGGCATGGGGGCGGTGGCCGCGGCGGTGCTGGGGGCGCCGATCTCGACCACGCTGATCGTTTTTGAGCTGACCGGCGACTGGCAGACCGGCCTGGCCGTCATGGTCGCCGTGTCGCTGTCGACGGCGCTGGCCAGCCGGATCGTGCAGCGGTCGTTCTTCCTGACCCAGCTCTACCGGCGCAACATCCACCTGGCCGCCGGGCCGCAGGCCTATCTGCTGTCGATGGTCCGCGTCGCCACGCTGACGCGCGATCTGAGCGCCGACGGCCCCGCCACGGAAGAGGCCGCGTGGGAGCTGATCGAGCAGGGCATCTATATCGACGGCGCCGCGACCCTGGCCACGGCGATGCCGGTCTTCGACAAGGGCGGCGCCAACTGGGTGCCGGTGGTCACGCTCTGGGGCGAGGACCGGCCGCCGGAACTCCTGGGCGCGCTCTACCATGTCGACGCGCTGAAGGCCTACAACAAGGCACTCGCCGAAACGGCGGCCGAAGAACACCGCTGACCCCACGCCCGAGCTTCTTCTGGCTGACAATACTCCGGGGGGGCCGTTCATCGTGCGCCATCGGTTCAAGCCCGATGGACGGCGGGGCTGGCCCCCCAACGCACCAAAGATCTCGCGCCGCAGGCGCTCCGTTTGGGAGCGTGTCGCTCAGAGCTGCTCCACCGCCACGCGGTCGGTGTAGAAGGCCAGGCGGCCGGCGATCGCCTCCAGCCCCTCCTTCGGGGTCTCGTAGCTCCAGGCGGCATCGGTGATCGGCCCGCTCTTGGCCTGGATCGTGTAGTAGCTCGCCTCGCCCTTGTAGGGGCAGGTGCTGCGGGTGTCCGACGGCTCCAGGAAGGCCATCGCGAGATCCGCGCGCGGGAAGTAGATGACGGGCGGATAGTCGCCCTCGGTCAGTTCGACCGCGTCGGAGCTTTCGCCCAGCACCGCGCCGCCGGCGCGCACGACCCAGGTGCCCTCTGCCTTGCGTGTCCTGATATGGGAGTTCATCTTGCTTTCATCCCCTACGCCTTGTGCTTTCGAGGCTTGTAACACCGTCCGGGTCACAGGCCCATGTCAAATCGTGCATGGCGGCGATGCCTGTCTGTGCCGCGTCAGATCGCCCGTGTCGCGCGCTCCAGCCAGTCGCGGGCGCCGGGCGACAGCCGGTCGGCCAGTTTCGCGCGGATCTCGGCGTGATAGGCGTCGAGCCAGGCGCGTTCCTCGGCGTCCAGCATCTCCGGCACGACCAGTGCGCGGTCGATGGGCACCCATGTCAGGGTCTCGAAGTCCAGCATCGCGCGGTCGTCGGCGCCCGGCAGCGTCCCGGCCGTCTGCACCACCACCAGGTTCTCGATCCGGATGCCGAAGGCGCCCTCGCGGTAATATCCCGGCTCGTTCGACAGGATCATGCCGGGCTTCAGCGGCACCTCCGAGACGCGCGACAGCCGTTGCGGGCCTTCGTGGACCGACAGGTAAACGCCGACGCCGTGGCCGGTGCTGTGGTCGTAGTCCTGCCCCGCGCGCCAGAGTGCGATGCGGGCCAGTGCGTCGAGGTCGCGGCCCGCGCGGCCTTCGGGCCAGCGGGCGCGGGAGATGGCGATCATCCCCTTCAGGACGCGGGTGAAACAGGCGCGCTGTTCCTCGGTGGGCGTGCCGATGGCGACGGTACGGGTGATATCGGTCGTGCCGTCGAGATACTGGCCGCCTGAATCCACCAGCAGGAGCTCGCCGGGTTTCACGGCCCGGTTGGTCTCTTCGGTCACGCGGTAATGCACGATGGCCCCGTTCGGGCCGGCGCCGCAGATCGTGTCGAAACTGATCTCGCGCAGCGCGTTGGTGGCGCGGCGGTAGCCTTCCAGCGCGGTGACGACGTCGATCTCGGTCAGGCCGCCGGTCGGCGCCTCGGCGTCGAGCCAGGCGAGGAATTCGCACATCGCGGCGGCGTCGCGCAGATGCGCGGTGCGGGTGGCGGCGATCTCGGTGTCGCTCTTGCAGGCCTTGGGCAGGATGCAGGGGTCGTCGTCATGCGCCACCTCGACGCCCGCGCGCTCCAGGATACGGGTGACGGCGAGGGGGGCGGTGCCCTTGTCGACGCGCACCGGACCGTCCAGCACGGCGAGCGCCCCGGCGAAGCCGTCCCAGTGCGACTGGGCGATCATCGGGTCGGGGCCGAGGCCTTCAAACTTCTCGGGGTCGGAGAACAGCTGCATCCGCCCGTCGTCGTGCAGGATGGCGAAGGCCTGGGTCACCGGGGTGCGCGGGATGTCCGCGCCGCGGATGTTCAGAAGCCAGCAGAGCGAGTCGGGCAGGGTGAGCACCGCCGCCTTCTGGCCGGCCGCACGCAGCGCGGCGGCGATGCGCTCGCGCTTGGTCTCGTCGCCGTCGCCGGCCAGCTCCTTTGGGTATTTCTCCACCGGCGCGGCGGGGCGGGGGGGACGGTCGGTCCAGATCCGGTCGACCAGGTTGTCGCATTCGACCAGCTCGATGCCGGTGCCCTGCAGCCTGCCTTCGGTCCTCGTGATCTCGTCCAGCGTGTGCAGCCACGGGTCGAAGCCGACGCGCCCGCCCTCGGGCAGCGCGCCCTTCAGCCAGTCGCCGAGCTTCGTCTCGGGCCAGTCGACCGGCGTGAAATCATCCGCGACCTGTGCCTTGACCTGCACCCGGTAGCGGCCGTCGACGAAAAGGCCCGCCCGGTCGCGCAGCGCCGCGCAGAAGCCGGCCGAGCCGGTGAAGCCGGTGAGCCAGGCCAGCCGTTCGTCGCAGGGGGCGACGTATTCGCCCTGGTGCCGGTCGGCGCGGGGGACGAGGAAGCCGTCGAGCCCCTCCCGCGCGATCTCGGCGCGCAGCGCGGCGAGCCGCGGCGGGCCCTGGTCGGGAGAGGTGGGGGCGTCGAAGGTCTGGAACATACAGCATCTCCTTTGGCGCGGAGACTGCACCGGCGCGCGGGGGATGGCCAGAGGGGCGGTTTCCAAGCGGCCCCTCGCTGCGCTCGGCAAGCTGTTTTCTCTCCGCCTCGGCTTCGCCTGCGGGGGAGGCCGCCGGTGGTGCCGTGGCGCGGAGGCCCGGCGGTGCCGCTTAGGGCTGGGGCAGAGCCGGGACGGTCGCGGGGCCTAGCTTGCCTTGCGGATGCCCATGATGCGGGCCCGTGCGCGCGGGTCCTTGTCGAACAGCGCGGCGAGCTGTTCGGTCATGGCGCCGGCCAGCTGTTCGACGTCGGTGATCGTCACGGCCCGGTCGTAGTAGCGCGTCACGTCATGGCCGATGCCGATCGCCAGAAGCTCCACCAGCTTCTTCTTCTCGATCATCGCGATCACGTCGCGCAGGTGTTTCTCCAGGTAGTTCGCCGGGTTCACCGACAGGGTCGAATCGTCCACCGGGGCGCCGTCGGAGATCACCATCAGGATGCGCCGCGCCTCGGGGCGGTAGGCGATGCGGCGATGCGCCCATTCCAGCGCCTCGCCGTCGATGTTCTCCTTCAGAAGTCCCTCCTTCATCATCAGCCCGAGATTGTCGCGCGAGCGGCGCCAGGGCGCGTCGGCGGCCTTGTAGATGATGTGGCGCAGGTCGTTCAGGCGGCCGGGGCTTTGCGGGCGGCCCGCGTTCAGCCAGTCCTCGCGCGCCTGCCCGCCCTTCCAGGCGCGGGTGGTGAAGCCAAGAATCTCGACCTTCACGTCGCAGCGTTCCAGCGTGCGGGCCAGCACGTCGGCGCAGATCGCGGCGATCGAGATCGGCCGGCCGCGCATCGAGCCCGAGTTGTCCAGCAGGAGCGTCACGACGGTGTCGCGGAACTCCATGTCCTGTTCGACCTTGAAGGACAGGGGCGTCGTCGGGTTGGCGACGACGCGCGCCAGCCGGCCGGCATCGAGGATGCCCTCCTCGCGGTCGAAGTCCCACGAGCGGTTCTGCTGTGCCTGAAGCCGGCGCTGCAGCTTGTTGGCCAGCCGGCCGACGGCGCCCTTCAGGGGTTCGAGCTGCTGGTCGAGATAGGCGCGCAGGCGCTCCAGCTCCTGCGGTTCGGCCAGGTCCTCGGCCTTGATCTCCTCGTCATGCGCCGTCGTGTAGACGGTATAGTCGGGGTCGGCCTCGGAATGCGGCGGCGGCGGCGGGTCGAGCGGCATCTCGCCCTCGGGCATCTCGGTCTCGTCCGACATCTCCATGTCGTCGGTGTCGTCCATCGAGACCTCGGCCTGGGCCGCGTCCATCTGCTCTTCCTGCGACTGCTCGGGCGAGGCGTCGGGGTCCTGCTCGGTCTCGTCGTCCTCCGAGCCGGTGCTGTCGGGCTCGTCTTCTTCCTCGTCCGAGGCGGTCTCTTCGTCCTCCTGGTCGTCCAGGTCGTCCGGATCCTCGCCCAGCTGGTCGCCATAGCCCATGTCGTCGATCATCTGGCGGGCGAACTTGGCGAAGGCGGACTGGTCGCGCAGGGTCTCCTGCAGGTTCTCCAGCGTGTCGCCGCATTTCTCCTCGATGAACGGCCGCCACAGCTCCATGACGTTCTCGGCGCCCTCTGGGACGGGGCGGCCCGAGGCGAGGTGGCGGATCAGGTAGCCGGCGGCGGCGGCGAGCGGCGCCTCGCTGACATCGGTGATCTGGCCGTAGCCCTTGCGCGCGGCCTCGGCGCCGATCTTGGCGTCGATGTTGGAGGCGGTGCCGGGCATGTCGCGGGCGCCGACGGCCTCGCACCGGGCGGTCTCCATCGCCTCGTAGAGATCGCGGGCCATCTGGCCCGGTGGCGCATAGCGGTTGTGGGTGCCGGCGTCGTGATGCTTGAGCTTCAGCGCGTAGGCGTCGGCGGTGCCGCGCGCCAGCAGCACCTCCTCGCGGGTCATGCGGCGGCTGATCTGCGGCAGGCGGACGCTGTCGTTCGAGGCGCCGGGCGGATCGACCGAATAGCTGACCTGCAATTCGGGGTCGTCGGCCATCACGCGGGTGGCCTCGGCCAGAGCCTTCTTGAACGGATCCGCGGGGTTGTCGCTCTGCTTCGTCATGCCCCGATACATCGGTCCGAACGGGCCGGAAAGCAAGGCGGATTCGCGGCTCAGGCGCCCAGCAGCAGCCGGTCGCAGGTGGCGATCAGGCGGTCGGCCCGGCGGCGGGCGACGGCGCGCGCGGCCGGGTCGGCCGCGAAGGTCGCCTGTTGCAACAGCGCGGCCTGCGCCGCCTTGGCCGCGATCCGCCAGCCCAGCACCTCGCGGCCCCGGCCGGGCGGGATCACCGCGTCGAGGAGGTCGGCAAAGCGGTTGCGGCGGCGTTCGGTGTCCTCCGAGGCCGGGCCGTCCGTCAGCCACTGATGCTCCATCAGGGCGGAATAGCGGCCGGTGCAGGTGGCGAACTCGCGGGGCAGATCGAACGCCCGGGCCGGCGCGGGGAGGAGCGTGGCGGCGAGGAGCGTGGCAGCGAGGGCCATCGCGGGGCCGAGTGTTTTCAGACCGCTCATGAAATGGACTTTACCCCAAATTAACCGATGATCAATTACGCAGTTTGCGAAAGCTGTCTGCCGCGCGTGCCGGGGCGCGTCCCCAGCTTTCGCTTGACCGGCCGGCGACGGGCCGCCCAGAAAGAGTCTGTTCGATTTCGATACAAGGATTTTGACCGATGCGACGGCTTGTGTTTTTCGCTCTTTCCGCCTGGCTCGGCGCGCTGCCGGCGGCGGCGCAGGACTGCGCCACGCTGATGGCGGCGTTCCGCGTCCCCGAACCGCCCCGCAACGTCCGCGCGCCGGCCCCGCCGACCGAGGCGCTGGGCTGCACCCGCGACCAGCTCGCCATGTTCCAGAAGAACCTCGCCGCCATCGCCGAGGCCGCGCCGGTGGCCGGGCCGGAGCAGCTCTACGGCACCTGGCTGGGCGACAACGTGCTGGGCTATGTGGCGGGCATCATGGTGCCGGGCCAGGAGGTGCTGCGCATCGCGCCGGGCGAGGCGCCGGGTTCGCTGCATGTGCGGCAATACTGGATCAAGGCGGTCCTGCCTGACGGCGCCCCGATGCCGTGGACGCCCGGCGCGGGCTATGCCGGGCTGCTGTCGGAGGGCCGGCTGATCCCGGGGGGCGGGCGCAAGGGCGGCTATACCCGCGATTACGACGACAGTTTCGCCTATTCGGGCCGCAGTTTCGAATTCGACCGCAGCGTCGACCTGTTCGTGAAGTTCTCGGTGAACTACTTCGAGCGGCCGCTGGCCTTTCTGCGCGACGGCGACACGCTGGTGATCCGCTACAACCGCATGGATCCCTATATGCGGGAGGATACCGAGGACACGGCCACCTTCACCCGCGTCGCCGACGACGCACCAGACATCGCGATCCTTCTTGTGGCGGCCGGAGAGCTGAGCCAGGCGCAGCATTTCGACTGTCTGTCCCACCAGATCAGCGAAGGGCAGGGGCCGCTGTTCGACGCGCTCGCGCCGCTTTCGCCGGCGGAGACGGTCCGGCTGCTGGAGCCGGTCGCAATGGCCGATGCGGAGCGGTACGCGCTGAGCCGGGTGACGCCGGACGCGCAGGGCGCGGACTGGGCCGAGCGGATGCAGGCCGTCGCCGAGGGGCTGATCGCGCTCTACGACGATCCGGAGTTCCGCCCGCTGATGGAGGCGCTGGCCTCCGGCGATCTGGGCTGTCCGCCGCTTTACTGACGCGGCGGTCCGTTGGCGGGCAGGATCAGATCGCGGCACTGGCGGATGCGCTGCGTCAGCTGGGCCGCGGCCCGTTCGGCGCGGCCGGCGTCTGGGCTGTCATGTGTCTCGCGCAGCAGCCCGGCGATCTCGGTCCAGCCGCGGGCGCGCCAGACGCGGGGTTGGCGTTCCGGCACGCCCTCGTCATAGGCGGCGGGCAGCGTCGCTTCCAGCAACATGTCGAAATCCTGCATCAACCGCCGCGTGGCCGTCGCCTCGGGATCCTCCATGGCCGACTGGCGCACTGCCAGCGCCGACAGTCGCCCCGAGCAGACCGCGAAGGTCTGGGCGCGTTCATGCGCATAGAAGGGAAGCGAGCCGGCCCGGGCCGTCGTCACGCAGGCCGTCGCGAGGGCGAGGATTACCAGCAAACGTGTCATGTAACGACCTTATGACACCGGCGTCACAGGTCAAGTCGTATATACGAAAGATGCACATAGTATAGCGTTTCGGCGCCACGTTCGTCGGCCCCGCCGCGCCGCGGGCGCGCCGGGCCCTTCTCACGGGCGCCCGGCGGATGGGTTCGGTTCGCCTGCCCGGGGTCTGCGCCGGCCGGACCGGGGGAAATGCGTATTTGCGACGAGAAGAAGACCGGGGGACGGTAACGCGCTGTTAACCCCGGTGCGTCATGGTCGGAGTCGCGGTACAGGCTGGCGAGCCGATGACCGCACGAGGAGAAGCCCCGCCGATCCCCTCGCTCCGGCGACCTGGATCGGCGGGGTGGACTCGCGACACGGGCTTCTTCTCGTTCGAAATACGCAAACGCGCCCTGTCCGCCCGTGCGACGGCCGGGACGGCGCGCCTAGTCGATCGCGATGGAGGCGGCGCTTTCGGGTAGTTCCTCGTCGAAGCAGCGCTGGAAGAATTCCGCGACCGTTTCGCGCTCCAGCTCGTCGCACTTGTTCAGGAAGGTCACCCGGAAGGCGTAGCCGATATTGCGGAAGATCTCGGCGTTCTGCGCCCAGTTGATCACCGTCCGCGGGCTCATCACGGTCGACAGCTCGCCGTTCATGAAGGCGGTGCGGGTCAGGTCCGCGACGGTCACCATCTGGCTGACCTGCTTGCGGCCCTTCTCGGTGTTGTAATGCGGGTTCTTGGCCAGGACGATGGCCGTCTCGGCATCGTGGGACAGGTAGTTCAGGGTACAGACCAGCGACCAGCGGTCCATCTGCGCCTGGTTGATCTGCTGCACCCCGTGATACAGGCCCGTCGTGTCGCCAAGACCCACGGTGTTGGCCGTGGCGAACAGGCGGAAGAACGGGTGCGGCGTGATCACCTCGTTCTGGTCCAGAAGCGTCAGCTTGCCGTCATGCTCCAGCACCCGCTGGATCACGAACATCACGTCGGCGCGGCCGGCGTCGTATTCGTCGAACACGATGGCGGTGGGGTTGCGCAGCGCCCAGGGCAGAATGCCCTCCTGGAACACCGTGACCTGCTTGCCGTCCTTCAGCTTGATCGCGTCCTTGCCGATCAGGTCGATCCGGCTGATATGGCTGTCGAGGTTCACCCGCACGCAGGGCCAGTTCAGCCGGGCGGCGACCTGTTCGATATGGGTCGACTTGCCGGTGCCGTGATAGCCCTGGATGATCAGCCGGCGGTTGCGGCTGAACGCGGCGAGGATCGCCAGCGTCGTGTCGGGGTCGAACTTGTAGGTGGAATCCAGGTCCGGCACCCGCTCGCTGCCGTCGGCGAAGCCCTTGACCTTCATGTCGGTGTCGATGCCGAACACGTCGCGGACATCGACCTCTTCGGTCGGTTTCGCCGTCACATCCAGGTTTCCGTCCGCCATCTCGACCTCTGTTAACAGGAATTCGTGCCTCTCGCGGCGGCGCAGCGGGCCGCCCGCGCGCCTTCATGTAAGATTGTGCCGGGAAGGTCAACGCCAGCCCGGGGGGCGCCGTCGCGGTCACGCCTGCGCGATTTCCTGACACCGATCGGCCACGTCCCGCGTGTCTGCCCTACATGCAATTCCGGAAAGGAGAGATGTCATGAGACGCAGAGACTTCACATTCGCCGCCGCGGCCGCGACCGCCGCCCTGGCCGGTCTGCGCCCGACCGCCGGCGCCGCCGATACCGACGCGCCCTATGTCACCGTGCAGCGCACCGAAGAGGAATGGCGCGCCATGCTGACCGAGGCCGAGTACGAGGTGCTGCGCGAGGAGGGGACCGAGCCGGCCTTCTCCAGCCCGCTGAACGACGAAACCCGCGCGGGCACGTTCCACTGCAAGGGCTGCGATCTGCCGGTCTATCCCTCGGGCACCAAGTTCAAGAGCGGCACCGGCTGGCCCAGCTTCTGGGCGCCGATCGAGGATGCGGTGCGCACCAAGCCCGACCGCAAGCTGTTCGTCACGCGAACCGAGGTGCATTGCCGCCGCTGCGGCTCGCATCTGGGCCACATCTTCGACGACGGGCCGGAGCCGACCGGCAAGCGCCACTGCCTGAACGGCATCGCGCTGACCTTCACGCCGGCCGAGGGGACGTCCGAGAGCGGGTAGAGGTCGCTCCGCACCCGCCCGGGGCGCGCGCTGACGCCGCGTCCGGCGCTACAGCCAGGTCGGCGCATCGAACACCGTCGGCGCCACCGGCGTGCCGTCGGTCAGAGTCGCGTGCCGGCGGTAGGTGGCGAAGCCCGGCGGGATCAGCGTGCCGGGGCGTGCCTCGTCGAGGAAGATGTGCTTGGTGTTCTCCGGCGTCACCGGCAGCGCCGCCGGATCGTCGAGGGTGCCGGAATAGATGCCTGCGCGATCGGGCCAGCGCGCGAAGGTCAGCGCGATCTTGGTGCCGCAGCGGTCGCAGAAATGCACGTGGATGTCCTGCCCGCTGCCCTCCGACGGCAAGGTGAAGACCGACGGCGTGCCGGAGGTGACCCGAAACGAGTCGCGCTCGTAGATCGGCTCGATCATGCCGGCCGCGCCGGTCGCGCGCTGGCAGAAGCGGCAGTAGCACACCGTCACCCAGAGCGGCGTCGCCGGCACGCGGTAGCGCAGCTCTCCGCACAGGCATCCGCCCTCGGCGCTTTCCATCGTCGGGCTCCCCTCGCAACGATCGCCGCGCGACGCCGGACGGGGCCCGAGTCGCGCATGTCAGTGCGGCAAGCCTAGACCATCGCGGACCGGATGAGGAGACGTCGGAGGCGGCCGGTGCGCGGCCGGGACGGGACCGGCCCAAGCGCGGTGCCTCAGCCCTGGAAGTTGCGGCTGTCCTTGATCTGGTCCCAGGCCCAGACGACTTCCTGCAGGCGATCCTCGTCGGACCGGTCGCCGCCGTTCATGTCCGGGTGCAGCACCTTGATCAGCGACTTGTAGGCCTTGCGGATCTCGGTCTTGGTCCAGTGATCCTTGGCCTCCAGGATATCCAGCGCGCGGCGTTCGGTCGGCGGCAGCTTGCGGGTGCCGGTGACCGACTTGCCGGGGTTGCGCGTGGCGTTCTCGCCCAGCACCTGGTGCGGGTCGTCGATGCCCAGCCGCGCCCAGGCGCGCTGTTCGTCGGGCGACTTGGAAAACGGCTTGGTCGAGCGGCCCCAGACCCGGTCGTTGTCGATCTGCTCCTGGAACTCCTCCTCGGTCGTGCCGTTGAAGAAGTTCCACTTCAGATTGTACTCGCGCACGTGTTCCTTGCAGAACCACAGATACTCGTCCAGGTGATCGGGCGAGCGCGGCGCACGGTACTGACCGGCCTCGCGGCAGCCCGGATGCTCGCATTCGCGCTGCGAGGTCTCGAAGGCCCCGGACATGCCACGCTTGCCGCGGTTCCGCTTCTTCTTGTCGGACGACACGCGGAGGTCAAAGCCGAACGGATCAGGATTCGCCATTTGGGTCTGCCTTTGCTACTCGGACGCGGAAGTCTATAGGATTTGCGTCCGTGTGGAAGGGGTGGGCCTCGAAAAAATGTCTCTCACTGAAACGATCGAGCAACGGTTGCGCGACAGCTTCGCGCCGGACACGCTAAGTGTCGAGGATGAAAGCGAAAAACATCGCGGCCACGCCGGTTACCGGGAGGGGGGAGAGAGCCATTTCCGGGTCCATATAAGCGCGCCGGCGTTTGCGTCAATGTCGCGGCTGGAGCGGCACCGCGCGGTGCATGCGGCCCTGGGCGCCGAGGTGATGGACCGGGTCCATGCGCTGGCCCTGCACATCGAGGGCGGGGCGTCGCAGTAGGGGCGGCGCGGCGGCGTTTCGGGGCTGTGCCGCCGGTCATGGCTGATCGCCGTCATTGCCGTTCGTCGCGTGCAGGTGCATCCTGTGGGCGCGGCCGCGCGGCGCGGCTGCCTGTGTCGAGGACATGACATGACCGAGCCCCGAAAGGATCAGACCAGCGCGCGGGTGGAACAGCCCGCCCCCGAAACGCCTCGCGACGAGACCCACGTGCCGGCCTGGGCCGAGGATATCGAGCATACGCTCCGCCGTCTCGCCGCCGAGAAGCAGGCGAAGCGCGAGAAGGATCCCGGCCTTTATCGCTAGGGCGAGTGTCCAGAGCCGAGCACTGGCGCGTCTACGCGGCTGGCGTCGTCGCGCGGTCGCCGGGGCATGTGCGCCCTGTCGCACCTCGATTGTTGAACTCGGGGGCCGCCTTGCCCGACCCATTCCCGGTTTCCCTGATCGAAGGCCTTTTCCCATGTTCCGTGCTCTTGTCCTGACTCTGCTCCTGTGTCCCGCCGCCGGCCGGGCGCAGGACCTCACCCTCCGCCTCACCTGCGACTTGAACGGGCTTGCCGCGCCGATGATCCTGGCCGTCGACTACGTCCAGTCGTTCGACCCCCTCATCGGTCGCGACGGCGGCATCCGCGAGCTGTTCCCCGCCGGTACGGAGATCCAGACGGCCGGTCAGATCCAGGGGCAGGGCGTTACCTATGTCTTCACCGGACGCAACGGATTCGCCGATGTCACCGAACTGCCGTCGAATACCCGGTTCCGCATCCGCTGGGTTCTCGACGGCCCGAACGACGGCGTCTGGATGATCGTCAATCCGTTCGGCCCGGGGCCCACGCGGCATTTCTGTGCCTTCCAGGGCACGATGTAATCCGGGCGTCTTCCGACGTGGCGAGGGGAGAGAACCGGTCCGCGCCCGCGCTCGGGCAGCCAACGCGCCGGCCCGGTCCGGGAAGCGATTCATTTCTGCCACAACGCCGCGCTGAAACGATCCGTTTCCAAACGGGCTTTTGGAGTTGTCCACAGCCGCGTGATACCTCTCGCGCATGCGCCTGGGGGCCGTGAAATCCTTTTCGGAGGCTGATTGATGACTTTCAAACTGACCGCCGCCCTCATGGGCGCCATGCTGTCCGCCGCGCCGGCGCTGGCCTGGACGGACGTGCCGATGCATCCCGCCGGGGCGCCGATGCTGGTCCATCCCTATCCGACCACCAACTACTGCCCCGCCGGCCTGCAGCCGATCACCGTGGGCGGCGTCATCTGCTGCGGCGTGCCGAACACCAGCGAGACCTACTACAACCATCCGGGCTACCGGCCGACCGGCACCTACGTGTCGACCGGCAAGGGCTATGGCGACGGCTACGTCGCCTACGACAAGAGCTACTCGGGCAACTGAGGCGTCTTTCGCCGCGGCCTCCGGCGCCCTGCTTCGGCGGGGCGTTTCGGCGTGCCGAAACAAACTGTTTCCACTCCGTGCTTTGACGCGGCGCCCCCCGCTGTTACGCTTCCTGCGCTTAGCATCCTGCTGCCATACCAGATCATGAGGGGGGCCTATGATCACCAACCATTTCTGCCGCCTGTTGGCGGCCGCTGCCGTCATGGCCGCGTCCGCCACCGCCGCAAATGCCATCTGTACCAACCGTTGGGCCGACGTGACGATCACCTGTCCGAACCCGGTTCCCTATACGGGACCGAAGACGCTGACGCCGACCTCGCGCAACATGCCGACGGTGGGCACGCCCGGGCTCTACAGAAACTGGGGGAACGGATACGACGTGCGGGTTTACCTGCACAGCAACGGCACCGGCTACCAGGATTTCCACTGGCAGAAGTCCCAGAATTAGAGAAAGCGGCCCCGCAGAGGGCCGCTTCCATCCGCCGCGCGTGGGCGGCGCGCGCTCAGATCGCCTTCAGATCGCCCGCCGAGGAGCGGCCGTCGCGGCCCTCGCGCAGCTCGTAGGCGACCTTCTGGTTGTCGGCGAGGCCGGTCAGCCCCGCGCGTTCGACGGCCGAGATATGCACGAACACGTCCTTGCCGCCCTCGTCGGGCGCGATGAAGCCATAACCCTTGGTGGTGTTGAACCATTTGACGGTGCCGGTCGGCATTCCGCTTCTCCTTGTCCCAGTCTCCCGCCCGCGGAATTGCGACGGGTCGGTGCAGCCAGGGTCTTCCAAGTCTCAGAGGCTGCTCCGGACAGGAGCGGTCTTCGAAGAAAGTCTGTTGTCACGGGCAACAGGATGTTCCATTCCCTCCGTGAATCAAGTGAATTCTTGGTGTCAGCAACCGCTTCGTCCGCCCTCGACAGCCGGAGATATTCGCCATGCGCCTTTTCGGGCTGACAACCTGCGACACCTGCCGGAAAGCGAAAAAGGCTTTGGTGTCGGATGGTTATGCGCCAGACTTCGTGGACGTTCGGACCGACGGGATCGACCGGGCGACACTTGAACGCTTCCACGCAGAGTTCGGCGCGGATCTGCTCAACCGCAGGTCGACCACCTGGCGCGGCCTGTCCGAGTCGGAGCGCGCCGGCGCGCCGCCGGATCTGATCGCGACTCATCCCGCCCTGATGAAGCGGCCGGTGATCGAGGCGGATGACGGCACGCTCTATCTGGGCTGGGGCCGCGACGTCCAGGCCGCGCTTCTGGGATAGCTCAGCCCGAGACGGGGCGCGGCGCCGGTTCCGGCCGGTCCAGAACGAAACGGTCGACGGAAACCGGCCCGCCGCCGCGGAACACCAGGTAGAGCAGGACGAACACCCAGAACGCCCGCTGGTCGACGATATGTGCGTCGGGGACGCGGTCGAACCACATGCCGATGGTCTCGGCGTCGGCGCCGTGGCCGTAGATATCCGTCAGGCTCTGGACCGCGACGAAGCCGACCATGCCCAGCGCGGCAAGGCGGGTGAACAGGCCGAGGACGATCAGCGGCGGCAGCACGAATTCCGCCCAGGTCCCGGCCAGCGCGACCAGCTTGTAGCCGAGGCCCAGCGCGGCGGGGTTGTAGCTGACCGCCTCCATCGCCTTCGGGAACATCTGTACGTAGGCGCCGGAGGAGAGGTTGACGAAGCCGAAGACCCCGTCGCCCAGCTTGGTCATCGCCGACGACCAGTAATAGCCCAGCAGCACCGCGGCAAAGATCAGCCGCGCGAGGGTGGGCAGGACGGCGGGGGCCAGCCGCTCGATCTGGCCGAAGGCCGCGTTGTGGAGCGAAATCAGCCGGTTCATTCCTGGTCTCCTTCGTCAAGTCCCGCGATGGCGCCCCCGCCGAGCAGCAGCGACAAGAGGCCCGGCAGGTCGAATTCGGCCACCTGCGCGACGGCCGCCTCGTAGGCGGCGCCGAAGCTTTCGCCCTGCAGGACCGCCGCCACGAAGGTGCCGCCCCCCGGGGGCAGCAGGTGCGGCGCCGGGTCGAAGTCCGGCCGGGTGATCAGCACGTTCTCGCCCCGGCTCTCGGGCTTCGGCGCGTCGTCTGTCATGTTGAACCGCCAGATGCCGTGGATCGGCCAGCGCGAGCGGACGAGCCGCACCGCGGGGGCCAACCGGAGCCGGGCGGCCATCAGGCGGTCGGCCGGCATGTCTTGCAGCGTTTCGGGCGCGAGGGGCGTCGCGTCGGCCGCGTGGTAGGAGCCGCGCAAGGCGAGCTCCAGCCGCGCGACATCGGGCAGGTAGCCGAGGCGGCGGAGCGGGCCGAAGTTCTCCAGGAACTGCGGCATCTCCTGGCCGTAATGCATCATCAGCGGCGAGGTGGGCGGATGCGCGCGCAGGTAGGCGCCGGCGAGGCGGCGGAAGTTGTCCGATCCGACAAGCTTGCGGAGGAGGGGGAAGGCCGTCTCCAGCGCCTCGGTCAGGCTGACGGCGACGTTGTTGCGGTAGACGTCGAACCGCTTGGTGGCGGCGGCGCCGTCGGGGTTCGTCAGGCCCGGCGGCACGGCCTGCCCGGGGTCGAAGACGGCCCGCGTGAAATCGGTCTGCGTCACGCTCATCCCGCCGGCTCCAGCACGGCGGCGGCGCGCTCCGCCTCGGCGGCCAGCACCGGCCAGTCGGGCACGTCGGTATCCCATTCGATCAGCGTCGGCTTGCGCCCGCCGACCGCGATCGTGTGGGCATAGAGCGCCCAGACCGGATCGACCACCTCGCGCCCGTGGCTGTCGATCAGAAGCGGCGCGCCGGTCTCGTCGGCATCCTCGTCATGGCCGCCCAGATGGATCTCGCCGACATGGGCGTGCGGGAAGGCGTCGATGTAGGAATAGGGGTCGGTCTGCTGGTTCGTGGCCGAGACGAAGACGTTGTTCACGTCCAGAAGCAGGCCGCAGCCGGTGCGCCGGGCGATCTCGCCCAGGAACTCGACCTCGCTCATCTCGCTCTCGACGAAGGCAAGGTAGGTCGACGGGTTCTCCAGCAGCATGCGCCGGCCCAGCGCGTCCTGCACCTCGTCGATATGGGAACAGACGCGGGCCAGCGTGGCCTGGGTGTAGGGCAGGGGGAGCAGGTCGTTCAGGAAATGGCTGTCGTGGGTGGACCAGGCGAGATGCTCGGAAAAGCTCGCCGGGTGCAGCCAGCCGACGAGATGGCTCAGCCGCGCCAGGTGGTCGGGGTCCAGCCGGCCCTCTCCGCCGATGGAGAGGCCCACGCCGTGGACCGAGATGGGAAAGCGCTCGGCCAGGTGGCGCAGCTGCGCCAGCGGGCGGCCGCCGTCGCCCATATAGTTCTCGGCATGGATTTCCAGCCATTCCACGGGCCGGGCATCGGCCTGGATGGCGGCGAAATGCTGCAGCTTATAGCCCACGCCGGGGGCGTCGGGCAGCCGGTCGAACCGCGGGGTCCGGGCGTCGAGCATGGGGCCTCCCTGTCTGTCGTGCGAAGGTCCGGGCGCGGCACGCGCGCCGCGCCCGGCATTGTCCGGAGCGCTCCGGATCAGGACGGCAGGTCGCGGTCCAGCGGCTCGAGCGAGCCCATGCGGTCGCCCGGCAGCATCATCTCGCCGCCCTCGGCCAGGACCGGCGAGCTGGTCTCGCAGGTGCCTTCCTCGACCAGGGTCCAGGAGTTGCCCTGGTAGTCGACCTTCGAGGTGCCGGCGCAGGTGGTGCCGGGACCGGCCGCGCAATCGTTCTCGCCCGCGAGCGACACGCCGTAGCACTTCACCTGCTCCTGCGCCGCCGCGGTGCCCGCAACGCCGAGTCCCATCACGGCCGTGGCGATGGCGGTGGCGAAGAGCGTCTTGTTCGTCGAGTTCATGTCTGTCCTCCGAAGTTGGATCACTGGAGCGCCGTCGTGGCGTCCGTGCTAGGCTGTTCGGGGACGGGGCGGCGAATGTTACGTCGTTCACGGACAGGTGAAAAAAGCGCGCGAAATCGACAGGAAGCTGTAACGTTTGCGCGGGCCGCGCCGAAGGGAGGGACAATGACGGATCGCAACGAGCGCTGGGGGGACCTCCTTCGCCGCGCGAACCGGGGGGAGGCCGAGGCCTACGCCCGGTTCCTGGGCGAGGCTGCGCCGGTGATCCGCACAATCGTCCGGGGACGGTCGGGCAGCGAGACCGGGGTCGAGGATATCGTCCAGGAGGTGCTGCTTGCGGTCCATGCCAAGCGCCATACCTGGCGCGAGACGGATCCGGTGACGCCGTGGCTTTACGCCATCGCGCGCTACAAGTCGGCCGACGCGGTCCGCAGCCGCGGGCGCGGCGGGGCGCAGGTGCCGCTGGACGACGTGGCCGAGCGGCTGGCCGACGACAGCGGCGGCGATCCGACCGCCGCGCGCGACCTCGGGCGGTTGCTGGACGAGATCGACGACCGCTCCGCCCGCATCGTGCGGGCGGTGGGGGTCGAAGGCGAAAGCGCGGGCGAAGTGGGCGCGCGCCTGGGAATGAGCGAAGGCGCGGTGCGGGTCGCCTATCACCGCGCGATGAATCGGCTGCGCAAGCTGGCCGGGACCGAAGACATGACGGAAGAGACGAAGGAATGAAGACCGAGGAGTTGATCGCGAAACTGGCAGCGGAGCCGGCTCCGGCCCCCGCCGCGTCGCTGGAACGGCGCGCGGGGCTGGGCGTGCTGGCCGGCGGCGTGGTGGCGATTGCCCTGTTCTTCGCGGTGCTGGGCCTGCGGCCGGATCTGCCGGCGCATATGGCCGAGCCGGTGACGCTGATGAAGACGGTGCTTCCGCTGGGTCTGGCCGCGCTGCTGCTGCCGGCGGTGATGCACGCCGCGCGCCCGGGGGTGCCGCTGGGCTGGACGGCGTGGCTGGCAGTTGCGGTGCCGGTGGCGGCGGTCGCCCTGTTCGTCTGGGCCTTCGCGACGGCCGCGCCGGGCGAACGGCTGACGCTGTTCATCGGCCACTCGATCCCGGTCTGCCTGCCGACGATCCCGGTGCTGGCCATGCCGATCCTGGCCGGGCTGGTCTATGCGCTGCGCCGCGGCGCCCCCGAGCATCCCCGCGTCTGCGGGGCGCTGGCGGGATTGGCGGCCGGCGGGCTGGCGACGACCACCTATTCGCTGTTCTGCACCGAGGATTCGCCGCTGTTCTACGCGACGTGGTACAGCCTCGCGATCCTGGTCGTCGCCGGGCTCGGGGCCTGGGCGGGGAAGAGGTATCTGCGGTGGTGAGGCCTTGGGGCCGAGCGCAGCGTCTGCGACGGACGCCCGCGCGGCCCCGCGCTCCGGTCGTCCCGAAGCGCGGGGCCTGAGCGGTCAGGCGGCTGCCTGATCCGGCGCCAGGGCTTCGGTCACCAGCGCGTCGGTGATCGCCTCCAGCTCCTCGACCTTGGTCTGCTTCTCGCCCAGCCGCCGCACCGAGACGGTGCGGTCCGCGACCTCCTTCATCCCGCAGGCGAGGATCACCGGCACCTTCGCGACCGAGTGTTCGCGGACCTTGTAGTTGATCTTCTCGTTGCGGATGTCGGCCTCGGCCCGGATGCCGCGCGCCTTGAGCGCGTTCACCACCTCGTGCACGTAGTCGTCGGCATCCGACACGATGGAGGCGACGACCACCTGCCGCGGCGCCAGCCAGAACGGCAGCTTGCCGGAGTAGTTCTCGATCAGGATGCCGATGAACCGCTCGAAGCTGCCGAGGATCGCCCGGTGCAGCATGACCGGGCGGTGCTTGTCCCCGTCCGCGCCGATATAGGTCGCGTCCAGCCGTTCGGGCAGCTGGAAATCGGCCTGGAACGTGCCGCACTGCCATTCCCGCCCGATCGCGTCGGTCAGCTTGAAGTCCAGCTTCGGGCCGTAGAACGCGCCTTCGCCCGGGTCCACCTCATAGTCGTTGCGCACCGACAGGATCGCCTGTTCCAGCGCCTGCTCGGCCTTGTCCCACTGCGCGTCCGTGCCGATCCGTACCTCGGGCCGGGTGGAGAACTTGATGTCGAACTTCGGAAAGCCGGTGTCGCGGTAGATGCCCGACAAGAGGTCGATGAACTTGGCGCACTCGCTCTCGATCTGGTCCTCGGTGCAGAAGATATGCGCGTCGTCCTGGGTAAAGCCGCGCACCCGCATCAGCCCGTGCAGCGCGCCGTGCGGCTCGTAGCGGTGGCACGAGCCGAACTCGGCCAGCCGCAGCGGCAGGTCGCGGTAGGACTTGATGCCCTGGTTGAAGATCTGCACGTGGCAGGGGCAGTTCATCGGCTTGAGGGCATTGGCGCGCTTCTCGTTCGCATGCTCCTCGTCGATCTCGGTGATGAACATGTTCTCGCGGTACTTGTCCCAGTGCCCGCTTGCTTCCCACAGTTTGCGGTCCACCACCTGCGGCGTCCTGATCTCGCGGTACCCGGCCTTCGTCAGCTTGCGGCGCATGTAGTCTTCCATCTGGCGATAGACGGTCCAGCCGTCGGGATGCCAGAAGACCATGCCGGGCGCTTCCTCCTGGAAGTGGAACAGGCTCATCTCGCGGCCCAGCCGCCGGTGGTCGCGCTTTTCCGCCTCCTCCAGGAAGGTCAGATGCGCCTTCAGGTCATTCCGGTTCTTGAAGGCCACGCCGTAGATCCGCTGCAGCTGCTGCCGGCTGGCGTCGCCGCGCCAGTAGGCGCCGGCCACGCGCATCAGCTTGAAGGCGTCCGCCGGGACCTGCCCGGTGTTCTGGAAATGCGGGCCGCGGCAGAGATCCTGCCAGTGGCCGTGCCAGTACATGCGGATGGGCTGATCGCCCGGGATCGCCTCGACCAGCTCCACCTTGTAGGGCTCGTTGTTGGCCTCGTAGTAGCGGATGGCACGGTCGCGGTCCCAGACCTCGGTGGTGACCGGGTCGCGGCGGTTGATGATTTCCTTCATCTTCGCCTCGATCGCGCCGAGATCCTCGGGCGTGAACGGCTCTTCGCGGTCGAAGTCGTAGTAGAAGCCGTTGTCGATGACGGGGCCGATGGTGACCTTCACCTCGGGCCACAGCTCCTGAACGGCGCGGGCCATGATGTGCGCGGCGTCGTGGCGGATCAGCTCCAGCGCCTGCTTGTCGTCCTGCAGGGTGTGGATCGCGATCTCGGCGTCGCCCTCGATGGGCCACTGCAGGTCGTAATGCGCGCCGTTCACGGTGGCGCTGATCGCCTTCTTCGACAGGCTCTTGGAGATCGACTCGGCCACGGCGGCGGGCGTGATGCCGGCGTCGTAGTCGCGCGCGTTGCCATCGGGCAAGGTCAGGGAAATCTGGGCCATATCGGCTCCTCGTCGGTTTGGCGCCCACGGAACGCCCGGTTGCGGGTATATGTGTCCGGGCATATGGGATAGGCGGACAAGCGAAGTCAACACGGCCCCGCGAAGATATCCCTTCCGTGCCGGGCGCGTCCGTGTTTAGTCCATGACCGGAACGGAGGATCGCATGCCATCCTATCTGGACACGCCGCAGGGCCGCCGCATCGCCTATCACCTGACCGAGGGGCGCGGGCCGACCGTGGTGTTCCTGGGCGGCTTCCGCTCGGACATGGCCGGCACCAAGGCGGTGCACCTGGAGGCCTGGGCGCAGGCGCGGGGCCAGGGGTTCCTGCGGCTGGACTATTCGGGCCACGGCGAGTCGTCGGGGGCGTTCGAGGAGGGCAGCATCGGCGACTGGGCAGAGGATGCGTTCCAGGTCATCAACGCCACCGTCGAGGGATCGGTCGTGCTGGTCGGCTCGTCGATGGGCGGCTGGATCGCGCTGATCCTGTCGCGGCGGTTGCAGGCCAAGGTCCGCGGGCTCGTCGGCATCGCCGCGGCGCCGGATTTCACCGAGGATTCGATGTGGGCCGGCTTCGACGAGGCGCAGCGGCAGGCGCTGGAGGCCGAGGGGCGGGTCGAACAGCCGTCCGACTACTCCGACGAGCCCTATGTCATCACGCGCCGGCTGATCGAGGAGGGCCGGTCGCAGCTGGTGCTGCGCGACGCGCTGCCCTTGCCGTATCCCGTGCGCCTGCTGCAGGGGACGGCGGACGAGGACGTGGATCGGTCGGTGGCGCTGCGACTGCTGGATCATGCCGAAGGCGACGACATCCGCTTGACGCTTGTGAAGGGCGCCGACCACCGGTTTTCCACGCCGGACTGCCTGGCGCTGATCGAGCGGTCCATCGTGGACGTGCTGGATTTGACGAAGGATTGACCATGGACCAGCGGATCAGTCTCATCACGCTGGCGGCGGCCGACCTGGATGCGGCGCGCGCCTTCTACGAAAACCTGGGCTGGGAGGTGACCGACGCGACCGAGGGCATCGTCGTGTTCGACCTGATCGGCCAGACGCTGGGGCTGTATTCCAAGGCCGGGCTGGCCCGCGACATGGGGCTGTCCGAGGACGAGATCGGCGGCTTTTCCGGCATCACGCTGGCGCACAACCTGCCCACGCGCGAGGCGGTGGACGCGCTCTATGCGCGGTTCGTCGAGGCCGGCGGCCGTGGCGTCAAGGCGCCGCACGAGGTGTTCTGGGGCGGCTATACGTCCTACGCGGCGGATCTCGACGGCCATGTCTGGGAGATCGCGCATAACCCGTTCTCGCCGCTGGGGCCGAAGGGCGAGTTTCAGTGGAGAGGCGCGTGAGGGCACCCGGCTCCTATGTCGGACTGGAAAAGCTGGGGCGGGTGCGCCTGTCGCGTCATTTCGAACTGCGCAACTTCCTGTATTCGGAGATCGCCAACCACTACGGGCGGTCGAATGTGCCGGAGGACCCGGGCCTTCTGATCGCGGCCGGCCGGCGGCTGGCCGAGGACCTGCTCGATCCGCTGGTCGAGACCTTCGGGCCCATCGACATCCGCTCGGGCTATCGCTCGCCGGCGCTGAACCATTTCGGCGCGACCGAGGTGCGGCCGCAGAAATGCAGCTCGAACGAGGTAAGCCGCGCGGGGCATATCTGGGACCGGCGCGACGCGGCGGGCCGGATGGGCGCCACCGTCTCGATCGCGGTGCCGTGGTTCGCGGCGCAGTACAATGCCGGGCGGGACTGGCGCGACCTGGCGTGGTGGCTCTATGATCACCTGGCGTTCCACGCGGTGTGCTTCTTCCCGAACAACGCCGCGTTCAACCTGACCTGGCGCGAAGAACCGGAGCGGGTAGTGTCGAGCTATATCGCCCCCAAGGGCAAGCTCGCCGGCGCCGGGCGCGTACCGGACCCGGAGCGTCACGCGCGCTATGCCGACTTCCCGCCCTACCGGGGCATCGCCTATCCGGAAATCCCCGGACGGGCGGACTCAGAGCTTACACATGCGCAACCTGTTTGAAGGTGATTTGCGATGAAATTGCGGTATGAATTTCACATATCGAACAATAGGCGGGTTCAGCGATGACCGACCCGCTGGTTCTCATCCCCGGTATGATGGCCGACAGCCGCGGGTTCCTGCCGCAGATCGTCGAGCTGAGCTGGGACACGGCGCTGCACATCTCCGCCCCGCTGCACGCCAGCAGCGTCGAGGAGATGGCGCAGGACACGCTGGCCACGGCGCCGGAGACCTTCGCGCTCTGCGGCCACGGCCTGGGCGGCATGGTGGCCATCGAGATCCTCCGCCGGGCGCCCGAGCGGGTGACGCGCCTGGCGCTGATGGACACCAGCTGCCAGTCCGAGATGCCGACCGTCGCCGCCGCCCGCGAGACCCGGATCGTCGCGGCGCGGGCCGGCCGGCTGGCCGAGGCGATGCATGACGAGCTGAAGCCCGACCACCTTTCCGCCGGGCCGGAGCGCGACGGCATCCACCAGGTGATGCAGGAGATGGCGCAGGATCTGGGCGCCGAAGTCTATATCCGCCAGTCCCGCGCGCTGCAGAAACGGCCCGACCAGCAAGGCACGCTGCGCCGCGCCCGCACGCCGACGCTGATCCTCTGCGGCGAGGACGACACGCTCTATCCGGTGCGCCGCCACGAGTTCATGGCGCACCTGATGCCGATGGCGAAGCTGGAGGTGGTGGCCGGCGCCGGGCATCTCCCGGCGCTGGAAAACCCTAATGCCGTGTCTGCGATCCTGCGGAATTGGCTTTCGTGGCCGACTTCCGCGGGGCGCGGCGCCTCGGCTTCGCCGAACTGGACGTAGCGGCCTCGTCCGCGTCGCCGGGGCCCGCCTTCAGGTCGGGCGCGGGCGTGTCGTCGGCCTTTTCGGGCTCTGCCGGCGCCGGGATGTCGTCATCCGCCCGTGCGGACGGTTCGGCCTTCATCGCCGAGACGCGCGCCTCTTCGCGCTTCTCGCTCTCGGACTTGCGCTTGGACGACACGTCGCTGGGCGCCGCGTTGGAGTCGATGAAGTCCAGCACCAGCGGCCGGATGTTGTTGCGCCAGGACTTGCCGGCGAAGATGCCGTAATGGCCCGCGCCCGGCTCCAGATGCGCGGCCTTCTTGTCGTCGGGCAGGTTGGTCAGCAGGTCGAGCGCGGCCAGGCACTGGCCCGGCGCGCTGATGTCGTCCTTCTCGCCCTCGACGATCTTCACGGCCACGTCGGTGATCTTGCCGATATCCACCGGCACCCCGTCGATGACGAACTCGTTCTTCGCGATCTCGCGGGCCTTGAAGACGCGCTCGACCGTCGAAAGGTAGAATTCCGCGGTCATGTCCATCACCGCGAGGTATTCGTCGTAGAACCGGTTGTGCTTGTCGTGCTCGGACGCCTCGCCCTTGGACGCGCGCAGGATCTGGTTGTAGAATGCCTCGGTATGGCGCTCGGCATTCATCGACATGAACCCGGCGAGCTGCAGGAGGCCAGGATAGACCATCCGGCCGACGCCGGGTTGCGTGACACCGACATGCTGGATCGCCAGCCACTCCAGCTGACCCATGGTTACCCGGCGGCCGAAGTCGGTGACGTCCGTCGCCGCGGCATCCGGGTCGATCGGCCCGCCGATCAGGGTCAGCGAGCGGGGCTGCGCCACCGGGTCGTGCTCCGCCAGGTAGGCCGTCGCCGCCAGCGCGAGCGGCGCGGGCTGGCACACCGCGATCACGTGGGTGGAATGGCCCAGCGCGCGCATGAATTCGACGAGATACTTGGTGTAGTCCTCGATGTCGAACTTGCCCTCGCTGACCGGGATCTCGCGGGCATTGTGCCAGTCGGTGATGAACACCTCGCAGTCGGGCAGAAGGCTCATCACCGTCGAGCGCAGCAGCGTCGAGTAGTGCCCCGACATCGGCGCCACGAGCAGCACGCGACGCTTGCGCTCCTTGCGGCCCTGCACGCGGAAATGGATCAGGTCGCCGAAGGGACGCTTGACGAGCGTCTCTATCTGAACCACGTGATCCTTGCCGTCCTCGCCCACGACGGAGCTGATGCCCCAGTCGGGCTTGGTGACCATGCGCGCAAAGGTTCGCTCGGTCACCTCGCCCCAGGCGGACACGAGGTTGAAGAATGGATTGGGGAAAACGCGCGCCATCGGGTAGGATCCCAGGGCGAGGGCGGTCGCACCCAGCCACTGGTTGGTGTTGCGCATGGTCTCCATCAGGTCGTAGGTGGCCAAGTAACGCATGTGTCAGGTCCCCTTCTTGTTGAGCATGACCTTACGTCGCAGTCCCTCCCAAAACCGGAGACGCTATATGCTGCACCCGCAAAATAACCGGATCGGTGAAAATGACAACCAACGAAAGTGACGCGGGCCAGGATCTGGAGGCGCTGAACGCCAACCTGGCCAAGATGGAAGAGCTGTCCCAACGTCTGGTTGCCGCCATGGCGAACAAGTCGCCCGAGCATCCGGGGCTGCAGGGGCCGGGGCAGGACCTCTACATGAAGGCCGCCGCCGCCTGGATGGCCGAGATGATGTCGAATCCGGCCAAGATGGTGGAGCAGCAGGTCAGCTACTGGGGCAAGACGCTGAAGCATTACGCCGAGGTGCAGCAGAAGCTGGCCCAGGGCAAACTGGAGGCGCCGGAGGACACCACGCCGACCGACAAGCGCTTTGCCGATCCGCTGTGGCAGACGCATCCCTATTTCAACTTCCTCAAGCAGCAATACATGCTAAACGCCGAGGCGATGCGCGACATGATCGGCGGGATCGAGGGGCTGGACGACCGCGAACGCCGCCGGATCGACTATTTCAGCCGCCAGATCATCGACCTGTTCAGCCCGACGAACTTTCTGGCCACCAACCCCGAGGCGCTGCAGAAGGCGGTGGAGACGAACGGGCAGAGCCTGGTGGACGGGCTGGAGAATCTGGTGCGCGACATCGAGGAATCGGGCGGCAGCCTGAACGTGACCCTTGCGGACAAGGAGGCGTTCAAGGTGGGCGGCAACATCGCCACCGCGCCGGGCAAGGTCGTCTATCGCAACCGCATGTTCGAGCTGATCCAGTATTCGCCGACCACCGACGAGGTGCGCGAGACGCCGCTGATCGTCTTCCCGCCCTGGATCAACAAATATTACATCATGGATCTGAAGCCCCAGAATTCGCTGATCCGCTGGATCGTCGACCAGGGCTACACGCTGTTCATCGTCAGCTGGGTGAACCCCGACGAAACCTATGCCGATGTCGGGATCGACACCTACATCGAGGACGGGCTCCTGACCGCGATGGAGCAGGTCAAGGAGCTGACCGGGCAGGAACAGATCAACGTCGTGGGCTACTGCATCGCCGGCACCACGCTGTCGCTGGCGCTGTCCTATCTGCACAAGAAGAAGGACAAGTCGATCCGCTCGGCCACCTTCTTCACCGCGCTGACGGACTTCACCGACCAGGGCGAGTTCACGCCCTTCCTGACCGACGATTTCGTGGATTCGCTGGAAGCCGAGATGAAGGCGCAGGGCTATCTCGATTCGCGGATCATGGCGCGGACCTTCTCGTTTTTGCGCTCCAACGACCTCGTCTATCAGCCCGCCATCCGCAGCTACATGATGGGCGAGGCGCCGCCGGCCTTCGACCTTCTGTACTGGAACGGCGACGGGTCGAACCTGCCGGCGCGGATGTGCACGGAGTATCTGCGCTGGCTGTGCCAGGACAACCTTTTCGCGAAGGGCGAACTGGAGCTGATGGGCGAGACGCTGTCGATCAAGGACGTGCGGGTGCCGCTGATGTCGATCGCCTGCGAGACGGATCACATCGCGGCGTGGAAGTCCTGCTACAACGGCGTGCGGCAGATGGGCAGCCGGTCGAAATCCTTCATCGTCTCCGAATCGGGCCACATCGCCGGCATCGTGAACCCGCCGTCCAAGAAGAAATACGGGCATTACGTCAACGCCGACACGACGCTGGAGCCCGACGCCTGGCTGGAGGGGGCGGAATTCCACGAAGGCTCCTGGTGGCCGCGCTGGGAGGAGTGGCTGCGCAAGCGCTCGGGCAAGCTGGTGCCCGCCCGGACTCCGGGCGATTCAAACCATCCGCCGCTTTGTGACGCGCCGGGCACCTACGTGCTGGCGAAGACGAGTGCGCTGGAACCTGCCGGCTGACGGGAGTCTCTGCGACGCGGCGACATTTGAGGTTGATTTGCTGCGGCGCAGCGATGTACCCCGGTGGTGACGCAAGGGCAGCCGATCTGCCCGCAACCAGGGAACCGATCCATGGCGAAAGCAACCACTTCCACCACCAAGACCGGCACGACCAAGACCGAAAGCCCGAAGTCCGAAGGCCCGAAGACCGCGGGCGCGAAGACTGCGAGCCCGAAGGCGGCGAGCACGACCCCTGCGAGCCCGAAAGCGGCGAGCGCGACCACTGCGAGCGCGGAAACGGGGGCGGCCAATCCCGCGACCGCAGACGCGAAGACCGAGGCGGCGACGTCGGACGCGAAGGCCGAGACCGCGAAGCCGACCGCAGCGCCCGCAAAGTCCGGCGCGGCCGCCAGCAAGCCGACGGCCGCCGCCAGCAAGCCGACGGCCGCCCCCAGCAAGCCGGCGGCCGCAGCGCCCGCCCAGCCGGCGAAGACCGCCGAGGAGACGGGCAAGACCACCGGCGCGACGGCGCCGACCACCTCCGGGTCCACCAAGACCACCAGCGCGCCGGCGAAGCCGGCGGTCACCGGCCCCTCCGCCGTGGCGAGCGGCACGCCGCCCGCGCCCGTCGCCGCGCCTGACGCCTTCGACCTCGCGGCCGTCTTCGCGCCGATGAAGGACTCGGCCGTCGTCGGCGAGAAGCTGGCGCATGTCGCGCTGCAGACCGCGCTTCACTCCAACGACCAGTCCGGCAAGTGGACGAAAGAGACGTTGGCCAATGTCGGCACAGCCGTCGCGGCCAAGGACGACCCGGCGGACTATACCCGGGCGCTGAGCGAATTCGCCGCCGCGCAGGGCGCGACCACGACCGAGCATGTCGCCGCGCTGACCGAGATCACCCGCACCGCGCAGGCGCAGGCGATGGACGTGCTGCTCGAAGCCGGCACGACCTGGAGCGACACCGCGGCGTCGACCATACAGAAGACCGCCGCCGCGATGACGAGCGCGGCGATGCCGGCCTGGTTCAGGTAGGCCGGGGCGAGGAAACGCTCCCGTCACGGGGGGCAGGGCGGTCCGAACGGGCCGCCCGTCTCGGCCCCGGTGACGGTCCTCCGGCGCGGTTTCGCCCGTGCGCTGCATGGGCAAACTGCCGCAGGTGGACGCGGATTTCGGCATAAGCCCCTGATTTTCGAGGAGAGAATTTTTTGCTGCAGTGCAGCATATCCCTCTTGAAATGCCGCGGCGCAGCATGCATATTCCCTGACGTAACGAACGCACGGATCACCCCCGATCCCGAAAGGAGAGACCAATGGCCACTGCCACCAAGACCAACGCCGACTACACCAAGATGATGAAAGACATGATGGGCGCGTTCCCGGTCGACATGACCGCGATGCAGGACGCCTTCAAGACGCAGGCGACGCTGAACGACAAGCTGTCGAAGGTCGCTCTGGAAGCCGCCGACAAGTCGACCGAGATCTCCACCAAGTGGACGAAGGACACCCTGTCCAAGATCGGCAACATGACCGCCGTCAAGGACGACCCGGCCGAGTACACCAAAGCGATGACCGACTTCGCGTCCTCGCAAGCCGAGATGTCCGCCGAGACCATGGCCGCCTTCGCCGAAGTCGCGAAGAAGGTTCAGATGGAAACCGTCGAACTGCTGCTGGCCGCCGGCAAGGACATGTCCGAGGACGCGACCGCCGCCGTCAAGAAAGCGACCGCCGAGATGACCTCGGCCGCCAAGAAGGCGACCGCCGCCGCCAAGTAAGGCGCCGGTTACAAGATTGAGGCGTAAGCCGGGTTCCTCCCTGCCGGCACGCCGGACTGGGCGGGCGATCAGCCCGCCCCTTTTCTTTTATGCTGCGAGGCCGTAGGCTTTCGCTGCACTGCCAAATGGGGAGGCACCGCATTGGCCGATAACGACGCTCCGCTGCTGATCAAGCGCTACGCCAGCCGCCGGCTCTACAACACCGAAACCAGCGACTATGTCACGCTCGACGATATCGCGCAGTTCATCAGGGACGGGCGCGAGGTACAGATCATCGACCTGAAGAGCGGCGACGACCTGACCCGGCAGTATCTGCTTCAGATCATTGCCGATCACGAAAGCCACGGCGAGAACGTGCTGCCGATCAACGTGCTCACGGATCTGGTGCGCTCGTACACGACGGGCGTGCAGTCGGTGGTGCCGCAGTTCCTTCAGATGAGCTTCGAGATGCTGCGCGACGGGCAGTCGAAGATGATGGAGAACTTCTCGAACCCGATGGCCGCGATGCCGGGCTTCGAGGCGATGCAGGCGCAGCAGGAAGCGTTCCTGAAGGCGATGACCGGCAACTGGAAGGGCGCCGGCGGCAAGATGGGCGAGGGCGGCGCGGAGGAGGCGACCGCCGAGGACCTCGACGAGATCAAGAAGCAGCTGGCCGATCTGCAGGCGAAGCTGTCGAAGATGAGCTAGGCCGGGCCGGCCGCAGATGTCCGACGAGATCATCGCCACGCTGGCGCCCTCGCAGGGGCGCAGATGGATCGCGGTCGCGATGCTGCTGGTGCTGGGCGGGCTGCTGCTGTGGCTGGCCTTTTCGACCCCGGCGGCGGCGCTGCTGGTGCAGCTGTTCCTGCTGGGGCTCGGGCTGGCGGCGCTGGTGATGGCCGAGCTGATCCGGCGGGCGACGGAGACCTGGATCGAGCTGACCGAGGACGGCCTGCGCGACGGGACCGGGCGGGAGCTGTGCCGGATGGACCGGATCGCCGCGGTGGAGCGGGGGGCCTTCGCCTTCAAGCCGTCGAACGGGTTCCTGGTGCGGCTGACGGAGCCGGGAGAGCGGGCCTGGCAGCCGGGCCTGTGGTGGCGCTTCGGCCGACGGGTCGGGGTGGGCGGCGTGACGCCGGCCGGGCAGGGGAAGTTCATGGCCGACATGATCGCGCTGCGGCTTCGGGAACGGGGCTGATAATGGGGTGTCCAAGGTTGGACGCTATGTTAACTACCTGACATCATTATAGATAGCGCTAACTGGACCAAGGGTGTCCATGCTTCGCGAGGCGCCTCGGTCGGGCGTGCCGGACGCGGTCCGTCGGGGCGCGCGGGCCGCCCTGCGGGAGGCGTGGAAACCGGGTCAGCCGCAGGGATAGGACTGCGTCGCGACCCCGTCTTCGAGGCACAGATGCGGCGCAAAGCGCGGGCGGGTCACGACGAGGTTCTCGAAGTAGAACGCATCGAACCCGTGCCAGGTCATGAACGGCTCGAAGGCCGAATAGGTCTCGATCACCAGGTTGACGTCGCCGTCGGCCATGATCGGGATCTGGTCCTCGATGGTGTCCAGCGTGTCCTGCGTCAGCGGCACGATGTAGTTGCCCGAGCCACCCGAGACGACGGACCAGGACAGCCCCAGCTCGTCATTGTCCGCGTCGTAGCTCACCTGCGAGACCCGCAGCAGGGTGGGCTTGCCCGACCGGGTCAGCAGCGTCAGCATGCTGTTCAGCCCGTTGGCATAGGTCATGTCGATGCGGTTCGTCTCGCGTGAGAGCATGTCGGCGATGGTGTAGGAGGCGCGCAAGTTCATGTTCAGCGTGCGGAACCCGTCGAAGAAGGTCATCAGCCCGGCATAGGCGAAGATCAGCAGCGGAAAGATCAGGACGGTCTCGACCGAATAGCTGCCGCGCTCCGAGCGCCGGAAGCGGCCGATGAGGCGTCGGGCTGTGCGCAGGACATTCATATCAGGGCTCGATCACATAGGCCGACATGGCGATCAGCGGGTAATGATCGGAGTCCCCGATCTTGGGCAGCCAGAGCCCCAGCCCCGAGGCCGGCGTCATCACGTCGAACGCGCCGCAGACGGTGATGAGCATGAAGTCGTTCAGCGCGCCGGGGGTGAAGTTCTGGGTCAGTTCGCCCTCCTCCTCGGTGTCGATGCAGGCGATCTGGCCTTCGCGGAACGTCCAGGAGGCGGAATCGATGCGCTCCATCTCGATATGCAGCCGCTCGTCGCATTTCGGCATCATGCCGGCGTAGTTGCAGATCGTGGCGCGCAGCTCGTCATGGGTCGGTGCCGAACTGCCCCGCCCCAGGCGCAGGTCGCGCACCGCGAGATCGACCGCGCGTTCCAGCAGCGCGTGGCGCACGTTCATCACGCCGGCCTCGAAGGTCGAGGTGAAGACGAAGATGAACAGCGGGAACAGGACCAGGAACTCGATCAGGATCCCGCCGCGTTCGTCGCGCCGGAAACGGCGCAGCCGATGCCGAAGGAACCGCATCACTGAATCAGCCTCAGACGGTTGATGTCGGCGGCGATGGCCGAGAAGGCCTGGCTGATCTCGGTGCCGTCGACGTCGAAAAAGTGCGACGGCGTGGTGGCGCAGGCTTCCAGCAGATCCTCGGCCTGGCTGGGCGCTTCGAACCCGATGGCGTAGATATAGACGTTCTGCGCCTTGGCGGCCGAGCAGATCGCCAGGGTGCGGGTGTCCTTCTCGCTGCCCTGGATGTAGTTCCGGGCGCTCTTGATCGCGCTGCGCTCGGTGGACATGCCGCCCATCTCGGCGAGGAATTCGTCGGTGAAGACCTCGACCGGGACCTTGTTCCAGAGCTGGTCCCAGGTCAGGCGCCAGGCGTCGTCGCCGCCATAGGGCGTGGCGCGCCAGCCCTTCTCCGGGCCGTTGGCGACATACCAGTTCAGGACCTCGACGGTCACTTCCTCGTAGGTCGTCTCGTATTCGTAATTCGTGCACCAGGTGAAACCCCACCACGACGCCCAGTTGGTGCAGACGCGCTCGGTGTGTTCTTCCATATGGGTCTGGTACTGCGCGGCGGGGTCCGGCTCGCCCTCGCCGTCCCAGATCGAGTAGTAGTAGTTGTTGGAGCTGTCCTGCCAGGCGTAGACGAAGGACGAGTCGGAGCGATACGGGTCCTCCATCTCGTACTGCTCGGTGTTCTGGCCGTCGGTCATCACGACCAGCACCTTCAGCCCGTCGGCCTGGTTGTAGGCGAGCGGCCGGCCGGAGAAGTCGTCGTCGACGACGTTATCGTTGATCAGGCCGGAGACGACCGGGCGGAAGGCCGGGTCGAGCAGGGCCGCGCCCCATTTCACGCCGAGCTCGATCGAGGTCCAGTTGGTGGCCTGGAAGGCGTTCACGTAGTTCTTGAGCTGGGTCGTGTTCTGGCTGTACGGCAGGATGTCCTTCCAGCTGTTCTGCGGGCAGACGACCTGCATCCAGTCGCCCGGATCCCAGTAATCGTGCTCGTCGGTCCAGGGGTCGAAATGCAGCGTCTGCTCGACCGGGTCGACGGTGGAGATCGCGGGGTCGTTGAAATCGGCGTCGGCGAAGTTCAGGCAGTGCGAGGTCTCGTGGCTGATCGGCGTGCGGTTGAAGTACTGCATGATCTCCGGCCCGGCCGAGACCTGGGTGGAATAGGGCACGATCGAGGTGGAGACCGCGCCTTCGTCGGAATTGCCGTAGATCGCGTCGACGAAGTCCCCGGCCGCGTCCTTGAGGTTCCACAGCTTGGAGTTCGAGCCCATCGAGCCCGACACGTCGAGCACGAGGGAGATTTCCACGTCGCCGATGGATTCCTCGGCCACCGAGCCGACGACGGTGCCCAGGTTCTCGATCCCGAGCCAGCTGAAGAAGTGCGTGGGCACGTTCACCGCGGCGTCGACCTCGACATGCTTGTAGTTGAGCGCCTCGGACACGCGCACGTCGTCGATGAAGCGGCCGACCCCGGCCTTGGAGAAATAGTCGTTGACCAGCGTTTCGGAATCGACCTCCTGCGTCAGCGAGGCGGCGTGCAGGGCGGCGCCGTCGGCGGTGTTCTGCAGTTTCGTGCGGGCGGTTTCGAAGCGTTCGAGGTCGAGCCCGAGGCCGCCGATGATCAGCATCAGCGTGAAGATCATCAGGCCGAAGATGATGAGCGATCCGTCCTCGTCGCGGCGGAAGGTCTTCAGCCGTGCGGCGACCGCGCTACGGGGCGGGACCGGATGGCCGTCGACGCGCGCGGCCGACAGCGACGTGTCGTCCGCCAGGCCCCACGTTCTGTGCAAGCACCAGTACATGTCTTTCCACTCCTTGCCGGCCTCGGCCGGCCCACCCCCGGACGCGAGTCCGTCTCCGCACTGTCTTCTGCGGAATCTGCCTCGGTTTCCCGGCCAGACTGTGCGCGAAGTGTGGCAATTCTAGGGTTTTGTCTTGACTGTACTTTCTTCGCGCCCAATGCAGGGCGGCGCCGGTGCTTCGTCATCCGGGCGGAAACCGGCGCGCGTCGGGGGGCTAAAGTTTTCATGCATCCTCGATCAGAATCGCTTTAGCCTGCGCCGCGTGCCCGGTGGCGACGTCTTGTGCCGCGCTTCGCCGCGCCGGTCGAGTACAGGGAGGGACAGAACAATGAACATGCCCGCAAGCCGGGAGCCGAGCTTCCGCGAATCCGTCGACCTGATGTTCAACCGCGCCGTGGCGCTGATGGATCTGCCTCCCGGGCTGGAGGAGAAGATCCGCGTCTGCAACGCCACCTACACTGTCCGGTTCGGGGTGCGCCTGCGCGGCCAGATCCAGACCTTTACCGGCTACCGGTCCGTGCATTCGGAGCATATGGAGCCGGTGAAGGGCGGGATCCGTTTTGCGCTGGGTGTCAACCAGGACGAGGTCGAGGCGCTGGCGGCGCTGATGACCTACAAATGCGCGCTGGTGGAGACGCCGTTCGGCGGCTCGAAGGGCGGGCTGTGCATCGACCCGCGGCAATACGAGGAGCACGAGCTGGAGCTGATCACCCGCCGCTTCGCCTACGAGCTGGCCAAGCGCGACCTGATCAACCCGTCCCAGAACGTGCCGGCGCCCGACATGGGCACCTCGGAGCGCGAGATGGCCTGGATCGCCGACCAGTACCGCCGGATGAACACCACCGACATCAACGCGCAGGCCTGCGTCACCGGCAAGCCGACCCATGCCGGCGGCATCCAGGGACGGGTGGAGGCGACCGGGCGCGGCGTGCAATTCGCCCTGCGCGAGTTCTTCCGGCATCCGCAGGACGTGGCCAAGGCGGGGCTGTCGGGCGCGCTCGACGGCAAGCGCGTGGTGGTGCAGGGCCTGGGCAATGTGGGCTATCACGCGGCCAAGTTCCTGTCGGGCGAGGACGGTGCGAAGATCACCGGCATCATCGAGCGCGACGGCGCGCTGGTGAGCGAGAAGGGCCTGGACGTGGAGGCGGTGCGCAACTGGATCGGCCGGCACGGCGGCGTGAAGGGCTATCCGGACGCGGAATTTGTCGAGACCGGCGCCAAGGTGCTGGAGCACGACTGCGACATCCTGATCCCGGCCGCGCTGGAGGGCGTGATCAACCTGAACAACGCCGACCGGATCCGCGCGCCGCTGATCATCGAGGCGGCGAACGGCCCGGTGACGGCCGGCGCCGACGAGGTGCTGCGCGACAAGGGCTGCGTCATCATCCCCGACATGTACGCCAATGCGGGCGGCGTGACGGTGTCCTATTTCGAATGGGTCAAGAACCTCAGCCACATCCGCTTCGGCCGGATGGGCCGGCGCCAGGAGGAGGCGCGCCACCAGCTGATCGTCAACGAGCTGCAGCGGCTCGACGAGCATCTGGGCGACGCCTGGTCGATGACCCCGGACTTCAAGGACAAGTACCTGCGCGGGGCGGGGGAGCTGGAACTGGTCCGCTCCGGCCTCGACGACACGATGCGCACCGCCTACCAGTCGATGTCCGAGACCTGGCACGCCCGCAGCGACGTGCAGGACCTGCGCACCGCGGCCTACCTGGTGTCGATCGGCCGGGTGGCGCTGAGCTACAAGGAAAAGGGGCTGTAGCGCGTCCCGGGCGGGGCGCTGCCGAAAGGCGCGCTTCCGCGCAAGTTTTTCTCTGCCCGTGGCGAGGCGACGCGCCGGGCAGGCGGTGCGCCTGTGGCGGCGGCTCGGGCAGCTTCCGGTTCACCAAGGCAGATGCAGCCTCGAAGCCACCATCGCCCGAGCCTTGCCTGACGGACGCCGTCGCACCGCTCAAGAGAAATAGCCGTATCCCCGCGCAGGGGCGCGGGGCCCCTCGGCGATTTCTCCTGACCGGCGCGCCGTCGCCCGTCCTGCTGCGCTCAGGCGATGGTGGCTCCGAGGCAGATCGGCCATACGCGGGCTCTCGACTCCGGCGGGGCGCGGGACGATATTGTCCGCCATGAGTCTGCCCCCCGGTTTCCTGGACGAGCTGCGCACCCGGACCTCGCTGAGCCAGGTCGTCGGGCGCAAGGTCTTGTGGGACCAGCGCAAGTCGAACCAGGGCAAGGGCGACATGTGGGCGCCGTGTCCGTTCCACCAGGAAAAGACCGCCTCGTTCCACGTCGACGACCGCAAGGGCTTCTATTACTGCTTCGGCTGCCACGCGAAGGGCGACGCGATCTCCTTCGTGCGCGAGACCGAGAATGTCAGCTTCATGGAAGCCGTCGAGATCCTCGCCCGCGAGGCCGGGATGGAGATGCCCGAGCGCGACCCCAAGGCGCAGGAGAAGGCCGACCGCCGCACCGAGCTGGCCAGCGTCATGGAACAGGCGGTCCAGCATTACCGGCTGCAGCTGCGCACCGGCGCGGCCGCGGCGGCGCGCGACTATCTCGCCGGCCGCGGGCTGGACGAGGCGGCGCAGGCGCGCTGGGAGATCGGCTTTGCCCCGCCCGGCTGGGAAGGGATGCGCGAGCATCTGCGCGGCAAGGGCGTGCCCGACGAGATGATGCTGGGCACGGGCCTGGTGAAACCCTCGGACAAGGGGCGCCAGCCCTACGACACCTTCCGCAACCGCATCATGTTCCCGATCCGCGACGCCCGCGGCCGTGCCATCGCCTTCGGCGGCCGCGCGATGGATCCGGGCGACAACGCGAAATACCTGAACTCGCCGGAGACGGAGCTGTTCGACAAGGGCCGCTCGCTCTACAACCTGCGCGCCGCGCGCGAGGCGGCGGGCAAGGGCCAGACGCTGATCGTCGCCGAGGGCTACATGGACGTGATCGCGCTGTCCGAGGCGGGGTTCGGCGCCGTGGTCGCACCGCTCGGCACCGCGATCACCGAGGACCAGCTGCGGCTTCTGTGGCGGGTGGCGCCGGAGCCGGTGATCGCGCTCGACGGCGACACGGCCGGCCTGCGCGCGGCGATGCGGCTGATCGACATGGTGTTGCCGCAGCTGGAGGCGGGGCGGTCGCTGCGCTTCTGCATCCTGCCGCCGGGGCAGGACCCCGACGACGTGATCCGCAAGGGCGGCGGCGCGGCCGAGATGCAGCGCCTGCTGGAGGAGGCGCAGCCGCTGGTGCAGCTTCTGTGGCGGCGCGAGACCGACGGCAAGCGGTTCGACAGCCCCGAGCGCAAGGCCGCGCTGGACAAGGCGCTGCGCGAGGCGATTCGCGCGATCCCCGATCCCGGGCTGCGCCGGCATTACGGCGACGAGCTCAAGCGGATGCGCTGGGAGCTGTTCCGCGCCCGCCCGGCGCAGCGGCCGACGGCGCCGCGCGGCGGCTGGGCGAAGGCGCCGCTAGGAGCCACCGCGGGGGCGCGGGCCTCGGTCTTGGCCGGTACGCCGGGCGCGGTCGAGGACCAGCTGCGCGAGGCGGTGATCCTGGCGGTGCTGCTGACCCATCCGGCGCTGCTGCCGGAGTTCGAGGGCGATCTGGAGACGCTGGACTGCACGCTTCCGGAGCATGCCGCGCTGCGCGACGCGTTGCTGCGGCACGGCGCCGCGGAGCCCCTTGATCTAAAGGAAAAACTAACCGCGGAAACCGGCCCGGAGACACTTGAAAAGCTGCTGGGCCAAAGCCACATAGCCGTCATCCCGGCGATCCGGCGCCCCGACGACACGACGGCCGCCCGGCTTTGCCTGGCGGAGGAGTTTGCCAAGCTGGAAAGCCGCCGGGGCCATGCACGCGAAATAAGCGAGGCGATGGAGGATATCGACCGCCTTGCCGACGAGGGACTGACCTGGCGGCTGGGCCAGGCGGCCCTAGCTAGACAGAGGGCCGAACACGGCCCGACCGAGGACAAGACGGAGTACGACACAGCGCCCAGCGGCGCCCGGATGAACAGGGAAGAACGCAAGTCCTTCGACGCGCTCATCGAACAGATTCGATTCACCAAGCCGGGCCGCCGGTCGCAGTGACGCGATTCGGTTACGAATCGCTAAAGAAAACAAGGTAAACAAGTTGCGAATCAATGATTCGCGTCCCGTGATTCGATATGGTATCCGGAATCACGCCCGCTTTTGGAAGGAGTGCCAATGGCCGCCAAGGATACGGACGACCGCAAGCCCGAGGACCAGGAGCCGGAGGTGATGCTCGACATGAGCCAGGCGGCGGTCAAGAAGATGATCGCCGAGGCCAAGGAAAAGGGCTACATCACCTACGATCAGCTCAACCAGGTGCTGCCGCCCGATCAGGTGTCGTCCGAGCAGATCGAGGATGTGATGTCGATGCTGTCCGAGATGGGCATCAACATCATCGAGGACGAGGAGACCGAGGAGGACGAGGGCTCCAAGTCCACCGAGGTGGTCGAGACCTCCACCAGCCGCGAGGTCGCCGTTTCCCAGAGCGAGAGCGAGAAGCTCGACCGCACCGACGACCCGGTGCGGATGTACCTGCGCGAGATGGGGTCGGTGGAGCTTCTGAGCCGCGAGGGCGAGATCGCCATCGCCAAGCGGATCGAGGCGGGGCGCAACTGCATGATCTCGGGGCTCTGCGAGAGCCCGCTGACCTTCCAGGCGATCACCATCTGGCGCGACGAACTGCTGAACGAGGACATCCTGCTGCGCGACGTCATCGACCTGGAGACGACCTTCGGCCGCTCCATGGAGGTGGACGGCGAGGAAGCGCAGGCGGCCGTGGTCGACAACCTCGCCGTCAGCGAGGCGCCGTCGAAGAAGAAGGAGGAAGAGGACAGCCAGCCCGAGCTCGACGCCGACGGCAACCCGATCCAGCGCGACGACGAGGACGAGGAAGAAGACCAGGCGAACATGTCGCTGGCCGCGATGGAGGCCGCGCTGAAGCCCCGCGTGCTGGAGACGCTGGACCGCATCGCCGCCGACTATGCGCGCCTGTCCGAGATGCAGGATCTGCGGATGTCGGCCACGCTGAACGAGGACGGCTCGTTCACCCAGGCCGCCGAGGCGGAGTACCAGCAGCTGCGCTCGGAGATCGTGCTGCTGGTCAACGAGCTGCACCTGCACAACAACCGCATCGAGGCGCTGATCGACCAGCTCTACGGGATCAACCGGCGGATCATGTCGATCGACAGCTCGATGGTGAAGCTGGCCGACCAGGCGCGGATCAACCGCCGCGAGTTCATCGAGAACTACAAGGGCGCGGAACTGGACCCGACCTGGATGGACCGGATGGCCGAGAAGTCGGGCCGCGGCTGGCAGGCGCTGTTCGAGCGGTCGGCGCCGCGGGTGGAGCAGTTGCGCAACGAGATGGCGCAGGTCGGCCAGTATGTCGGCGTCGACATCACCGAGTTCCGCCGCATCGTCCAGCAGGTGCAGAAGGGCGAGAAGGAGGCGCGCGCCGCCAAGAAGGAGATGGTCGAGGCCAACCTGCGGCTGGTGATCTCGATCGCCAAGAAATACACCAATCGCGGGCTGCAGTTCCTGGACCTGATCCAAGAGGGCAATATCGGCCTGATGAAGGCCGTCGACAAGTTCGAGTACCGCCGCGGCTACAAGTTCTCGACCTATGCGACGTGGTGGATCCGGCAGGCGATCACCCGCTCGATCGCCGACCAGGCGCGGACCATCCGCATCCCGGTCCACATGATAGAGACGATCAACAAGCTGGTCCGGACCGGCCGGCAGATGCTGCACGAGATCGGCCGCGAGCCGACGCCGGAGGAGCTGGCCGAGAAGCTGCAGATGCCGCTGGAGAAGGTTCGCAAGGTGATGAAGATCGCCAAGGAACCGATCTCCCTGGAGACGCCCATCGGCGACGAGGAGGACAGCCAGCTCGGCGACTTCATCGAGGACAAGAATGCCGTCCTGCCGCTGGACTCGGCCATTCAGGAGAACCTGAAGGAGACCACGACGCGGGTTCTGGCCAGCCTGACGCCGCGCGAGGAACGGGTACTGCGGATGCGCTTCGGCATCGGCATGAACACCGACCACACGCTGGAAGAGGTCGGCCAGCAGTTCTCGGTCACCCGCGAGCGTATCCGCCAGATCGAGGCGAAGGCGCTCCGCAAGCTCAAGCATCCCAGCCGGTCCCGGAAGCTGCGCAGCTTCCTGGATCAGTAGGGCGGGGCGATGTCTTTACTCTCCCGCCTGTTCGGGGGCGGCGGCGCCGGCAAGGCGCCGCAGCGGCCCGAGCCCGAGACCCACAACGACTTCCTGATCTTCGCCGAGCCCGCGAAGGCCGAGGGCGGCTATCGCATCGGCGCGCTCATCGAAAAGGAGATCGGCGGCGAGGTGAAGTCGCATCGCATGGTCCGGGCGGACACCATCCAGGACCACGACACGGCCGTTCAGGCGTCGGTCGCCAAGGCGAAGGCGCTGATCGACGAGCAGGGCGAGTCGATCTTTCGGGACTGACGTTGCCCGCCGTGGCGGATACGGGTCGGGGGCGGCCGTGCCGCAGATCGGTCCGGCCGGCGGCGTGGCGTCGATGTCCTTTGAGGATTCGGGCCAAGATGAAGCCATGGGCGCGGTCGGCGTTGGCGGTGTTTCCACCGGCCCGCGGCGCGTCTATCATCGACGGCGTTGACCTGCCGGGGCCGTTCATGATGCAGAGCCTGATCACCGCCGAGGCGCGGCCGTGAACACGGTCGCCACCTTGCCCGCCGATCTGCGCGCGGCGCTGGCGGGCCGCGACGTGATCGTGTTCGACGGGGAATGCGTGCTGTGCTCGGGCTTCTTCCGGTTCATGCTGCGCCGCGACCGGGACCGGCGCTTCGCCTTCGCCACGGCGCAGTCGGAGCTGGGGCAGAGGCTATATCGCGCGCTGGACCTGCCGATCGACCGGCTCGAGACCAACCTGGTGATCGTCGACGGGCGGATCCACCGCAAGCTCGACGCCTTCGCCGCGGCGATGCGGGCGCTGCCGGCGCCGTGGCCGGTGCTGGGCGTTGTCCGGCACCTGCCGCGGGTCGTGAAGGATCCCGCCTACAACGTCATCGCGCGCAACCGCTACCGGCTGTTCGGGCGTTACGACAGTTGCCTGGTGCCCGGCCCGGATGTGCGGGCGCGGTTCCTGCCGGATGGCTTCGCGCTTGGCTGATCCCGTCGCCCGGGCCTGCGCGGCGCGCGGGGTCGAGCTGCCGCCGCTGCTTCGGCGCTTTCACGACGGTCGCGCGCAGGTCTGGCGTGGCACGGCGACGGTCACGCGGGGCCGCCGCTGGCCGGTGCCGCTGATCCTGCGGGCCGCGGGGTTTCCGCCCGAGGGGGCGGAGGTTGAGACGGTGATCTCCGTCGCGCCCGCCGGCGACGGCATGGTGTGGGAACGCCGGTTCGGTGGGCATGTGACGCGCTCGCGCCTGCGCGACCGGGCGGGGCGGGTGGAAGAAGGCTTCGGCCCGTTTCGCCTCGCGCTGGTGCCGCGCGCCGTGGCGGGCGGCGTCGCGCTGGAGGTCGCGGGGCTGTGGCTCCTGGGCCTGCCGCTGCCGCGCCTTCTCTGGCCGCGGGCGGAGGTTTCGGAAACCGGGGCGGACGATGCGCTGTGTTTCGACATCGGCGCCGCGCTGCCGGGGCTCGGGCTGCTGATCCGGTATCGCGGGCGGGTGACCCCGGCGGATTGACGGCACCGCCGGGGCTGTCGGCCGGACTCAGTCGTCCAGCACGAAGGTCACGGCCAGGTTCACCCGGTAGCCGGACACCTCGCCGTTCTTGATCTCGACGTTCTGGTCCTTGACCCACGCGCCGGACATCCCCCGCAGGGTCTTCGAGGCGCGGGCGATGCCCTGCTTGACGGCGTCGTCGAAGCTTTGGGGCGAGGTCGCGGAAATCTCGGTGACACGTGCTACGCTCATGTCGTCCTCCTTTCGTTTCCGTATGCCCTTGAACTGGAGCGGCGGCGCGGCGTGACAACCCCGTTTCGCCGTCAGCCCGTGTCCGGCCCCGACTGTGCCCCCGCCTCCGCGCCATCCTCCATCGGCCTGACCCAGAGGTCCAGGACCAGCAGATAGAGGGTCAGCGACAGCGGCGCGGCGATGACGATGCCGACCGGGCCGAAGACCGCGCCCATCGCGGCGAAGGCGAACATCAGGATCGCCGGCGGCAGGTGGGCGACGCGCTCGTGGATCAGGGGCAGGATCACGTTCGACTCGAGCTGCTGCACCACGAGATAGACGCCGATTGTCCACCACACCGTCTGCATGTCCTGGCTGACGGCCAGCACGAGGGCCGGCACGGCGGCGAGGATGGCGCCGATGATCGGCACGAACTCCGCCAGCCCCGCGATCAGCCCCAGCAGAAGCGGCGCCGGCAGGCCGACCCACCAGGTGCCGAGGCCGGTCGCCACGGCGACGATGCTCATCGACAGGACCTTGCCGCGCAGCCAGCCCTTCAGCCCGCGCCCGGCATTGTCCAGCGCCGCCTCGAGCGGGGCGCGCCGGTGGACCGGGAACAGGCGCACGAAGCCGCGGGCATAGGTCCGGGGGGCCAGCGCCAGGAAGGCGCCGGTGATCACCACCAGGATGAACCCGGTGACGCCGGAGACGGCCAGCGTGGTGTATTGCGCGACGTGGCTGACGATGGTCGTCACCTGGTCGGACACGCCGGCGAGGTTGTCGCTGAGCCAGCTTTCGAGCTGGTCGAGCGCCATCGGGAAGGCGTTCGAGACGGCGTCCAGCTGGGTCTTCAGGCTCGGCGCGGCCCAGGTCAGGACCAGCCCCAGACCGCCGAACAGCACGACCAGCACCAGCGGCACCGTGACCGAACGGGGCAGGGGCGTGCGGCGGGTCAGGGGGCCGGCCAGCGCGTCGATGATCACCGCCGCGACGATGGCGGCGAAGAACAGGGCGACCGCGTGGCGCACCTGCCAGGCCAGGAAGACCAGCGCGAAGAAGCCCAGCGCGATGGCCGCGCGGGCGGCGAAGCCGGCCAGCGTCTGCGGCTGGCGGAAGAGGGGGGTCTCCGGCATCGGCTCAGCCGGTCGGCATCAGGAAGACTTCGCGGACGGTCGCCCGATGCGGTGCGTCGAGCGCCAGCATGACGGCGTCGGCCACGTCCTCGGCCTGCAGCTTGTCGGGCTTGGCCTCGTCGAAGAACGGCGTGTCGACCATACCGGGCGCGATCACGGTGCAGCGGCCGCCCCAGTCGCGCATCTCCTCGGCCAGGTTGCCGGCCAGCCCGTGGACGAACCATTTCGTCGCGCCGTAGATCGAGCCGGAGATGTGTTTCCGTCCCGCCGCGGAGCCGGTCATCAGAAGGTGCCCCTTGCGGGCCTTCAGATGCGGATAGGCGGCGCGCGCGGTATAGAGCACCGCGGTCACGTTCAGGTCGATCAGCCCGCGCCAGTCGTCGGGGTCGCCTTCGAGGATGCCGGGGGTGTGCAGCCCGCGGCCCGCATTGGCGAAGGCCGCGTCGACCCCGCCATAGGCTTCGTCCAGCGCGGCCAGCGCCTTTTCCTGCTGTGCAAGGTCGGTGGCGTCGCCGGGCAGCGGCAGCGCGGCCTCGCCCAGCTCGCCGGCCAGCGCCTCGATCCGGTCGCGGCTGCGGGCGAACAGCCCGACGGTCCAGCCGGCGGCCACCGCGGCGCGGGCGGTGGCGGCGCCGATGCCGGTGGAGGCGCCGGTGATGAAGAGGGTCTTGCTCATACTGCGGTCCTTTCCTTTGCGCGGTCCCGCGGCAAGCTAATGCGCGGGCGGCGGGCGGAAAGCGGCCGGGCCGCGTGGGCGTGTCGTTTTCCGGCCGCCGGGGGGACAGGAGCGTGGTAGGGGCTGACCGGACCGGCAGTGGGCCGGCCGCAGTCGAGGCAGAGCGAGATGAAGGCCCCCTCCAAGACGTCGCTGCAGGTCGAGAACCGTCAGGCGGCGCGTATCCTCGCGCGGCAGATCTGGACCGCCAATTCCCCGGCGTAGACCCCCGACGCGCCGGACGAGCAGCTTCGCGCCGCCCGGGACGCCGTAAGGACGGACCGGATTTGACTGGCCCGCGCCGCGCTGCGGAAGCTGGCGCGGAGCGGCGCGCTCGCGATCGACGCGCCGGCACCGATGGCGAAGACGGCCGGGCCGGACGCGCCGCCGGCCCGAGCCGCACGGCAGGCAGGCGGCCCCTTCGCTGGAACGGGCCGGTTGCTTCGCGCCGCGAAGGCGGCGATGCTGGTGGGTGGAGGAGGCCGCCATGCATACGAGCTTTGTCATCCGGACGCGCGGCCCGGGCCTTTACGACTTCACCGGCGAGGTGGCGCGCTGGGTCGCGGGCGACGGCCTGCTGACGCTGTTCGTGCGGCACACCTCCTGCTCGCTCTTGATCCAGGAGAATGCCGATCCGGACGTGCAGATCGACCTGATGGCCTGGTTCGAGCGGCTGGTGCCGCCGTCGGACGATCCCTCGATGTCCTATCTGCGCCACGTGACCGAGGGGCCGGACGACATGCCGGCCCATATCAAGGCAGCGCTGCTGCCGGTAAGCCTGCAGATCCCGGTGGCCGACGACCGCATGGATCTGGGGACGTGGCAGGGCATCTACCTGTTCGAGCACCGGGCGCAGCCGCACAGCCGCGAAGTCAGCGCGATGATGGTGCCGGACGGCTGACCGGGGCAAGGCGCTTGCGTGGCCGGGCCGCCCCATGGCGGCAGGCGCGTGCGCAGACCATCTTGGGGCCGGGCCGGGCCTGTGCTAACCGCGGCCGACCCTGGCGGATGCTCTTCATGTGGCCCTTTTCGACCCAGCCGGCGCGCCGTTTCGGTGATCGCTACGACGGTGACGAGACGCAGTGCCGCTTCGTCTCCAGCTTCGGACTGCTCAAATCCGTCCCCGCCCGCACCACGCCGCGCCCCGGCCGCCTGCCGCGGCTGCCGTCCGATCTGGCGGAGCGGCACGTGGCCGGCGGCGCGCTCTACGTGCATACCGAATTGCTGGACCGCTTCGCCCGGCGGGTGCTGCCGCGGCTGAAGGGGCCGTTCACGCTGGTCACCGGCAACAGCACGGATGCGCTGCGCCCGGGACAGGTGCGCAAGGAGACGCTGGAGGCGATTCTCGGCCATCCGCGCCTGATCCGCTGGCATGCGCAGAACCTCGCCATGGCGCATCCGAAGCTGGCGCCCCTGCCGCTGGGGCTCGACTATCACACCCGGGCCGTCGGCCGCCGCCCCGGCTGGGGGCCCGTCGCCGCCCCGGTCGCGCAGGAGGCGGAGCTGGACGCGATCCGCCGCGCCGCGCCGCCGCTGGAGGACAGGCTGACCAAGGCGCACAGCAACTGGCATTTCGGGGCGGCCGGCACCGCCCGCGGCCGCCTGCGCGCCCGGCTCGACCCGGCAGCGGTGCAGGACCAGGCGCGGCCGTCGACGCGGGCCGAGAGCTGGCGCGACGCGGCGCGCTGCCTGTTCACCCTGTCGCCGCAGGGCCGCGGGATGGACTGTCACCGCACCTGGGAGGCGCTGATCCTGGGCGCGGTGCCGGTGGTGGAGGATCTGCCGATCCGCGATGTCTTTGCCGGGCTTCCGGTGATCCGGCTGCCCGACCTGGCCGCGATGACGCCGGGCGTCCTGCAATCGGCGCGCGACCGGGTCCTGGCGGCGGAGTACGACTTCGCCCCGCTCTTTCTGAGCTACTGGCTGCGCCGGATCGCGGGCGACCCCGCGCCGGGCGAATTGCGCATGCGCTATCAGGACTTCCTGGACACGCCGCTCGCCACGCTGCAGGCGGCGGTGGACCGCCGATAGCGGCGAAGTGTGGCAACAATGCTGCCCCCAGATCGGGTGGGAGCATTTCGGACCTACCCAATCTGTGGAGGCTTCCCTATAGTATCTGTGGATAAGCCGGGACTGGGACCAAGGGAGACGCCATGCGCTGCCCGTTTTGCGGAAACATCGACACGCAGGTGAAGGACTCGCGTCCCGCCGAGGATCACGTCGCGATCCGGCGGCGCCGGTTCTGTCCGGCCTGCGGCGGGCGATTCACAACCTATGAGCGGGTGCAGCTGCGCGATCTCGTCGTGATCAAGGCGAATGGCCGGCGCGAGGATTTCGACCGCGACAAGCTGGAGCGCTCGATTCGCATCTCGATGCAGAAACGTCCGGTGGAGCCCGAGCGCATCGACCAGATGATCTCCGGCATCGTGCGGCGGCTGGAATCGATGGGCGAGACCGATATTCCGTCGAAGACGATCGGCGAGATCGTGATGGAAAGCCTCGCCCGGATCGATACCGTCGCCTATGTGCGCTTCGCCAGCGTCTACAAGAACTTCCAGGCGGCCGACGATTTCGAGGATTTCGTCTCCGAACTGCGCCCGCACGTCCCCGCGGAAGAGTGACCGACCCCGACACGCGCCACATGAGCCACGCGCTGGCGCTGGCGGCGCGGGGCTTGGGCAATGTCTGGCCCAACCCGGCGGTGGGCTGCGTGATCGTGGCCGGCGGCCGCGTCGTCGGCCGCGGCTGGACCCGGCCCGGCGGCCGGCCCCATGCCGAGACGGTGGCGCTGGCGCAGGCCGGCGCCGCGGCGCGGGGGGCGACGGCCTATGTCACGCTGGAGCCCTGCGCCCATCACGGGCAGACGCCGCCCTGTGCCGAGGCGCTGGTGGCGGCGGGCGTCGCGCGGGTGGTCGTGGCGCTGCAGGATCCCGATCCGCGGGTCGATGGCGGCGGCCTTGCGATTCTGCGGCAGGCGGGCGTCGAGGTGACCGTCGGCCCCTGCGCCGAGGCGGCGGCGCGGCTGCAGGAGGGCTTCCTGTCACGGGTCCGCGCCGGCCGGCCGATGGTGACGCTGAAGCTTGCCGCCTCGCTCGACGGCCGGATCGCTACGGCGACGGGCGAGAGCCGCTGGATCACCGGGCCGGCCGCGCGCCACGCGGTCCACGGGCTGCGCGCCGCGCATGACGCGGTGTTGGTGGGCGGCGGCACGGCGCGGGCGGACGACCCGTCGCTGACGGTGCGCGGGCTTGGCGACGTGCCGCAGCCGGTGCGGATCGTCTGGTCGCGCCATCTGGACCTACCGCTCTTGGGGCAACTGGCGGCCACGGCGCGCGAAGTGCCGGTCTGGCTGTGCCACGGCGCCGACGCCGACCCGGAGCTCTGCCGCGCCTGGGAGGGGCTGGGCGCCCGGCTGATCCCGCTGGAGACCGGCCGCAAGCGGCAGATTGACCCCGCGGCGGCGCTTAACGCGCTGGGCGCGGCGGGGCTGACACGGGTGTTCTGCGAGGGCGGCGGCGCGCTGGCGGCCTCGCTATTGTCGGCGGGCGTGGCGGACCGGCTGATCACCTTTTCCGCGGGGCTGGCGCTGGGGGCCGAGGGGCGGCCGGCGCTGGGGGCGATGGGCATCGACCGGCTGGACGAGGCGCCCCGGTTCCGGCTGGTGGAGACGCGCGCTGTCGGCGGCGACGCGATGCAGCTCTGGGAGCAGGCGGGCCCCGCCACGATTTTCTAGAAAATCGTGCGAAGTCAAAATCTTCTAGAAGATTTTGCCGGGCAGTTTCTTCTGGAAGAAACTGCCGCCCTCATGCGATCTCGGCCAGCAGCCGGTTCGCCTCGTCGCGCGGGTCGGCCAGGGCGGACCGGTCCTCTCCCGGGAAGAACCGCGCGCGGGTTGCGGTCGGCATCGGGTTCGGCGTCAGCACATGCACCCGCGGCCCCAGCCGCGCCGTCTCCGCCGCCCAGGCGCGGGCCAGCGCGATCTGCGCCGCCTTGCCGGCCGCGTAGGCGCCGAAGAACTTCTCGCCGCCATGCGGGTCGTCGAAGAACAGCGCCCGCGCGCCGTCGCCCGACAGCAGCGGCGCCACCATGGGGATCAGCGTCGCCGTGGCCTTCACGTTCACCGCCAGGCACTTGTCGATCTCCTTGCCGTCGACGTGATCGGCCGGCGACAGCGGCGGGGCCTGCACCGCCGTGTGCGCCCAGAGGTCCAGGCTGCCCCAGCGGTCGTAGATCGACCGGCAGAGATGCGCCATCGCGTCCGGCACCGTCACGTCCATCGGGGCCAGCGTCGCATGCCCGCCGGCCGCCTGGATGCGGTCGTCCAGCTCTTCCAGCGCCCCCGTGGTGCGGGCGACGGCGACGACGTGGTGGGTGGCGGCCAGCGCCTCGGCCAGCGCGGCGCCGAGGCCGCGGGAGGCGCCGGTGATCAGCGCGACTTTCGGGGCATCCTCTGTCATGGCCGTGCTGTGTCGCGCGGGCGCCGAAAGGTCAAGCGCCCGCAGGCCCCGGCGCGGCAATTCGCGCCGGCCCCGCGGCGCCTCGGCGGCCCCGGCGCCTGCAATGCGGCGGCGCGGCGCTTGACACGCACCGGCGCGCGCCGCAGAACGTCCGGTAACCCTGAGACCTGCAAAGGAGTGCCCAGATGACCCTCACCCAAGCCGCCCTGGGGCAGCGCAACCTTCTGACGAACGCCGCGCTGGTGCTCGGCGGCTCGGCCTTCATCGCGCTGGCCGCGCAGGTGAGCGTGCCGATGTGGCCCGTGCCGATGACGCTGCAGTCGCTGGCGATCCTGATCGTCGGCCTGACCTTCGGCGCCCGCCTGGGCGCCGCGACGCTCCTGGCCTATCTCGCCGAGGGGCTGGCGGGCCTGCCGGTCTTCGCCAATGGCGGCGCTGGCGTGGCCTATTTCTTCGGACCGACCTGCGGCTTCCTGCTGGGCTTCGTGCTGACCGCCTGGATCGCCGGGTTCGCCGCGGACCGCGGCCTGACCCGCGGCGTGGTGTCGACCGCGCTGGTGGCGCTGGTCGCGGGCGCGGCGATGTACATCCCTGGCGTCGCCTGGCCGATGGGCGTCGCGGCCCTGTTCGGCGTCGAGGGCGGCTGGGTCGGCACCACGGCCGCCGCGCTCTGGGCCGGCTGGGTCAGCCCGTTCCTGCTGGGCGACGCGGTCAAGGCGGTGATCGCCGCGCTGGTCGTCTCCGGCGGCTGGGCCGCGCTGAAGGCCCGCCGCGGCTGAGGCCGTCCGTCGTAAGGAATCGGGGCGCCGTCCGGGCTCGGGCGGCGCCCCTTTTCATGGGCTCACTCGGGCAGGGCGAGCGCGAGGACGAGGCCCTCTTCGGTCTGCAGCTGCACCTGGTCCTCGCCGATGGCGAGCACGGTGCCGCTTTCGGTCGTCTCGCCCGACTTGGCGCGCAGGATGTCGCCCTTGGTCGAGATCATGATGGCGGTGCGGTCCTCGGGGCCGCCGGAGATGCCGATCAGCATCGGGCTGTCGGCCAGCAGGATCGTCTCCAGCGTCGCGGCATCGCCGGCGGGCGAGTCCACTTCGGATTGCGGGGTGACGGCGTCGGGCGCCGGCCTGACATTGGCCATTGCGGTGGTCCTGTCTGTGGGGTGAGAAATGCATGTGCCCCGGGCCGTGCCGGGGCGGTCGCGGGCCAGATAGGGCCGGGGGCGCCGGGTGTAAACGCGCCGCATGCTGCATGTGCGAAAAGCTGCCGACGGGGCGGGCGGCGCCTGTGGACAAGGGGCGAAAGGCGCCGCGCCGGCGCCGAAAGGCGGGCCTGTGGCGTCGGTCGGGCGCGTCGGGGCCGGCCCGATGGCGCCTCGATGGCCGACGCCGCCTGGAGTATTTTCAGCCAGAAGAAGCCGGGGGAGACGGGGGAAGACCCCCGCGGAGGAAGGAGACGGCCGGAGCATGCGCATCGCGACCTATAACATCGAGTGGTTCAACGCGCTCTTCGACGACCGCAACGGGCTTTTGGAGGATTCCGGCCTGTCCGGGCGCGAGGGGGTGAGCCGGGCCGACCAGTTGGCCGCGCTGGGCATCGTCTTCACCGCGATGGATGCCGACGCGGTGCTGGTGGTCGAGGCGCCCGACACCGTGCGCGGGCGCTCCACCACCGCCGCGCTGGAAGCCTTCGCCGACCGCTACGCGCTGCGCACGCGCCGCGCGCTGCTGGGCTTCGCCAACCAGACCCAGCAGGAGATCGCGCTGCTCTACGACCCCGACGCGCTGGATGCCCGGCACGACCCGATCGGCGACCCGACCGGCGGGCATGCGATCGCCGAGGCGCCGCGCTTCGACGGGACCTTCCGGCTGGACCTCGACACCGATGCCGCGCCGGAGTCGGTCACCTTCTCCAAGCCGCCGCTGGAGGCGGCGCTGACCACGCGCGGCGGCCTGTCGCTGCGCCTGATCGGCGTCCACGTGAAATCCAAGGCGCCGCACGGCGCCGACACGCCCGACGAGATCCTGCGCCTGTCGATCCAGAACCGCCGCAAGCAGCTGGCGCAATGCGTCTGGCTGCGCCGGCGGGTCGAATCGCATCTCGACGCGGGCGAGGAGCTGATCGTTCTGGGCGACTTCAACGACGGCCCCGGCCTCGACGAGTACGAAAAGCTCTTCGGCCGGTCGGGGGTGGAGATCGTGCTGGGCGATCCGGGCAAGCGCGGGCTCTACGACCCGCATGCCCGCATGGCGCTGTCGCAGCGGGTCGGCGCCATGCCGGTCACCGCACGGTTCTATATCCACCCGGAGGGACGCTATCTGCAGGCGCTCCTGGACTACATCATGGTCTCGCCGGGCCTGCGCCGCCGCAACCCGCGCTGGCGCATCTGGCATCCGTTCGACGACCCCGCCTGCTACCGCACGCCGGAATTGCGCGATGCCCTGCTCACCGCCTCCGACCACTTCCCCGTCAGCCTCGATTTCGACGACGGGCCATAGAACTGTCACGCGCCCGCACTATATACCGGGGGCATGAGACAGATGGCTTCCGCGGCGCTTTGCGCCCTGCTTTTCGCCGCGCCGGTGCAGGCGCAGGACGAGAACGAGCTCTCCGAGGGGCTCGGCCTGCTCGAGGAGGGCTCGCGCATGCTGCTGCGCGGGCTTCTGAACGAGATGGAGCCGGCCATGGAGGAAATGTCGGACGAGCTGCGCCGCGCGCTCGGCAATCTCTCGGCCTACGAGGCGCCGGAGATCCTGCCCAACGGCGACATCATCATCCGCCGCAAGGAGCCCCTGGAGCCGGACATGGACGAGGATCTGCCCGAGGTGGGCGAGGACGGCGAGGTCGAGCTCTGACGGAGCGCGCGCCTCAGCTCACCTTCGTCTCGGCCCCGAGCGTCGCCGCCAGCGAGCGGAACCGCGCCTCGGCCACTTCGCCGTAGAGGTCGCGCGCCCGGTCGCTCAGGTTCAGCTCCAGGCGCTTCTTCCTGGGCGACCAGCCGAGCTGTCCGATCCCCTGTTCCAGATCCGCCGTCAGCATCGAGCCGAAGCGCATCGCCTTGCCCAGCACCTCGGCCTGGTGCAGCTCCGCCTCGGTCAGCACGTCGAACAGGTGCTGGAAATGGATGCCCGTCCGGCTGTTCTTGTAGCGGTGCAGGAGCGCGACCCCCAGGAAGATCCGCTGCCCGTGGGTCAGACCGCCCAGCGAGGCGCGCGTGACATAGTCGAAGCACGCCTCGTGCCGGTAATCGGGATGCGCGCGCCAGCTCACGTCGTGCAGCAGGCAGGCGGCCTTGACCACCCGCTGCCGCGCCGGCGGCATCTCTGCGAAGAGCGGCTTGACGAACCGGTAGAGCGCCCGGCCGAAGCCGGGCCGGCGCGCGTCCTTGGTCTCGGCGAAGCGGCACGCCTCGATCAGCGGGTCGCGGCGGCGCAGCTGTTCCGGCATCTGCTGGTACAGCATCCCCTCGCGGATGCCGTAGCTGGAAATCGCGATCTCGCGGGGCTTCAGGATCGACACCAGCTCCTTCAGCACCTCGCTCGCCAGGGGCACCAGCGCCATCCGCGTGGACGACGTGCCGGTGCGCGCGGCCAGGTCCGACGGGTCGTTCGCCGCGATCCATTTCAGCGTCTCGCCCACGTCCTTGCGGGTCATCCGGTACTCGTGCAGCACGCGCAGCGGATAGTCCCGCCGCACCATGTCGTGCCGCGCGATCGCCCGCCAGGAGCCGCCGACCAGGTACAGCCGCTCCTCGTGCGGGCCGATCCTGTCCCACATCGCGCCGATCGTCTCGCGGATATGGGCGCGGCGGGCCTTCTTCGACTTGAACCCCTGCAGCTGCAGCGGGCCCAGCGGCGAGGTCAGGCAGGTGCCGATCTGCCCGTCGGCGACCGAGGCCAGCTCCATCGACGAGCCGCCGATGTCGCAGACGATGCCGGTGGCCTGCGGCCAGCCCAGCAAGACCCCCTGCGCCGACAGCCGCGCCTCTTCCTCGCCGTCGATGACCCAGAGCTTCAGCCCGGTCTCGCGCAGCACCTCCTCGCAGAATTCCGGCCCGTCCTCGGCGTTGCGCACCGCCGCCGTCGCCACCGCGGTCAGCGGCGCCATGCGGAAATCCTCGGCCAGAAGCTGGAACCGCTTCAGCGCCGCCAGCGCCCGCTTGCGGCCTTCGGGGTTCAGCCGCCCCGTCTCGGCGAAGCCGGCGCCGAGGCCGGCCATGATCTTTTCGTTGTAGAAATAGGCGGGGCTGCGGGCGGCGCCGTCGAAGATCACCAGCCGGACGGAGTTCGAGCCCACGTCGACCACGCCCACGCGCTTGAGCCATTCGGCCGCCGGGTCGTCGAACAGCGGGCGTCCGAACGGATCCCAGTCGTCACCGTGGGTTTCCGGGGTGCCGTCCATCGCTGCCGTCTCCTGCGCCGAAGTTGCGGCCAGAAAGCATGAACCGCGTATCGGGGTCAATCGCGCCCTTCCGGCCGGCCGCTGCGAAACGGCGCGCTGCCGCGCAAGGTTGTTTTTGCCCGTGGCCAGGCGTCGCCCTTGCCGGAGCGTGCGCCGGTGGCCGGGCCGGCGATGCGTATTTGGAACGAGAAGAAGCCCCGGGGCGGGGAATGCGGGGGGCGGGCTGTCAGTCGTCCGCGTGGGTCAGTTCGGGCACGTCGCCGGCGCCGGCCGTGCCACGGCCCGACAGCGACGGGTTTTCCATGAAGAAGCGGTGGCAGTTGAACAGCGACTGGCCCTCCGGCCCCGTCTCGCGGGTGAAGGTGCCGTCCGGCGCCATGACCCAGCTTTGCGCCTCGTCGGCGAGGTTGGCGGCCATGATCTGGCTGACGATCTGCGCCTTGACGGTGTCGTTGGTGCATTCCACCAGCGTCTCGACCCGGCGGTTCAGGTTGCGGCCCATCCAGTCGGCCGAGGACATGAACACGCGGGCGTGGCGCGAGGGCAGGGTGTGGCCGTTGCCGTAGCAGACGATGCGCGAATGCTCCAGGAAGCGGCCGACGATGGACTTGACCCGGATATTGTCGGACAGGCCCTTGATGCCGGGCCGGATGCCGCAGATGCCGCGGATCACCAGGTCGATCTTCACGCCGCGCTGGCTGGCGCGGTAGAGCGCGTCGATCACGTCGGGCTCGATGATCGAGTTCATCTTGGCCCAGATCTCGGCGGGCTTGCCCGCCTCGGCGTTGTCGCCCTCGCGCTCCATCAGTTCGATCAGCCGCGATTTCAGGGTCAGCGGCGAGATCGCCAGGTTCTCCAGCCCCTCGGGCGGGGCGTAGCCGCCGACGTAGTTGAAGACCTTGGTCGCGTCGCGCCCCAGCGCCGCGTCGCAGGTGAAAAACGACAGGTCGGTGTAGATGCGCGCGGTGATCGGGTGGTAGTTGCCGGTGCCGTAATGGGTGTAGGTGACGAGCTTGCCCTGCTCGCGCCGGACCACGGTGGAGATCTTGGCATGCGTCTTCCAGTTCAGGAAGCCGTAGACCACATGCGCCCCGGCGCGTTCCAGCCGGCGCGACTGGCGGATATTGGCGGCCTCGTCGAAGCGGGCCTTCAGCTCGACCAGCGCGGTGACGGACTTGCCGGCCTCCGCCGCCTCGCATAGCGCGGCGACGATGGGCGACTCGGTCGAGGTGCGATAAAGCGTCTGCTTGATCGCCAGCACGTCCGGGTCGCGCGCCGCCTGCTCCAGAAAGCGGATCACCATGTCGAACGTCTCGTAGGGGTGGTGCAGCAGCATGTCCTTCTGCCGGATCGCGGCGAACATGTCGCCGTCGTGGTCCTGCACCCGTTCCGGCACGCGCGGGGTGAAGGCGGGCCACAGAAGGTCGCGGCGGTTGTCCAGCACCAGCTCCTTCAGGTCGGCGACGCCGATCATGCCGGCCAGCTCGATCACCTCGCTTTCCTCGACATGCAGCTCGTCGGTGATGATCCGGCGCAGCGCCGGCGGCGCCCCGGCCGAGATCGTCAGGCGGATCACCTCGCCCCGGCGGCGGCGCTTCAGCGCCACCTCGAATTCGCGCACCAGATCCTCGGCCTCGTCCTCGACCTCCAGGTCGCTGTCGCGCAGCACGCGGAACGCGCAGTGGCCGGTCGCCCGGTAGCCCGGGAACAGATCGCCGATATAGAGCAGCAGCAACTCCTCCAGCGGCAGGAACCGCTGGGTGCCGTCGCGGCCGGGCAGCCGCACGAAACGGTCGATCTGGTGCGGGATCGGCAACAGCGCCTTCAGCTCGCGCTTGTCGGCGGACCGCTGCAGGTGCAGCGCCAGCGCGAAGCCGGTATTGGGGATGAACGGGAACGGGTGCGCCGGGTCGATGGCCAGCGGCGACAGCACCGGGAAGACCGACGACAGGAACATCTCGTCCAGATGCGCGCGGTCGCTTTCCTTCAGGCTGTCGCGCGTCTCCAGCACGATGCCCGCCGCGTCCATCTCCTTGCAGATCGCGTCCCAGACGACCTGCTGATGCTCCATCAGCTTGCGGGCGTCGGCGTTGATCAGCACCAGCTGTTCCGACGGGGTCAGCCCGTCGGCGGCGGGGTTCTCGTTGCCCTCCGAGGCCAGCTCGCGCAGGCCGGCGACGCGGACGGTGTAGAACTCGTCGAGATTCGCCGCCGAGATCGACAGGAACCGCAGCCGCTCCAGGAGCGGCACGCGCGGGTTCTCGGCCTCTTCCAGCACACGCCAGTTGAAGCCCAGCCAGCTGAGCTCGCGGTTGAAGAAGCGTTTGGGCCCCTCGATCTCCTCCGGCGGAAGCGCGACGGGGGCGGGGAACGGGGCCTTGAGGAAATCTGCCTGGGTCATGGGGGCGGGTGTGGCGCTCTTTGGTGACATCAGAGTGACATTCACGCCCTGTCGGCGTCCAGCCGGTCCAGCGCGGCGCGGACCATCGGCTTGGTGACGTCGTCGCGGCGGGCGGTGATCGCGGCGCGGTTCAGTGCGGTGGCCAGGGCGGCGGCGGCGGCGAAGGACCGGTCCATGCGCTGGATGGCATAGCTCAGCACCTCGGGGGCGATGGCGATCTGCCGTTCGGCCATGTGCTTGACCAGCACGGCGGTCAGCAGCGCGTCGTCCGGCGGCTCCAGCGCGACCGTGGCGGTGGCCTGCATCCGGCTGGCCAGGTCGGGCAGGGTCAGCGGCCATTGCCGCGGCGGCGCGGCGGCGGTCAGCAGGAGCGGCCGCGCCTCGGCCTGCGCCAGGTTGTGCAGGTGAAACAGCGCGCGCTCGGCGGTGTCGTCGCCGGCCACGGTCTCGGCATCCTCCACGGCCACCGCCCCGGCGGCCAGCGCCGGCAGGTCGGCGTCCGCAAGCTCGCGCGCGGGCAGGATCGCGGCGCCGGTCAGCGCGGCCCAGACATGCGCCAGATGCGTCTTGCCCGACGCGGGCGGGCCCACCAGCACGAGCTTGCCCGACGGCCAGTCGCGCCAGCCCTCGACCGTCGCCACGGCGGTGGCGTTCGCCGGCGCGACGAAGAAATCGCCGCGCCCCAGCGCCGGCCGCGCCGCAAGGTCGAAGCTGTACTGTTCCGGCAAGATGTCAGTCCTGATCGCGGTGATCGACCCGCCGGTCGGGCGGGGCCTCCAGCCCCTGATAGAGCCGACCCTCCTTGTATTGCTCGATACCGAATCGCGCAAGCACGCCGAGCGCCGCGGCGACGGGCACCGCCACCAGCATCCCCACGAAGCCGAAGAGCGAGCCGAAGACCGACAGCGCGAACAGAAGCCAGACGGGATGCAGCCCCACCGACGAGCCCACGAGCTTCGGCGTCAGGATGTTGCCCTCGATGAACTGGCCGGAAAAGAAGATCGCCGCCACCACCGCGATCATCCACCACTCGCCCCAGAACTGGAAGAACGCCAGGCCCAGCGCCAGCCCGCCGCCCACGATGGCGCCGACATAGGGGATGAAGGTCAAAAGCCCCGCGATGGCGCCGACCACCAGCCCGAACTGCAGCTGCGCCAGCATCAGCGCCACGCCGTAATAGGTGCCCAGGATCAGCATGACGAGCCCCTGGCCCCGGATGAACGAGGCCAGCGTGCGGTCGATGTCATGCGCCAGCTTGCGGATCGTCGGCGCATGGTCTCGGGGCAGAAGCTCGTCGATGCGCGCCACCAGCCGGTCCCAGTCGAGCAGCAGGTAGAAGGCCACGACCGGCACGATCACGAAGAGCAGCAGGATGTTCAAGAGCCCCGCCGCCGAGGTCAGCACGCCCTCCAGCAGCGCCGCGCCCTTGGCCTGCAGCATCTCGCCGATCGACACCAGCGTCTGGCGCAGGGTCGAATCCTGGTCCATCAGCGCCGGGAACTGGGTGGTCAGCCAGCCCTGCAGGTTGCGGAAGAGCTCCGGGAAGGTGCGGAACAGCGCGTCGGCCTGCCGCACCAGCGTCGGCACCACCGCGAGCGCGACGATGGCGAAGATCAGCACCGCGCCCAGCGATATCACCACGGTCGCCATCGCCCGGCTGAAGCCGCGCCGCTCCAGCCAGTCGGCCGTGGGGTCCAGCATGTAGGCCACCGCGCCGCCCAGCACGAAGGGCAGGATCACGTCGCCCAGAAGCCACATGATCACGATGAACGCCGCGAAGGCGACGCCCCATATTCTCAGCTGGGTCTTGGCGGGCAGGGCCATGCGCGTCCTTTCTCGGGCGGGAGAGTTGCCGATGGGCGGCGTGGTTGCAAGGGCGCACTCGGCGGCGGCCGGGGGCGCGGGCGGCAAGCCCGCCCCCTCCCTGACCCTCCCCCCGGCAGGGGGAGGGGACGCCGTGTGGCCGGCGCCTGGGACAGGTCCGCGCGGCCGCGTCCCCGTGTCACCCGGGCCGGATCACCCGCTCGGCCAGCCCGGCGTAGTCCGACAGGCCCAGCTGTCCGAGATTCGCCTTCAGGTCGGCGGTCATGATGTCGACGACATGCGCCGCCCCGCGCGGCCCGAAGGCGGCGAGGCCATAGTGGAACGCCCGTCCCAGCATCACGAAATCGGCCCCCAGCGCCAGCGCGCGCAGCACGTCGAGCGCGCCTTCGACCCCGGAATCGAAGATCAGCGGATAGTCCGGGCCCACCGCCGCGCGCACCGCCGGCAGCACCTCGATCGCGGCGAGCGCGCCGTCGAACTGCCGGCCCGCGTGATTCGACACCCAGACCGCGTCGACGCCTTCCGCCTGCAGCCGCACCGCCGTCTCCGGGTCCAGCACGCCCTTGACCACGACCGGCCCGTTCCACAGCTCGCGCAGCGCCCGCAGATAGTCCCAGTCGGGCGACACCCGGATCATGTAGCCGGCATGCGCGGTGGAACTCATCGGCCCGCTCGCGCCGGTATAGTCCTCGATGAACGCCAGCCGCGGCATGCCCTTGCGCAGCACCCGGCGGCCCATCTGCAGCGACCAGGCGGGTTTCGGCACGCATTGCGACAGGATGCGCGGCGACAGCCGCGGCGGATGCGTCAGGCCGCCCCGCCGCTGCCGCTCGCGACGGCTCGGCTCGGGCACGTCGACGGTCAGCACCAGCGTCCGGAACCCCGCGTCGCGCGACCGCTTCAGCATGTCCGCCCGGATCTCGGGATCGCGCGGCGGGTAAAGCTGCAGCCAGCCGTCGCCGCCGGTCTGCGGCCCCACCGCCTCCGGCCGCTCGGTCGCCACCGTCGACAGGCCGTAGGGAATGTTCCGCTCGCGCCCCAGCTTCGCCAGTTCGATCTCCGCGTCGGGCCAGACCAGCCCCGACATCCCCACCGGCGAGATGCCGATCGGCAGCGCATGGTCGCGCCCCAGCAGCGAGGTGCCCAGCCGGTAGTCGAGCTCGCCGAACAGCGCATCGGGCCGGAACCGGATCTCGTCGAGCTTGGCGCGGTTGCGGCGCGTGGTGGCTTCGGTGCCCGTGCCGCTGTCGAGAAAGTCCCACACGAAGCGCGGCAGGCGCCGGCGCGCCCGCGCGCGCAGGTCCGAGATGGCGGGATATGTCTGATCGAGGTCGCTCAATGGATCACCAGATGTCCGAGAAGTCCCAGCGCAAAGCCCATGCAGGCGCCGAAGGGCGGCCCCCAGTGCCGTTTCAGCGGCGCCTGCGGCGCGATGTCCTGGAAGATGAGATAGAGGATGCCGCCCGACGCCCCCACCATCAGCACGCCAAGCGCCGCCGGCAGGTCCGCCATCACCAGATGCCCCAGCAGCGCCGCGGCCGGACCAAGGAGCGCGAGCAGCGAGAAGATCAGCAGCCGCGGCCGTTCGCGCGGCCATTGCGCATCCACCTCGCGATAGGCGTTGAAGCCCTCCGGCAGGTTCTGCAGCGCGATGATCAGCGCCAAAAGCGGCGCCGACCCGCTGCCCGCCGCGAACAGCGCCCCCAGCGCGACCGCCTCGGGCAGGAAATCCGCCAGCATCGCCAGGAGCTGCCCCTTGCCGCCCCCCGCCGAGGCCAGCGCCCGGTCGAGCAGCGCAAAGGCGACGCCCCCGCCCAGAAAGGACAGGATCGCCCCGGCCGCCGGCAGCTTGTCGGTGCCCTGCGGCACCAGCACCAGCGCCACCGCCGCGATCAGCGCGCCGCCGCCGAAGGCCACGACGAAATGCCGGAACTCCTGCTCCAGCCACCGTGGCTGGATATGTTCGACGCGCGCCAGGACCCCGCCCAGCGGGATCATGGCGCCCGCGAGGATCGAGTACAGGACCGCTTCGAGCATGGCCCAGCCATAGCGCGCCGCCGCGACAGGGGGAAGCCGCGCCTGACGCCCGCCGACGCCCCGAACCGCACAGGCCGCGGGCCAGGAATTCGCTGGAACATAGAGAGAACAAGCCTTTTCCTCGCGGCCCGGACGGTCTAAGTTGACGCCATGAGCAGCTTCCCCGAAGACGACGCCTTCGACGCCGCCGAACGACAGTCGCTGTCGCAACAGGCGATGGCCGCCCGCCCCGCACCCTATCTCGACGGCCTGAACCCCGCCCAGCGGCAGGCGGTCGAGGCGCTGGACGGCCCGGTCCTGATGCTGGCCGGCGCCGGCACCGGCAAGACCAAGGCGCTGACCACCCGCATCGCGCATCTGCTGAACACCGGCAAGGCGCGCCCGAACGAGATCCTCGCCGTCACCTTCACCAACAAGGCCGCCCGCGAGATGAAGGAGCGCGTCGCCCAGCTCCTCGGCCAGACGGTCGAGGGGATGCCCTGGCTCGGCACCTTCCACGCAATCTGCGTCAAGCTCCTGCGCCGCCACGCCGAACTGGTCGGGCTGAAGTCGAACTTCACCATCCTCGACACCGACGACCAGATCCGCCTTCTGAAGCAACTGATCGTCGCCGCCGACATAGACGAGAAACGCTGGCCGCCCCGGATGCTGTCGGGCATCATCGACAACTGGAAGAACAGGGCGTGGACGCCGGACAAGGTGCCGGCGGGCGAGGCCAACGCCTTCAACCGCCGCGGCACCGAGCTTTACGCGCAATACCAGGCTCGACTGAAAGAGCTGAACGCCGTTGATTTCGGCGACCTCCTGCTGCATGTCCTGACCATCTTCCAGACCCACGAGGACGTGCTCCAGCAATACCAGCGCTGGTTCCGCTACATCCTGGTGGACGAATACCAGGACACCAACGTCGCCCAGTACCTCTGGCTGCGCCTGCTGGCCCAGGGGCACCGCAACGTCTGCTGCGTCGGCGACGACGACCAGTCGATCTATGGCTGGCGCGGCGCCGAGGTGGGCAACATCCTGCGCTTCGAAAAGGATTTCCCCGGCGCCACCGTGGTCCGGCTGGAACAGAACTACCGCTCCACGCCGCATATCCTCGCCGCCGCCTCGGGCGTGATCGCCGCGAACGAGGGGCGGCTCGGCAAGACCCTCTTCACCGACCTGACCGAGGGCGAGAAGCTGCGCCTGATCGGCCACTGGGACGGCGAGGAAGAGGCCCGCTGGATCGGCGAGGAGCTGGAGGCGATGCAGGGCGGCACCCGGGGCCTGCGGCCGATGTCGCTCGACGACTGCGCCATCCTGGTGCGCGCCTCGCATCAGATGCGCGCCTTCGAGGACCGGTTCCTGACCATCGGCCTGCCGTATCGCGTCATCGGCGGCCCCCGCTTCTACGAGCGGATGGAGATCCGCGACGCCATGGCCTATTTCCGCGTCGCCTGCTCGCCCGACGACGACCTGGCCTTCGAGCGCATCGCGAACACGCCGAAACGCGGGGCAGGGGACAAGGCGCAGCAGACCATGCAGCGCACCGCCCGCTCGAACGGCGTGTCCTTGCTGGAAGGCGCCCGGCTCGCCGTGTCGGCCGACCTGCTGACCGGCAAGGCCAAGGGGCAGATCGGCACGCTGGTCGAGCAATTCGACCGCTGGCACGAGAAGGCGCTCGACCCGAAACAGAACCACGTCGAACTCGCCGAGCAGATCCTGGACGAATCCGGCTACACCGCGATGTGGCAGAACGACAAGACGCCCGAGGCGCCGGGCCGGCTGGAAAACCTCAAGGAGCTCGTCAAGGCGCTGGAGGAGTTCGACAACCTGCAGGGCTTTCTCGAACACGTCGCCCTGATCATGGACAACGAGACCGAGGAGCAGGGCGCCAAGGTGTCGATCATGACGCTGCACGCCGCCAAGGGCCTCGAATTCCCCGCCGTCTTCCTGCCGGGCTGGGAGGACGGCCTGTTCCCCTCGCAACGCTCGATGGACGAGTCGGGCCTCAAGGGGCTCGAAGAGGAACGCCGCCTCGCCTATGTCGGCATCACCCGCGCGCAGGAGCTCTGCACCATCTCGTTTGCCGCCAACCGCCGCGTCTACGGGCAATGGCAGTCGGCGCTGCCGTCGCGCTTCATCGACGAACTGCCCGAGGCGCATGTCGAGGTGCTGACGCCCCCGGGCCTCTACGGCGGCGGCTACGGCGCGGCGGCCCCGAGCGCGGCCCCGGGCCCCGGGATCATGGACCGGGCGGCCGAGGCGAACGTCTACAACTCCCCCGGCTGGCGCCGGTTGCAGGCCCGCCAGGCCCAGCGCCCGATGAGCCAGCCGCGCGAAAGCCGCACCCAGGTGATCGACCTCGACGCCGTCTCGGCCTTCACGCAAGGCGACCGCGTGTTCCACAAGAAATTCGGCTACGGCTACGTCATGGGGATCGAGGGCGACAAGCTCGACATCGAGTTCGAGAAGGCCGGCGCCAAGAAAGTGGTGGCCAAATTCGTGGTCGCCGCCGAACGCGCCGACGACGTCCCCTTCTGACGCCGGCCGGCGCTCGCGCGTCCCGCGCATCGCCCCGCCCGCCGTCCCGACGCGCCACGCTGCTTCTTCTCGTTTCAAATACGTCGGGGAGCCGTTCATCGTGCGCCATCGGTGCAAGCACGATGGACGGCGGGGCCGGCCCCTCGCTCCCGCCCGCACCACACGCGCCGCCGGCTCCCCCTTACACCGGCGAGAAAGCCCGCAAGGGCTGACGAGCCTTGACCCTGCCACCGGTCCGACCCTACATGCGCCGCGGCACAGGCAAGGAAAGACCAATGGGCTTCAAGACCGGCATCGTGGGGCTGCCCAACGTGGGCAAGTCGACGCTGTTCAACGCGCTGACACGGACCGCCGCGGCGCAGGCGGCGAACTTCCCGTTCTGCACCATCGAGCCCAATGTGGGCGAGGTCGCGGTCCCCGACACGCGGCTCGCGAAACTCGCCGACATCGCCAAGTCGAAACAGGTCATCCCCACCCGGCTGACCTTCGTCGACATCGCCGGGCTGGTGAAGGGCGCCTCCAAGGGCGAGGGGCTGGGCAACCAGTTCCTCGCCAACATCCGCGAGGTCGACGCCATCGCCCATGTCCTGCGCTGCTTCGAGGATCCGGACGTCACCCATGTCGAGGGCCGCGTCGACCCGGTGGCCGATGCCGAGACGATCGAGACCGAGCTGATGCTCGCCGATCTCGAATCGATCGAGAAGCGGCTGCAGGGCCTCGTGCGCAAGGTCCGCGGCGGCGACAAGGAGGCCGTCCTGCAGGAGCGCCTGCTGAAACAGGCCGCCGAAGCGCTGGAAGACGGCCGCCCCGCCCGCACCGTCGCGGTGGCCGAGGACGACCGCAAGACCTGGCAGGGCCTCCAGCTTCTCACCCAGAAGCCCGTGCTCTACGTCTGCAACGTCGACGAGGCCGAGGCCGCCACCGGCAACGCCCATTCCGAGGCCATCGCGAAGAAGGCGGCCGAGGAAGGCGCCGTCTCGGTCGTGATCTCCGCCAGGATCGAGGAGGAGATCAGCCAGCTCGACGCCGAGGAGGCGGAGATGTTCCTGGACGAGATGGGGCTGGAAGAGGCCGGCCTCGACCGGATGATCCGCGCCGGCTACGAGCTTCTCGGCCTACAGACCTATTTCACCGTCGGTCCCAAGGAGGCCCGCGCCTGGACCGTCCGCCGCGGCACGCTCGCCCCGCAGGCCGCCGGCGTCATCCATGGAGACTTCGAGCGCGGCTTCATCCGCGCCGAGACCATCGCCTATGACGACTTCGTCGCGCTGAACGGTGAGCAGGGGGCGAAGGACGCCGGCAAGATGCGGGTCGAGGGCAAGGCCTACGAGGTGAAGGACGGCGACGTCCTGCACTTCCTGTTCAACGCCTGACCCGGCTCACTCCCCGACGGCGAGATCCACGTCACGCCCGGCGAACTCGTCCAGCGCGCCGAGAATCCCCATGCGCTGGGCGATCAGGTACTCCCCCGTCAGGCTGACCGTCCGCACCGGGCCGTCCGAGGGGCCGAACAGCCGCCGCATGTTCATCTCCACCACGGTGGCCTTCAGCTCCGCCAGCCGCGCCAGGTAGGCCCGCGCCCGGCGCCGTGTCTCCGGCCCGGCCGCCGCGCCCGTCAGGCGGTCCAGCGCCCGGCCGCAGCTCGACGCCAGCCGGTCCACCAGCAGTGCGTCCTCCTCCGACGCCAGCGCATCGCTGCGGTTTTCGTAATGGGTGCAGGTGGCGCGGTAGACCTCGACCTGTCGCGCGGTGATCGCCTCTCCGGCCGGGGCCGGCCCGGCCAGCCAGACGGCACAGACAATGGCGATTAGGCTGCGGATCCGCGTGGTCATCTGTCCCTCGACCTCCCGTTTTCTGTGTTTCCCGCAGCCTGTCACGCCGCCGGCCGCGCGCGAAAACAAACTCCGCACCCGCCTGCAGGATTCTGCCGAGCCCTGTGGCTTTTGGAACAATGTCTCCGACAACCGTTACCAGTCGCTTAAACCCGGTCATTAACGGATTACCTTGTCCCCGACCGCGCCCCCCGGCTAGGCTGCGCCCGGCACACCGGCAGGACAGGGAACGCCGCCATGAACATCCTTTTCGTCATGTACGACCAGCTGCGCTTCGACTACCTGTCCTGCGCCGGGCATCCGCACCTGCATACGCCCAACTTCGACCGCGTCGCCGCCCGCGGCGTCCGCTTCGCCAACGCCTACGTCCAGTCCCCGGTCTGCGGCGCCTCGCGGATGAGCTTCTACACCGGCCGCTACGTCTCGTCCCATGGCGCGCAGTGGAACGGCTTCCCCCTGCGCGTGGGCGAGATGACCCTGGGCGACCACTTGCGCAAGCTCGGCATGGGCTGCTGGCTGATCGGCAAGACCCACATGAAGGCCGACGCCGAGGGCATGGCCCGCCTCGGCCTGGCGCCGGACACGGAAATCGGCGCCCGCCAGGCGGAATGCGGCTTCGACGCCTGGGCCCGCGACGACGGGCTCTGGGGCGAGGGCCCCGACGGCTTCTACGACGCGAAACGCTCGCCCTATAACGAGTACCTGAAGTCCAAGGGCTACGACGGCACCAACCCCTGGGCCGACTACGCCAATGCCGGCGTCGAGGACGGCGAGATCGCCTCGGGCTGGATGTTCCAGAACGCCGACAAGCCCGCCAATATCCGCGAGGAGGACAGCGAGACGCCCTGGCTGACGGGCGAGGCGATCCGCTTCATCGAGGCCACCGAGGAGCCGTGGTGCTGCCACCTCTCCTATATCAAGCCGCACTGGCCCTATATCGTCCCCGCGCCCTACCACGCCATGTACGGCGCCAACCACGTCCCCGCCGCCACCCGCGACGCGCGCGAGCTGGACAACCCGCATCCGGTGCTGAACGCCTTCCAGTCCAACAAGATCGCTGCCGCCTTCCGCCAGGACGCGGTGCGCCGCAAGGTCATCCCGGCCTATATGGGCCTGATCAAGCAATGCGACGACCAGCTCGGCCGCCTGCTCGACTACCTGGACGAGACCGGCCGCGCCGACGACACCATGATCGTGCTGACCTCGGACCACGGCGACTATCTGGGCGATCACTGGCTGGGCGAGAAGGATTTGTTCCACGAACCCTCGGTCAGGATCCCGATGATCGTCTGCGACCCGCGGGCGGAGGCCGACGCCACCCGCGGTACGACCTGCGACGCGCTGGTCGAATCCATCGACCTCGCCGCCACCTTCGTCGAGGCCGCGGGCGGCACCGTGCCGGACCACATCATCGAGGGCCGCTCGCTCCTGCCGTGGCTGCGCGGCGAAACGCCGGACTGGCGCGACTACGTGATCAGCGAATACGACTATTCCGTCACGCCGATGCGCGCCGCGCTGGACGTCTCCTCCCGCGATGCCCGCATGTTCATGGTGTTCGACGGCCGCTGGAAGCTCATACATTTCGAGGGCGGCTTCCGGCCGATGCTGTTCGACCTCGAATCCGACCCGGACGAGTACGACGACCTCGCCAAGGCGGGCGGGCATGAAGCGGAAATCGACCGCCTCTACGACCTGCTCGCCCAATGGGGCCGCCGCATGTCGCAGCGCGTCACCCGCTCGGAGGCCGACCTCGACGCGATGCGCGGGGCCTCGGCGCGCAAGGGCATCCTGCCATTCCTCACCGACGGGTCCGAGGTGCCGGACGAGCTGACGGTGAAATACCGCGGCCCCGCCCGGCAGGTCTATGTCGAGGACGAGGGCGACTGAGCCGCCGACGGAACCGTCCTGCTCCAACAATCGGAGCAGCGGTATGACGTGCAGCGCCGTCCGGCCTGGGCGGGGTTGTGCTCTGCGATGCCGCGCCCAAAAGCATCCACCTCGCGCGCTCTGAACCACCTTCGCCAAAAGCGCCGCCCCGGGGGGGCGGGTCTCTCGGGCATTTCGTTCCGAAATGCCCTGCCGACAGGCGATTGCAGGGCAATCGCCGAGAGGCGGCGCTGCACGGCGTGCCGCCGTGCGGGACATATGATCTTTGGCGCGCGCAGGAAATAACTACCGCACCTGCGCCGCCACCAGCGCCTTGCGCGACTCCCCCTGCCGCTCCAGCATCCAGCCCGGATACTCCGCCGGCAGCGCGGTCACCTCGTCCAGCGCCGCCAGATCCGCCTCCGACAACGTCACGTCGCAGGCCCCGATATTGTCGGTCAGCTGATCGACCCGCTTCGCGCCGACGATCACGCTGCTCACCACCTTCTGGTGCAACAGCCACGCCAAAGCCACCTGCGCCACGCTGCAGCCCTTCGCGTCGGCGATCCCGCGCATCACGTCGATGGCGTCATAGGCGCGGTCCTGGTCCACCGGCGGAAAGTCGAAATCCACCCGCCGGCCCTCGGCCGTCCGGCCGTCGCGGTCGTACTTGCCCGACAGGAACCCGCCGGCCAGCGGCGACCACACCATCAGGCCCACATCCTCCGACAGCAGCATCGGCACGATCTCGCGCTCCAGGTCGCGGCCGGCCAGCGTGTAATAGGCCTGCAACGACACGATGGGCGCCAGCCGCCGCGCCTCGGCGATCCCCATCGCCTTGACGATCTGCCAGGCCGCCCAGTTCGACAACCCGACATACCGCACATGGCCATGCGCGACGAGCGTGTTCAGCGCCTCCAGCGATTCTGCGATGGGGGTCGCCGGGTCGAAGCCGTGCAGCTGATACAGGTCGATATGATCGAGCTGCATGCGCCTCAGGCTGGCCTTCACCTGGTCCATGATATGCCCGCGCGAGGCGCCCCGCGCGTTCGGACCCTCGCCCATCTGGCCGTGGACCTTGGTGGCGATCACCACCTCCTCGCGCGCCACGCCGAGGTTCTTCAGCGACTGGCCCAGGATCTCCTCGCTGCGGCCGCCGGCATAGATGTTGGCAGTGTCGATGAAGTTGATGCCGGCCCCCAGCGCGGTGCGGACCAGCGCGTCGGCCTCGTCCTGCTGCAACTGGCCGATCTGGCCCCACAGGCCGTCCGAGCCGCCGAACGTCATGGTGCCCAGGCAAAGTTCGGAAACGTAAAGGCCGCTATGGCCAAGGCGACGGTATCGCATCCTGTCTGTCCTTCTTCGGAAAGTCCGGGCCGGGATGTGTCCCGGCATGGGTTTCATCTGGGGCGCGGGCGCGGTCTGTCGCCACGCCGATCCTCGCGAAATCCTGCACGATCCTCTCAATCGCCACCATGCGACGTGGCGCGGTCCCCGAAACCGGGTAGTGTGGCGCCATGACACAGCCCGACCTCGCCCCCCTCATCGGCGACGCCCTGGCGCTCTGGCGGCGCCATGGTGGTAGCTGCCCGATCCCCGGCCTGTCGCTGACCGTGACAGAGGCGCCGATGGGGCCGATCCATGTCGTCTACCGGCCCTCCATGTGCATCGTGCTGCAAGGGGCAAAGATCAGCCACCTCGGCGAAACCGCCTATCGCTACGGCGCGGGCAATTGCCTGATCACGTCGATGGATGTCCCGATCCGCGCCGACATCGTGGGCGCCACCCCGGACGCGCCCTATATCGCCGCCGTGGTCACGCTGGACCCGGCGACCATCGCCGACCTGCTGCTGGAACTGCCCGCCGACGCGCCGGCGGCGCCACCCGAGCCCGCGGCGCTCAGCGTCCACCCGCTCTCGGCCGACCTCCTGGATCCGCTGTCCCGGCTGATGGCGCTGGCGGTGCGGCCGCGCGACATCCCCGTCCTCGCGCCGATGATCCGGCGCGAGATCGTGTGGCAGCTGCTGAACGGCCCGCAGGGCGGGGTGCTGCGCCAGATCGGCCTGACCGACAGCCGCACGGCGCGCATCGGCCGCGCCATCGCCTGGGTGCGCGAGAACTTCGCCCGGACCCTCAGCGTGCCGCACCTGGCCGCGCTGGCGGGGATGAGCCCGGCGACCTTCCACCGCCATTTCAAGGCGGCGACGGCGATGACCCCGGTGCAGTTCCAGAAATCCCTGCGCCTGCAGGAGGCGCGGCGGCTGCTGCTGGCCGACGGCTCCGACGTGGCACAGGTCGGCTTCGCCATCGGCTACGAGAGCCCGTCGCAGTTCAGCCGCGAATACCGCCGCATGTTCGGCGCCCCGCCGGGCCGCGACGGCGCCCAGATCCGCCGCGCCGTGGTGTCCGAAACGCCCGCGTGAGGTGCTGGCAAGGCGTTTCGAAACGCCTTGCCCTGCCACCTCCCCTCGGACGTCCAGCCCGGACGCGCATGGAAAGTTAGCGCTATCAATAACAATTACAGTGCCTTAGACCCCCGTCCAACCTCGGACACCCTCGGACGCTACCCGCGCTCGGCCTTCGCCAGCTCTCCATAGAGCCACGGACAGTCCACCACCGGCGGCGCCCGGAGCCCCTGCCGCGCCGCCTCCCGCGCCATGGCCCGCATCCGGTCCCGCAGCTCCCCTTCCGGCAGATGCAGCCGCTCGTGGCCCCAGAAGGACGGCCCCGTGAAGGTCTCGTGCGGCTCCCACGTCGCCGGGTCGATCACCCGCCCGCCCCAGCCGTTTTCCACGAAGAACCCGGACGGCGAATTCGCGTAGAACGAGGTCATCCAGTCGTTGGTGTGCCGCCCCAGCGTGTAGGCGATGCCGTCCTCCCGGTCGAGCGCCAGGTCATAGCCCTGACCCACGTCGTCGAGGTTCTGGTATTCGACCATGAAGTGATGAAACCCCCGCTTTCCGGACCCCACCATCGCGAAGGAATGATGCCGCCCGTTCACGTGGAAGAAATAGAGCGGGTAGGGCGACAGCCCGTAATCCGAGACCCGGAAATCCAGCAGGTCGCGGTAGAAGGGCAGCATCGCGTCGATATCCTCGACATGCAGCACCGCGTGGCCCATCCCGTAGGGTCCGGTCCGGAACCCCTGGATCGGCCGGCCCGGCACGAAGGGATCGGCCGTGACCATCGGCCGGTGGACCAGCTCCACCCGGTTGCCCATCGGATCGTGAAACCAGATCAGCCCGTCCACCAGCCGCCGGTCGGCCAGCGCGGCGTCGCCCGCGTGAACCTCCGTGCCGGCCGCCTCCAGCTGCGCGGCGTAGGCGTCCAGATCCGCCGCACGCTCCACCTCCCAGCCCATGAAGGCCAGCGTCTCGCCCTCCTCGTCGGAGACCATCAGCCGCTGCATCCGGTCGTCCATCCGGAACGCCATCGCCCGGCCGCCCCGGTCGACCTGCTGCATCCCTATAAGCCCGCCGGCAAAGTCGCTCCAGTCCGACAGCCGGTCGGACCGGACGCCGAGATATCCCAGTGCACAGACCGCCATGATCGTCCTCCCGGCCGCACTATAGCGCAGAGGGGGACGCCCGGGGCAAGGCCGCATCCGGCCGGTTCGGCCGGTCTCCGCAGGCGGCCTAGCCTCCCCCCATCGTCCCCAGCAGGTCCAGCAGCCGCGGCACGTCGATCGGCTTGCCCAGCCGCGGGATGTCCCCGAGCGTGCCGGGCAGGCCGTCGTCGGGGCCGGCATAGCCGGTGAGAAAGACGACCGGCACACCCTCCGCCTGCAGCCGCCGGGCCAGCGCCGCGCTGGTCTCGTCCCGCCCGAGGTTCACGTCCAGGACCGCCGCGCCGGGCCGTTCCGTGCGCAGCCGGTCTTCCGCCTCGGCGACGTTATGGCACGGCCCGATCACGCGGTAGCCGGCCTCCGTCAGGGTCATCTCGATATCCATCGCGATCAGGATCTCGTCCTCCACGACGAGGACCGTCTTCGTCTGCATGCGCTTCGGCCTCGTCGGTTACGGTCCCGCGGGCCGCCCGGGACCGGGCCGGGCCGTCGAACCCCGCCGCCCGGCGGTCGCTCGGACCCGTGTTCGGTTGCTGGCCCCCGAGCTTCGCATCGCCGGGCGTCCGGAGCAACTGCAATACGCTGCGCCGCCCCGCGCGGACCCTTGCTCAAGCGCGGAATAGGGACTAAGGACCGATCTGGACCCGAGGCCGGTATAGCTCAGCTGGTAGAGCACGTGATTTGTAATCTCGGGGTCGGGGGTTCGAGTCCCTCTGCCGGCACCAAATATCCCCCTGTACAGCCCGGAGACATAGGTAACAGATCGTACCTACGACATGGGTGACACCCTCGTGCCGAACGGGGTGTCGATGGTCTGCAATGTTCTCTGGTCCAGGTCGATATAGCCCAGATCGTAGCGCATGAAGCTGATCAGCCAAATCCCATCGTCGACCTCCTTGATGCAAACTGAACTGATGCGGTGGATGCCCCCACCCAGCGGCATCTCGTATGCCATGATGGTTCCGTGGGAACCAAGTGGAGGGCACACCGATGACAACGAAGATCAACATGCTGGCGATCGACCTGGCGAAGGGCAGCTTTCAGGTCTGCGCCGTGGGGCCGGAGGGGACGGTTCTATACAACCGAGGTTTATCGCGGACACGGCTGGCGACGCTTCTCGCTGAGCAGCCGGCCTGTGTGGTGGCGAGGGAGGCCTGTGCCACGTCGCACCATTGGGGCCGGGTTGCGCAACGGCACGGCCACGAGGTGCGGCTCGTCCCGGCCGCCTACGTGAAGCCGTTCGTGAAACACCAGAAGAACGATCCTGCGGACGCGGAAGCCATCGCGGAGGCGGCCCTGCGCCCGACCATGCGCTTCGTGGCGGTGAAGAGCGCGGAGACCCAGGGGCGCGCGTCGTCCATCGGGCTCGAACCGATGGCGCCTCGATGAACGACCCTTCCGAACGCACCAATGCATGGGCTAGCGCTCCAGCTAATTGCTCAAACGAGATGCAAATCCCACGGCTCGAACGGCGCGATGGTCAGGCAATTATTAGTTCCGCTTTCCGGATGGCCGCTTGCAAGGTGTTCGAGGGGCTCTTTCAGGTACTCTCTCTTGTCTGGGCCCTCCTGCGGAGTGTGCCTTGGCCTGACGCGGGAGGTGCACGGCGACCAACGTCAGCGCAGCTCCGCCCAGCGGCAACCACGCTTCCCATGTGCCCAGCGTCGAAAGTGTCGCTCCACTTCCCAGGCACCACAGCACTGGCAAGGGCAACAGCCAGGCACGGACCGCCCCCGGCTGGGCGGTTGCGAGCAGGCCGAGCGTCGCGACGACCGTCGGATCAGGAGCCACCGCGAAGGCCTCAGCTCCGCGCAATGGCCGTCCTGTGACCAAGGCGGTCAGTGGGTGCAAAACCAGGGCGTAGGCAAAGAGGGCCCAGCCGACAAGAACGTCCCAGCGCAGATCGGTCCTGAAGCTCAACTTGCCGCGTACTGCCCCGAGCCAGAGCAACAGGAGCGCCTCCAGTGCGAAGAGCGGAGCGACATAGGTGACCACCCAGTTGATCGGCCGGTAATGGCGCCAGAGAAACGCCCAGCCGGTGACTATAAGCGCTGTCGCCAGGATCGCGGCGATGAACCGGCCAGCCGCCGAGAGGCGTGACCAAGCGAGCGCGGGAACGCCTGTTCCGAGCGCCAGCGCTACAAGAGGCCAGGGCCAGAGCGCGTCATTCGCCAACTCGAACAGCCGCCAGTAGACGGATTCGGAAAACAGCAGGAAATCGCGTGGGCGGTAGCTCCACCACTCCAACATCACAGAGAACGGACATGTTTGGCCATGCGCTCTCGCATGTCCGGACCCGGCATCGCACCGGATGCGGCGGCGACATTCTCCTGCGCATGGTCAGGCCGTGTCGTGGCGGGGATGGCGACGGTGACCGCGGGGTGCGAAAGGATGAACTTGAGCAGGAACTGAGCCCAGGTTGCGGTGCCGATCTCCGCGGCGAAGCTGGGTAAAGGCCGCCCCTCCAGCCATCGTGTCAGCGCGCCACGCCGGAACGGACGATTGACCATCACGGCGATGCCGCGTTCCTGCGCCAGCGGCAGGATCTCGTCTTCTACTTCGCGGTCGAGGACGTTGTAGGTAATCTGGACGAAGTCAAGCGGCTGCTCGCGCATGATCTGCAGTAATTCTTGGTGACGGCGACCGTGCGACGTGGTGATTCCCACATGATCGATCTCTCCGTTAGCCTTCTTGTTCAGCAGCATCGGTAGATGCGCCTGCCACGCCCGAAGGTTGTGCACTTGCACCAGAGAAAATCGCGGCACGTTCCATTCCGTTCGGGACTGCTCGATCTGCCGGGGACCTTCCTCGGAGGAGGACGTCCAGACCTTGTCCGCCGCAAAAAGGCCCTCGGGACGGCCGAGTTTCTCGAACCCGTACCCCAGTGTGTCCTGCGACGATCCATACATGGGCGAAGAGTCGATCACGCGCCCGCCAGCATCGAAGAAGGCGCGCATCACGTCTGCAGAGCGGTCCAGCAACTTCGGATCACGGCCAACGTTAAAGGTGATCCAGGTTCCGAGGCCGACGGCAGGGATCATCTTTCCTGTCGAGGCGACCCGGCGCATCGGTCCGACGTTTTCCTGCGCTTCAACTGGCACTGGAACTGACTGCGAGAGTGCTGTGCTGGCGGCAACACCAGCAAGTATCGCGCGGCGGGTGAGGGAGCTTCGTTCCATGCACGGCATGTGGCGCTGCACCGGCGAGAGGCAATGGTTGCGACTCTCCTTCCTTGGCGGGCGGGGCGCGTTCAACAACGTCATATTGACATTCTGAGAACGCCGAGATCCGATCCTACGATCCATCTGCTCCTGCCCCATAGCTCGGCGGCATACACCCAGAAAGCGCTCGGAAAGGGACGGGCCGAGCGACGCTAGCGCCCTCGAGCCTTGCGCGCGAGGGGGCGATGTAGGACCGTCACATATGCTCCTTTTTCTGAAGCTGGCGGGCGTCCTTGCAGCGCTGTACCTGGCCGCCGCACTCACGATGGCGCTCCTTCAGGACCGGCTCCTCTTCCCCCGATGGGCAGTCGGGCCAAGCCTAGCGCTCCCGGCAACCGCCGAGCAGCTTACACTCACGGTCGAGGATGGCGCCGAACTTGTTGGCGTGCATCTGCCGGCCAAACCGCGTCCGCCCAGAGGCGCATCCCTGCTTCTTGCCTTTGGCGGCAACGCCTGGCACGCCGCCGAGCTTGCCCAACACCTGCACTGGCGCTGTCACGTTGGTTCGCCCTGAGGTGCAGGTTGTATGTAGCCGACGTCAGACAGCCACGATCTCGCGCCAATCCGCCATTGCCGTGGAGCGTAACACCTTCAGCGTTCTGCGGGAGATCAAATGGCGCTGGACGTTGAAGTGATTGGAGATTGCGGAATGGGAGGCGAGGAAGCGCTGCGCGGAGCCGGGTGACTTGAACCGAATTTGCTGCCGCTCTCGGCGTCGGGTTGGCTGATGTGAAACCTCCGCTCG